>JACPYS010000004.1 GCA_016195915.1 Betaproteobacteria bacterium | reverse complement strand
GGCACGGCGGCGCTGTCGAGTCTGACGACCGATAGCGGTGGCACGACGGCGATCAACGGCGGGCTGGTGAGCACGACGGGTGGGCAGACCTACAACGACGCGGTGACGCTCGGTGCGGCGACGACGATTACGGGCGTAGCCAATACGTTCGCCAGTTCGGTGAACGGAGCGTTTGCGCTGACGGTGAACGATAGTGCGACGACGACGTTCAGCGTGGCGGTGGGTGGGACGGCGGCGCTCTCCAGCCTGACCACGGACAGCGGCGGGACGACGGCGATCAACGGCGGGCTGGTGAGCACGACCGGTGCGCAGACCTACAACGACGCGGTGACCCTGGGTGCTGCGACGACGATCACGGGTGTGGCGAACACGTTCGCGAGTTCGGTGAACGGAGCGTTCGCGCTGACGGTGAACGATAGCGCCACCACCACGTTCAGCGTGGCGGTGGGTGGAACGACGGCGCTCACGAGTTTGACGACTGACGCGGGTGGCACGACGGCGATCAACGGTGGGTCGGTGACGACGAGCGGTTCGCAGACCTACAACGACGCCGTTTCGGCCGGGACGGTAACGCTGACTGCTACAGCTGGGGCAATTACGGCAACCAATGCGGCAAACGATTTCACGAGCACGTTGAACCTGACCAATGGCGGTGCGAACAACGTCCAGATCACTGACGCGAACACGCTGACCTTGGGGACGCTGAGTATCGCCACGGGCGATTTCACGGTGAACTCAACCGGTGCCCTTACTCTTGGCACGGGCACTCTTGGGGGCAAGCTCACAGCGAACTCGGGAACGGGAGCCACGGCGCATATCACGCAGATTGCGAACGGGTTGCGGGTCACGGGTAATGCCGACATTACGGCGACGAATGCGAACATCACGCTAACCGACGGAGCGAACGACTTCCAGACTACGTCCCAGGTGACGGCTACGGGAGTGAACATTAAGATCACGGACGTAAACGGGCTTAACCTGACTGCCAACGCATCCGGATCGGTGACCGTGAGCACTGGAGGTACGACGAATTTGGGTGCCGGCACGATCACGGGCGACTATTCGGCGACGAGCCAGAACAACCCGATCATTCAGAGCGGTGCCGTGACGGTGACGGGCAAATTGACCCTAAACGCGGGGACCAACACCATCACGCTGACGCAGACGCAGAACGACTTCCAGAGCACGGTTAACGTGACGGGTTCTACGATCTTGCTGGTGGACAAGAACGCGATCGAACTGGGCACGGTGACCGCGAGCGGTACGCTGTCGGTCACTGCCGGGACGAATATCACCAACACCGGCACGGTGAAGGTGAGTGGCGTGACCAACCTGACGGCGACTGCGGGTGACATCACGCTCGCGACGCCGGGCAACGACTTCACCGGAGCGGTGAACGCCTCGGGCACGAACATCACACTGGTCGATGTCAACGCGATCAACCTTGGCACGGTGACCGCGGGCGGCAGGCTGTCGGTGACCGCAGGCACGAACATCACCAACAGCGGCACCGTGTTGGTGGGCGGGGTGACGAACCTGACGGCGACTGCGGGTGACATCACTCTGAACGTCGCGGGCAATGACTTCACCGGCGCGGTGAATGCCGCGGGCACGAACATCACGCTGGTCGATACGAACGCGATCAACCTGGGCACGGTGACCGCGGGCGGGACGCTGTCGGTGACGGCGGGGACGAACATCACCAACACCGGCACGGTGAAAGTGAGCGGGGTGACCAACCTGACGGCGACGGCGGGTGACATTACGCTAGCCATCGCCGGCAACGACTTCACCGGGGCGGTAAACGCGACCGGCACCAACATCACGCTGGTGGATGCGAACGCGCTCAATCTGGGCACGGTGACCGCGGGCGGGACGCTGTCGGTGACAGCGGGCACGAACATCACCAACACCGGCACGGTGAAGGTGAGCGGTGTGACGAACCTGACGGCGACGGCGGGCGGCATCACGGTGGGTACGGCGGGCAACGACTTCACCGGAGCGGTGAATGCCTCGGGCACGAACATCACGCTGGTCGATGTCAACGCGATCAACCTGGGCACGGTGACCGCGGGCGGGACGCTGTCGGTGACCGCGGGGACGAATATCACCAACACCGGCACGGTGAAGGTGAGCGGGGTGACGAACCTGACCGCTACTGCGGGTGACATCACGCTCGCCACGGCGGGCAACGACTTCACCGGTGCGGTGAACGCGTCGGGCACGAACATCACGCTGGTCGACGCCAACGCAATCAACCTGGGCACCGTGACTGCGGGCGGAAACCTGTCAGTGACGGCTACGGGGGCGAACACGATCACGCAGACCGGTCCGATCACGCAGGCGGCCAGCGGGGGAACGGCGAGCTTCACTACCGGCGGGGCGATCACGCTGACCAATACCGCGAACGACTTCGCGGGCAACGTATCGCTGACCACGACGGGTGGTTCGGTCAACGTTTTCGACAAGAACAACCTGACGGTCACGTCGCTGACCAATGGGACGAACCAGCCGGTGACGTTGATGGCGGGTGGCAAGCTGACGCTGCCGGCGCAGACGATCGCGACGGGCTCGGCCGCGCTGGATCTGGAGAGCCAGGGCGGATCGCTGGCGACCAACGGGGTGCTCTCGACGAGCGGTGGGGGCAACATGACGCTGGTCGGGCGTGACGGGATCACGATCGCTCACGACCTGACGGTGGGGTTGAACAAAATCGGAGACCTGAAGCTGCTGGCTTCGACCAACGCGAACACCGACCCGACGACGTTGTTGAGCACGGCGCCGAACACGTTGTCGACGGTTAACATCGACCAGACGGCGGGGGCTATCACCGTACAAGGGACGACGGTCGCCGACGCGGGCGCGGGCGGGGTGCATCTGGCCCAGGTCGTCCTGGTCAACGGGACGGACCTGGGGAACATCACCGGCGGACCGCTCACGTTCACCGCGCAGGCCATCACCGGTACCGGCACGTGGACGGCGGTCAACGCGATCAACTTGACGACCTCGTCGGGTACGTTCCCGGTGAACGCCTTCTTCGTGAACGGGACGGCGAACCTGGTGGTCACGATTGTCGGGCCGAGCGGTTCGACCCTGCAGTTCGCGTCTGGAAGCACACCGACCTCTCCGACCGTGCTGGTTCCGGCTGGAAGCAACATCAGCGTGTTCTTCGGTGGTACCTCACTGACGGTGACCCAGTCGAGCTTGCTGGCCGGGGCGGTGATCGGTACGGTTTCAGGCCAGGCGGCGGCGATCGCGACGGAAGAGCTGAAGAACGCGTTCGGGACCGACAGCGTGGTGCAGGTGATCGGCTACGGTTTCGCGGGCGACGTCGGAAACATTCCGCCGATGGATCACAGGCTCGACGGCGACGGCATTCAGACACCGGAGTGCGTAGGCGGCGCCGCGGACAGCGGGGCATGCAAGTAACCGGTCACGGCTCCGCATAGCAAAAAGGGCGCCGCGAGGCGCCCTTTTTACGGCAAAACGGGACTGCAGGGACTCGCGGAAGCGATACGACATTTGCCTTTCAATGGATTAAGTAATAACATTGTAATAACATCGCTTCCGCAGGCAACGATGAGAACGACGCTTCGCAAACTGGGCAATTCACGCGGGGTGCTGATTCCGGCAGCGCTGCTTGCCGAGTGCGGCATTACCGACGCGATCGAACTTCGCCTGGAAGGACGCTCCATCATCATCGAGCCTGCCAAACCGTCGCGAGAGGCCTGGTTCGATCACCGCTCCACGGGGGGGGAGAAGGACGCGTGGCAAAGGTTGCCACCCGATGCGGATAACGAAGACTGGGAATGGTAAAGGGTCGGGCGCAGATCAAGCGCGGGGATGTCTATTGGGTGAATCTCGATCCTTCCCTCGCTACCGAGAGCAGGAAAACGCGACCGGCGCTGGTGGTTTCGCCCGATGATATGAACGCGGCGCTGACCAGAGTCATCGTCGCTCCGGTCACCAGTGCGGGACAGGCGCTCGGTTGCCGTCCTGAGCTGGCGTTTGCAGGCAAATCGGCGAAGATTCTGCTGGATCAGCTGCGCAGCGTGGATAAGGCGCGCCTGACGGGAAAGCTCGGCGAGATCGAAGCCAAGCTCTGGCATCCGGTGCTCCTGCAGATGCTGAAATGAGCACGGGAAGATCAGCGGGAAGGCGAACACGAACAATTTCAGTTTCCTGGACATTGAGAGTACCCGGGCAATCGAAATATTCTCCAATACGCCCCGTGGCGGGGCGCGGTAGGACTTTCGACCCGGGCGCGGATAGTCTAGGATTCGGTCTGGCGGGAATAAGAACAGGGAATCGGAGCTGGGAATGAACGAAGGGGCGGTACTGTTTGCCGACGTGAGCGGAAGTACGAAGCTGTACGAGACCGTGGGGGACGCGGTCGCGCACGCGACCATCGAAACGCTGATCACGCTGATGCGCGAGCGGACTACGGCGAGCCGCGGGCGCGTCATCAAGACGATCGGCGATGAAATCATGGCGGTGTTCCCGGCGCCGAACGACGCCGCCGATGCCGCGATGGAAATGCAGCTCGGCACCGGCGACATGCTGCCGGTGGGCGGCAACAAGCTCGGGCTGCGCATCGGCTTTCATTTCGGTCCGCTCGTGGAGCGCGATGGCGACGTGTTCGGCGATACGGTCAACCTGGCCGCCCGGCTGACCGAGCTTGCTTCCAAGGGCCAGATCATCACTTCGCGCGAGACGCGCGACCAGCTCTCGCCGCTGCTGAAGAATTCCTCACGCCGTCTTTACGCGATTCCCGTGAAGGGCAAAGCGAACGAGGTCGAGCTCTACGAGATGCTCTGGCAGACGAACGTGGAGGCGACGCAGATGGCCACCCGCACGGTGGTCAGGGCGAAGCGTACGTCCTTGCGCATCAAGTACCACGAAGTGGACATCACCCTTTCCGAGGAACGTCCGGCGCTGTTGATGGGGCGCGACCAGACGGCCGACCTGGTGATCCGCGACAAGATGGCTTCGCGCTCGCACGGCAAGATCGAGCAGCGATTGGACAAGTACGTGCTCTCGGACCATAGCGCCAATGGAACCTTCGTCACGGTCGAGGGTGAAAAGGAGATCCTCCTGCGTCGCGAGGAGTTCATCCTGCGCGGTCACGGCATGATCACCTTCGGGCAGTCGCGTTCGGGAACGGAGGAAGTGGTGGAGTACTTCTGCGAGTGACGTAGCCTCGCGGATCCGGCATGTGTGTCCGTGAAAAAGGCGCCTCGGGCGCCTTCTTCTTGTCACCGCCACCTTGGACCTCACCAGAACTCCGTACGGTCGCGGCGTCGAGAACGAAGGTCATCGGAGGATTCCTGGAGGTGGCCGTGTACGGCCCCGTTCCGGTGCCGCTCGGGGGGGGTGGCGGGGAGCCTGCCCGAAGACCAGTTGGCGACCAACAACGCAGTTCCATTCGACTTTCCACCGCCTCTCCGGGGCGTGGCAGGGCGCGCGCTAGCAGGGGAAGAAGCTCCTGCAGTCCTGAGCGGCCGGGAACCACAACGTCGGGCGCGAAAAAGGGCGGCGTCTGCGCGGGTAAGGCTTGCTGTTGCGCCTTTGTCGCCGGATAATTACCAGTTGCTAAATGGGCACGGGCAGAATTTGTCTCGGCTCGCTTCAACACGCGGGGAGTTTTCAGGCCGTATGCCGTATTTCGGAGCAACTCTTGTAGCGCAGCCAACGCGGGCGCAAGTTCGTGCTGGCCGGTCTGCGCGCGGCCGGAGCAGACACGATGGCTGACGAGGCTGACCGGAAGGAGCTCGGCCGCTACAAAATCAACGGTGTCCTTGGCAAGGGCGCGATGGGCCTCGTATACGATGGCCTCGACCCGCGGCTCGGACGGCGCGTTGCGATCAAGACGATTCTCAAGTCGAACCTCGAACCCGATACTGCGAAGGAGTATTCGGCGCGGTTCATTCGCGAGGCGCAGGCCGTCGCGCGCCTCAATCACCCGAACATCGTCCAGATCTACGACTTCGGCGAGGAGGGCGACCTCGCCTACCTAGTCATGGAGTTCATCAAGGGCAAGGAGCTCAAGAGCTTCTTCGACGCGAACGAGCGCTTCGAGCTGAAGGAAGTCGTGCGCATCATGTGCGAACTGCTCGATGCTCTCGAGAAGGCGCACAACGCGGGGATCATCCACCGCGACATCAAACCTGCCAACGTGATGATCGACGGGCAGGGACGCGCGAAGCTCACCGACTTCGGCGTCGCACGCGTGCTGCAGGAGGCCGACAGCAAGACCGCAGTCGAGAAAACGCAGGCCGGCACCATGGTCGGCACGCCCGCGTACATGTCGCCGGAGCAGATCGTCGGCGGCAACATCGACAAGCGGACAGACCTTTTCTCCGCGGGGATCATCCTTTATCAGTTCATCACCGGGCAGCGGCCGTTCACGGGCCAGGGCGCGTGGACGATCGCGAAGAAGATCATGCAGGAGGAGCCGCCCAGCCCGTCGACCATCGACGCGAGGGTGCCCGGGATCTTCGACAAGGTGGTGGCCAAGGCGCTCGCGAAAAACGTCGACAACCGCTTTGCGAGCGCAAAGGATTTCGCGGCAGCGCTCAAGCTTGCGCTGCAAGGCTCGGACTTCGAGGCCGACGCCGATGCGACGGCGGTCATTAAGGGGCCGATGGGCGGGACCGGTTTCGAGACACTGCGCGAGGCCGCACCGGTCTCGCCGGGCGAAGCGACGCGCACCTCGCAAGCCGATTCGACGGGGACGGTGGTCAGCGAAGAGGTCGAACTCGAATTCTGGAAGGCGATCAAGGACGGCAACGACCCCGACGATTTCGAACTGTACGTCGAGAAGTTTCCGAACGGCATCTATACGTCGCTGGCGAAACGCAAAATCGCCAAGTTGAAAGGGGCCGCGCCCGAGGAAAGCGGGATCAAAGCCAAGCAGGCGGCGGAGCAGGAGCGCCGCGAGGCGGAAGAGGCGGCGCGCCGCGAGACCGAGACCCGCGCGAAGCTCGCGGCGGAGAAGGAGAAGATGGCAGCTGCTCTGGCCAAGCGCGAAGCGGAGATCCGCCAGCGAGAGGCCGATGCCGAAGCGCGGCGCGAGGCCGAAGCCAAGGCGGCCGCGGAGGCCGAGGCCAAGCGCGAGACGGAAGCCAAGGCAAGGGCGGAGGCGTTGGCCAAGTCGCGGCTCGCCGAGGTGGAGCGGGTGAAGCGTGAAGCCGAGGCGCTGCTTGCGAAACGCGAAGCCGAAGCCAAGGCCAAACTCGAAGCGGAGTTGGCGAAACGCGAGGCTGAGGCCCGGGCGAAGCAGGAAGCGGAAGACAAGGCGCGGCGCGAAGCGCAGGAGAAGGCGCGACGCGAGGCGGAGGCGAAGGCGAAGGTCGAGGCCGAAGCGAGGGCGAAGCGCGAGGCCGAGGAAAAGGCGAAACGCGAAGCGCAGGAGAAGGCGCGGCGCGAGGCGGAAGCGAAGGCGAAGGCCGAGGCCGAAGCAAGGGCGAAGCGCGAGGCCGAGGAGAAGGCGAGACGCGAAGCCGAATTCGCGAAGCGCGAGGCCGAGTTGCGCGAGCGCGAGGCGGAGGCTCCGCCGAAGAAGATACCGATCTATGTTCCTGTCGTCATCGTCGTCGTTCTGTTGGCGATCGGCGGTGGCGTTTGGTACTACCAGAGTTCGAAGTTCGACGATAAAGCGGCGATGGCCGAGATTCAGAAGATGCTCGACGAGGCGAAGAAGGCCAACGCGGAGGTGCTGGCGTCCAAACAGAAGGAAGCGGATCTGCAGAAACAGCTCGACGCGGCCAGACTGGCCGAGGCCGAGGCGAAGAAGTCGGGCGACGTGGCGAAACAGCGGGAACTTGCGGAACAGACGAAGCAACGCGAGGCGGAGTTGCTAAAGCAGGCTGAGCTGACCAAGCAGCGCGAGGCGCAGGCGGAGAAGCAAGCGGAAGCGGCCAAGCAGCGCCAGGCGCAGTTGGAGAAAGACAGGGAATCAGGTAAGTCGCAGGACGCTGTGGCCAAGGCAAAGGCCGAGGCGGACGCAAAGGCGAAGGTCGCGGGGGATGCTAAAGCGAAGGCCGATGCGGAAGCAAGGGCGAGGGCCGATGCGGAAGCCAAGGCGAAGCAAGACGCGGATGCGGCGGCGGCGGCAGCGGCCGCGGCGGAAAAGGATAAGGCGACGGCGGCGACGACGGCCGTGGCCAGAGCGGCGGCGGCGGCGGCGGCGGAAAAGGCGAAGGCGGCGGCGGCGGCGGCGGAGAAGGAAAAGGAAAGGCGGGCGCTCGAGGAGGCGCGCGACGCGCGTGAACGTGAAGCGCAGGCAAAGTTGAAGGGAGTCCCTGTCCCGCCGAGAACGGCGGAGGCTGCGAAACCGGTGATACCTCCCGAACAGCTCGCGACGATGGATCCGAAGCTCGTGGCCTTCAAGGAGGCGGAGGCCGAAGAATCCGTGAACGCGCGCGGCGCGGTACGGAGGTACTTGCGGCTTGCGAATGAGGGATACGGCCCGGCCATGAAACGGATCTACCAGATCTACAGTAACGGCTTGGGCAATGTCGCGTCGGACTACGCCGAACAGATCAAATGGAAGCAAAAGTGTGAAGCAGCCGGCGTGGATTGCGGGATCGCCGCCACGATTCGCAAATAGTTTGACGAAGGGTCTGCAATAACAGCCTACCGGAAGGCGTACGGGCAAGTCCGGACGTTTCCTTATTGTTACTTGTTACCGGTTACGCGATGAACGCCCCGCAGGACAAGGACCCGGACCCCGACGCGACGGTTGTGCATCGCGTTGACGGCGCAGATCCGGACGCGACGGTCATGCAACGACCGGTGCAAGCCGCTGCCGCGGATCCCGATGCGACGTTTGTGCCAGAAACTGATGAGTTGCAGTCGTCCTCGGATGTACCGAAGGCGACGGACTCCGATTCCGGTGCGATTGCCAGCACGGTTGACTCAGGCGAAAACGCGCAGGCGAGCGGGCTCAACGCGCTGGTCGCGGCGGCCAATCCGCTGCTTCTGGCCGTTCCGCAATTCCGCTGGACTGTCAGCCATTCCGATCCCGCCGGGTTGCGCGATACGTTGTTGGAGCGGCTGACGGCGTTCGAGGAAACCGCCAACGCCGCCGGAGAGAGGGCGGAAACGGTGACTGCGGCGAGCATCGCGCTGTGCTCGCTGATCGACGAGGCAGTTTTGTCGACGCCCTGGGGATCGTATTCCGACTGGGACACGACGAATCTTCTGCGTACCCGGCACGGCGAGCCGTGGGCGCGTGAGGAATTTTTCGCGTTGCTGGAAAAGCTCGAACAGGATCCAGCCGGGAATCTCGATTTGCTTGAACTGTTTTGCATCTGCCTCGCTCTGGGCTACGAGGGCCGCTACCGAGACCAGAAAAACGCTCGTGCCGCGCTCACGGAGATTCGCGACCGGGTGAGCGGCCTGGTTCGCGCACAGCGTGGCCTGCCCGACGCGCCCGAATTGTCGCTAAGCTGGAAAGGCGCTGAAATCACGAAGCGCAAGATTCCGGGCTGGCTCGCGTTCTGGGTCGTTGCATCGAGCTGCGTGGCCTTGCTCGGGGGGGTGTATCTCGTGTACCGCTCCCTGCTTTCCGAGGAAGCGCAACCGGTATACGCGGAACTTGCGCGGATGCGGGCGAAGCCGGTCACACTGGTCCGCGGCGCGCTACCCGCGGTACCGGTTGAGCGGATGTCGAAGCTCCTTGCCGAGGAGATCCGGCAAGGGCTGATTCAACTCCGTGAAGACGAGCGCACAAGCGTGGTCACCATCAATGCCACGGAGTTGTTCGCCTCGGGCAGCGCCAGCGTAGAGTCGAAGTACGCACCCATCGTGCTGCGTATCGGGAAAGCGCTGCATGCGACGCCGGGATCCATTGTAGTGACGGGTCATACCGACAGCCGGCCGATCCGCACCGCGCGTTTTCCCTCCAACTGGGAACTTTCGAGCGAGCGTGCCGCGTCCGTCGTGCGCATGATGGCGCCGCTGTTGGCACAACCCGGGCGGATGCGGGCCGAAGGCGTGGCCGATTCCGAACCGGTGGCGCCGAACGATACCGAGCAAGACCGGCGAAAGAACCGCCGGGTGGTGGTGATCTTGAGCGCACCGTTGTGAGCATTCGATGATCCGCATTGCGAGTTGGCTGAAGAACCGGGTCGCGCTGGGCGCATTCGCAGCGGTCGCGCTGGTGCTCGCGGCGTGGTTTGTCGGGGATGTGCTGCTGCTGTTCGGACGACGGCCGCTGGAATCCGATACCAGCCGCGGCATCCTGGCCGCCGTGATCGTGCTTGCATGGATTGCCTTCGAACTGGCGCGATTGTGGCGCACGCGCGCCGCGAATCTCAAGCTGCTAAGAGGAATCGCTGGAGTCGACGAAAGCTCTGCAGTGGCGAAGGCCTCGCGCGAGATCGAGGCGCTGCGCAACCGGTTCGCGGAGTCGATGGCGGTTCTGCAGTCGAGGCTGCGCAATCGCGCGGGCGAGCGGCAGTACCTGTACCAACTGCCCTGGTACGTGATCATCGGCGCTCCGGGCTCGGGCAAGACCACGGCACTCATCAACTCGGGCTTGCGCTTTCCGCTCGAATCGAGCGACTCGGGCCAGGCGGTGAAGGGCGTGGGCGGCACACGCAACTGCGACTGGTGGTTCACCGATGAAGCAGTGCTGCTCGACACCGCGGGCCGCTACACGACCCAGGACAGCGAAAACCAGGTGGACCGGGCGGCGTGGGAGGGCTTTCTCGACCTGCTCAAGAAGTTCAGGCCGCGCCAGCCGCTGAACGGCGCGCTCGTCACCGTAAGCGTCTCCGACCTGCTGTCGCAGGACGAGGAGCAGCGCAGGCTCTACGCGATGAACGTGCGCCAGCGGATCGCCGACATTTACATCCATCTCGGGGTGCGCTTTCCGATCTATCTGCTGGTCACCAAGACCGATCTGCTTGCGGGGTTCATGGAATTTTTCGGCGACCTGGGCCGCGAGGCGCGCGAACAGGTCTGGGGCGTGACCTTTCCGCTCGCCGCCGGCGACAGCGCGGATTACGGCAGCAGCCTGAGCACGGAGTTTGCCCGACTCGAGCGGCAACTCTATTCCCGGCTGATCGAGCGACTTCGCGAGGAGTACGACCCGCAGCGCCGCTCGATCGCGTATACGTTCCCGCAACAGTTCAGTGCCCTCGGGCCGCGGCTGGTGCACTTCGTCGAGCGCGCATTTCGCGGCTCGGCCGAACAGGGCACGCCGTTGTTGCGCGGCGTCTATTTCACCAGCGGGACTCAGGAAGGCAGCCCGATCGACCGTGTGCTCGGCACGCTCGCGCGCAGCTTCAACCTCGAGCGCAAGGTTCTGCCTCCTGCAGTGTCGAGCGGCAAGAGTTTCTTTCTCATCCGGCTGCTGCGCGAGGTGGTTTTCATGGAGTCCGGCCTCGCTGGCCTGAACGAGCAAGCGGAAGCGAAACGCCGTCGCGCGGTGATGGCAGCTTATTCGGCGTCGGCACTTGTGACTGTGGGACTGGTGACGGTCTGGACAATGAGCTTCCTTGCCAATCGGTCCATCGTGACTGAATCCCGGGCCCAGGTGGCCGCGTTGAAAAACAAGCTCGAAGCGCTGCCCGGGGCGCCGGCGGGCGATCCGGTGGCAGTTGTGCAGCTGCTCAACGGGCTCCGCGATCTGCCGGGCGGGTATGCCAGGCGCAATGACGCCGCGAAGGCCGGCGCGGGATTCGGCTTGCAGCCGGCCGAACTCCCGGAGCGCGAGTCACAAGCCTATCGCCGGGCGGTGGGCGAGCTGCTGCTGCCGCGCCTCACCTACGCGCTGGAACAGGCATTACGCTCGGCTCGAGATCCGTCGGAACTGTCGCCGCTGCTCGCGGCGTACACGATGATGTTCGACGACAGGCTGCTCCAACCAAAGGCCTTGGTTTCGGCCGCAGGCAGCGTCCTGCGCCGCGTCCCCGCGGCAGACCTGGAAGGGCATCTGATGGCAGCGCTCGAGTCACGGCCGATTTCTGCCGGCCTGCCATTTGATCCGGCCCTGGTCGAGGACGCGCGCCGAAGAATCGACGCTGTTCCGAAACGCTGAATCCGGCGTGATCCCACAGAGCGCTGTTCCACCGACGCGCGCGGCGGGGCATGCCGAGACGGGCTTTTTCGGCAAGCTTCCCTCGAAGGGTGATTTTCTCTCCCGGCGTCTCCCGTCCGGGTTTATCGAGGTCTGGGATGCGTGGCTGCAGGCAGGCATTGCGTCGAGCCGCGGCGACCTGGGTGAAGCATGGCCCAGTAGCTTCCTGGAGGCCGCAGTCTGGCGTTTCTTCATTCCTGCACGCATGGTCACCGAGCGCGCCTGGATCGGCATCGTCCTGCCGAGCGCGGACCGCGTGGGACGCTACTTTCCGCTCACCATTGCTGCCGGAATTGCGCGGGCTCACCTCGACGGTGCCGCGACACTCGACGCTGCGAACGAATGGCTCGCGGCGATTTCTTCGGCTGCGCTCGATGCGCTCGGTCCGGCGGGGAACGCGGAGACATTTGACGCACGGGTTGCCGCATTGGCTTTCCCGCTGGCAGCCGTGGCAGGTTCTGTTTCCGCCGGCCCAAGCCCCTCCTCCAAGCCCGCCGAAAGCCGGTTTCTTGGATTTGCATTGGAGCAGGATGAGCGTCTGGTCACCGAGAGGTTGCGCGGAGTGTCGGAGGGTGCCGCGCAGGATCTTGCACTTTGGTGGACGATTGGGTCGAAAGGCCGAGTGCCGTGCTTGCTGGCGAGCGATTCGCTTCCGGCGGGTCGCCTTTTTTGCGCATTGCTCGACGGGCGCTGGGCGGAACACGGGTGGCTGAATGGATGTAGCATGAGGGCGAACGGTGTATAGTTCAAAAAACGTGAGTCAAATCACGCACTTCGAGGACTGTTGTTGATGTCTTACGTGATCGAGGTCAGCTCAGGTCAGGGCGCGGGCGCCATCGCGATGGGCACGCGCACGATAGTGGCCGACCGTGCGACCATCGGGCGCGGTGCGGAATGCTCGGTTGCGCTCGAGGACCCGCACAAGTATGTATCGCGGCTTCACGCTGTTCTCGATACGGAAAACGGCGAGTGCGTGCTGTCGGTGGTTTCGAAGATCAATCCGGTGATGGTCAACGCAACGCGCGTCGGGCCGGGCGTGAAGGCGAAGGTGAAGACAGGCGACCAGCTCGTGATTGGCGAATTCAGGCTGATCATGCGCGATGTCCGTCCCAGTGCAGCACCGGCGCGCGCGGCACCCTCCTATGCGGTCGAGGAAAAACCCAAACCTCGGGAAGCGGATGTTCCATCCGATTCGAAGGCCGAAGCCGACGAGTTACTGAAGGAACTGCGACGCCGTGTGAAGCCGGCGGTGGAAGAACAGGCTGCCCGAGTTCCGGCGGAACCATCGCCCCGGACTCCGGCGGCTGCACCGCCCCCGCGCCCCGCGCCGGCTCCCCTCCCGGAGGACGATGAGGATCTTGCAGAGCCGACGTTCGTAGGCAAGCTCGAGGACTTCCAGCATCTCATCAAGCCGCCCGCGCCGGCCCCTCGCCCCTCGCCGGCTCCTCCTCCCGAAGACGATGCGGATCTTGCAGAACCGACATTCGTGGGCAAGCTCGCGGATTTTCAGCAGCTCGAACCGTCCGCGCCGGCCCCTCGCCCCTCGCCGGCTCCTCCATCCGAGGACGATGCGGATCTTGCAGAACCGACATTCGTGGGCAAGCTCGCGGATTTCCAGCAGCTCGAGCCGTCCGCGCCTGCCCCGGCGCCGCCGCCGCCATCACCGCCACCACCAGCCGAATCCGACGATGCGATATTCAACGAGCCCACGTTCGTAGGCGAGCGTCCCAAGGAACTTGTCGGGGTTTCGCTCCTGAAACAGTATTCGGATGATTCCGAAGATGCGAAGGAGCCAACGGAGACGGAGAAGCCCGAGGAGGCGGAAAAATCCGATATCGATTTCGAAATCTTCGACGAGCCGACCTTCTCGGGCGAGCGTCCAGCTGAATTTTCTGCGCCGGCACCGGACTCGCCCGCGCCATCCGCGGCGGCGCCCACCGACAACGAGATTTTCAACGAGCCGACTTTCACGGGCCCGCGCCCTGCGGAATTTGCTGCACTGGCGGCGAGTGCGCCCGATGTGGCGCCCGATTCGGTTCCTGCTCCGGCGGATGTTTCCGCAGCGGTTCCTCCCGAGGTGCACGCCTTGGTCGAAGCTTTTCTCGAGGGCGCGCGCATCCACAGCATCAAGGTGCGCGACGAGGATGCCACCGCTTTCATGCGCGACAGCGGTGCGATCGTGCGCGCGGCGATCGACGGGCTGGTCGAGTTGCTGCTTGCGCGCAGCGAAATGAAAAAGGAGATGCGCACCGAGGACCGCACGATGGTCGCGTCGCGCAACAACAATCCGCTCAAGCTGGTGACCAATCCGGAGGAGGCGATCACGTATCTGTTCGACTCGGGCGAGCGCACCGGCGGTTTCCTGCAGCCGGTTCAGGCGGTGCACGATGCCTGCGATGACCTGCGCGCGCACGAAATCGCGCTGATGGCGGGCATGCGAGCGGCGCTCATCGGGTCGATCAAGCGGCTCGAACCGCAACTGCTCGAGGCGGAATACGACAAGAAGGGGGGCATGAGCCTCAACCGCAAAGCGAAACTCTGGGACCTGTTCGTCGAGGTGCACGCAAAGCTGACGAGCGAGGCCGAGGATGACTTCCTCAAGGTGTTCGGACGCGAGTTCCTCGGTACCTACGAGGAACAGGTCAAGCGACTCAAGAGCGCGCGCTGACCGGCGTTGTCGCCAATCAGGCAACCCGCTCTCATCGCCCGGTGATGCGGCCCTCGGCCGGTGCTATTTCAGCAGACATTCCCGTCTCCCGTCGATTCAAGCCCCGTCAAAACGCCGCAGGCGCTCCAGATCGAGCACGGTGATCGCGCCGTACTCCGGGCGCACAAGAGCTTCGGTTTCGAGCCGGCCGAGGGCGCGGTTGACGCGCTGGCGCGACAGCCCGCAGAGCAGTCCGATCTCCTCCTGCGAAATGCGCAGGCGCAGCCCATCGCCCGGATAGAGCACCGGGTTGAACAGCGTGGCCAGGCATCTTGCCACGCGCCCGTCGGCGCCGAGCAAACGGTCGTATTCGACCATGCCGATGAACTGGCCCAGTCGCTCGTTCAGCTGCCGGATCAGGAAGCGGTTGAAGGCGAGGCTGTGCTCGGTGAGCCAGCGGAAAGTGCCGCGCCTCATGAAAGCGATGCGGCTGTCGCGCAGTGCGATGACCTCGTATTTGCGCGGCTCCCGTTTGAGCAGCGAGCCCTCGCCGAACCAGCCGCCCGCCGGCACACCGGTCAAGGTGGCGGATTTGCCGCTGGCCGAAAGGATGGCGAGCTTCACCAGCCCCTCCAACACTCCGATCCAGGCATCCACCGGCTCGTCCTTGCGGCACACCATGTCCCCCGCGGGCACCCGCCGTTCGTGCACGCCGGCGGCAGCCCGGGCAAACTCGGCGTCGCTCAGTTCGCGGCCCCAGAGCGACTGGCGCAACGATTCTGCAAGTCCGGACACTTTGTCGCCATAATTGTCTGCGCAGCGACAATTATAGCCGTCGCGCTCCCGTAGACTTGCGCCCCAGCAGCGGGACCGGCCTTTGGGTAAAATCCACAGGCTGCGCAGGGCGCACGCGCCGTATCGAACAAGAGCGATCCGCGCCGCAGGTTCCCGACCGAAGGAGGAATGAGCATGCAGGAAGACCTGTCC
Organism: Betaproteobacteria bacterium; assembly: GCA_016195915.1. Classification (GTDB taxonomy): domain Bacteria; phylum Pseudomonadota; class Gammaproteobacteria; order Burkholderiales; family SG8-39; genus JADGRQ01. Next base: position 153,329 of record JACPYS010000004.1, on the reverse strand, counting down.
CGGTTCGACACGTTTCCAAAACTGCTTGCGCACCACGCCGAGGTGCGCGGCGCGCGGCCAGCCATCCGCGAGAAGGATCTGGGTATCTGGCAGACCCACGCCTGGAGCGATGTGGCCCGCGAGGTGCGGCGCATCGCCTGCGGGCTGGCGGCGCTCGGATTCAAGCGCGGCGAACACGTTGCGGTGATCGGAGACAACCGCCCGCGCCTGTATTGGGCAATCTGCGCCGCACAGGCGATCGGCGGCATTCCGGTGCCGATGTACCAGGATTCGGTGGCCGCGGAAATGGCCTACCCGATCCAGAACGCCGAGATTGCCTTCGCGGTGGTGGAAGATCAGGAGCAGGTCGACAAGCTGCTCGAGATTCTGGCGCAGTGCCCGTCGCTCAAGCGCATCTGCTTCGACGATCCGCGCGGAATGCGCCACTACGCTCAGCAGCAGCTGATGGACTACGAGAAGCTGACGGCGCTTGGCGACGAGTACGACAAGGCACACCCCGGTTTCTACAGTGCGGAAGTCGCAAAGGGCGGCAGCGAGGACACTGCTGCGATGTTTTTCACTTCCGGCACCACGGGTCACCCCAAGGGCGTGGTGCTCACCCATGCCGCGCTGATCGACAGCGCGCTCGCCGCGGCGAAGATGGAGGGGCTGAACGAGACCGATGAGGTGCTCGCCTACCTGCCACCGGCCTGGATCGGGCAGAACATCTTTTCCTACGCTCAGCCCTACGTCACCGGCTACTGCATCTGCTGCCCGGAATCCTCTGAGACGGTGATGTCGGACATGCGCGAAATCGGCCCGACCTACTACTTCGCGCCGCCGCGGGTGCTCGAAGCGCTGCTCACCCAAGTGTCGATCCGCATCGAGGACCTGTGGTGGGGAGGGCGCAAGGCCTACCACTATTTCATGGGCGTCGCGCAGAACGTCGGCGGCAGGCTGCTCGACGGCAAGCCGGTGTCCGTCGCGGACAGGCTGCTCTACACGCTGGGCGACATCTGCCTGTACGGGCCCCTGCGCAACGTGCTCGGCATGAGCCGGGTGCGCGTGGCATACACCGCGGGGGAGGCGATCGGCCCGGACCTGTTCCGGTTCTACCGCTCGATCGGCATCAATCTGAAGCAGCTCTACGGCTCGACCGAGACCAGCGTGTTCGTGTGCGTCCAGCCCAACGGGCAGGTGAAGGCCGACACGGTCGGGCCGGCGGTGGCTGGCGTGGAGTTGAAATTCACGCCGCAGAGAGAGCTCTTGATCCGCTCGCCTGGTCTGTTCAAGGAGTACTACAAGAACCCGCAGGCCACCGCCGATGCGAAGGATGCCGAGGGGTGGTTCCACACCGGCGACGCCGGTTTCATGGACCCCGACGGGCACCTCAAGATCATCGACCGGGTGAAAGACGTGGGCACGCTGATCGACGGCACGCTGTTCGCGCCCAAATATCTCGAGAACAAGCTCAAGTTCTTCCCGTACATCAAGGAGGCGGTCGCCTTCGGCCAGGGACGGGACCGGGCCTGCGCGTTCATCAATATCGACATCGAGGCGGTGGGCAACTGGGCGGAGCGGAGGAATCTGTCGTATTCGGGCTATACCGATCTCGCATCGCAGGACACGGTCTACGACCTGGTGCGCGAGTGCGTTGAAAAGGTCAATGCCGACCTCGCATTCGAACCCGAGATCGCCAATTCCCAGATTCACCGCTTCCTGATCCTGCACAAGGAACTCGACGCGGACGACGGCGAACTCACTCGCACGCGCAAGGTGCGCCGCGGCTATATCGGCGAAAGGTACGCCCCGCTGGTCGACGCCCTCTACGACGGCAGGACGAGCATCCACGTCGAGGCGCAGGTGAAATACGAGGACGGCCGCACCGGCTCGATTTCGGCCGACGTCAAGGTGCGCGACGCGAAGACGTTCAAGCCGGATGCAGCGAAGAAAGCGGCCTGATCTGCCGACACGCGATCGCGCCCGAACGGGGATGATGCATGGTTGAGCGCACGAATCAGGAGCGCGTCATGTTTCACGATGCGCTCGGGATTTCGGAATTCGATTTTTCCAACGTCACGTTTGCCAACCCGGCGCAGGTCGATGCATATTACGATGAAGTGGATCGGCGTCTGGCGCCCACCAATCGGCGCTGGTACTTCCTGGTCATTTACACCGGGTGCGTGATCACGCCGGAAGCGTGGGAACGATTCGCCGCCCGAGGCAAGGCCGCCAATATTGCTTACAGCCTCGGCACCGTCCGGGTCGGGGCGGCAGCGCAGACGCGCGAGGCGATCCGCCAGCACGCGGGGCGCGCAATGTTCCGTGCCAATATCTTCGAGACGCGCGATCAGGCGTTGTTCGCGATCGGCGAGATGCGCAAGCGCCAGGAGGTCCTCGGCGCGGTGTCCACCGAGTCGTTCCTGAAAGTCGAGAACATTCACCTGAGTTTCGGCGGTGTCCGGTCGCTCATCGGCGTCGGCTTCCACGTCAATCGCGGCGAGATCTCTTCGATCATCGGTCCGAACGGCGCCGGGAAGAGCTCGATGCTCAATGTCATCAACGGCGTGTATCACCCCCAGATCGGCAGCGTGACCTTCATGGGCACGCCGCGCCAGCACATCGAGCCGCACCAGGCTGCCGTGCAGGGTATCGCGCGCACCTTCCAGAACATCGCGCTGTTCAAGGGCATGACGGTACTGGATAACATCATGACCGGGCGCAATCTCATGATGAAGACCAATTTCCTCCAGCAGGCCCTGTATCTCGGGCCCGCCAAACGGGAGGAACTGGAACACCGCAGAAAGGTCGAGCAGATCATCGACTTCCTGGAAATCAACGCGATCCGCAAGACGCCGGTGGGGCGGCTCCCCTATGGCCTGCAGAAACGCGTGGAGTTGGGGCGGGCGCTCGCAGCCGAGCCCATCCTGTTGCTGCTCGACGAGCCGATGGCCGGCATGAACGTGGAGGAAAAGGGGGACATGGCGCGGTTCGTTCTCGACGCGAACGACGAATGGGGCACCACCATCATCCTGATCGAGCACGACATGGGTGTGGTGATGGATATGTCCAACCACGTCGTGGTGCTGGACCATGGCGAGAAGATCGCCGAAGGCACGCCGGACGAAGTCAAGGCCGATCCGGTCGTCATCCGGGCCTATTTGGGCGAGGGTTGAGCGTGGTCGCGCAACAGCGGATTTGCGGGCAGCGCGCCGGATCGGCGATGCACTCAACAATTCGGCAACCCGGACGGTTTTGCGGAGGCACAGGTAGAATAACCCCCCGGCCGCAGCGCCGCCCTGACCGGCGGCTTCAAGACCCGCGACGTGAAAAACCCGGGGCCAGCGGCAGCGAGAAGAGCAACCCGGCCAGGATGACCGCAGTCCAGTTCCGTCTGCATGTGCGCGCTCGCACGACCGGCGAGGTGATCCTCACGGTCGAGGACGTGTCGCTCGCCTTCGGCGGCGTGAAGGCGCTGACCGAAGTCTCGTTCGACGTGCGACGGCAGGAGATCCGGGCGATCATCGGGCCGAACGGCGCCGGCAAGAGCTCGATGCTGAACGTGATCAATGGTGTCTATCACCCGCAGCAGGGCTCGATCACCTTCAAGGGCATTGCGCGGCGCGACGTCGATTCGCACGATGCCGCCAGGCGCGGGATTGCGCGCACTTTTCAGAACATCGCGCTGTTCAAGGGCATGAGCGTGCTCGACAACATCATGACCGGGCGCAACCTGAAAATGCGCTGCAACTTCCTGCAACATGCGCTGTGGATCGGTCCGGCGAGACGCGAAGAGATCGGTCAGCGGCGCAAGGTCGAGGAGATCATCGACTTTCTCGAAATCCAGCATATTCGCAAGACCCCGGTCGGTCGCCTGCCCTACGGGCTGCAAAAGCGCGTGGAACTGGCGCGCGCGCTGGCCGCCGAGCCGGAGTTGCTGCTGCTCGACGAGCCGATGGCGGGCATGAACGTCGAGGAAAAACAGGACATGTGCCGCTTCGTGCTCGACGTGAACGACCACTTTGGCACCACCATCGTGCTGATCGAGCACGACATGGGCGTGGTGATGGACATCTCGGACCGCGTGGTGGTGCTCGATTACGGACGCAAGATCGCCGACGGGACGCCCGACGAGGTGCGCGGCGATCAGAAGGTGATCGACGCCTACCTGGGAGTCGCACATTGACGGTGCTTAGGGGGGTGGCGCGCGGATGAACTGGGCATTCTTTCTCGAAGTGCTGTTCGGCGGGCTGCTCGCCGGTGTGATGTACTCCCTGGTCGCACTGGGTTTCGTGCTGATCTACAAGGCCTCGGGCGTTTTCAATTTTGCGCAGGGCGCGATGGTGTTTTTCGCCGCGCTCACCTTTGTCTCGCTCACCGAGCGCGGCGTGAATTTCTGGGTCGCCCTGGTCGCCACGCTGGCAGTGATGGTGGTTCTCGGCATCCTCACCGAGCGGGTGGTGCTGCGCCCGCTGGTGAACCAGCCGCCGATCACGCTGTTCATGGCCACCATCGGCCTCACCTTCGTGCTGGAAGGCCTGTCGCAGATGGTGTGGGGCTCGCAGCCGCACGGGCTCGAGTTGGGCGTTCCCGATGTGCCGATGGAATGGCTGTCGCAAACCACCAACGTAAACATCAGCCAGTTCGACCTGTTCGCGGCAGGTGTCTCGGGCGTGCTGGTCGCGGTGCTGGCGGTGTTCTTCCAGAAGACGCGCATCGGCCGCGCGTTGCGCGCCGTGGCCGACGATCACCAGGCCGCCCTTGCGGTTGGCATTCCGCTGCAGCATATCTGGGCCGTGGTGTGGGCGGTGGCGGGCTTCGTGGCGCTGGTGGCGGGGATGATCTGGGGCGTGAGGAACGGCGTGCAGTACGCGTTGACCTTCGTGGCGCTCAAGGCGCTGCCCGTGCTGATCCTGGGCGGCTTCGAGTCGATTCCGGGCGCGATCGTCGGCGGCCTGATCATCGGCGCGTCGGAAAAGCTCGCCGAAGTCTATATCGGGCCTTATTTCGGCGGCGGCATCGAGTCCTGGTTCGCGTACGTGATTGCCCTGCTGTTCCTGCTGGTCCGCCCCGAAGGGCTGTTCGGCGAGAAGCACATCGACAGGGTATAGCGATGCTCTACAGAGAGGCCGGCCAGTTCAAGACCACCTACGCCGAAGACCAGCAGATCTTTCCCATCCGGCAGGACCGGATCGCCATGGGCGTGCTGCTGATATTTGCCTTCGTGGTGGTGCCGCTGATCGCCGACCAGTACTGGTTCTCTGCGATCCTCACGCCGTTCCTGATTCTCGCGCTCGCCGCGCTGGGATTGAACATCCTCACGGGTTATGCCGGGCAGCTTTCGCTCGGCACTGCGGCGTTCATGGCAGTGGGCGCATTCATGACTTACAACTTCATGCTGCGCATGCCCTGGCTCGGCATCGTCCCTGCCTTCGTTCTCGCGGGACTGTGCGCCGCCGCGGTCGGCATCCTGTTCGGCCTGCCATCGCTGCGCATCAAGGGCTTCTATCTCGCGGTGGCGACGCTCGCCTGCCAGTTCTTCGTGCTGTGGGTGCTGCAGCGTTTCGGTTGGTTCTCCAACCACAGTGCGTCGGGCGTGATCACCGCGCAAAAGATCGTGATCCTCGGCTACGAATTCGTCTCGCCGGCGTCGAAGTACCTGCTGACCCTGGCGGTCGTGGCGGTAATGGCGCTCGCGGCCAAGAACCTGATGCGTAGCGAGACCGGGCGCGCGTTCATGGCGGTGCGCGACATGGACGTGGCGGCGAGCGTGATCGGGATCCGCATGATGCAGACCAAGCTGCTCGCGTTCGCCATCAGTTCCTTCTACTGCGGCGTGGCCGGCGCGTTGTATGCATTCTGCTACCTTGGCACGGTGGAGCCCGAAGCGTTCAGCCTGGACCTGTCGTTCCGGGTGCTGTTCATGATCATCGTCGGCGGGGTCGGTTCGATCCTCGGCTCGTTCCTCGGCGCGGCGTTCATCACACTGCTGCCAATCGTGCTGAGCGTGTTCTCGGCGGGGTTCTCGCACACCACAGGCATCGAGATCTCGCACGCGGTGCTCTCGAACCTCGAGCTGATCGTGTTCGGCGGGCTGATCATCTTTTTCCTGATCGTGGAGCCGAATGGCCTGGCGCGGTTGTGGCAGATCACCAAGGAGAAACTGCGGCTATGGCCCTTCCCGCACTGACGGCAAAGACATCCGGGGCCGCTGCGCAGACGTATTGGACAGTGCGGACGAAAAGATTACACTTGGCTATTGCACCGCAAGATGAAGCCGTCAGAACCATTCCAAGGAGACAGACCATGAAGTGCACGACCCTGGCAGTCGCAGTCGCGGCGCTGGCAGCCGTTTTCTCGGGCGGCGCGCAGGCGCAAAACGAGCAATTCATCCCGGCCAATTTCTATTGGGTCGGTCCCTATGCGCCGGGCGGCTCCGGCTTCGGCGGCGGCATGATCGATTATTTCGCGATGCTGAACGATCGTGACGGCGGAATCAACGGCGTCAAGCTGACATGGGAGAAGTGCGAAACGGAATACAACAATGCGCGCGGCGTGGAATGCTACGAGCGCTCGAAGAAGAAGGGCCCGACCGGCGCGGCGCTGGTCCACCCGCTCTCCACCGGCATCACCTACTCGCTGATCGAGAAGGCGACGGCTGACAAGATTCCGGTGATATCCCTGGGTTACGGTCGCACCGACGCCGCCGACGGGCGCGTGTTCCCGTACATTTTCCCCCTGATCACGACCTACTGGTCGCAGAACACCGCCAAGATCAAGTTCATCGGCATGAAGGAAGGCGGGATGGACAAGCTGAAGGGCAAGAAGATCGTGAACCTGTATCACGACTCGGCCTACGGCAAGGAAACGATTCCCGTACTGGATGTGCAGGCGAAGAAGTACGGCTTCCAGATCACGCACATCGCGGTGCCACATCCTGGCAACGAGCAGCAGGCGCAGTGGCTGCAGATCCGCCAGATCAATCCTGACTGGGTGATACTGCGAGGATGGGGCGTGATGAACCCGACGGCGCTGAAGGCGGCCGCCAGGGCCGGCTTCAAGCGCGAGAAGGTGCTTGGCGTGTGGTGGTCGGGCGCGGAAGAGGACGTGATTCCCGCGGGCGATGCGGCCAAGGGCTATTACGCCGCGGCCTTCAACATGCCCGGCACCACCTTTCCGGCGATGCAGGACATCGTGAAGCACGTCTACAACAAGGGCAAGGGCGATCTCGACGACAAGTCGCGCGTCGGCTCGATCTACCACACCCGGGGCGTGGTGGCGGGAATCATTTCTGCCGAGGCGATCCGCACGGCGCAGGGCAAGTACGGCAAGAAGCCGCTCACCGGCGAGCAGGTGCGCTGGGGTATCGAGAACCTGAAGATCGATGAAAAGCGGCTGAAGGAACTCGGCGCGATCGGCCTGATGCAGCCGCTCAAGGTCTCCTGCATGGACCACGAGGGCGGTGGCGCGGTGAAATTCATCCAGTGGGATGGCAAGGCGTGGAAAGTTGTCTCGGACTGGATCCCTTCCGATCAATCGATCGTGCGCCCGATGATCGAGCAATCCGCCGCGCAGTACGCGAAGGAAAAGTCCATTACCCCGCGCGACTGCAGCAAGGAAAGCTGATCGCGATTCTGCAACCCGCAACGGCCGCCCGTCGGGCGGCCGTTTGGTTGATTTGAAACGTCATGTCCGCTACCTCTGCCTATCTGTCGGTCAGCAATATCGAGGTCATCTACGATCACGTGATCCTGGTACTGAAAGGCGTGTCCCTGCAGGTCCAGGAAGGCCAGATCGTCGCGCTGCTCGGTGCGAACGGCGCGGGCAAGACGACGACGCTCAAGGCGATATCCAACCTGCTGCGCGCCGAGCGCGGCGACGTGACCAAAGGCTGGATCGAGTTCCAGGGCCAGAGGATCGAAAAACTCACACCGGCCGGCCTGGTCAAGCGCGGGGTGGTGCAGGTGATGGAGGGGCGGCATTGCTTCCAGCACCTCACGGTGGAGGAGAACCTCCTCACGGGCGCCTACACGCGCTCTGGCGGCATCAAGGAAGCGCTCGAAAAGGTGTACGCCTATTTCCCGCGACTCAAGGAACGCCGCAATTCGCAAGCCGGCTACACCTCGGGCGGCGAGCAACAGATGACCGCGATCGGCCGGGCGCTGATGGCGGGGCCCAAGATGATCCTGCTCGACGAGCCGTCGATGGGGCTCGCGCCGCAGCTGGTTGAGGAAATCTTCGGCATCGTCAAGGAGCTCAACCAGAAGGAAGGGGTGAGCTTTCTGCTGGCCGAGCAGAATACCAACATGGCACTCAAATTCGCCGATTACGGTTACATCCTGGAAAACGGACGCGTGGTGATGGACGGTGAAGGCAAGTCCCTTGCAGAGAACGAGGACGTGAAGGAGTTCTACCTCGGTTTCTCTTCGGGCGGACGCACGAGTTTTCGCGACGTCAAGTCCTACCGCCGCCGCAAACGCTGGCTGTAAAAAACTTGTTGGTCACGCCTTCCCGGCCTCGCGAGACAGGTTGAATTGCGCCTGCGGCACGGAAGCGCGCACCACCGGAACCTCGCCCGGCGCCATCGGCTGCATCCACTTTTTGCGCGCGAGCGCGGCCTCGATCCACGGCGCGAGTTCCTCGCGCTTCCGCGCTTCGCGTGCCTCGACTTCCGCGCTGAAGCCGGGCATGACCTCGGCGGCAAACAGCTCCAGTGAATCGCAAATGTGCTCGTGGCGGTTGCGGCCTGCCTGCTGCAGGAAGATCACCTGGTCGACGCCCGCCTCCTGGAAGCCGGCGAGGTGGGCGCGCATGTCCTCGGGCGTGCCGATGCCGGAGCTCTGCGGCCCGAGCGCGGTGTTCTCGACGATCTCCTCGGTGCGGTTGCCGCGCTTTCTCAGGTACTCGCCCCAAAGGTCGGTGCGCCCGGGCACTGTGTCGCGCGCAACGAGCGCGTTCATCGCAAAACTGAAGAACTCGAATCCTTCGTGCCCGCGCCGGATCGCCTCCGCGCGGTCCCGGTGGATCGAGAACGACGACACCATGGCGATGTTGGCGTTCACCGTACGCCCGATCGGCACGCAGGCGTCCGACTTCACGATGCCGTAGTAGATCTCCGCCAAGTGCCTCGCCTCCTCGGGGTTGAGGAACGAGAATGCAAGCGCACCTACGCCGTTCGATGCCGCCACCTTGATGGTGTCGCGGTTGGTGCAGGCCATCCACATCGGCGGATGCGGCCTCTGCACGGGCTTGGGCAGGACGTTGCGGCACGGCATGGAAAAATACCTGCCGTCGAACCCCGGGTAGGGCTCGAGCGCCATCATGTTGGCAATCTGCTCGGCGGCCTCGAGCGCCATGGCGCGCTTCTCCTTCGCCTTGATGCCGAAGCCGCCCAGCTCGAGCCGGGTCGCTCCCTCGCCGATGCCGAAATCAACGCGCCCGTTCGCGATGATGTCCAGCGTCGCGAGGCCTTCCGCAGTGCGCGCCGGGTGGTTGTAGTTCGGTATGACCTGCCGGATGCCGTGACCCAGGCGGATGCGCTGCGTGCGCGCCGCGGCCGCGGCGAGGAACACTTCCGGGGCGGAGGAGTGCGAATACTCGTCGAGAAAGTGGTGCTCCACCTCCCAGGCGTAGTCGTAGCCGAGGCGGTCGGCCAGCACCACCTGGTCGAGCGCCTCGTGGAACAGCCGCCGCTCGTCGTCCTGCGCCCACGGCCGGGGCAACTGCATCTCGTAGAAGATCCCGAAGCGCATGGTTCCACTCCTCTAGAGAAACACCGTGCCGCCGTCGACCATGATTGTCTGGCCGGTCACGAACCGGCTTGCGTCGGAGGCCAGGTAAATGATCGTGCCAGTCAGATCGTCGGTTTCGAGGGTGCGCTGCAACGACTGTCCCGAGGCGATGACCTGCAACGCTTTCTCGAGCTTGACGCCAAGGAATTCCCGGGTGCCTTCGGTCATCACCGCGGAAGGAGCGACGGCGTTGACCCGGATCCAGTCGCGTCCCAGTTCGCGCGCCAGCGAGTGCGTCATGGCGATGACCGCGCCCTTGGAGACCGAATAGTCCAACGCGTAGGGCATGCCGTAGATCGGAGCAAGCGAGGAAATGTTGATGACCGAACCCGATTTCTGCGTGCGCATGAGCGGCACGATGGCGCGGCAGCAGTTCCACACGCCCTTGACGTTCACCTGCATCACGCGATCCCACTGCCCCTCGTCGAGTTGGTCGAAACGCCCGCCCTTGAGGTTGGCGTAGAGCGCGGCATTGTTGACCAGCGCATCGACCCGCCCGAACTCCCTGGTCGCCGCGTCCGCCAGCGCCTGGCAGGAAGCGAAGCTGGCAACGTCGAGCGAAACGCCGAGTGCACGCCCGTTCGCGCTGCGGATCGCCGACACCGTATCGGCACAATCGCGCACATCGCCCGCCACGATCGCCGCGCCCTCGCGCGCCATCGCCTCGGCGTAGGCGCGGCCCAGGCCGCGCGCCGCCCCCGTGATTACAGCAACCTTGTTTTTCAGCAGCATGGGTTCTCCTCCTCCGCATACACTATAACGCTCATGAGAAGGAACCCGAACTACCAGTTCACCACGCGGCGGCGGCCGGGGAATATCCTTCATAATCGCGCAGGGAAACCCGATTCGTGAAACGCCAGACACAACTCGAACTCGCGCACGTGCTGCAGGCGCACGTACGCAACGGCGCGACCGATTTGGCACCGGAAGTGTTCCGCAACCCGGTGGCTGCGTACAGCGACGCGGCCCGCGCGCAGCTGGAACGCGAACGGCTGTTCCGCGGCCTGCCGCTGTTCATGGGAATGTCCTGCCGCCTGAGCGATCCGGGCGACTATCTCGCCGAGGAAGTCGCCGGTATTCCGGTTATGCTCGTGCGCGGGCGCGACGGAATGCTCCGCGCGTTCGCCAACATCTGCCGCCACCGCGGCGCGCCGGTCGCCTCCGGCTGCGGCAAGGCGCGCGCGTTCTCGTGTCCCTATCACGGCTGGACCTACGCGCTCGACGGCAAGCTCGCCGGCATTCCCGAGAAAGCCTCGTTTCCGGGCATCGATAAGGAAGCGCATGGCCTCATTCCGCTGCCGGCGGGAGAGCGCTACGGAATGATTTTCGTTTGCCTTTCTCCCGCGAGGCTGCCCGCGATCGACGTGGACGCACATCTGGCCGGCCTGGGCGAGGAGTTCGGTGCCTACGGCTTCGAGCACTACAGCTATTTCGCCTCGCAGACGATGACGCCGGCGATCAACTGGAAATTCGGTATCGATACGTTCCTCGAGGCCTATCACCTGCCGGCGCTGCACCGTGCGACTGTCGCTCCGCTGATCCGCGGCAACCTCGGATCTTTTGCAGCCTTCGGCGATCACTGCCGTCTGACGTTCGCGCGCCACTCCTCGGCTGCGTGGGACGGCAAGCCGGATTGCGAATGGGACGTGCTCCCGCACATCGTGGTGGTGTACCGGTTGTTCCCGAACACGATCGTCGTGTTCCAGTCCGATCACCTGGAAACCTGGCGCATGCTGCCCGGCGAAACGCCGGAGCGCAGCGTGATCGAGTTCGCGCTCTACTCGCCGGAGCCCGCCACCACTGACAAGGCGCGCGCCTACTGGAAGAAGAACTACGATCTCGCGATCAGGACCGTGCTGAACGAGGATTTCGCACTTGGCGAACGCATGCAGCGCGGGTTCATGAGCGCTGTGCAGACGGAAGTCGTTTACGGCCGCAACGAACCTGCTCTGATCCACTTCCACCAGCGTCTGCACGCCGCGCTGGGGGTTTCCTGAGTCACGACAGCCAGCGCTTGCGGCGCCGGTAGCGTTTCGTGTCGCGATAGGACTTGCGGCTGCCGAGGTCGTTCAGCCCCAGGTAGAACTCCTTCACGTCGGAGTTCTGCGCCAGCGCTTCGGCGCTCCCTTCCAGCACGATGCGGCCGGTCTCGATGACGTAGCCGTGGTCGGCGAGGTCCAGTGCGAGCGCGGCGTTCTGCTCCACCAGCAGCACTGCGATGTTTTCCTCTTGCACCAACCGCCGCACGATGCCGAAGATTTCCTCGACCAGCATCGGCGCGAGTCCGAGCGAAGGCTCGTCGAGCATGACGAGTTTCGGCCGCGACATGAGCCCGCGGCCGATCGCCAGCATCTGCTGCTCGCCGCCCGACAAATAGCCGGCCTGCTGCGAGCGGCGTTCCTTCAGGCAGGAAAAATACGAATACACAAGGTCGATTCCCTGCCGCACCCCGCGCAGGTCGACCACCGTGTGGCCGCCGGCGATGAGGTTTTCCTCGACCGTGAGGTACTCGAACACACGCCGGCCCTCGAACACCTGCACGATGCCGCGCGTGACGATGTCGTGCGGCGGCAGGCCGTCGATGCGCTCGCCGCCGAACTCGATGGAACCCTTGCAGACCTCACCGCGCTCGGCGCGCAGGATGCCGGAGATCGCCTTCAGCGTGGTGGTCTTCCCCGCGCCGTTGCCGCCGAGCAGCGTGGTGATTCTGCCCTCGGGGATCTCGATCGAGACCCCCTTCAGCACGAGGATCACGCCGTCGTAGACGACCTCGATGTTGTTGAGCTTGAGCATGCGTGCGCCATCGGGGGAGGCTCCGGCCTCCCCCGACTGGGTCTCCCCCTTCGGTACGTTGGTTTCAGGCGCCGGTTGCGAGCATCTTCCTCAGCAGCGTCGGGTAGGCACGGAACCAATCCGTCGCCTTCACCCACTTGCCGCCTTTCGCCTGGAAGATCTGCACCCAACCGCCGCCTTCGTGGTCGACGTTGTTGATCTCCAGCGGGGGCACGAGCCCGCCCAGCGTGAAGCCCTTGATGCTCTCGAAGCCCTTCTTCACGTCTTCCGGCGTGATGTTGGTGCCGCCTTTCGCCTTCACGGCGTTACGCACCGCCTCGACGTGAATGGCGGCAATCAGCACGCCGCGGTTGTAGAACACCGTGGAAGCCATCTCCTTCGGCGCGGGCTTGCCCTGCTTCTTGTACATCTCGGTGATTTCCTTCAGAACCGGGTAGTCGCTGCCGACACCGGCGAACTGGATGCCGTAGTAACCCTCGGCGGTGGCCCAGCCACCCGCCGCGGTGATGTCGGCCTCCGACGCGCCCCACACGAAACTCACCACTTTCGACAACGGGTAGCCGGCGCGCTTCAGTTCCTTGATGGAGACCGAGGGCGAACGGCCGAACAGGTGCGCGATGACGAAGTCCGGTCGAAAGCGCTGGGCGATATCGAGGACCTGCGCGCCCATTTCCACGCCGGGCGACGGTACCGCGAAGGTGCGCATCTCGAATCCCTCTTCCTTCGCCAGGGCCTCGAGGACCGGCAGCGGTTCCCTGCCCGCGGGGTTGTCGAAGTAGAGATACCCGATTTTCTTGCCCTTGAGGCTCCCGCCCAGTTTGTCCTTGGCGAACTGCACCGCACCCGTGGCCTGCGACCAATAGGTGGCCGCGATCGGGAAGAGGTACGGATACTTGTCGCCATTGGCCGCCGCCGCGGTGCCGAATCCGGGGGAGGTGCCGGCGATCTTGTCCTCGGTAAGGCGCTGCGTCAGCGCCTGGGTCTGCGGCGTGCCGTAGAGGCTGATCAGCACCGCGCCCTCCTTCTTGTGCCGCTCGTAGGATTCGACCGCAGAGGGCACCTTGTACTCATGGTCGATCTCCAAAGCCTTGATCTTCGCCCCGCCGACACCGCCCTTGGAATTCACCAGCGCGATGTAATCGTGGTAGCCCGGGCACAGAAACACGCCGACCGTCTGCGTTGCGCCGGTGCGGTCGCATTGCAGGCCGATCACGATGTCCTTCTGCGCGAACGCCGGGGCCGCGAGAACAAGTGCGGCGCCGGCGAGCGCGGTACTCAGTAACTTCAATCTCCTCAACATGGTAATCCTCCTTTGTCGCCCCATTTCAGTACGAAAACGGCCACACCCGGAAATAGCTGCGGATGTTGCGCCAGAGCCGGTTGAGGCCTTCCGGCTCCAGCACCAGAAACACGATGATAAGCCCGCCGAACACCATCAGGCGCAGGTTCGGGATCAGGTTGTTGATGTCGGCATCGCCAAACAGGAACGCGCCCCAGTTCTCCATGGCGAGCCGGATTGCGATCGGCAGCAGCGTCACGAAGATCGCGCCGAAGATGGAGCCGAGGATCGAGCCGAGCCCCCCGATGATGATCATCGCCAGGTAGTCGATCGAGGTGACGATCTGGAACTGTTCGTAGTTGGCGATCCCCAGGTAATAGGTGTAGAGCACCCCGGTGACCCCTGCGTAGAATGAACTGATGGCGAAGGCGAGCAGCTTGTAGCGGAAGATGTTGATGCCGATGATCTCGGCGGCGATGTCCTGGTCGCGGATGGCGATAAACGCGCGGCCGATGCGGCTGCGCACCAGGTTGAGCGTGCCGACGATGGCGAGCACCGCGAAGAACAGCAGGAACCAGTAGAGCTGATGTTGGGTCCTCAGCTGCGCGCCGAACAACGTCGGCCGCGGCACCTCGATCGACGCCTGCATGCCTCCCGAAATCCATGGCACGTGGTTGATGGTCCATTCGATGATCAGCTGCCCGGCCAGCGTGGCGATCGCCAGGTACAGGCCCTTGATGCGCAGGCTGGGGATGCCGACGATGGCGCCGATCGCCGCCGCCATCAGCCCGCCCGCAGGCAGCGTGACCCAGAACGGCAGGTCCAGGCGTACCGCGAGGTTGGCCGCGGTGTAGGCGCCCACCGACATGAAGGCCGCATGTCCGATGGAGATCTGCCCCGTGTAGCCGACCAGGATGTTGAGTCCGAGCGCGCCCACCGTGGCGACGAGGATCAGGTTGATGACCGACACGTAGTACGCGTGCAGCACGAACGGCGCAATGCACATGGCGAGCGCGATTCCCGCGACGGTCCAACGCGCGATCGGCAGCGGGTAAAGCGCCATGTCGGCCGCGTAGGTGGTCTTGTAGTAACCGCTCTCCCGATGGAACAAGTGCGCTTACTCCCTGCCTAGACGCGTTCGATGCGGCGCTTGCCGAAGATTCCGTACGGCCGGATCATCAGCATCACGATCATCAGCACGTAGGGCGCGAAGTCCTTGGTGCCGCCGCCCACCAGCGGGTCCAGGTAGCCCGCGGCAAGATTCTCGACCACGCCGACGATGAGGCCGCCGACGATGGCGCCGAGGATGGAGTCGAGCCCGCCGAGGATGACCACCGGGAACACCTTGAGCCCGACCAACGCGAGGTGCACGTCGACGCCGAGGAGCGCGCCCCAGGCGAGCCCCCCGAGCGCCGAGACGATGCCCGCCAATCCCCAGGCGATCGCGAAGTAGCGCTCGACGTGGATCCCCATCGCCATGGCGACCTGCTGGTTGTCGGCCACCGCGCGCATGGCGACGCCCATGCGGCTCTTCATGAAGAACCAGGTGAAGGCGGCGAGAAAGCCGAGGCTGAGGAGCGCGCCGACCAGCTGCCCCGGAGGCAGCGTGATCGCGCCGAGCACGATCGGCTCGTCCGAGATCGGCAGCGGGAGCGCGCGCGTCTCCGCGCCGAAGAACAGCGGCGCGGCGCCGCGAAGTACGGTGGCGAGGCCGATCGTCGCCATGATCACCGCGATGATCGGCCGGCCGATGAGCGGGCGCAGCACGATGCGCTCGAGGCCAAAACCGAAAGCCACCATGCCCGCCAACGCGACCACCACGCCGAGCCAGAACGGTGCGCCCGCGAGTACGATCATTCCCGCGATGATGAAGCCGGCGAGCATGACGAACTCGCCCTGCGCGAAATTGATCGCATCGGTGGCCTTGTAGACCAGCACGAAGCCGAGCGCGATGAGCGAGTACATCAACCCGATCAGCACGCCGTTGGTGACGAGCACCAGCGTGAATCCCCAGTCAAGCATGCACGTCCTCGATGGCGACCTTTGCGCGCACGGTCGCGCGCTGGCCGTCCTCGTAGGTGACTTCGGTGGCGATCTCGGTCTCGGCGGCGCCACCGTAGAGCGCGTCGATCACCACGGCATACTTCTCGGCGATGACGCGCCGGCGGAGCTTGCGCGTGCGCGTGATCTCGGCGTCGTCGGCGTCGAAATCCTTGGCGAGCAGCAGAAACCGCCGCACGCGCATCGACTCGAGCAGCCCCCGGTTGCATTTCTCGATCTCGGCGCGGATCAGGCCGCGCACTTCCGGCTTCTGCGTGAGATCCTGGTAACCGCTGTAGGCGAGCCCGTGGCGCTCGGCCCAGTTGCCGACCGGCGCCAGGGCAATTGCGATCATCGCGGTCACGTGCTCGCGGTCGTTGCCGAAGCTGATCGCCTCGCCGATGTAGGGGCTGAACTTCAGCTTATTCTCGATGAACTGCGGCGCGAATGGCGTTCCCGCATTGCGTCCTTCCCCGAGCTTGCCCACGTCTTTCGCGCGGTCGATAATGGCAAGGTGGCCCTGTGGATCGATGAACCCCGCATCGCCGGTGTGGAACCAGCCTTCCGCGTCGATCGCCTCGCGCGTGGCCTCCTCCTGCTTGTGGTAGCCGCGGAACACGTTCGCGCCGCGCACCAGCACCTCGCCGCTTTCAGCGATGCGGACCTCGATGCCGGGGCCCGGCGGGCCGACGGTGTTGGGATTGGCCTCGGTGTCCGGTTGCACAGAAACGAACGCGCTCAACTCAGTCGAGCCGTAGACCTGCTTCAGGTTGATGCCGAAGGCACGGAAGAAACGGAAGGTATCTGCGCCGAGCGGTGCGCCGCCGGTCAGGCACCAGCGCGCGCGGCGCAGCCCGATCTGGTCGCGCAGCGGCCCGTAGACGAGGAACTCGCCGATGGCGAGGATCGCGCGCAGACCGGCGGGCACCGGCTTGCCGTCCGCGCGCAGCAGCTCCGCCTCGATCGCCCGGTCGCGGAAGTACTCGAAGGTTTTTCTCTTCAGCCAGGAAGCGTCGGAAGCCTTTACCTGGATCTGCGTCAGCAGGTTCTCCCAGATGCGTGGCGCGGCGAGGAACGCGCTGGGACCGAGCTCGCGCAGGTCCCGCTGCACCGTCTCCGGGCTCTCCGGGCAGTTGCAGGCGAAGCCCACCATCATCTGCACCACCAGCGTGTACACCGCATCTCCGATCCACGCCATCGGCAGGTACGCGAGCCAGTCGTCGCCGGGCTGAAGCTCCGTCTTCGCGAGGAACGCGGTCGCGCTGGCGATCAGGTTCGCGTGCGAAAGCATCGCGCCCTTGGGCCGTCCCGTCGTTCCGGAGGTGTAGCAAAGCAGCGCAATGTCCCCGGGCTGCCCTTTCGCGATCTCCGCCTCCACGTAGCCGGGGTGCTGCGCGCCGAATTCGCGGCCGAGCGCCTCGACCGATGCGAACGAACGCAGGGCGTCGTCGTGGTAATGGAACATGCCGCGCTTGTCCTCGTAGACCACCAGCCGCAGTTTCGGCAGCCGCGGCCGGATGGAGACGATCTTGTCGACCTGCTCCTGGTCTTCCGCGATCACCACGCCGGCTTCCGCATGCTCGAGCACGTAGATGAGTTCCTCGGCGGACGCATCCTGGTAGAGCGGGGCGGGCGTCACGCCGAGGCACTGCGCCGCAAGTTGCGCGGCGTAGAGCCGCGGGCGGTTGTCGCCGATCACCGCGAGCACGTCGCCGCGCTTGAAACCCAGCGCCGCGAGGCCGAGCGCGAAGTCGTGCACCTGCCGGTAGTACCCCGCCCAGGTGAGCGTTTGCCAGATGCCCATGTGCTTCTCTCGCATCGCGGGCGCGGCACCCCGCGTCTCGGCGTTGCGCTTGAGCAGGCGCGGGATGGTGGCGTCAGCCGGCACGGGGACTTGAGTCATGCGGCCTTCCGTATCGCGTGCTTCGTGCCGAGGTACGCGCGGATCACTTCCGGATTCGCCTGCACCGACTTCGGCTCGCCTGCAGCGATCACGCGCCCGCGGTCGAGCACCACCACGCGCTTCGAGATGTCCATCACCACGCCCATGTCGTGCTCGATCAGGATAATGGTCGTGCCGCGCTCCTCGTTCACGTCGAGGACGTAGCGCGCCATGTCTTCCTTCTCTTCCTGGTTCATCCCCCCCATCGGCTCGTCGAGCAACAACGCCTTCGGCTCCAGCGCCAGCGCGCGGCCGAGTTCAACGCGCTTCTGCAATCCGTAGGACAGGGCACCGGTCGGCTGCTTGCGCAGGTCTTCGAGCTTCAGGAACTCGATCAGGTCCTCGACCTTTTCGCGGTGCGCCATCTCTTCCTTCTGCGCAAGTCCCCAATACACGAACGAAGCGAACACACCGGACTTCATGCGCACGTGCCGGCCGAGCATCAGGTTGTCGAGCACGGTCATGCCCTTGAACAGCGCAATGTTCTGGAACGTGCGCGCAATGCCGCGCTCGGCGATGCGGCTCGGCGGCAGGTTGGTAATGTCCTCGCCCTCGAAGGCGATGCGTCCGCGGTCGGGCCGGTAGAAGCCGCTCACCATGTTGAGCAGCGACGTCTTGCCCGCGCCGTTCGGGCCGATGACCGAGAGGATCTCGCCTTGCTGCACTTCGAGACTGACCTCATCGACAGCCGTCACCCCGCCAAACTGCTTGGCGACGCCCTCGACCCGCAGCTGTGCCGCTCCCGCCGCCATGTGAAGTCCCCCTCCTGAACCTCGCTGTCCATGATGCCGTTACAATTGCGCCCGTGCAACACTTTGACGAACTTGAGACCCGCGCGCCGGCGGTACGCGAAGCCGCCCTGATGGCGGCGCTGCCGGCGCATATTGCCCATGCCAGGGAGAATGCCCCGGGTTTTGCGCACATCCTTGCCGGCGTCGAGCCCGCCGGCGTGAACTCGCGCGCGGCGCTTGCCCGGCTGCCCGTGACGCGCAAGTCGGACCTGGGCGAGTTGCAGAAGGCCCATCCGCCTCTTGGTGGGCTGAACGCGACGCCGGTCGCGAACATGGTGAAGCTGTTCGCCTCCCCCGGGCCGATCTACGAGCCCGAGGGTCGCGGGCCGGATTGGTGGCGCACTGCGCGCGCGCTGTTTGCGGCCGGCTTCCGTCCGGGCGATGTCGTGGTCAATACATTCGCCTACCACTTTACGCCCGCCGGCTCGATGATGGAGTCGGGCGCGCTCGCCTTGGGCTGCACGGTCGTGCCCTCCGGCACCGGCCAGACGGAGATGCAGGTGGCGGCGATCGCGAGCCTCGGCATCAGTGCCTACGCCGGCACGCCGTCGTTTCTCAGGTTGATCGTCGACAAGGCCGACGAGATGAAAGCCGATCTCTCGAGCCTGAAGAAGGCAATGGTCGGCGCGGAGTATCTGCCCCCGGCGTTGCGCAAGAGCCTGGGCGAGCGCGGCATCGATGTGCTGCAGTCCTATGGGACCGCGGACCTGGGCTCGCTCGCCTACGAAACGAGCGCGCCCGACGGCAGCGTGAACGAGGGCATGATCCTCGACGAGGGCGTGCTGCTGGAAATCGTGCGCCCCGGGACGGGCGATCCGGTGCCTGCGGGAGAAGTGGGCGAGGTGGTCATCACGAGCTTCAACCGCGACTACCCGCTGATCCGCTTCGCCACCGGCGACCTGTCGGCGGTGTTGTCCGCGCCAAGTCCCTGCGGGCGCACCAACGTGCGGATCAAGGGATGGATGGGGCGGGCGGACCAGACCACCAAGGTACGGGCGATGTTCGTCACGCCGAAACAGGTGGCTGAGATCGTGCGCAGGCACCCCGAGATCGCCAAGGCGCGCCTGGTGGTCGAGGGCGAGACGGGCGCCGACCGGATGACGCTCCGCTGTGAGCTCACCTTCGAGCCCGAGGGATTGAAGCAGGCGCTCGTGGCGTCGATACAGGATGTTACCAAGCTGCGCGGTGAGGTAGAGTTCGCAACTCGCGGCGCCCTGCCCAACGACGGCAAGGTGATCGAGGACGCGAGAAAATACGGTTAAATCGGGGGAGAGAAACCATGAAGCGATTGGTGCAGTGGATGACTTTGTTGATACTCGCCGCGTTTGCGGCGGCAGCTCAGGCGCAGGCAGGGAAGAAGGTGGAAGTGCTGTGGCTGGGGCAGGCGGCGTTTCGCATCACCACGCCGGGCGGCAAGGTGATCGTGATCGATCCGTGGCTGAAGACCAACCCGAAAACTCCGGCGCAGTTCAAGGACCTGGCGGCGCTAGGCAAGGTGGATCTCGTTCTGGTCACCCACGCGCATTTCGACCATGTTGCCGACGCCGCCGAGTTGGCGAAGCTGAACAAGGCAAAGCTCTACGCGCCGCCCGGACTGAGCGGAACGCTCACTACGCTGGGTGAAATTCCCGGCGACCTCGCCCCCGGCATGAACAAGAGCGGGATCGCGACGCCGCTCGGACCGGAAATCAAGTTCCACATGGTGCGCGCCGAGCACAGCTCGGAGTACCGCTGGAAGGATCCCGCGAGCGGTAAGGAAATGATGCTCCCCGGCGGCGAACCGGTGGGCTGGATCATCGAGCTGGAGAATGGTTTCAAGATCTACCACATGGGCGACACCGGCCTGTTCGGCGACATGAAATTCATCGGCGAGTTCTACAAGCCCGATCTGGTCCTGATCCCGATCGGTGGCAACTTTACGATCAACGCGCAGCTTGCGGGGTACGCGATTCGCGAGATGATCAAGCCGAAATTCACGATCCCGATGCACTACGGCACCTACCCGATCCTCGCGGGCAAGCCCGAGGACTTCGTCAAAGCATTGAGCGGCTCGTCGACGCAGGTAATCGTGCCGCAACCGGGGGAGAAGGTCGACTTTTGAGCGATTAGCGGCGCGCTGCAGCGATCGGCAGCGCGTCGAGTCGGCGCATCTCCTGGTTCGCCAGGACACCGGGATTCACGTACCAGTCGTTGAAGAATTCGACCGAGTCGGCGCCCCAGAAGAGTTCACCCTCGAGCGACAGCGTGGGTACGCCGAACACGCCGGCCGCCGCGGCCTCCTCGGTGTTTCGCTTGAGCCGGTTCTTCACTTCCGCTTGTTCGATCGCCGCAAGCGGGACGTTCAGTTCCGCGGCAAGCCGCCGGAATCCGGCCGCATCGCCAGGATCGGCACCCGACCACAGGTAGGTGAACACGCGATTTACCGATTGCGGGCTGCACTGCGCCGCCAGGATCAACCGCAGGAACGCAAGCGGGTTGAACGGATGACCGGTGGGAAAACGAAACGGCACGCCGAGATGCTCGGCGTACCAGTGGCAATAGCGGTAGATGTAGCGCCGTTTTCCCGGAATTTCCGCCGGCCCCTTCTGTCCCCAGTGCCCGAGCAATCCGGCAAACAGCACCGGCCGATACTCGATTGCGAGATCGCGCGGCAATTCGCCAAAGCGTGCGAGGTGCAGGTAGGCGAACGGCGAAACAATATCGAAATACCAGGTGGCGGTGCGCACGGGTGAGCCTCAGAATCAAATCACGATCGCCTATTATTCACCCGCACAAGCTGCAAAGGGAGGCTGCATGAAATTCAGCACACTGATCTATGCCGCGTCAGGACGCATCGCCCGGATCACCCTCAACCGGCCGGCGAGGCTGAACGCGATCAATCGGCAGATGCCTGGCGAGATCCGCCGCGCGGTGGACCTCGCCAATGCGGACGAAGGCGTGCACGTGATCGTGCTCTCGGGCAAGGGGCGAGCCTTTTGCGCGGGATACGACCTGAAGGAGTTTGCGGAGGGTGGCGCGACCAATGAGGTCACGCAGGACATGCCCTGGGACCCGATGGCGGACTACCGCGTGATGAAGGGCTGGACCGAGGATTTCTTCTCGCTGTGGCGCAGCTACAAGCCGGTGATCTGCAAGGTGCAGGGCTACGCGGTCGCCGGTGGCTCGGACATCGCGCTATGCGCCGATCTCGTGGTGATGGCAAGGGATGCGAAGATCGGCTACATGCCGGCGCGCGTGTGGGGCTGCCCGACCACGGCGATGTGGGTGTACCGCCTCGGCGCGGAAAAAGCCAAGCGCATGCTCCTCACCGGCGACACGATCGATGGCAGGACCGCGAAGGCTTGGGGGCTGGTGTATGACGCGGTGCCGGAGAAAAAGCTCGACGCCGCGGTCGAGGCGCTCGCCGCGCGCATGGCTGCGGTGCCGCGCAGCCAGCTGATGATGCAGAAGCTGATGATCAACCAGGCCTACGAGAACATGGGCCTCGCCAATACGCAGATGATCGCGACGCTGTTCGACGGCGTTACGCGCCACTCGCCCGAAGGGATGTGGTTCAAGCGAGAGGCCGAGGCGCACGGGTTCCATGCCGCGGTCAAGTGGCGCGACAGCGGAAGGCCGATTCCGGACGCGCGCGAACTGAAGGCGAAAAAACGGAGCAGGCAATGACCGTGAGCATAGAGAAGAACGGCGCAGTCTGGACGGTGATCCACAGCCGCCCGCAGGCGAGAAACGCGATGGATCCGGCAAGCGCCGAGGCACTGGTGGCTGCATTCAACGAATTCAACGAGGACGCGAGCGCTTCGGTGGCGGTGCTGTGGGGCGAAGGCGGGGCGTTCTGCGCTGGATTCGACCTGAAACATGCAGGTGCGATGCTGGCGGAGGAGCGCAGCCTCCAGGCGCTCGACTATCCCGCGGACGAAATGTCGCCGCCGTTGCATGTGCGGGGATCGAATCGGGCCGCTCGCGGTCCGATGGGTCCAACCCGCATGGAACTCGACAAGCCGGTGATTGCGGCGATTGCAGGTCCCGCCGTGGCGGGCGGCTTCGAACTGGCGCTGTGGTGCGACGTGCGGGTGATGGAATCCTCCGCCTACTTCGGCGTGTATTGCAGGCGCTGGGGCGTGCCGCTGATCGACGGCGGCACGGTGCGCCTGCCGCGCATCGTCGGCATGGGCCGCGCGATGGAGCTGATTCTCACGGGGCGCAAACTGCCGGCGGAGGAGGCGCTGCGCATTGGTGCCTGCGAACAAGTCGTTCCCGATGGCGAATCGCGCCGGCACGCCGAAGCGATGGCGCAGGGCATCGCTCGCTTTCCGCAGGCCTGCATGCGTGCCGACCGTCGCTCCGTGCACCAGCAGCAGGGGCTTACGCAACGCGAGGCGATGCGCTACGAGTGGGTGAACGGTGCGCCGGTGTTTGCTGCAGAAGGTGCGCAGGGCGCACAGCGCTTTGCTTCAGGCATGGGGCGGCACGGGAGCTTCAGCGACACCTGACCCGGGTTTCCCGCATCCAGGCGAGATCGAAGGCAGCGGGGCTCGGACCGATCGTCAGCCACCCGCCGTGCGCACAAGTTTGAGCAGCGCATCGCCATAGCGCTCGAGTTTCCGCTCTCCGATGCCCGATACCGCGCGCAGTTCCGCGTCTGTGTCGGGCCGCGAGGCCGCAATTGCTTCGAGCGTGGCGTCGTGAAACACGACGTACGCCGGCACGCCCTGTGCGCGCGCAACTCCGGAGCGCCATGCGCGCAGGGCACCCAGGAGCCCGTCGTTTGCGGGCGTCCGCCCGAGGCCCGCGCCCGCAAGCGGTCCGGATGAGCGTTTCGCATCCTTGCCTCGGCGCCTGCGAACGGTCTTCTGGGCGGTTTCTTCACGCAACATCACGGATGTCTCCCCTTTCAGAACACCGCGCGCCGAGGCGGTGAGCTTCAATGCGCCGAACGCCTCGCTGTCGGGCAACAGGTGACCGAGCGCTACCAGCTGGCGCATCACGGTGCGCCATTGCTTGTCATTGCGCTCCTTGCCTACGCCGAAGACCGGGAGGCGGTCGTGGCCGAACTGTTTCATGCGTTCGCTGGAGCGGCCGGTGAGCACATCGATCACGTAGCCGGCGCCGAAGCGCTGCCCGGTGCGGTACACGCAGGAAAGCGCCTTCTGCGCCAGGATCGTGCCGTCCCATACCACGGGCGGATTCAGGCAGTTGTCGCAGTTGCCGCAGTTACCGGGGGGCGAGGTTTCACCGAAATACTCGAGCAGGCGCGCGCGCCGGCAACCGGGCGTCTCGCACAGGCCGAGCAGCGCATCGAGTTTGCCGATCGAGACCCGCTTGAAGTCGTCCACCGCCACGGACTCGTCGATCATGCGCCGCTGCTTCACGATGTCGGCGAGGCCATAGGTCATCCAGGCGTCGGCCGGCTTGCCGTCGCGGCCGGCACGTCCGGTCTCCTGGTAATAGGCCTCGATGCTCTTGGGCAAATCGAGGTGGGCCACGAAACGCACGTCGGGCTTGTCGATCCCCATGCCGAAGGCGATGGTCGCGACGATGACCACGCCATCCTCATTGATGAAGCGGTCCTGGTGGTGCGCGCGCGCGGCGGCATCCATGCCGGCGTGATAGGGGAGGGCATCGAAGCCCCGTTCCACCAGCGCCGCTGCCGTTTCCTCCACCCCGGCCCGTGACAGGCAGTAGACGATGCCCGCGTCGCCCGCATGGCGTTGCGCCAGGAAGGCGAGCAGTTGCGCGCGCGCGTTGTTCTTCTCGACGATTTCGTAGCGGATATTGGGGCGGTCGAAACTCGCGACGAAGCGGCGCGCGCCTGCCAGTTTCAGCCGGTTGACGATTTCGGTGCGGGTGAGCGCATCGGCGGTCGCGGTGAGCGCAATTCGCGGCACCTCGGGAAAGCGCTCCGCAAGCTGAGACAGTTCTATGTATTCCGGCCGGAAATCGTGTCCCCACTGCGACACGCAATGGGCTTCGTCGATCGCGAACAACGCGAGTCTCGCGCGCGCGAGCAGCTCGAGACAGCGCGGCGTCAGCAGCCTCTCCGGAGCGACGTACAGCAGATCCAGATCGCCGGACAGGAGACGCGCCTCCACCCCGCAGGACTCCTCATAGGACTGCGTGGAGTTGAGGTACTCGGCCTTGACCCCGGCCTCGCGCAGCCCCGCGACCTGGTCGTGCATCAATGCGATCAGCGGCGAAACGACGATGCCGCAACCCTTGCGCATGAGCGAGGGCAGTTGATAGCACAGCGACTTGCCGCCGCCCGTGGGCATCAGCACCAGGCAATCGCCGCCGCCGGCGACGTGCGTGACAATCTCTTCCTGCGCACCTCGAAAGGAGGGCAGTCCGAAGACTGAATTCAGGATGGAAAGGGCGGAAGTCATTTGGTAAAAAAATCGAGGGCGTATAGTAATTCGGCAGACCGGCAACGGGTGGCGGGCCGGCGCCGGGACTCTAGAATAGGTGTTTTGGAGCATTCGATGTCCGTGCCCACTTTCACGCTCGGCCCCGTCACCGTCTACTTCGGCGAGAAGTCGGGCAAGTATCCCGATGGCAACCAGGTGGTGGTGCGTGGTCGCGACGCCACGGCGGCATTCGATACGCCGCTGGTGGCGAACCGGCTCGGGCCGGTGCTCGACGCCGTCGACCTGGTGATTCTTGGCCACGTCCACGAGGATCACATGGCCGGGCTGCACCGGATGCCGGCGGTTCGGGTGTTCGCGCCGAAACTCGACCTGGCGGCAGCGCAAAGCTGGGACGGGCTCGCGCGGCACTATGGCTATCGTCGGCAGGTTCTCGCCGAGATGCGCGCCAAGATCGAACGCGATTTTCACTACGTTCCGCGGCCCGACGCGATCGGGTACCCGGACGGGCATGTGTGGAATCTCGGGGGCGTGCAGGTCCGGGCTGTGCACATGCCGGGCCACACCGCCGGGCACTGCGTCTTGCTTGTCGAACCCGAGGGCGTCGCCTTCATCGGCGATATCGACCTCACGGGGTTCGGTCCGTACTACGGCGACGGTTGTTCGAGTCTGGCCGCCTTTCGGCAGACGGTCGATCGCATTGCCGACCTGCCGGCGCGCACCTGGGTGACTTCCCACCACAAGGGTGTGATCACCGAGCGCGCGCGGTTTCTCGAGTTGCTCAACGCGTTTCGAGAGAAATTCGACCTGCGTGCACAGTCGATCCTCGGTGCACTGGCCGCGCAGCCGCGCTCGCTCGATGCGCTGGTTTCACATCGTTTTCTTTATCCGCCGGGTTACCAGGACGTCTATATCGAGGACGCCGAGCGCAAAACCATCTTGGAGCATCTCGACGAACTGGTCGCGGCCGGCCGCGTCGCCCTGAGCGAGGGATTCTACCGCCCGGTCTCCGGCTGAATCGCGTCACCGGCCAGCCTGCGCGCCGGCAGTCGGGCAAGCACACTCCTGCGCTCGGCATTGCTCATGTTCGACCAGCGCGCAATTTCATCCAGAGTGCGGTGGCAGCCGATGCACAACCCGTGTGCAGCGTCGATCTGGCAAATCTCGACGCAAGGGGATTTGACCATCGCATTCACACGGCGGCCAGGGCCCGTTTCGCGGCGATGGCGCGGCCCGCCTTGGTGGAGGGCACGCGCTTGAGCACGCCGCAGATCCATTGCCCGATCCCGACGACGCTATCGAGGTCGATACCGGTTTCGATGCCGAGGCCGTGCAGCATGTAGACCACGTCTTCGGTGGCAACGTTGCCCGAAGCTCCAGCCGCATAAGGACAGCCTCCGAGACCGGCGACCGATGAATCGAAGGTGGCCACGCCGAGCTCGAGCGATGCGTAGATGTTGGCGAGCGCCTGCCCATAGGTGTCATGATAGTGACCGGCGAGCCGCTCGATCGGCACTACGCGTGCCACGGCCTCGATCATGCGCTGCGTCTTTGCCGGCGTGCCCACGCCGATGGTGTCGCCAAGCGACACCTCGTAGCAGCCCATCGCAGCGAGCGCGCCTGCCACCTCGACAACCCGGGCGGGATCGATCTCGCCCTCGTAGGGGCAACCCAGAACGCAGGAGACGTAGCCGCGCACTCTCACGTTCGCTTTGAGCGCCGCTTCGGCGACCGGGCGAAAGCGCTCGAGACTCTCCGCGATGCTGCAATTAATGTTCCTTTTCGAAAACGCTTCCGACGCGGCGCCGAACACCGCCACCTCGGTCGCACCGGCGGCGAGCGCGGAGGCGAGGCCCTTCATGTTCGGCGCCAGCACCGGATACGACACCCCGGGCTTGCGCCGAATACCCTCGAGAATTTCGGTATGGTCTGCCATCTGGGGGATCGCCTTTGGCGAAACGAAGGCGGTCGCCTCCACGGCCGGCAACCCCGCGTCCGCGAGCCGATGGATCAATTCGAGCTTGATCGCAGTGGGAACGCCGTGCCCGTCGATGAGCGGTTCGTTCTGCAGGCCGTCGCGCGGGCCGACTTCTACGACGCGTACTCGCTGCGGCAGTTTCATTTGGCCTCCCTATGCGGCGTCGAACACGATCAAGTCGACGCCCTCGCTGACCTGCTCGCCTGACGTGAAGCAGACCTCCTTCACCGTGCCGGCGGAAGGCGCCACGATGGTGTGCTCCATCTTCATCGCTTCCAGGATGACCAGGGGCGCCCCCTTCTCCACCCGGGCGCCCGGCTCAACCAGGACCGCGACGACCTTGCCAGGCATCGGCGCAGCGAGGCTGCCCGCATGGGCGTCGGATTCGACTTCGTGAACATCGTCGTGCCGCACGAGGCGCCACAGGGCTCCCGCGTGAAAAATGCCCAGGTTGCGGTCCTCGCGTGCGACGTGAACGTTGAACGCATGGCCGTCCAAGAGCACGCGCAACTCCCACGCCGATATCCGTTCACCATCGAGCGAGCGTTCGCCATGCGCGGTGCGCAGCAGCCAGCCGTCCCCGCGGAAGTGGACGGTGAGCGCGTGCGCACGACCCCCTTCGTCGAAGACCCAGGTGTGTTGCGAATCCTCGTTCAGCCGCCAGCCGTCGCTCGTGTGCCACGGCGAGTACGGGTCCCCGGATGCGCGTGCCCTCGCCTGCGCGGCATCCTGCTCGGCGAGCAGTTCGGCGAGCACTGCGGCGGCGAGCACTTCGTCCGGCGCGGCGACCGGCGCCGGGAAGAGCTCGGCACGATTGCGCTCGATCAGGCCGGTATCGAGTTCTGCGGCGCGAAACGCGTGGCTTGCGACCGCGCGGCCAAGGAAGGCGACATTGGTCGTGACCCCGGCAATGCGCGTCGCGGCCAGCGATTTCGCCATGAGGTCAAGCGCTGCGTCGCGGTTTTCGCCCCAGGTGATCAATTTCGCGAGCATCGGATCGTAGTGCGGCGTGACTTCTCCGCCTTCCGCGATACCGCTGTCGACGCGAACTGCCTCCTTGCCAAGTGGGAACGACAGGTGCAGCACACGCCCGGTCGAGGGCAGAAAGTCGCGTTCCGGGTCCTCGGCGTAAACCCGCACTTCCAGCGCGTGGCCGCGAATCGCGAGTTGCTTCGAGCCGAGCGGCAACGGCTCGCCGGCCGCGATGCGCAGCTGCCATTCGACCAGGTCGAGACCCGTGATCATCTCCGTGACCGGGTGTTCAACCTGCAACCGCGTATTCATTTCCATGAAGTAGAAGCGCCCGCTGAGCGCTCCCGTACGATCGGTTTCCGACTCGGCGATGAATTCGACAGTGCCCGCTCCCGTGTAATGGATGGCGCGCGCGGCTGAGACCGCCGCGTCGCCCATCTCCCGCCGCCTTGCCTCCGTCATGCCGGGCGCCGGCGCTTCCTCGAGCACCTTCTGGTGGCGGCGCTGCACCGAGCAGTCGCGCTCGAACAAGGAGATGACGTTGCCCTGGGTGTCGCCGAACACCTGGACCTCGATGTGGCGCGGCCGGTCGAGGTAGCGCTCGATGAGCACCCGGTCGTCGCCGAAGGCTGAAGCCGCCTCGCGCCTGCACGACGCGAGCGCCGCGGCAAATTCCTCCGCCTTGCCCACGATGCGCATGCCCTTGCCGCCTCCGCCTGCCGATGCCTTGATCAGAACCGGGTAGCCGATGCGCGCGGCCTCCGCGGCAAGCAGGCCGGCGTCCTGGTTCTCGCCGTGATAACCGGGCACCAATGGCACGCCCACTTGCTGCATCAGTGTCTTGGCCGCGGACTTGTCGCCCATTGCGCGGATCGCCTCGGGCGTGGGGCCGACAAACACGATGCCGGCCCCGGCGCAAGCCCTGGCAAAATCCTCGTTCTCCGCAAGGAACCCGTAGCCCGGGTGAATCGCGTCGGCGCCGGCGGCACGCGCCGCCGCAACGATGCGTTCGATGTTCAGATAGCTCTCACGTGCCACACTCGGTCCAATGTGGTGCGCCTCGTCCGCAAGGCGCGCGTGCGGCGCGTCGAGGTCGGCGTCGGAATACACCGCGACCGTTGCGATGCCCATGCGCCGCGCGGTTCGGATCACGCGGCAGGCGATCTCGCCACGGTTTGCAATGAGCAGTTTGCGGAACACTCGTTCTACTTCTTCTTCGAGTTCTTCCTGGCGAGCTTCGCTGCCGGGTCGGCGCTCGCTTCCGGCCGAGCGGCCCACGCCGGTTTGCGTTTTTCAAGGAAAGAGGCAATTCCCTCGCGGCCCTCCGTCGACACGCGTACCCTGGCAATGCGCCGCGCGGTATCCTCGATCATTGCGTCGCTCACCGGTCCGCGTGACACCGCGCGAATCAGGTCCTTGATTTCGGCCTGCGCCGCGCTGCCGCCCGTGACGATGTGTCCCAGCAGTTCGTTGATCGCGTTGTCCAGTTCGCCCGGCTGCGCCAGCTCCGTGAGCAACCCGAGCCGGTAGGCCTCCGCGGCGCTGAAACGCTCGCCCGAAAGAAAGTAGCGGCGCGCGGCGCGCTCGCCCATCGCGCGCACCACGTACGGGCTGATGGTGGCGGGCGTGAGCCCGAGTTTCACCTCGGTCAGGCAGAACTCCGCTTCGGTGCTTCCGTAAGCAATGTCGCAGGCAGCGACCAGACCCACGCCGCCCGCGAAAGCCGGGCCGTGCACGCGGGCGATCGTCGGCTTACCAAGCCGGTCGAGTGTGCGCAGCATCGCAGCCAGCGCACGCGCGTCCTCGAGGTTCTGCTCCTCGTTATACGCTGCCATGCGCTTCATCCAGTTGAGGTCGGCGCCGGCGCAAAAGGCTGGCCCGTTGCCCATCAGGATCACCGCTCGTACCGACTTGTCCGCATCGAGGCGCCTGAATGTCTTGGTGAGCTCCGCGATCAGCGTATCGTCGAACGCGTTGCGGATTTCAGGGCGGTTGAGTGCGACCAGGGCGATCTGGTTGCGGATCGTGATCTCAATGTTCTTGGACATACATCCTCTCTTTACATTCTTAAAACGCCGAATTTCGTCTCTTCGACCGGTGCGTTGAGCGTGGCCGAGAGCGCAAGCCCGAGGACGCGGCGCGTATCGGCCGGGTCGATCACGCCGTCGTCCCACAGTCGCGCGCTGGCGTAGTACGGATGGCCCTGGCGCTCGTACTGCTCGCGAATCGGCTGTTTGAAGGCGTCCTCGTCCTGCTTCGACCAGGAGCCGCCCTTCGCTTCGATGCCGTCGCGGCGCACCGTTGCGAGGACAGCCGCGGCCTGATCGCCTCCGAGCACAGAGATGCGCGCGCTGGGCCACATCCACAGGAAGCGCGGCGAGTACGCGCGGCCGCACATGCCGTAGTTGCCGGCGCCGAACGAGCCGCCGATGATGATCGTGAACTTGGGCACGCGCGCCGTGGCGACCGCCATCACCATCTTCGCGCCGTCCTTGGCGATGCCACCCGCTTCGTATTTCTTTCCGACCATGTAACCGGTGATGTTCTGCAGGAACAGCAGCGGAATGCCGCGCTGGCACGCGAGCTCGATGAAGTGCGCCGCCTTGAGCGAGGATTCGGAGAACAGGATGCCGTTGTTGGCGAGAACCGCGATCGGGTAGCCGTGAATGCGCGCGAACGCCGTGACGATCGTGGTGCCGTAGTTCTGCTTGAATTCGTCCAGTTCGGAGGCATCGACGATGCGTGCCAGCACCTCGCGCACGTCATAAGGCTTGCGCGCATCTTCCGGGATGACGCCGTAGAGCTCCTCGGCCGGGTAGAGCGGTTCGCACGGAGGCCGCAGGTCGAGCCCGACGGTCTTGCGATGATTGAGCGTGTCGATGATCTTGCGCGTGATCAAGAGTGCATGCGCGTCGTTGAGGGCATAGTGGTCGACCACACCCGATACGCGCGTATGCACTTCCGCCCCGCCCAATTCCTCCGGGGTGACCACTTCGCCGATTGCCGCCTTCACCAGCGGCGGCCCGCCGAGAAAGATGGTGCCCTGGCCCTTGACGATGATCGACTCGTCGGACATCGCCGGCACGTAGGCGCCGCCCGCAGTGCACGACCCCATCACGCAGGCGATCTGCGGAATGCCTGCGGCGGACATGTTCGCCTGGTTGAAGAAAATGCGTCCGAAGTGTTCACGGTCCGGGAACACTTCGTCCTGGTTCGGAAGGTTCGCGCCGCCCGAGTCGACCAGGTAGATGCACGGCAGGCGGTTCTGGACGGCAATTTCCTGCGCGCGCAGGTGCTTCTTGACCGTCATCGGGAAGTAGGTTCCCCCCTTCACCGTCGCGTCGTTTGCGACCACCATGCATTCGCGCCCCGATACGCGCCCGATGCCGGTGATGATCCCGGCGCCGGGCGCCTCGTCGCCATACATGCCGCAGGCAGCGAGCTGGCCGATTTCGAGAAAAGGCGAGCCCGGATCGAGCAGCGTCCTCACGCGTTCGCGCGGCAGGAGCTTGCCGCGCGCAACGTGCTTGGCGCGCGCCTGCTCGTCTCCGCCCGCGGTCGCGCGCGCGACCCGCGCGCGCAGGTCCTCTGTCAGGGCGCGCATGCGTCTGGCATTGCCCTTGAACTCGGCGCTGCGCGGATTGAGCTGTGACTTGAACCCGGTCATCTACTTGTCATGCGCGGCGCGGTGCGCCGGTTTCTCCGCACAGGGGCGGCCGGCCTTCTTCCAGGCGCTGAAGCCGCCTTCGAGGTGGAACAGATTATTCATCCCCATTTCGGTGAGTGTCGCCGCGGCGAGCACCGCGCGCCAGTCGGCCGCGCAGTAGAGGATGAACGATTTGCCTTGCGCGAACACCGGCTTGAAATAGGGGCTTTCCGGATCGACCCAGAATTCGAGCATGCCTCTCGGGCCGTGGAAGGCGCCCGGGATCATCCCGTCGCGTTCGAGCTCGCGCACATCGCGGATGTCCACGAACACGGTGTCCGGATCGCCCAGCCGCGCCTGCGCGGCCTCGGCCGTAATGCCGCGCGTCTTTGCCTCGGCCTCGGCGATGAGCGCCTTGTATCCTTTCGTGAGCGCCATATCACCAGCCTCCGGTGGCGAGCCACTTCTCGATCTGGTCGAAGCGATCGATGCCCCAGAAGGGCTCGCCGTCGATAATGATGAAAGGCGAGCCGAATACACCCTTGCCGATAGCGGCGTCGACCTCGGCCTTGGTCTTGTCCTTGACCGCCTGGTCGCCGATGCCGGCCGCAACTTCTTCGGAGTTGAAGCCGACGTCCGTGGCGACACGGATCACTTCCTCAACCCGGGAGATGTCGGCGTCGTCAGCGAAATACGCCTTGTACAGCGCTTTGGCGAGTGATATCGACTTGACCGGGTCTTTGGCCTGGGCCCAATAAAACGCGCGGACCGCAGGTACGGTGGAAATCGGGAAGCTCGACGGAACGCGGAATGGCGCGCCGTGAAACCTGGCCGAGCGCACGAAGTCGCGCCTGGCGTAGTCGCCCTTGAGTGGAATCTGGGGAAGAGGCAGGCCGCCGGTCACTTTCATCGCCGCACCAAGCAGCATCGGCCGCCAGTTGACGCAACGGCCGTGTTTCGCCGCCAGGGCCTCGATCTTGGTCGCCGCGAGATAGCCGTAAGGCGAGGAAAAGTCGAAGTAGAAATCGATTGCTGCCGCCATATCAACTCCTAGGTCAGGTCGCCGGGTACGGTGCGCTACGCACCCTCGCTCAGGGCGCGGCCGATGACCAGCCGCTGAATGTCGCTCGCGCCCTCGTAGATCTGGGTCACGCGCACGTCGCGCCAGATGCGCTCGACCGGGAAATCCGACACGTAACCATAGCCGCCGTGAATCTGGATCGCGTCGGAGCATACTTTCTCCGCGACCTCGGAGGCGAACAGTTTCGCCATCGAGGCCTCCTTGAGGCAGGGCTTGCCCGCGTCGCGCAGGGCGGCGGCGTGGAGATAAAGCTGGCGCGCAGCCTCGATACCGGTGGCCATGTCGGCGAGGCGGAAGTTGACCGCCTGGTGCTCGATCAGCGTCTTTCCGAAACTCTTGCGCTCCCTGGCGTAGGCAAGTGCAGCGGCGAGCGCGGAACTCGCCATGCCGACCGACTGCGCGGCGACGTTGATGCGGCCGGACTCAAGATTGGCGAGCGCGATGCGGTAACCCAGGCCTTCTTCCCCGAGCAGGTAGTCCGCCGGGATGCGGCAACCCTCTAGCACGATCTGCGCCGTGTCGGAGGCGTGCTGGCCGGTCTTTTCCTCGATGCGCGCCACCTTGTAACCGGAATTTCCGGTCGGCACGAGAAAGGCGCTGATACCCTTCTTGCCGGCGGTTCGGTTGCTTACCGCGAATACCACCGCCACGTCGGCGTTCCTGCCCGAGGTGATGAACTGCTTCACGCCATTGAGCAGGTACTCGCCGCCGATGCGCTCGGCGCGGGTGGTGATCGCGCCGGCATCGGAACCGGTGTGCGGCTCGGTAAGGCAGAACGCGCCGAGCATCTCACCTCGCGATAGCGGCCGGAGAAACGTCTCTTTCTGTGCCGCAGAGCCGTAGCCGTTGACGATCCCGGCGACGAGGTTGTTGACCTGCACGATGGTGGAGGTTGCGCCGTCTCCCGCCGCGATTTCCTCGATCGCCAGCGCAAGGGCCGTAGAATCCATGCCCGCGCCATCCCATTCCTCGGGTACCGCAACCCCGCAGAGGCCCATCCGCGCGAGGCCCTGCAAGGCTTCCCGCGGGAAATGGCTTTCGCGGTCCCAACGCGCCGCGTGCGGCGCGAGTTCCTCGCGCGCGAATTTGCGCACCGTGTCGCGGATCATCTCGTGCTGCGCAGAAAGAATCATGCTTCGAGCCTGGAATACGTGATGGTGTGATGCGTGAAGATTTTGCCGCGCTCGTCGTGGCACTCGGCCACTCCATAGATGCGCCGGCGCCCTTCGCGCACGATGCGTGCGGTGCACAGCACGGAATGCGCCTTCGCCGGAGCGAGGAACGCGGTGTTGAGGTCCGAAGTGAGCGCGTCGTGGCCCATGCCGATGCGCGACTTGATGGCAAGCCACATCGCGCAATCGGCCGCCGCCATCAATGCCGGTCCGTTGATGATCCCTCCCGGGCGCTCGAGCGCGGGCCGGTGCGGCAATTCGAGGGTGCAGAGCCCGTCACCGACCGATACGACGCGGAACTTCCACGGGCGGAGGAAGCGCTCGCCGTCGAGCAGCCGTTGCAGCGCGCGCTTGCTGGCGCGAGAGCCAGCGGCTTTCACGCCAGCTCGATCGCCATCGCCGTGGCTTCGCCGCCGCCGATGCAAAGCGACGCCACACCGCGCTTGCCGCCGCGTCTGCGCAGTGCACCGATCAGCGTGACCAGGATGCGGGCGCCGGACGCGCCGATCGGATGTCCGAGCGCGCAGGCGCCGCCGTGCACGTTTACCTTCTCGTGCGGCAGGCCGTGCTCCTTCATCGCTGCCATCGCTACCACGGCGAAGGCCTCGTTGATTTCGTACAGATCGACGTCCTTTGCGTTCCAGCCGGTCTTTTCGAACAATTTCCTGATTGCGCCAACCGGCGCGGTAGTGAACCAGCCGGGTTCCTGCGCGTGGGTCGAGTGCCCGACCACGACCGCGAGCGGCGCAAGGCCGCGTTTGTCGGCGCTCGAGCGGCGCATCATCACCAGCGCCGCCGCACCGTCCGAGATGGAAGATGAATTGGCCGCCGTTACCGTGCCGTCCTTGCGGAAAGCCGGCTTGAGCGTCGGGATCTTGTCGAAGTTCGCCTTGAACGGTTGCTCGTCCATCTCGACGAACTTCTGCTCCTTGCCCTGCTTGATCGCGAGCGGGGTGATCTCCCAAGCGAAGGAACCATCCTTGTTGGCTTTCTGCGCGCGCTCGAGCGAAGCGATCGCGAACTGGTCCTGCGCCACACGCGTGAACTGGTACTTGTCGGCGCATTCCTCGGCGAAGCTTCCCATCAGGCGGCCCGTGTCATAGGCGTCCTCGAGCCCGTCGTAGAACATGTGATCGAGCACCTGCTGGTGGCCCATGCGGTAGCCGCCGCGCGCCTTGGGCATCAGGTAGGGCGCGTTGGTCATCGATTCCATGCCGCCGGCGACGATCACCTCGTTGTTTCCCGCAGCCAGCAGGTCGTGGGCGAACATTGCAGATTTCATTCCGGAGCCGCACATCTTGTTGATGGTGGTGCAGCCCGCCGCCAGCGGCAGCCCGGCGCCGAGGGAAGCCTGCCGCGCAGGCGCCTGGCCCTGGCCCGCAGGCAGCACGCAGCCCATGATGACTTCCTGCACGTCCTCGGGGCTGATCCTTGCGCGTTCGATCGCCGCGCGGATCGCGGCCGCGCCCAACTCTGGCGCCGCGAATCCCTTGAGCTCTCCCTGGAAGCCGCCCATCGGGGTGCGGGCGGCGGCAACGATGACGATCGGATCGTTCAGCATGTCGGTCTCCTGGTCTCAGTTCGTTTCGATCAAGTCGTTTCGGCAAACAGCTCGCGGCCGATCAGCCAGCGCCGGATCTCCGAGGTGCCGGCGCCGATTTCGTAGAGTTTGGCGTCGCGCCACAGCCGGCCGGTGGGCGTTTCATTGATGTAGCCCATGCCGCCCAGCGCCTGGATCGCCTCGCCCGCCATCCACGTGGCCTTCTCTGCTGCATACAGGATCGCGCCCGCTGCGTCCTTGCGCGTCGTTTCGCCCCGGTCGAGCGCCTGGCCGACGGCATATACGTAGGCCCGGGTCGCCGAGAACGTGGTGTACATGTCGGCGAGCTTTCCCTGCATCAACTGGAACTCGCCGATCGGCTGGCCGAACTGCTTGCGCTCATGCACGTAGGGCACCACTACGTCGAGGCACGCAGCCATGATACCCAGCGGTCCGCCGGCGAGCACTGCGCGCTCGTAGTCGAGCCCGCTCATCAGCACGTTGACGCCGCGCCCCTCGCCGCCCAGCACGTTGCCCGCGGGCACCTCGCAATCGCGGAACACCAGCTCGCAGGTGTTCGAGCCGCGCATGCCGAGCTTGTCGAGTTTTTGCGCGGTGGAGAAGCCCTTCATTCCCTTCTGGATGAGAAACGCAGTGATTCCGCGCGGGCCTGCATTGGCATCGGTTTTCGCGTAGACCACCAGCACATCGGCGTCGGGTCCGTTGGTGATCCACATCTTGTTGCCGTTCAGGAGGTACCGGTCGCCGCGTAATTCGGCGCGCGCGCGCATGCCGACCACGTCCGAACCTGCGCCAGGCTCGGACATGGCGAGGGCGCCCACGTACTCACCGGAAATCAGCATCGGCAGGTATTGTTGTTTCTGCGCCTCGCTCCCGTTGCGGCGGATCTGGTTGACGCACAAGTTGGAATGCGCGCCATACGACAGGCCGACGGAAGCCGACGCGCGGCTGATCTCCTCCATCGCCACGATGTGTGCAACGTAACCCATCTGCGTGCCGCCGTAGGCCTCCTCCGCAGTGATACCGAGCAGTCCCAGAGCGCCGAACTTCTTCCACAGGTCCACGGGGAACTGGTTCGAGCGGTCGATCTCGGCGGCGCGCGGCGCGATTTCGGCGGCGGCGAAATCGCGCACCGTCTGGCGCAGCATGTCGATCGTTTCGCCGTGCGAAAACCGCAGGAATGGCAG
The DNA here is from genome assembly GCA_016195915.1 of Betaproteobacteria bacterium. GTDB lineage: Bacteria > Pseudomonadota > Gammaproteobacteria > Burkholderiales > SG8-39 > JADGRQ01. The sequence goes on along the minus strand of JACPYS010000004.1, from coordinate 116,755 downwards.
TTCCATGGAAACCCTCCGCCGGGAACTCTAATTTACGTTTACGTAAACGTCAATCACGCCCGGGCCCGACGCGGTACGGGACGCTGTTGCTGCCGGACCTGCTCGCTCAGCCGCTGCCGGCAGCGCTTTTCGAACACGTTGATCTCCGAGAGCTGCGCCTCGATGTCCTCGCGCTGTTGCTCGAGGGCGTCGCGGTGTTGCGCGAGAATCGCGAGGAAGCGCTCGAGCTGCGGGCGTTCGTCACGCCCGGTTTCGTACATGTCGATCAGCTCGCGGATCTCGCCGAGCGTCAGGCCCAGGCGCTTGCCGCGCAGCGTCAGCTTGAGGCGGGTGCGGTCGCGCGCGGTGTAGATGCGCCGCTGCCCGTCACGCCGCGGCGCGAGCAACCCCTGGTCCTCGTAGAAGCGGATTGCGCGCGGGGTGACGTCGAACTCGCGCGAAAGTTCGCTGATGGAGGATTCGGCGCGCTCGCCCGGTTCGCCGCCATCGGGTTTGGTCGGATGCATGTTCGTGGGCATTTCGCCCGTTCCGGTTGCCGCAGGAGGGCGGGACGAGGAGAATCCGCCACGCGTCGGATTCTAGCCCATCCCCCGGAGCATTCCCATGCCGGTTGAAAACGCCCCTGAGTATCCGTTCAGCAGCACGCCCGTCGCTGGCACTGAGCGCGACGTTGGCGCGGACGGCATCATCCGTTATGCTGCGGTGCGGCCGGCAACCATGCCGGCCTGAACCGGAAATCATCCATGGACGCAAAGACCCAGACTCCCGACCCCGCCGAGCTCACCCGCGTGTACTGCGAGGTTGCGCAGCGCGCGGCGAATCTGCTCGGGGACTTCGCGCAGAAACATCCCCATTCGGCGGCCCTCGACGACGAGCTCGGCATCGGCAAGGCCTTCATGGATCTGTATGCGCGCGTGCTGACCGACCCGTATGCACTCGCCACGATGTCGATGAATCTCGCGCTCGATTACACGCGCCTGTGGCAGACGAGCTGGATGCGCCTGGCCGGGCACCCGGTCGAGCCGGTGGCGGCGCCCGCGACAAATGATTCGCGCTTCAAGCACGAGGACTGGAGCGAGCACTTCCTGTTCGATTTCATCAAGCAGGGTTACCTGATCACCGCGCGCCACATCCAGCATGCGGTGGCAAGCGTCGACGGCTTGTCCGACGAGTCGCAAAAGAAGGTGGCGTTCTTCACCCGGCAATACGTGGATGCGCTTGCGCCGTCGAATTTCGCCATGAGCAACCCGCAAGTGTTGCGCGAGACGGTTGCTTCCGGCGGCCAGAACCTTCTGAAGGGGCTCAACAACCTGCTCGCCGACATCGAAAAGGGCGACGGCCAGCTGCGCATCAGCATGACCGACGAGCGCGCCTTCGAGATGGGCAAGAACGTCGCCACGACGCCCGGCAAGGTGGTCTATCAGACCGACCTGATGCAGCTTATCCAGTATTCACCGACCACCGCGGAGGTCTACCGCCGACCGCTCGTGATCATTCCTCCGTGGATCAACAAGTACTACATCCTCGACCTGCGCGAGAAGAACTCCTTCATCAAGTGGGCGGTCGACCGCGGCCACACGGTGTTCGTGGTCTCCTGGGTGAACCCGGACGCGAAGCTCGCGCAAAAGGGTTTCGAGGACTACATGCTGGAGGGTTCGCTCGCGGCGCTCGACGCCATCGAAATGGCCACCGGCGAGCGAAAAATCAACGTCATCGGCTATTGTCTCGGCGGGACGCTGCTCGGCAGCACGCTCGCCTATCTTGCTGCCACGCAGGAGGAGGGAAAACACCCGGAGCGCATCGGCTGCGCGACCTTCTTCGTCAGCCTGCTCGATTTTTCGCAACCGGGCGAGCTCGGCGTGTTCATCGACGAGGGCCAGGTGCAGAGCCTCGAGCGCAAGATGAACGAACGCGGTTTCCTCGAAGGCTCGGAGATGGCCTCGACCTTCAACTTGCTGCGCGCCAACGACCTGGTGTGGTCGTTCGTGATCAACAACTACCTGCTCGGCAAGGACCCGTTTCCGTTCGACCTGCTGTACTGGAACTCCGACTCGACACGCATGCCGGCGAAGATGCACAGCTTCTACCTGCGCAACATGTACATGAAGAACCTGCTTGGCGTTCCGGGCGGCATTTCGCTTGCGGGGGTGCCGATCGACCTGTCGAAGGTGAAAGTGCCGGCCTACTTCATTTCGACCGCGGAGGACCACATCGCTCCATGGAAGACCACCTACAAGGGGGCGCGTTGTCTGAGCGGAAGCGTGCGCTTCGTGCTCGGCGGCTCCGGCCACATCGCCGGCATCGTCAACCCGCCGGCGGCGAAGAAGTACCAGTACTGGACCAATGACGCGTTTCCGGCGAGCGCGGAGGAGTGGTTTGAGACGGCGACTCAGAAACCGGGCTCATGGTGGGAAGACTGGCAACAATGGATGGAGAAGCAGAACGGGAACGACAAAGTTCCCGCGCGCACGCCGGGCGACGGCCAGCTCAAGGTGCTTGAGGATGCGCCCGGGAGTTACGCGTCGCTGCGGCTTGCCGCAAAGCAGCCTGCCTCGGCTTAGGGCTGAACGGGTAAGCCTTACAATGGCGCCATCGAAACCTAGACCCATGACCGACAACACCGAAAATCTGATCCTCGAACATCTGCGCGCCATACGCGGGAAAATCGACGTAATGGCCGACGACGTCGGCAACATCAAGTTGCGACTGAGCGCCGTAGAAAGCCAAGTCGCCAACCTCACAGCCATCTTCAATTCGAGACTCGACACACTCGAAAAGCGAATGGAGCGGATGGAGCGAAGGCTGGACCTCAGTTCGGCCCCGCATTGAAGTTCGCGTTTAGCGAAAAATAGGAATACGCATCGGCCCGCTGCGCACTCGTGGCCGCCCTGCGGTGCGACGTACGCGTGGGCCGGATCGATTCGCGAGGGATGTGGCTGGTCACGGGTTGTCCGCTGGGCATTCGACGTGCGCGCAATCTGCATTCTGGTGAATGCTGCCCGCATCTGCCCCGATCGGGCAAGCGAAACCACGAGGCGGGCTTGGCGCGGCTCGCGAACTCGCTCAGGGCTTCGGTCGCATTGCGGGAGAGGGTCACCGCGGGTGCGCCCTTCACCGCGCGCGCCCCGCGGCTGCGGCTCGAGTACCAGCCGCAATATCTGACGGGTTCGTAGCGGTCGGGAATATGCTGGCACAGCAGCTCCCGCCACTCAGCGCCTGGGACGACCAGGAAATTCCGCTTCAGTCCCAGGTGAATCAGAACCTGACGCCGTCCTTGACGTAGACGAGCTTGCCGCCGACCGCGGTGAGCAGCACCTCGATGCCTTCGATTCGATTCTCCGGCGCCGTCATCGGATCGTCGGACAGCACGATGAAGTCCGCGACCTTGCCCGGCTCGATCGAACCCTTGATCTTCTGCTCGCCCGTGAAGCGCGCGTTGCCGATGGTGAGCAGGCGCAGCGCTTCAGCGCGCGACACGCGCTGGTCAGCGCCGAGTTGACCGGCGGCGATCGTGCCGCGCGTGACGAAGTGATAGAACGCCCACATCGGCGGGTGCGGAATCACCGGGGAGTCGGTGCCGCCGGCAACGATGAAGCCCTGGTCGAGGAAGTCGCGCACCGGCGTGGTCCGCGCCGCGCGCACCGGCCCCCAGTATTTCACCAAGCTTGGGCCGGCGACGTAGGCGTGGTTCTGCACCGACAGCATCAAGCCCAGCGCTTTCATGCGCGGAAAATGCTCGGGCCAGGCGATGAAGGCGTGCTCGAGCATCCAGCGCCGGCCCGCGATCGATTTCTCGGCGTTCACCTTCTCGTAGCTGTCGAGCACCATGTCGATCGCTGCGTCGCCGACCACGTGCGTGGTGACGCGCCACCCCATGCGATTCAATTCCGCGATCACCGGCAGGTAGAGCCGTTGCGGAACCACGTTGATGCCGCGGTAGCTGCCGCCGCGCCCGTAAGGCTCGAGGTAGGGCTCGCGCATCCAGCCGCCTTCGAAGCCACCGTCCACCAGCGTCTTGATGCCGCCCACGCGCAGCCATTCGTCGCCCTCGTCCGGATTCACCTTCCAGCTCTCGACCAGAGCGCGCACTTTCGCCGCGTCGCTGAAGTCGTAGATGCGGAAGAGAAAATTGACGCGCATGTCGAGCTCGCCGCGCTGCTTGAGCTCCTTCCACTGCGTCCACTCCGTGCCCGGATCCGGATTGCCCGGCACGCGGATGCTGGTGAGGCCGACGCGATGCAGCTTGCGCATCATCGCCAGCAGGTCTTCGCGCTTCAAGGCCGCGGGGGGCGGCAACTGCACCAGTTGGCGCGCGTTGTTGACGAGTTCGCCGCTCAGCTCCCCGTCGGCGTAGCGCGGGATCGCGCCGCCTGCCGGCACCGCCGTGTCCTTGCCGATTTTCCAGCGCGTGAGCGCCGCCGAGTTGACGATGAACTGGTGGCCGCCGCGCACCAGCACCACCGGATTGTCCGGCGCGATGCGGTCGAGGTCGCGGCGCAGCGGCAGGCGCTGTTCCTTGAGTTGCGCCTCGTGCCAGTCGTTGTTGCTGACGACGAGGTCGCCCGGCTTGGAGACTTTCACCCGTTCCGCGACCCTCGCGAGCAACTCCTCGAGCGTACGCACGCGGGACAGGTCGACGCCCGGACCGCCGCCCGCGTTGTGCAGGTGGCCGTCTGCGAGCCCAGGCGCGATGGTGCGGCCGCCGGCATCGATGATCCTCGTCTTCGGACCGGCGTGGCGACGGATCGAGTCGGAGTCGCCCACCGCAGTGATGCGGCCGCCACGCACGGCAAACCCCTGTGCCGTGGGAAAACGATCGTCCACGGTCAGCACGTTGGCGTTGAGAACCACCAGGTCGGCACCGTGCGCCGGGACCAGTTCGCTGGCCCAATGCAGGTTCGAGCAGCCGCTTGCGACCAAAATCAGCGTAAGCATCGCAAGGTGAACAGCCAAGGCTCGCGAGGGGAGTTTCATGAGCGGGATTCTAATGTTTTTGCCGGCGGAGTTCCCGCGTCAATTGAACACTCGAGTTCCAGCGTTGGTTGAACAGCCGGGGAATAACGAAACATGATGTTACCCCCCACCAAGCGGTTTTTCCTCTTATGGAAGCACCTCACCTAACTTCGAAGGGACCTCCCGGCGCCTCGGCGAACAGCGCCGCCGCCGGGCTCTTGCCGACCCAGTAGTACGCACCCGAGTGGAAGCCGTCGATCACCTTCTTGTGGGTGGCATCCAGCACCTCGAACGCCGGTACCACGTGCCCTGCGGTCATGGCCTCGATCTTGATCGACTGCCGTGAGCTTCTCAATGCGATCGGCGATGCCCTTGTAATGGTCGTGAATCGTCAGGCTCGCGGGCCAGCTCCACCGGAGCTTGAGATTCTTCGCCGCCGGCGCCTGCGCGATCGCGGCCTGACTGAAGGCCGCGGCGGCGGCGACCGAAACGGCGATTGCAATTCTGTGCCTGCGTCGCCTGGCTCGCCGCGATATACCAGGTGACAAACAGCCCGCAAATGAGAGCGCGCCCGGCACGTAGCTGTTGGTGCAGGCATATGTGAAGGTTCTGATGACGGCTACCAGCGCAAGCAGCACCGGTAGCTGGATGCTGCTGATGGTAACCAGCGCCTCAAGCGGGTTGCCGGTCAGATCGGAGGAGGCAGCCGCGCCACGAACCCCCGCAGATAATCGAGACCAGCGATGGCGCGGCTGCCGTACCAGGAGGTCATTTCGCCGTCGATAAGCCTCACCGGTTTGCTCGCAAATTCCTGGCGACCCGCGAGTTCTGCGACGTGTTCGTCGCCGAACAGATACGGCTCGGACGAGAGCAGCACCAGCTCCGCTTCGCGCACGGAGGGCGCATCGATGGAGATTTCCGGATAGCGGGATTGCGCGGCCGCCGGCAATGTTCGCAATCCGAACAGCGCAAGCGTTCGTGAGATGTAGGTGTCGCGCGAAACCGTCATCCAGGGGTCTTTCCAGACGAGGTAGAGCACTTCTCGCTGCGGCCAGTTCGCGGCGCTCGCTGCCGCATGCGCCGCCTCGAAACGAACGCATAGCGCTTCGGCTTCGCCCCGCCTTCCGAACAGCCCGCCAATCAGGCGATAGAGCGCCGGATTGTCCGCCGGACCCAGCGGGTGAGTGACCACCAGGTGTGGCACGAACTTCGCGAGCGCTTCGGCGAGCGGCTTCTCGTTCTCGTCGATGTTGACGATGACATGGCTCGGGCGCAGAGCGCGGATCTTTTCAATATCGACGTCCTTGGTGCCGCCGACCTTCGGGATGCCGCGCACGACTTCGCGCGGATGAATGCAAAAGCCGGTCCTCCCGACCAGGCGGTCCGCCAGGCCGAGTTCACACACGAGCTCCGTGATCGACGGCACCAGCGAGACAATGCGCGCGGCATCGCCCGCGGGCGCATGCAGCGTGCCGAGGGCGTCGCGCAGTTCCACAGCTACAACGGCAGGTCGCGCGGCTTGCGCTTGGTGCGCGCGAACAGCCGCGCGAACAACCATCCTGGCAGGGCCCGGATCAGGATTGAGACGAGCGCCATCTGCCACGGAATGACCGCGACGCGGCGCCTGGCGGCGATCGCACGGGCGATGCGCCGCGCAGCCTCGTCCGCCGCCAGCAGGAACGGCATGGGGTAGCGATTGACCCGTGTCATCGGGGTATCGATGTAACCGGGACAGATGGTCACGACCGAAACGCCGCTGCCCGACAGCTCGACCCTCAGGCTTTCCAGCAAGGTGGTCGCCGCGGCCTTGGACGCGCTGTAGGCGCCTGCCCCGGGGAAGCCGCGAAACCCGGCCACGCTCGAGATCCCGACGAGTGTCCCGCGCCCCGCGGAGCGCATCGCAGGTGCGAATGCGGCGAGCGTGGCGGCCAGCCCGAGCACGTTCACCCGCAACACGCGCAGGAGTTTTTCCGCGTCGTCGATGTCCTCCGCGGAGGTCCCCACCGAAATTCCGGCATTGGCGATCACCAGGTCGGGCACGCCGAAGCGTGCGAGAAAATCCCCGGCCGCCCGTGCAAGCGCTTGCGTATCGGCGACATCGAGCGCGTAGACGGCACAGGTACCAGGAAGAGAACGGGCCAGCGAATCGAGCAATTCGGCGCGCCGGGCGACCAGCCCCAGAACCGTTTCGGAAGATGCGTAATGGCGCGCAAGCGCTTCGCCGAGACCGCTCGATACGCCTGTCAGGAATATGCGCACGTGGCGCGCTGCGGGAAGCTACTTGCGGGCGGGCTGCTTCAGGTCCTTGCGAGACTGGCCGATCAGGAATGACGTGACATCGAGCATCCCCTGTTGCGATCCCCCCTGTTCCGCGTTCACCGTGTAGCGGCCCTGAACTGCAATCATCGGCACGCCGTCAACGCGATATGCCGCCGAGAGCTGCGCCGCGCGCTTGACCTTGCTGGAAACGCCGAACGAGCGCGTGGTATCGGCAAACTTCTTGGCGTCGACGCCATTTTTCGCCAGCCACTGGTTGACGGCCGCTTCGTTGGCGACCGACAGGTGATCGCGGTGGATTGCGTCGAAAAACGGACGATGCAGCTTTTCCAGCACACCCAGCGCCTCAAACGCATAGTAAATGCGCGCATGCGGCTCCCAGTTGGCCGAGAGTACCGCGGGGACGCGCTTGAAATCCGTGTCGGGAGGGAGCTTCTTTACCCAGTTCTCGAGCGCGGGCTCGAGCGTGTAACAGTGCGGGCAGCCGTACCAGAAGAACTCCAATATTTCGACCTTACCGGCGGATTCCGCCGGTTGCGCCGGCTTGAGTTCGCCGTAGTCCACGCCGGGCCTGGGCTGCGCGCTGACCAGCGCCGGGAAGAAAATGAACAACGCCACTGCGAATCTCAACCACTTCATTGCCGGCTCCTTATGCGTGCGGCCCGGTCACGGCTTCGCCGCGGCGGGGTTCTTCACTTTGATCAGGCTGGCATCGATTCCGTTCGATGCCAGTTGCGAACGCGCTGCATTCAGTTCCTCGATTCGAGTGTACGGCCCCACGCGCACGCGGTACCACGTGCCCTTGTCTGGAAGCGTGGCGGGCTCGACGGTGCTCTCGAATCCGAGAATCGCGAGCTTGGCCTTGAGATTGTCGGCGTCGGGCGGGTTCTGGAATGCGCCGGCCTGAAGGAAGTAAACGCTCTTCGCGTCCGGTTGTTGACTCTTGGCGGCCGACTTGAGTTCGTTTTCGCTCACCGGTTCCTCCCCGCCGGGCAGGATATTGTAGAAATCGAACTTCGGTTTCTCGCCGGAAGGCGCCTTGCCCGAAGGCATCCCCGCGATCTGCGGGGTGGTTTTTGCAGCGTCCCCGTCCTTCGCGGCGGGCGCCTTGCTCTTGGACGTAAATGGAATCGGCGTCTTGTTCAGGTAGAACGCGATGCCAAGCGCCACCGCCAGTCCGACGATCAGCCCGACGAATACGCCGAGCAGGAAACCGCCGCCCGATCTTGCGCCCGGCGCACTCTGCGTCCTGCCTGCTTTCGCCATTTACATCCTCTCCGGCGCGCTCACGCCGAGCAGCGCGAGCCCGTTCGCCAGCACCTGGCGCACCGCCTCGCAGAGCGCCAACCTCGCAACGGCAAGTGACGGGTCCTCGACCAGAATTCGCTCGGCATTATAGTAGCTGTGGAATTCGGCCGCGAGGCCCTTGAGATAGAAGGCGACGATGTGCGGCGCAAGTTCGCGCGCCGCGTCCTGCACGATTTCCGGGAACTCGGCCAGCAACTGCGCGAGCGCGAGTTCGCGCGCTGAGACCAGCGTCTCCAGCGGCGCTTCGGCGAGGGTCGCAGGTTCGCCCGCCCGTTGCGCAAATACGCTTCGCACACGTGCGTGCGCGTACTGCACGTAATACACCGGGTTGTCGTTGGACTGGGCCTTCGCAAGATCGAGATCGAAATCGAGGTGCTGGTCGGACTTGCGCAGCACATAGAAAAAGCGCGCGGCGTCGTTGCCGATCTCTTCGCGCAATTCGCGCAGCGTGACGAAGTCGCCCGAACGCTTGCCCATCGCGACCTTCTCGCCGCCGCGGTACAGCACCGCAAACTGCACCAGCGCCACGGTCAGGACCGCCGGATCCAGCCCGAGTGCTGCGAGCGCACCCTTCACGCGCGCGATGTACCCATGATGGTCCGCCCCCCATACGTCGATCACGCGGTCGTAGTTGCGCGCGAATTTGTGGGCATGGTAGGCGATGTCCGAAGCGAAATACGTGTACTGGCCGTTGTCGCGCCTGAGCACGCGGTCTTTTTCGTCGCCGAACGCGCTCGAGCGGAACCATAACGCGCCGTCCTTCTCGTAGGCGTGGCCGTCCCGGGCCAGACCTTCGATGCAGCGCCGGACTTCGCCCGTGTCGTGGAGCGACTGCTCGGAGAACCACGCGTCGAAGCGCACGCGGAAATCGTCCAGGTCCTCGCGCTGATCGGCAAGCATCGCTTCGAGCGCGAACCTGTGCACCGCCTTCCATTGCGCGCCGAGCAACTCCTTCGCCGCCGCGATCAGGTGATCGAGCGCGGCGTCGGGATCTTCGCCGGCTTGCGGCACGGGCAACTGGGCGGGCTCGCGCAGCAGATCCGCCCCGTGCCTTCGGGCGAGCGCGGCGCCGATGTCGCGCACGTAGTCGCCGCGATAGCCGTCATCCGGAAACGGCACCCTGCAGCCGCGTGTTTCGAGGTAGCGCAGCCAGACCGAAAGCGCGAGGATGTCCATCTGGCGCCCGGCATCGTTGATGTAGAACTCGCATTCGACTGTATGGCCGGCGAAGGCGAGCACGTTGGCGAGGCTCGCGCCATACGCCGCGCCGCGCCCGTGGCCGACGTGCAGCGGGCCGGTGGGGTTGGCAGAGACGAACTCCAGCTGAATTCGCTGACCCGTAGACGGACCGCGCCCGAAGCGATCACCCTCGGAAAGAACATGGCGCACGATCGAGAGCTTCGCCCCGACCGCGAGGCGAATGTTGAGGAACCCGGCGCCGGCGATCTCGAGCTTGCCGAATCTGCCTGTGCGGGCGAGTGGTTCCGCGGTGGCGAGCCGGATCGCTTCCGCGATCTCGCGCGGTTTGCGCTTGAGCAGCTTGGCCAGCTGAAGCGCGGCGTTACAGGCGAAATCGCCGTACTCGGGGTTTCGCGGGCGTTCGAGCTGAATCTCGACGGCGCTCGCCTCCGGCGCGACGCTGCGCGCGCCTTCGGCGAGAATGCGCGCGAGAATGTCTTTGGGTTCGTCCATGGAAAGGGGCGCAATTATACCGGCGCCCATCCCCGCAGATCAGTCGGAATCGGTCGGATCGACGTCCAGATGCCATTGCACGCTCTTCGGCGCGCTCGCGTACAGCTCGGCAACCCACCGGCGCAGGAATTCCTGCAGGGCGCGGCGTGAAGTCGACTGCACCAGCAGTTGCGCGCGTTCGAGCCCGGCACGACGGCTGAGGGCGTTGGGCGCCGGATCGAAGACGCGCACCCCTTCGATGCCGGGTGCGCGCGTGACCGCCCCGCGCAGAAATGCGAGCGCATCGGCGAGCCGGGGACACTCGGCGCGCAGCGCTGCTTCGTAGACGAAAGGAGGAAACCCCGCGGCTTCGCGCTCCTGCAGCTGCGAGCGCGCGAAGCCCGGATAGTCGTTTCGGGCGAGCGCCGCGAACAGCGGGTGATCCGGAAAACGCGTCTGCACCAGTACCTCGCCGGGCCGGTCGTGCCGTCCGGCGCGACCGGAGACCTGCAACAGCACCGAAAACAGCCTCTCCGCGGCGCGATAGTCCGTGGCGAGCAGCGAATTGTCCGCGTTCAGCACGCCGACCAGCGTGAGGCGGGGGAAATCGTGGCCCTTGGCAACCAATTGGGTTCCCACGAGGATGTCACCCTCGCCACTGCGCACCTGCTCGAGGGTGCGCGCGAGTTGCGCCCTGCGGCGCGCGCTGTCGCGGTCGATGCGAATGACGCGCCGGCCCGGAAAGCTTGCCTCCAGCGTTTCCTCCACCCGCTGCGTGCCTCGTCCGAGCGCGCGCAGGTCCGCATTGCCGCATTGCGGGCAATGGCGGGGAATCGCCTCTTCACGGCCGCAATGATGGCAGCGCAGGCGCCGATCGACCGCGTGCAGCACGAGGTGCGCGCTGCAGCGCGTGCAACCGCAGGCGTATCCGCAGGCCGGGCAGGCGAGCACCGGTGCATAGCCTCTGCGGTTGATGAACAGCAGGCTCTGTTCGCCTCGGGCCAGGCGCGCCGCGATCGCGTCGAGCAACGGCCGCGCGAAACCCTGATCGGCGCGTTCCGCGCGCAGGTCCACCATCTTCACCTGCGGCATACGCGCGCCGGACACGGCGCGCGAGGGCAGTTCGATCAGCTGGTAACGCAGGGCAAGCGCGTTGGCATAGCTTTCGAGCGCCGGAGTCGCCGAGCCGAGAACGACCGGGACCTTGCGCTGATTGCCGCGAAATACGGCGACGTCACGCGCGGAGTAGCGCAATCCGTCCTGCTGCTTGAACGAGGTATCGTGCTCCTCGTCGACGACAATCAGTCCAAGGCGGGGCACGGGGGCGAGCACTGCGAGACGGGTACCCAGGATCACGCCCGCTTCACCGCGCGCGGCACGCAGCCACGCTGCAGTGCGCGCCGAGTCCTCGAGACCGCTATGCAACACCGAAAGCACATTGTCGGGGAATGCGCGGCGAAACCTCGCCTCGAGTTGCGGCGTCAGGCTGATTTCCGGAACCAGGACGAGAGCCTGCCCGCCGGATTGGAGCACGCGCGCCGCGAGGCGAAGATAGATTTCGGTCTTCCCGCTGCCGGTGACCCCGTGCAGCAGATGCGTCGCGTACTTTCCGACCGAAGGAAGGATGCGGGCAAGAGCTGCTTCCTGCTCGGCAGTAAGCACGTGCTCCGAAACGAATCGCGCCCCGGAGCGAGGTGGCGCCGGTTCCGCCCAACCGGCATTGATCAGTGCGCGCAGGGCGGCCCGCCTTGGGCCACGCTCCGCGGGATCGATACCGAGCAATGCTCGCTCGTCGAGCGCGTCGGCAGCTTTCAACTCGGCGAGCAGTACGCGCTTGCGGCCCGAACGCAGCGTCGCTGGCTCGGGCGCGAGCGCGCTCGCGCAAAAAGAACGCAAGTCTTCCCGCGGCAGATTTTTGAGCGCCTTCAAGCGGGGCGGAAGCGCCTGCAGCACGGTTTCTCCAAGCGGACGGTGGTAGTAGGCTGCGCAGAAACGCACCAGCTCCAGCCATTCCGCGGGGAGCGCCGGTGCGTCGGTCATCACGCGTTCGATCCCGCGCAGCCGTTTGTCCGGAAGTTCGCTCTTCGTCGCGAGCTCGAGCACGACTCCCACCACGCGGCGGGTGCCGAATGGAATCACGACGCGATCGCCGATCTGAACCTCCATTTCGGCGCAATAGTCGAACAGCGTCGGCAGGGGGACGTCGAGCGCGATTTTCGCGATTTTCATGCGCTCTATGAAACCGATTTTTCTGGGAACAAATTCCGTCAGGTGGCCAACAGCTTATCGCTTCGAGTTCATTTGATGCCTCGCAAACCGGAGCGTAGCCCTTGCGCCAGAAACCGAATTCAGATTACCAACAAATCCTGTGGACAAATCTGTGGGTAACGCATTCGATTTAATGTAACTTCCGGGCGCGTAAGGGGTTTTTCCCATCAGGCCAGGCACGCGCGACCATTTTTCGTATTTTAATTCAACATGTTATGGAAGCCTCCCGAGACGTGGTAACGCAAGGCCCTGATTTCGATAGGAGGCGGGCTATTGTGCATAAGTCAAGGGGTTGGTACCTATGATCGCGTAGTCAGCCTTCTCGCATTTTCCGGCTGTAAGCGCGCACTTCGTCAACAAGCGCCTCGACGCTTTCGACCGGGGTGTGCTGCGAGATTCCATGGCCCAGATTGAAGACGTGTCCTGGTTCCGCGCCGAACGCATCGAGAACACGCCGCGCTTCGCGCCGCACGCGATCCGGGGATGCGAACAGGGCGAGCGGATCGAGATTGCCTTGCAAGGCGACGCGCGCTCCCACCCGCGCTCGCGCGCTGGCCTGGTCGGTCGTCCAGTCCAGGCCGAGCGCGTCGCAACCCGAATCCGCCATCGCCTCGAGCCATTGCCCGCCGCCTTTCGTGAACAGGATGACCGGTACGCGCACGCCGTCGCGCTCGCGAGCAAGCTGCGAAACGACAGTGCGCGTATAGGCAAGCGAAAATTCCTGGTAGCCCGCAGTGCTGAGGTTTCCGCCCCAGGTATCGAAAATCATCACGGCCTGCGCGCCGGCTTCGATCTGCGCATTCAGATAACTTGCGACCGACGCCGCATTGACCTCGAGAATCCGGTGCAATAGGTCGGGCCGGCTGTAGAGCATGCGTTTGAGCGTCGCAAAGTCCTCGCTGCCGCCGCCCTCGACCATGTAACACGCCAGCGTGTAGGGGCTGCCGGAAAACCCGATCAGCGGTACACGGCCTGCAAGCGCGCGCCGAATCTCGCGCACCGCGTCGAGCACGTATCGCAGCCGGTCGGCCGGATCCGGCGCGGCGAGAGCGCGCACGGCCGCCTCGTCGCGCACCGGTCGCTCGAACCGAGGCCCCTCTCCTTGCGCGAAGTACAGCCCAAGACCCATCGCGTCGGGCACCGTCAGGATGTCGGAAAACAGGATCGCCGCATCGAGCGGGAAACGCTCCAGCGGTTGCAACGTCACTTCGGTCGCAAGCGCGGGGCTCTTGGCAAGTGCCAGAAAGCTTCCCGCGCGCGCGCGCGTGGTGGTGTATTCGGGCAGGTAGCGGCCGGCCTGGCGCATCAACCAGATCGGTGTGTAAGGAACGGGCCTGCGCGCGAGCGCGCGCAACAGGGTGTCGTTCGCAAGTTGAACCTGAGCGCTCAATCGGCGTGCTCCATCAATCGCCTGGTGATGTAATCCCACTCGGACTTCGCCACCGGCGTGATCGAAAGGCGGTTGCCGCGTCTGAGTATCTGCATCCGCGCAAGCGGGCGGCAAGCGCGCAACTCTGCGATGTCGATCAGACGCGTCTTCCTGCAAGCGCGCACGTCGACCAGGTACCAGCGCGGCGCATCCCGCCGCGCCTTTGCATCGTAGTAGTCGCTGGCGCGCTCGAACTGGGTCGGATCGGGATAGGGGGCGGAGGCGACCTCCGCCAGCCCGGCAATGCCGGGCTGCGCGCAACTCGAGTGGTAGAAGAGCACGCTGTCGCCGGGTCGCATCGCATCCCGCATGAAATTGCGCGCCTGATAGTTGCGCACGCCGGTCCAAGGGATCGTGCGCTCCGGCGCGGCAAGCGCGTCATCGATCGAGCACTCGCCGGGCTCGGATTTCATCAGCCAATACTGCACGCCTTGTCTCGCTTTCCGCAGGAGGGAAACGGGGGAGGCATGCCTCCCCCGTGATCGCAATGGTGCCCCCCGCACTTGCCGGTGGACTCTGCTCCCGAACCCTTTGGGTTCAGGGCGGTTGCACTCCGGTCACATCAGGTTCATCCGGCACGCCGCAAGGCGAGGGACGATCACAACAGTGACGCCATGGACCGCAACCTTATACCGCTATCGGTCCGGAAAATTAGAGCCCGGTCGAACAAAGCAGGGGACGTTGTAAGGGCGCCGTCAAAACAGCTTGTCTTGATGCGCAAGAGCAGCGTCGAGTTTCGCTTCGATCGCGGTAATTCTACGCTTGGCCTGACCGATGTCAAAGCCGCCGCCGAGCCGCGTTGTGAGAAGCTCGTGCGCGATGTTGAGCGCAGCCATTACGGCGATGCGCTCGGCACCGCCGGCTTTTGCCACTTTCTTGATATCGGACATCTTGGCGTCGAGATAGGCGACAGCCCGCATCAACGCCTCGCGCTCATCATCTTCGCAGGCAACGCGGTAGGCGCGACCGAGGATATTCACCTCGATGGTCTTCGGGGTGTCGGCCATGATGGATAACTACCCGGGCAGCCGCGCGAGCAGGCCTTCGAGCCTGTTGCGCGCGCCGTCGATCTTGTCGTTCAGGCGCTTCGCGTCGTTGCTTGCCGTGGCAAGCTGCTGGCGCAGTTCCATGTTCTCAACGCGCAGCCGCTCGCACATCTGAACGAACTGCGACACCTTGGCCTCGAGGGATTCAAACTCCTCATCCATCTAAACACTATAGAGGGAGTTTTTCCGCTGCGTCAAGTAATAAGGGGTGTTTGTGCATGTTTTTGATCATCTTGCGCCGGACGCGGGGGCATCAGCGCCCCGGCCGCCGCCTGGCGCGCGCCACCTCAAGGTTGGAGCAGACGCGCTCAGCGCCATCGAGCACCCGAGGGGTGTGACGGTGGATGCTGTCGGCGGGAACCTCGAACAGGTTGCCCAAGCGCACGGCGGAAATCGACGGGAGCGTCTCCCAGGCAGCGCGCCAGCCGCTGGTCGAGGGACTAGAGGTGCTCGCAATGATCACCTCGGGGTCGGCCGCAAGCACGGCCTCGCGGTCGACCTGTGGCGCGAGTACCGGCAGGGCAGCAAACACGTTCTCTCCCCCGCACATGCGCAGCACCTTGCTGATCAGGTGGGCGCCGTTTACGGTGATGAGCGGCGCACCCCAAATCTCGTAAAACACTCGCACCGTCGGACGATTCGCATGACGGCGCGCCAGCTCCGTGGCGCGAGCGCGAAATGCTTGCGCCGCCTGCCGGGATTCACTGACATGGCCGGTGAGTACTCCCAACGTTTCCAGGGTGCGCGCGATGTCCTCCAGTTCGAGCGGCTCGGAACGAAATACCGGCACCCCGAGCGCGGCCAGCCGCTCTACTTCCCGCCGGTGGCCAGCGCTCGGCCATGCAACGGCCAGGTCGGGTTTGAGTTCGAGGATGCGCTCAAGGTCGATTGCCGCATTGTCGCCAACGCGCGGCAGCGCGCGGGCGGCCAGCGGGAAATCGGAATATTCGAGAACACCGACGATCTGCCCCCCGGCGCCCGCGGCAAACAGCAGCTCCGTCAGGTGCGGCGCGAGGCTCACGATGCGTGCGGCGGGCCGCGCGATCGACAAGCGTGCGCCGGTGTCATCAATCGCCGTCGGGCCTGCGGCCGCCGGCATCGCAATCGCGAAAGCGCACACTGCCGCGATGCGCGATGCCGTGTGCGAAACTGTGAGCGGAACGGACATGAACTCGAAATTTGAAAACAGGCTGAAGTGCAAGAGAGGGGCTGCACTCATGATACAGGGCACGACCTCGCACGCCGGCAAGAGCGTGATGGTTGCGGGTCTGTGCCGCGTTCTGGCCCGGCGCGGGGTGCGCGTCGCGCCATTCAAACCGCAAAACATGGCGCTCAACAGTGCCGTGACGGCGGACGGCGGCGAGATCGGACGCGCGCAGGCCCTGCAAGCGCGTGCTGCGAGGCTGGCGCCGCGTATCGACTTTAACCCGGTGCTGATCAAGCCGGAATCCGACACCGGTGCGCAACTCGTGTTGCGCGGGCGGCCGGTGCGCGGATTCGAAGCGCGCGAATTCGGATCCCTCAAGCGGTGGGTATTCGCGGAGGTACTGGCGGCCTACGAGCGGCTGCGCGCGGAATTCGAATGCGTCGTGGTGGAGGGTGCGGGAAGCCCTGCGGAGGTCAACTTGCGCCGCAACGACATCGCCAACATGGGGTTCGCCACGCACGTAGATTGCCCGGTGCTGATCGTTGCCGACATCGATCGCGGCGGCGCATTTGCGAATTTCGCGGGCACACTTTCCGCCTTGGGACGGAAGGATCGCCGGCTCGTGCAGGGGTTCATCATCAACCGATTTCGCGGCGAGGAGAGGTTACTCGATGACGCCATCGCTTGGCTCGAGCGGCGCACTCGCCGGCCGGTACTGGGTGTCGTGCCTTATCTCCAAGGCTTGGCGCTCGAGGAGGAAGACGCGCTGCCCCTCGAAACCGTCCCAGCCGCGGCCGGTGCGCTTACGGTGGTGGTGCCCGCGCTCCCACGCATCAGTAACCATACGGACTTCGATGCGCTGCGGCTGCACCCGCAGGTGAACTTTCGCTTTCTCGGTCCGGGCGAGGTCTGGCCGGCAGCGGACTTGGTCGTGCTTCCGGGATCGAAGAGTGTGCGCGCCGACCTCGACTGGTTGCGCACGCACGACTGGGAACGCGCAATCCTGCGTCACCTGCGCTATGGCGGCAAGCTGATCGGCGTGTGCGGCGGCTTTCAGATGCTCGGCGAGGAAGTCGCTGATCCGCTGGGAGTCGAAGGGCCGCCAGGGACATCGCGTGGTCTCGGGCTGCTCGCGATGCGCACTGAGCTCGGGCCCGAAAAACAATTGGCCCAGGTCGAGGGAATCCTGTTTCTTGGCGGCGAAGGCGCGCGCGTGCGCGGCTACGAGATTCACATGGGCGTGAGCAGCGGCCCCGCGCTCGCACATCCGGTGCTGCGGGTCGGCGGACGTGGCGAGGGCGCGATCGACGTGCACGGGCAAGTGCTGGGCACCTACCTGCACGGGTTGTTCGACGAGGCCGAGGCCTGCGACGCGTTGCTCGCCTGGTCGGGCCTTGCGGCACCGCAAAGCGAATCGCAGGGCGAACGGCTGGAACGCAGCCTCGACCGGCTCGCCGATACTTTGGAGGCCGCGCTCGATTGGCGCCGGATCGATCCGCTGATCGCTTTACCTGAAACTTAGATTGAATTAATATTCACTCAGGCGCGCAGTTGCGCGCTTTCGAACGAGGTGCCCGGCAAGCCTTCCAGCGAGCCGGGTGAAACGGGAAACAGGTGCGCGGGTTCTACCCGCAATGCCTGTGCTGCCCACGCAACGGTAAGTCGGTGCGGGTGCTCCATCCAAGCCACTGTGCGATGCACGGGAAGGCGGAGCGCCAAGTCCGACGAGTCCGGAGACCGGCCTTGGTCGAGATCAAGGAAAGCTGTGGGTCGGCAATCTCCACCGATTCCCGGCCGCCGGGCTCCGCCCGACGGCGCCGCCTGCATCTTTCTCAACCCTTGCGCGTGCGGTTGGGCATGCGAATTGGAGAGCAATAATGCAGCGCAGAGCGCTTTCAACCGCCGCGTTCGCGGCGTGTGTCGTTCCGGTAACTGTTTACGCCCAAAACGGTGACGATGTGTCCCAGGCCGTTGTGGTGACCGCCAGCCGCAGCGAGCAATTGCTGCGCGAGGCGATTCCCCACACCACGATCATCACCTCCCGCGAAATCCGCGCATCCGGGGCAGTCGATCTGCCGAGCCTGTTGCGCAAGGAGGCCGGCTTCGAGTTCTCGCAAAACGGCGGTGTCGGCACCGTCAGTTCGACATTCCTGCGGGGCGCCACGACTAACCAGGCGCTGGTGCTGGTTGATGGCGTGCGCCTCAGCAATCTCAATTTCGGTGCGACCGCGCTCGAGCAACTCATGCTCGATCAGATCGAGCGGGTCGAGATCGTGCGCGGCAACGTCTCCAGCCTCTACGGTTCGGGCGCAATCGGCGGTGTGATCCAGGTCTTCACCCGCGCCGGCGTCGGCGCGCCGCGCGCGAGCGTCGATCTTGGGTTGGGTGGGCAGGGCGAACAGCGGTTGCGCGCCCAGTACGGCGGCGCGGTCGGTGACACGCGTTTCAGCCTCAACCTTTCCCATTTCTCGACAGACGGATTCTCCGCTCAGAAGCCCGCGAACTCGCCGACGACGAATCCCGACCGCGACGGCTATCGAAACCAGTCGCTGTCGGCAAATCTGGAACATCGCTTCAGCGCTGACCACCAGGCGGGTGTGCGCTACTTCTCCAGCGACGGCAAGCTCTCGTTCGACAACGAGTTCGCCGCCTCCGTCAACGACAAGCACACCGCCGACGCGCGCGTCGGCTCGTGGGCAGTGTTCTCCAATAACCGGATCGCGCAGTGGTGGTTGTCGAAACTGACGTATTCCGAAGGCTACGACCAGTTCGACTCTTTTACGAACAGCACGGTCGCAAGCCGCGCCAAGACGAAGAACTCGCAGTTCACCTGGCAGAATGAAATCCCGGTGGGCACCGATCATCGGTTCACCATTACCGCCGAGTCGCTGCGTCAATCGATCAGCAGCGATACCGCCTATGCGCGCCCCGGGCGCAGCGTGAGCGGCCTGATCGGCGCTTACCAGGGCCGTTTCGGGGCGCACAGCGTCCAGTTTTCAGCGCGCAACGAGGACTACTCCGATTTCGGCGCGAGCCGCACGCATTACGCCGGCTATGGTTACGATCTGACCGAGCGCTGGAGGTTCACCGCGGCTTCCAGCACGGCATTCCGCGCGCCCACGTTCAATGAAATGTTCTTCCCCGCCTTCGGCAATCCCAATCTGCAGCCCGAGCGCGCTCGCAGCTTCGAGGCGGGCGTGCAGTATGTGGCGGCGGGCCAGATGCTGCGGCTGGTGGCGTTCCACACCCGCATCTCCGATCTGATCGGCGGTTTTCCGCTCACCAATATCAACAGCGCGACCATCGACGGCATCGAGACCAGCTACAGCGGCTCGCTATGGGGCATGGATGTGAAGGCGAGCCTGACGATGCAGGATCCGATCCAGCATACCGCGTCAACGCACCTTCAGCTGCTACGACGAGCGAAGGAGTTCGGCAGCCTATCGCTGGCGAAGAGGATCGGTTCGTGGCGTGTTGGTGGCGAGGTGCTGGCCAGTGGCAGGCGATTCGATAACGACATTGTGGCTTTCACCCGAGTGGAGCTTGCGCGGTACGAAGTATTCAATCTGACGGCGCGCTACCAGCTTGCTAAGGAGACTGCACTATCGCTGCGCCTGGACAACGCGTTCAACAAGGGCTACACGCTCGCGCACGGCTTCAATACGCAGGGGCGCAAGCTGAGCGCGCTGCTCAGCCATGGATTCTGACTGGATGAGCGCGAGCTGAGCGTATAGTCATGAGCAAATGCGTTCTTCTCTCCTGGAGTTCAGGCAAGGACAGCGCCTGGACGTTGCACGTATTGCGCCAGCAGCCTGACACGCAGATCGTCGGGCTGCTGACGGCATTTGCGGAAGCGGGCGGCCGGGTGGCCGTCCATGAGGTGCGCCGCGAACTCGTCACCGCGCAGTCGGCGGCCGCCGGACTGCCGCTCTGGGACGTCGCGCTCCCCTCACCTTGTCCGAATGACGAATATGAGCGGCGCATGGCAGACGTTTTCGCCAAAGCAAAGTCTTGCGGCATTACGCACGTAGCGTTCGGCGATCTCTTTCTGAGCGACATCCGCGAGTATCGTGTTCGCCTTCTCGCAGGCAGTGGCCTCGATCCGCTGTTTCCCATCTGGAGCGCGCCGGAACGCACGTCCGCGCTGGCACGGCAGATGCTAGCCGTCGGGTTGGGCGCCGTGCTGACGTGCGTGGACACCAGCCAGCTCGACGCGCGGTTCGCCGGGCGCCGGTTCGATGAGGCTTTGCTCGACGAACTGCCCTCCGGCGTTGATCGCTGTGGAGAGAACGGGGAATTTCACACCTTCTGCTACGAAGGTCCGATGTTCGCGCACGCGGTTCCCGTACAAACGGGGGAGGTGCGAAGAGACGGCCGCTTCTGCCATGCCGATGTCCTCCCTGAGCGCTGAAGCGTCGTTGCCTTCGCGCATCGTCTGCCTCACCGAGGAGACCACGGAAACGCTCTATCTCCTCGGAGAAGAGCGCCGCATTGTCGGGATCTCGGGCTACACCGTGCGTCCGGCGCGCGCGCGGCGCGAGAAGCCGCGCATATCCGCGTTC
This sequence comes from Betaproteobacteria bacterium, assembly GCA_016195915.1. GTDB lineage: Bacteria > Pseudomonadota > Gammaproteobacteria > Burkholderiales > SG8-39 > JADGRQ01. The sequence continues at coordinate 96,094 of JACPYS010000004.1, read as the reverse complement.
ACAACCGCGCGGACTGACAAGATTCTCGCGCTCGGTCCCGACCTGGTAATCGGTTTCTCCGATATTCAAGCCGACATCGCGCGCGACCTGATCAAGTGCGGGCTGAATGTCCTGGTCTTCAATCAGCGATCGGTGGTCGAGATTCTCGGCATGATCCGCGCGCTTGCGGCGTTGGTGGGCGCGACCGAGCGCGGGGACAAACTGATTGCCGAACTCGGCGCCGGACTTGAGCGAATTCGCGGCCAGGCGAGCAAGTTCGCGGTACGCCCTCAAGTGTATTTCGAAGAATGGGACCAACCCATGATCTCGGGCATCGGTTGGGTCTCCGAGCTGGTCGGTATCGCAGGAGGCGAAGACAGCTTTACGGAACTCTCCCGCTCACCCGGCGCCGGCGGACGCATCATCGCGGATCCGAAAGAGGTCGTGCGGCGAGCGCCGGACATCATCTTCGGTTCATGGTGCGGCAAGAAGTTCCGCCCGGACGCGGTGCGGGCGCGGCCGGGTTGGGACACGATTCCGGCAGTGCGCGACGCTCAGCTCTTCGAGATCAAGTCCGCGGACATCCTGCAGCCCGGCCCGGCCGCGCTTACCGACGGCGTGAGGCATCTGCACGATCGCATCGCGGCTTGGGTTGCGTTGCGCTCAGCGGTTCGCCGCTAAACGGACGCCCGGCGGAGCATGCTATCTTCGCAGCATGCTCGAAGACGCCGTCCCGCTCGATGAACTGCGCCGCGCGCTGGTGGTGAAACTGCGACACCACGGCGACGTGCTGCTGGCCTCCCCCGTGTTCAGCGCGTTGAAGGCGCAGGCGCCGCATCTGGAAATCGACGCGCTGGTGTACGACGACACCGCGCCGATGCTCGAACACCACCCGGCGATCGCGCACGTGCATACCGTCGGGCGCGGATGGCGCGAGGCCGGATTTGCGCGGCTGGGTCCCGAATGGCAGCTGTACCGCCAACTCAGGTCGCGCGGCTACGATCTGATCGTGCATCTTTCGGAGCACCCGCGCGGCGCCTGGCTGGCACGCACGCTCGGCGTCCGCTACGCGGTCGCGCCGGGATATTCGGGCCGCAGCCGCTTCTGGAAGCGCAGCTTCAGCCACCGCTTCGCGCTGCCGCTCAACGCGCGGCTGCACATGGTCGAGTGGAACCTCGATGCGTTGCGGCGCATCGGCGTGCAGCCAGCGCAAGACGTGCGCAACCTGGTCTACGTTCCCGGAGCGCAGGCCGAGCAGCGTGCGCGGGAATTGCTCGCCGAGCACGGTTTGCGCGCGCGCGAGTTTGTGCATCTCCATCCGGCTTCGCGCTGGAGTTTCAAGTGCTGGACCGCCCAGGCCAACGCGGAGCTCATCGATCGACTCGCGGCACGCGGCTTGCGCGTTCTGGTGAGCGCCGCGCCGGATGCGGAAGAACTCGCGCTGGTGGCGGAGATCGTCGAACGCGCGCGCGCGACGGTCGTCAACCTTGCGGGCAAACTTTCCGTGCGCGAGCTGGCGGCGCTGATCGGACAGGCAAAACTGTTCGTCGGGGTGGATTCGATGCCGATGCATCTCGCCGCCGCGCTCGGCACGCCGGTGGTGGCGTTGTTCGGCCCGAGCGGTGAATTCGAGTGGGGGCCGTGGCGCGTTGCGCACGCGGTGGTCGCGAGCGATGCGCACCCCTGCCGTCCCTGCGGCCGCGACGGATGCGGCGGCGGCAAGGTGAGCGAATGCCTCACCACGCTCCCGGTGGAGCGCGTGTTCGCGGCAGCCGAGCGGCTGTTGCAGCTGGCGTGAATTCGGTGGCCGGGCAATGAAGCTCGCGTTGGTGCGCCAGCGCTACAACCCTTACGGCGGGGCGGAACGCTTCGTCGAACGCGCGGTCGCCGCGCTGGAGCGCGAGGGTGCCGATGTCACGGTCATCTCGCGCGCGTGGAGCGGCGATGCGCGGCGCGTGATGCTGGTGGACCCGTTCTACATCGGACGGTGGTGGCGCGACGCGGGCTTTGCGCGCGCCGCGCGCGCTGCATGGCAGCACGCCGGCTTCGCACTGGTGCAGTCCCACGAGCGCATTCCTGGCGCGAGCATCTACCGGGCGGGCGATGGCGTGCACCGACAGTGGCTGGAGCATCGCGCGCGGCACGCTTCGCCGTTCGAACGGCTCTCGATCGCGCTCAACCCGTACCACCGTTACGTGCGCGCCGCCGAGAAGTCGATGTTCGAGCACCCGGCGCTGCGCGCCGTGATCTGCAACTCGAACATGGTGCGCGCCGAGATACTTCGGCATTTCGCGATCGCCGAAGACAAGCTGCACGTGATCTACAACGGCGTCGACACCGTGCACTTTCACCCGCGCGAGCGGGTGCGGCGAAACGGCGGGGACATCGCCCTTGTGTTCGCAGGCTCGGGTTTCGCGCGCAAGGGCCTCGACACCGTGCTCACCGCGATGGCGCGCTCGCGCCTGCCGCTCACGCTCGTCGTGGTTGGACGGGATCGGGAGTTGCCGCGTTTTGCCGCACTGACGCGTTCGCTAAAGATCGACCGGCGTGTCACCTTCGTGGGCGGGGTCGAAGACGTGCGTCCGCACTACGCCGCGGCCGATGTGTTGGTGCTGCCGACGCTCTACGATCCGTTTCCGAACGTGGTGTTGGAGGCGATGGCGATGGGCCTGCCGGCGATCGTGAGCGACCAATGCGGCGCGGCGGAGCTGGTGAAGCACGGTAAAAGCGGCTGGATCGTCCCGGCGCGGAATGCCGCGGCACTATGCGACGCGCTCGACCTGCTCGAGGATCGCTCGCAGCTCGGGCGCGCGGGCGAAGCCGCGCGTGCGGCCGTCGAGCCACACACGATCGAAGCCATGGCAGCTCGGCTGCTCGCGCTCTATCGGGGTCTTGTGCAGTAGGGCAGTGTTATAATTTGTCTATACGGGGCATAGACATCGGGTGAGACCATGGAACGCACCGCCAAGCTGTTCAGGAACGGCAGCAGCCAGGCTGTCCGCCTGCCGAAGGAGTTCCGCGTGCCTGGACGCGAGGTCATCGTGAAGCGTTACGGCGGGATGGTGATGCTGATCCCGAAGGTGCATCGGCGCAAGGACCTCGAGGCCGCCCTCGACGAGCTCGGCCCGGTCCGCCTTGCGCCGCGCGCGCAACCCCGCAGGAACGACCGGCGAGCGAAATAGTCCGGCATGCGGTACATGCTCGACACGGACACTTGTTCGTGGATGATCCACCGCCGGTCGGGCCACGAGGGAATTCTCGAGCGTTGTGAAGGCAAGCGCTACGGGCAGATCCTGGTGTCCGCGATCTCCTTTGCCGAGATTCAATTCATGGCCGCCAACAGTACCAACGCGGCCGCCAAATTCGCCCGGATCGTGCACCTGATGATGCAGTTTGCGATCGTGCCGTTCGAGGAGAGCGCCGCGAAAGCCTATGGCAGGGTGCGGCTGGCCTTGCGCAGGTCGCCGATCGGCCCGATTGACACGCTCATTGCGGCGCACGCGACAAGCATCGGCGCGACGGTGGTGACCGGAAATGTGCGCCATTTCTCGCTTGTTCCGGGGCTTGCGGTCGAGAACTGGATCCAACGAAATCCCGCGCGGTCCTGATGCCTGCCGCATCCCTGAGCCGCTACCCCAGTCGCGAGCTCTACCTGCGGCTGCTCTCCTACGTGCGGCCGCACTGGAAGGTATTTGCGCTCGCGCTGGTGACCATGGTGTTGGTCGGTGCCACCGAGCCGCTGTTTCCGGCGCTGATGAAGCCGATGCTCGATGGCAGTTTTTCCGGCAACTCGCCGTGGCATCCGCTGGCAATTCCGCTCGCCATCGTCGGCGTGTTCGTCCTGCGCGGCGTGTTGACGTTCGTCAGTTCCTATACGCTCGCCTGGGTGTCGAACCGCATCGTGATGGACTTGCGCGACGTGATGTTCCGCCATCTCGTGCGCCTGCCGACGCGGTTCTTCGACGACCAGTCCTCGGGGATGCTGCTCTCGCGCATCGCCTACGATGTGAACGGCGTCACGGCGGCGGCTACCAGCGTGCTGAGCGTGCTGGTGAAGGACGCACTCGCGGTGCTGGGGCTGCTGGGCTGGCTGCTCTACCTCAACTGGACGCTGACGCTGATCGCGTTCGCGGTCATCCCCTGCGTGGCGCTGGTGGTGCGCATGTTCTCGGGAAGGCTGCGCGAAATGAGCCGCGGCGCGCAGCGCGCGACCGGTAACGTCGCCCACGTGCTCGAGGAGACGATCGAGTGCCACAAGGTGGTGAAACTGTTCGGCGGCGAGCGTTACGAATCCGATCGGTTCCATCGCGAGAACAACGCCCTGCGCGGATTCAACATGCGCCAGACGGTCGCAGCGGCCGCGTCGATGCCGATGGTGCAACTACTGGGCTCACTGGCGCTCGCGACCATCGTTTACATCGCGATCCGCCAGTCATCGGCCGGCGAGACCACGATCGGCGCCTTTGTCTCCTTCATCACGGCGATGCTGATGCTGCTTGCACCGATGCGCCGGCTGACCGACATCAACGTACCGCTGCAGCGGGGGCTGGCCGCCGCCGAAAGTGTGTTCGGCCTGCTCGACGAGCCGCCTGAAATCGACCACGGCACACGTTCTCTCGGGCGCGTCGCCGGCGCAATCGAGTTCGAGCGCGTGAGCTTTTCGTACCCGGCGCGCACGAACGCGGCGCTCGAGTCGGTGAGTTTTCGCGTCCAGCCGGGCGAGCGCGTTGCGCTGGTGGGCGCATCCGGCAGCGGGAAGACAACGCTCGCCAACCTGCTGCCGCGCTTCTACGAGCCAAGCGCGGGCCGGATCCTCGTCGACTGCGAGGACATCGCCACTGCGGCGCTTGCCAGCTTGCGCGCCAACATCGCGCTGGTCTCGCAGGATGTGGTGCTGTTCAATGACAGCATTGCCGCGAATATCGCCTACGGCGCGCGCGCAGGAGCAAGCGAAGCGGAGATCGTGCGCTCGGCCGAGGCGGCGCATGCGATGGAGTTCATACGCGAAACACCCGAGGGCCTGGGCACGCTGATCGGCGAGAACGGGCTGCGCCTGTCGGGCGGCCAGCGCCAGCGTCTGGCGATCGCACGGGCGCTGCTCAAGGATGCGCCGATCCTGATTCTCGACGAAGCCACCTCGGCGCTCGATTCGGAATCCGAGCGCCTGGTGCAGGAGGCACTCGAGACGCTGATGAAGAACCGCACCACGATCGTGATCGCACATCGCCTTTCCACCATCGAAAACGCGGATCGTATCGTCGTGCTTGCGAGGGGACGCATCGTGGAGTCCGGGCCGCACGCCGAACTGCTCGCGGCGAACGGGACCTACGCCCGCCTGTACCGCATACAGTTCGCGCTCGACCGCGACGAGGCGTTGGTCGCCGGGTGAATGCCGTGCGGCGGCTGTCGATCGTCCACACCGAGTCCTCCTGCGGCTGGGGCTGGCAGGAAATCCGCGTTCTCGAGGAATCGGCGGGGCTAGCGGCGCGAGGACATTCGGTGCAGCTGCTGTGCGCGCCAGAGGCGCGCATCCGTGAAGAGGCCCGCAAGCGCGGAATCTCGGTGACGCAGCTGCCGATCTCGCGCAAGAGCCTGCGCGGGCTGTTCGCGCTGACCGGATGGCTCAAACGCCACCGTCCGGATGTGATCAACACACACAGCTCGACCGATTCCTGGCTTGCCAGCCTGGCGGTGCGCGCGAGCGGGCAGGCCGTGCCCATCGTGCGCACGCGCCATATCTCGGCGCCGCTCTCCACAAGCGCGTTCACCCGCTGGCTTTATGCGCACGCCGCCAGCCGCGTCGTCACCACCGGCGAAGCGCTGCGCGCGGAGGTGATCGCCGCGACGGGGGCCTCGCCGCGGCGCGTCGAGTCCGTGCCCACCGGTGTGGATCTCTCGCGTTTTCTGCCCGGTGATCGCGTCGCGGCGCGCGCCGGTCTCGATCTGCCGGCCGCTGCGTTCCTGGTCGGTATCGTCGCCACGCTGAGGAGTTGGAAGGGACACGCATACTTGGTCGAAGCCTTGGCGCAACTCGCCGACCCGGACATTCGGCTGGTCATCGTCGGCGACGGGCCCGGCTGGGGCCCGTTGCACGAGCAGATCGCCAGGCTCGGCATTGCGGAGAGCGTGGTGTTCGCGGGCAACCAGGCCGACCCGGTTCCGTGGTTCCAGTCGCTCGACCTGTTCACGCTGCCTTCCTATGCAAACGAGGGCGTGCCCCAGGCGGTCCAGCAGGCGATGGCCTGCGGCCTGCCGGTCGTGACGACACCGGTCGGCGCGATCACCGAGATCGTCGCCGACGGAAAGACCGGGCTTTTCGTTGCGCCGCGCGATGCGAAGGCGCTCTCGGCGACGATCGCGCGGCTCAAGCCCGACCGCGCCCTGCGCGAGCGGCTGGGTCACGCCGCACGCGAACACGCCCTCGCGCATTTCTCGCGCGAGACGATGCTCGACCGGATGGAAGCTGTCTTCGCCGATGCCGCGTCTCCCGCCGGCGCAGCCTGAGACGGTCGATGGATATCCCGTTCGCAGACCTCTTGCTGGCCCGCTATGCAACGCGCCGCGCGCATGCAGCCGGCGGCGTCGCGACGCTCGCGACGCTCGAAATCGCGAACGTGTCGCGTATTCTGCTCGTGCTGACGACGGGTCTTGGCGACGCGGTCCTTTCTTCGCCGGTGTTTCCTGCCATGCGTGCAGCGCTGCCGCGCGCCGACATCCGGTTGTTCATACGCAAAAGTTGGGCGGGCCTTTTTTCAGCCGATCCGGACCTCTCCGGCGTCATTCCCTACTACGGAAAGTACCGGCGGTTTTTCGCCACCCTCGCCTCACTGCGTGATTTCTCACCGCAACTCGCGGTCATCCTGCACGGCAACGACCCGGACATCATCCCGATGGCGCTGCTCGCGGGCAGCCGCTGGATCGTGCGCGTGCCGACGCAGGGCACCCGCTACACGCAACTTCTCTCAAACCGCGATCGGCAGGCCGACGAGCGCACGGTGGCGGGCTGGCACTACGTCGAAAACCGGCTGCGCGTGCTCGATACGCTCGGCGTAGCGCGCACCACGGTCACTCCGCGGATGGTGCTTTCGCCGGGCCTGCGCGCGCGAGTCGCAAGGCAAGTCGCCGCGCGAATCGGCGGGCGCAGGTATTGGGCCTATCACGCGTTCGCGGCGGATCCCTACAAGGTGTGGCCCACCTCAAAAGCACGCTCGTTCCTCGGCCAGGCGCTTGCCGATTTCCCTGATCACGCGCTTGTGCTCACGGGCTCCGGCGGGGATCGCGATACGCTGTCGAAATTCACCGCGGGACTTGATGCGGATCGCGTGCTGGTTCTCGCCGGAGAGCAGTCGATCGAAGAAGCTGCGGCCACGCTCGCTGGCGCGGCTTGCCTGGTTGCGCCCGACACCGGGGTGCTGCACCTGGCGGCCGCCCTGGGCACGCCCGTTGTCGGCCTGTATGCACCCACGTTTGCTGCGCTGGTCGGACCCCGGCGGGCCGGAGCGCGAGCGGTCGTGATCCAGAAACCGCAGACCTGTGTGCCTTGCGTGGAGAAAAAATGCCCGTATGTGCCGGACAATTGCATGCGGCAGATCGCGGTTGAAGAAGTGCTTGCTGCACTTGGCACTGCTTTGCGAGAGGCAAAGTGAGAACCGTCGCCCACCTGCTGCCGGCGTACAACCCTTTCCCCCCGGTCTATCCCGCGGGCACCGAATTGCGCGTCGAGCAGGTGGCGCGCAGACAGAAGCGCTATCGTCCGGTCGTCATCTGCGCGCAGTTTCCAGGCCAGATGCCGGCGGAGACATCCGGGGCGATGGAAGTCCGGCGCATCCGCACAGGTCGCGCATACCGGAGAGTGTTTCAGAAGCTCACGCGCCTCGACCCGCTGCCGTATACCACGCGCATGTGGCGGATCGCGAGCGAGGAGCGTGCCGCGCTGCTGCATGTCCACAATGAGCCAAAACTTCTGACGGCAATCCGCTCATCGGCCCTGCGCGCGGGAATTCCACTGGTGGTGCATGTCGCCAACGAAAAGCCGATCGAACCCGCAAGCCGCGAATGCGTTGCCTGAGGGCGTGCAGGAACTTCTCGATGCATTCGAGCGCCTGCGCGCGAGATCGCACCGCCCGGTCGAATTGCTCGTTGCCGGCAACGTGCGCGACAGCGACGATCCTCGCAACGAAAAAGCGGTTTACGGCCGCGCCGCGCTCGAGCGCATGCGCGGCATGAGCGGCGTCGTCTACGCGGGAAGCCTTCACCCGGCGCAGATGCGCGAGTTCTTTATGGCGGGTGACCTGTTCGCGCTGCCTTCTCTGTGGAATGACCCGTTCCCTACCGCCATGGTCGAAGCCGCCGCAGCCGGGCTGCCGATCGTTGCCGCTGCGCGGGGCGGTGTGACCGAGTTTCTCGAAGGCGCGCCGTGCACGGCTTTCGTCAGCCACCCGGAGGACGCGGAGGAACTTGCGGCCGCTCTGGCGCGTTACGTTGATTCTGCTTCCGATCGCGCGACTGCGGGCCGATGGTTGCGCGAGCGAATCGTGCGGCACTTCGACTGGCAGCGCGTCACCGACGATCTGGAATCGCTGTACGACGATTTGCTCGACGGAAGCCCGGCATGAACCGTTCCGCGCTTTGGTTGATTCCGGCGTGGGTGTTCCTTTTCATCCTGCCGTTCACTCATACGGTCGCGCTGCGGCTGTTGTCGCTGTTCGCGGCGTTCGGGATCGCTGCCTGGCTGCGGTGGAAGGATGGCGAGCCGGGTCTGGCGCAGTTGCCCGCCTGGCGGTGGATCGCGCTCTGGGCGGCATTGCCGGTCCTGCTGCTGCCGTATTCGCGCGACGTCGCGTATTCGCTGCGCGAGTTCAAGAGCGAAGTGCTGTATGGCATGCTGGCGCTGTGCGCGTTCTATGCCCTGGTACGCTCCGAACAGGTCATGCGCATGACATTGCGGGTGCTGATCGCGGGCTATGCCGTGCTAACGCTATGGGCGATCGGCGGACGGCTCCATGCCGGTGTATGGATCGAATCGAGCTACTTCGGCGGAGCCGGAACCTTCTCGACCTATCTGGTAACGGCGACCCCGCTGCTGGTCGTCGCGTGGCAGCTGCGCCTGTTCGGCGTACGCACGGCGTGGCTTGTAACTCTACTTCTCACGCTCGGCCTGTGCGCGGGCCTGCTTACCGAGCAGCGCAGCATCTGGCTCGCGCTCGGCCTGCAGGTTGCCGCGTTCCTCGTGCTGCTGCGCGCGGCGCGGCTGTGGAATCCGCCGCCGGCGCTGCTCCGGGGCGGGCTCGCGGCAGTGGCCGCGTTGTCGTGCTGGCTGCTGCTGGAGGCGATCGCGCGCCGCTACGGACCGGGGACCGATCTGGTGTCGCTGTTCTCGCAGGACCCGCGTGCCAGGAACTGGGGTCAGGTCATCGCCTGGATCGCCGAGCGACCGCTCGGCTACGGATTCGGGCGTGGCATGATGGCGAAGGTCTTTCCCGAGATGTGGGGCCGGCCCGACATGTTCTGGCATGCCCACAACGTGGTTCTCAATTTCGGCTTTCAGCTCGGAGTTCCGGGCATGCTGGCCGTGCTCGGGGTTTTTGGAGCATTGTTCGCGTTCTGGCTGCGTTTGCTGCGCGAGAAGGACTTCGCGTTGCGCGCGGCCGGGATCGCCGGCGCGCTGGTGGTTCTCGGCGTGTTCGCGCGCAACATGACGAACGATTTTTTCCAGCGCGACCAGGCGCTGCTGTTCTGGGCGTTGAACGGCGCGCTGGCGGGATACGTCCGGTCGCTCCGGGGCAGGCCATGAGGATCTGTTTCTACAACGTGACTGCGAGCTTCATCCCGGGCGGTCTCGAGACCTATTGCTGGGAACTCGGGCGCGCGCTCGCTTCGCGCGGACACCAGGTGACGATCATCGCCGGAAATCGGGGCGGCGCCCGATATCCCGAGGTGGAACTTCTCAGCTTTCCGTTTCGCATCGAGACGAGCTGGCCGAATCTCGGCACGCGATTCCGCCGGCTGATGGAACGCCTGTCGTTTGCCCGGCACTCGCTCGGCGCGCTGGTGCGGGGAGGCTACGACGCTGTGATCGTAAACAAGCCGTTCGATTTCCCGATCCTGGCGAGGGCGCGGCAATCGGGTTTGCGCGCGAAAACGCTGTTCCGCTCGGGCGGAACGGATTTCTTCCTCGGCGACCGCCTGTTCGCGAACGCGATCCAGCACTGGGTTTCCTCCAGTCGCTATAACGCGCGCCAGATCGAAGGCCGCTACCATCGCCACGTCGAGGTGATCCATAACGGCGTGGATGTGGAGCGGTTCGTTCACGTGCCGCGCGCTGCGGGCAAGCGTGATGCGCTCGGACTGCCCGCCGACGCCTTTGTCATCGCAAGCGTCGGGCGACTGGTCGGGTGGAAAGGCCTGCGCACGGTGATCGAGGCTCTTGGCGGATTGCCCGAGCGGATTCACTACCTGGTCGTGGGCGAGGGACCGGACCGCGAGGGGCTCGAGGCGCAGGCCGCACAGCGCGGGCTGCAGGCGCGCGTGCACTTCGCGGGACGCATTGCTCACGACGAACTGCCGGGGATACTGTCGCAGTGCGATGCGCTGGTGCAGCCCTCCATCGGCGAAGAGGCGTTTGGCATCAGCGTCGTGGAGGCCATGGCCTGCGGGTTGCCGGCGCTGGTGTCCGACCAGGGCGGATTGCCCGAAATCGTCGTGGACGGCGAGTGCGGAAGGCTGCTCGCACCCGGAGATGTCGAGGCCTGGCGCAAGGCAATCGCAGCTTTCGCGGGCGATGCGCCGCTCGCAGCGCGTCTGGGTGCCGCGGCCCGCGAGCGCATTGCGCGCGAGTTCACCTGGAAGGCGAACGCCGCGAAACACGAAGCCTTGTTGTTCGGAGAGCGCTGATGTGCGGGATCACGGGACTGGTCAGCGGCTCGCCTGATGTCGAGCAGCGCGTCGCCGCCGCAGTGGCGGCGCTGCATCACCGCGGGCCGGACGACTCCGGCGTGTGGGCCGACGGACCCGTCTGTCTCGGATTCGCGCGGCTGTCGATCATCGACCTCAGCGCTGCCGGACACCAGCCGATGGTGTCGCCCGACGGACGCTACGTGGTGGTCTTCAATGGAGAGATCTACAACTTTCCCGATCTGCGCCGGGAACTCGTGGCGCGCGGCGAGACGTTTCTCGGGCACTCAGACACCGAGATCCTGCTGCGCAGCTTCGCGCTCGAAGGATTCGAGTCTTGTCTCGCCAAGCTGAGGGGGATGTTTGCGTTCGCGATCTGGGACCGCCGCGAGGCGACGCTGTACTGTGCGCGCGACCGGCTCGGCGTCAAGCCCTTCGTCTATGCCGAATGCAACGGCGACTTCCTGTTCGCCTCCGAGATCAACGCGCTGTTTTCGTTGCAGCCGCAGCTACCGCGCGACCCGGACTTTGCCGCGCTCGATCACTATTTGTCGTTTCAGTACGTGCCGGCGCCGATGAGCGCATTCCGCGCCGTGCGCAAACTGCCGCCCGCGCACGCGATGGTGGTGAAGGCCGGCCGCGTGCAGAGGATCTTCCGCTACTGGGATATCGACTTCTCCCGCCGCCGCACGCTTTCCTTCGGCGAGGCCTGCGAGCAGTTGCGCGAACAGGTGCTCGAGGCGACCCGCATACGCCTCGTTTCCGACGTGCCGCTCGGGGCGTTCCTTTCGGGAGGCATCGACTCGTCGATCACCGTGGCCGCGATGGCGCGGCTGGGCCACGCGCCTCTCGAGACATTCACCATCGGCTTCGACGACGCGAAGTTCAACGAGCTGCCCTATGCGCGGGAGGTTGCAACCCACCTGGGCACGAGCCATCACGAGCAGATGGTCCATCCGAACGCGGCGGAAATCATGCCGCAGATGCTCGAGCATCTCGGCGAGCCGCTCGCCGACAACTCGGTGATTCCCACCTATTACGTCGCGAAATTCGCGCGCAGCCGTGTCACCGTCGCATTGACCGGCGACGGCGCGGATGAAGTGTTTGCGGGCTACCGGCGCTTCTACCAGATGCGCCGCGTCGAGTGGCTCGCCGAGCGCGGACTGATACCCGCCTGGCGCGCGTTGCGCGCGTTCGGCGTGCGTCTCGAGCAGCGATTGCGTCCGGACAAGCCGCGCGTGCGCTTTCCCGCCACGCGCGCCGACCAGATGCTCACGATGCAGGGCCTGGACCGCTACAAGCACCTGCTCGCATTCGTGACCGACGAAGAAAAGCACGGCCTGCTCGCGCCGGAATTCGCGCGCGCCGTGGGCGAATCGCGCACCTCCGAGTATCTCGCGGGCCCGTGGCGCCAGGCCGCCGGCGGCGACATCCTCAACCGGTTCCTGTACGTGGACCTGCGCACGTTTCTCGCCGAGGACATTCTCTTCAAGGTCGATGTCACCAGCATGGCGAACTCGCTCGAGTGCCGTTCGCCGTTCCTCGACCACAAGCTGATCGAGTTTGCCTTTTCCCTGCCGGGCGGCTACAAGGCCACACCGCGCGGACGTCACAAGCACATCCTCAAGGAAGCGTTCGGCCGCTGGCTGCCGCCGGGTTTCATGGACCGTCCGAAGCAGGGGTTTTCGGTCCCGCTCGCGCGCTGGCTGCGCGAGGACCTCGGCGAGATGATGCAGGACACGCTGCTCGGCAATCCGGCGCTCGGACGGTGGTTCAGGCGCGAGGCGATCGAGCGCTACGTGCGCGAGCACCGCTCCGGCGCGGTTTCGCACAGCACGCGCTTGTGGCCGCTGTTCGTCCTCGCGCTCTGGGTCGAGCGCATGCGCGTCGCCGCATGAAGACCTGTTACCAGGTCAATTGGCAGACCAGTTTTGGCGGCGGCGAGGTCTACACGCGTTTCGCGTGTGCCGCTCTCGCGCGGCTCGGATGGCGCACGGTGCTGTTCGCGCACCGGGACGCCGGCTTCTGGGATTCACTCGACATGCATGGCGCGGAGCTTGTGCGCATCTCGACCATCGCGGAAATCGACGCGGGCCTGCCGGAGCGCGATGCGCTGGTCCTGAGCCACAACGTGCTCGACGAGCGTACTGCGACGGATTGGGGGGCGCGCCATCGTCTCGCCGGAATCCTGCACATGCCGCTTTTCGAGCGCGACCCGCCCGGCCTCGCGCATTACGGGCGGCTTTTCGCCGTATCGCAGCACGTGCTCGACAGTGCGCGCCAGCGCGGACTGCGCAACGTTTACTCAGAACCGCTGCTCGGTGTGGCGGACCTCGCCCCGCGCGGCCCGGTGGGGCCGCTCCGGCGCGGGCCGCTCTATGACTGGGACCGGAAGAAGATGCGCGACCGTTTGATGGGCACCGCGACGGCGGTTGCAGGAGTGCGGCGCGGGCCGGAATTCGCCCGGCTGCCGGGAGTCACGCTCGGTATCGTTTCGCGCATTACGCCGATCAAGCAGTTCCCGCTCCTGTTTTCGATACTCGCACCCATCCTCGCCGATCTGGCGGGCTTGCGGCTGGAGGTTTTCGGAAGCGGCGGCTACGCATCCGTGCGTGATCTTAGACGGGAATTGCGGCCGATACGGGAACGTGTGAGGTTCTGGGGAAGCCAGAGCGATGTCGCCGCGGTGTACCGGCAACTCGATTACGCGCTTTCCGGGCTGCCGGAAAAGGAAGCGCTGGGCCTGAACCTGATCGAGGCACAGGCCTGCGGCACGCCGGTGCTCGCGGTGCGCGCCGCGCCGTTTACCGAAACCGTGATCGACGGCAACACCGGTTACCTCTACTGCGATCCGCGCGAGGACGGGGGCGCGGAATTCCGCGCGCTCGTCACTCGCATTCTGGGAGGCGCACCGCCTCCGGATCCGCGCCTTGCGCGGGAGCATCTGGAGCGTTTTTCCCTGACGTCGTTCTCGGCACGGCTGGAGCGCGCGCTCGCGTCGTTGGAGGCGGCGGGATGAGGATTCTTTACCTGCACCCGGATTCCTGGAGCGGCGAGTACGCCTTGCTCGAGCATCTGGTTGCGCGCGGGATCGAGATCTGCGTGCTCGAGGAAAAACGTGGTTTCGGGGCCACGCGCCAGGCCATTGAGCATTTCCGCGCGCCTGGCGATGGCATCGCCACTTTGTGGTACGACCCCGGTCGTGGAGCCGAGCGCTTTCTCACCTGGCTGGCGGACCGCCTATTCAGGCGCGCATTCGACGGGCGAAACCTGGTGCACCGGATGTGGGTGGTGCGCGCGGCGGTCGCGTATTTCCGTCCCGATGTGGTCGTCTGTTCGGACGGATTCTCTTACGCGATTCCAGCCGGGTTACTTAAGCGGCTCGGGCTGATGCGCCCGCGCCTCGTCGTCAGCTACATCGGCGGCGACGTCCTCGACTGCCCCGAAGCCGAGTACGGCCGGCGGCGCACCCCGATGGTGAATTGGCTCATACAGAAATCGATACCGGGAATCGACGTATTGAGACCCGTGTCGGGTTTGCTTCAGCGAGTGCTCTTGGGCGAGGGCGCCGACGCAGCGCGCATGCACGTGATTCCGAGCCACCTGGTTGCAGGTTCGGACCGGCTTGCCGATATCAGGGCGTGCCGGAGCGAACTGGCGGTCGCGATACGCAAGCGATACGGCATCCCCGATGGCGCGCCGCTGATCGTGACGTTGAGCGGGAACCAGAAGGGCAAGGGCCTGCACCTGCTTGCGCAAGCCTGGCGAGCCGTGCACGTGGCGGTGCCGGAGTGCCACTGGCTGCTGTGTGGGCCGAACGATCCGTGGCTGGATCGTGCAGTGCGCCCCGCGCTGGACGCTTCCTCCGCGGCGCAATGGGTTCATTTCACCGGGCGCCTTTCCGGCGCGGACGTGTTCGAGTATTTGGCGGCTGCCGACCTGCACGTCAATCCGACCTTGTGCGAGGGACTCAACATGGTGACCGTAGAGGCGGCCGCGGTCGGCACCCCGAGCGTGACTAGCGACGGCGCGGGCATCGCCGAGTGGGTGGAACGGTTCGGAACCGGCCTTGTGGTTCCGGCCGATGATGCGGTGGCACTCGGGGACGCAGTGATCGAGGCCATGCGCGACGCCGCGCTTCGCTTGACGTGGCAGGGGCGTTGCCCGAACATGCTCGGCGATTTTTCGCTGGAGCACGTCGCGGACCAGTTGCTGCGCGCAGTGCTTCCGCTTCCGCCGGCTGAGTCCTGAGATTTCCCCAGAGGTTCCCGCTCTTGTCGAACATACTCGGTTTGCAGACCGGGCACGAGGCCTCCGCCGTTCTGTTCGAGGACGGCCGGCTGGTCGCCGCCGTATCCGACGAGCGGCTCTCGCGCATCAAGAACGATGGCGGGCGGCTTTCCGATCTTGCCATCGACGAGGTGTTGCGCATCGGCGGGCGCGCTCGCGCGGACATCGGATCGCTCGCGCTTCTCTACACCTTCTTTCCGGAAGAGTACTTCCTGCGGGAAACCTGGGCCAAGGAACTCGAGCGCCGGTTCCACCGACTGCGCCACCGTGGCGACACGGAGCGCTCCAACATGCTGCTCACCAACTTCATCGAGCGGCTCGCGGCGCGCGGCAAGAAATTCGAAAGCCACTTCAAACGCGAGGCGTTCCTGAGCGGCGAGGGATTCGGCGGCGCGCAGGTCGCGTTTTACGACCATCACGACTCCCACGCGCTCCCGGCCGCGTACTACAGCGGGTTCGACGCCTGCGCGGTGATCACGATGGACGGCAATGGCGACTTGGGCATCAACCATACCTCGGGGGTGTTCGAAGACGGCCGGTACCGGCGCCTGTATGTTTCCGACCGGGAAGGATCCTCGGCGGGATTGTTCTACAGCCACGTCACGCGCCTGCTCGGGTTCCAGGCGATGCGACACGAGGGCAAGGTGGTGGGACTCGCGGCGATGGGCGATCCCGCGCCGCTGCGGGACGCCTTCTCGCGCGCGCTTCGTCTCGGCAAGAATGGCCGCACGCTGGATTCGGAGTTTGTCGGTGAGCCGCAGGCGGAAGCGCGCCGCCACGCATTCATGAAGGATTCGATGCAGGGTCATGCGCGCGAGAATGTCTCGGCGGCAGCGCAAGCGGTGCTCGAGGAAACCGGGCTGGAGCTGGTGCGTCGCTTCCTCGTGGAGACCGGGATGCGCAACGTCGCGCTGAACGGCGGGGTGTTCGCCAACGTCAAGCTCAACCAGCGCATTGCGGAACTGCCCGAGGTGGATCAGGTGTTCGTTTTTCCCGCGATGAGCGATACGGGAAATGCCGTCGGCGCCGTGTTGCTCGACATGGCGCGGAACGATGCCGCGGCTTTCGCGAGCAACCGGCGGGCGCTTGAACACGTCTATTGGGGGCCGCGGTACACAGACGAGGAGATCGAGCGCGAACTGCGGGCCGGCAAGCTCGAATTCACCAGGCTGAAGGACGAGGACCTGATCGGCCGCGCCGCCGACGCGATCCACGCCGGGCGCGTGATCGGCTGGTTCCAGGGGCGCATGGAGTTCGGTCCGCGCGCGCTGGGAAATCGCTCGATGCTCGCGCGGCCGACCGAATCGGCTATCAACGACTGGCTGAACGAGCGTCTCGACCGTTCCGAATTCATGCCCTTCGCCCCGAGCGTGCTCGAGGAGCATGCAGCCGAACTTTTCTTCGGCGTCGAAAAGGCGCGGCACACGGCACGGTTCATGACGATCACTTTCGACGTGCGGCCGGAGTGGCGCGAGCGCATCCCGGCGGTAGTGCACGTCGACGGCACCGCACGCCCGCAACTGGTCAACGAGGCGACCAATCCACTCTATTACCGTCTCATCAAGGCTTACCACGAGCGCTCGGGCATCCCGCTGGTGCTCAATACGAGTTTCAACGTGCACGAAGAGCCGATCGTCTGTGCGCCGCGCGATGCGGTGCGCGCGTTCATCGAGCGCCGCATTGATTGTCTCGCGATCGGTTCCTTCTGGCTCGCGCATCCATGAGCGCGGCTGCCGGACCCGCATCGATGCGCGCGCTCGCCGCGGACGATCTGTATCCCGCGGTGCTCGAAGTGTTCGGGCGGCCGCCGGCGGGCCGCATTCTCGACGTGCCCGCGGGGCACGGCGCATTTGCGCAGGAGTTGCTCGAACGCGGCTACGCGGACATCGATTGCCTGGACATCAACGCGGATGCGTTCGCGCTTTCCGACGCGCGCGTGCGCTTTCGCCAGTATGACGCTGCACATCCCCTGCCTTTCCCCGATAGGCACTTCGATTACGTGTTCTCGATCGAAGGCATCGAGCACTTCGACAGTCCCTGGACTTTTCTCAGGGAGCTTTGCCGCGTGCTCAAGCCCTCCGGGCGGATCTTCATCAGCACGCCGAACACGTTATCGGTGGATGCACGCCTCAAGTACCTGATGTCGGGATATTTTCCGCGCTTCCGCCCGCTGATGCTCGAGCCCGAAAAGGTGATGGACCAGCCGATCGACGATGCGCACATCAGCCCGATCTACTTCTGGCAGCTGTACTATTTCCTGATGACCGGCGGGGTGCGCGTGGAAAGGGTTGCGGCGAACGCGCTGGTGCGCAAGCCACAATGGATCAAGCGCGCATTCGAGAATATCGTCGCGAACCTGATCCGCCGAAATATCCGCAGGCGCGGGTTTCCGGATCATGGCGTCACTTCGGACGCGGTCTTGTTCGGCGACTGCCTGATCGTCGAGGGAAGAAAATCGGCTTGAAGCTGCTCTACGTCTTTCCCGAACCGCTGCCGCTGCCGCGTGCTCGTGGCGGCCAGGTCGTGAACACCGTCGCCGCGATCGAGCGAGAGGGAATCGAGGTGCTGCTGGCGCACGCACCCGGCGAAGGCGAGCCGTTCGCGGCATACGGCGTTGCGGGTGGTGGCGCAATCGCATCCGGCCTGCGCGCGGTCGCGGTCTCGCGCGCGCTGCCCTGGCCATTCGCTTGGCTGCACTCGAACCGCATGTTCATGCGCCGCCTCGCTCCGCTGATCGGACGCGAGCGGCCGGATGCGGTGTTCGTGCGCCACCTGAAGCCCGCGTGCGCGATCCGGCGCCGTTTTCCCGCTCTGCCGATTGTCTATGAGGCGCACGAAGTGTTCGCCGACACGGCGGCGCCGGTGAAACGCGCCGCCATCGAAAGGCTGGAGCGGGACGCGCTCGAGGCCGCAACGCGCTTGATCGCGAACTCCCACGCCACGGCCGAGCGGCTGCAGGCGCTATATGCCCCGGGCAGGGAGATTGCCGTGATACCGAACGGCGTGGAGCGCCAGACGAGCATGCCGGCGAAGGACTGGGCGCAGATTGCCGGGGCGATTGTCTACGCCGGCAGTCTGTTTCCGTGGAAGGGAACAGCGGAACTGGTGCAGGCGGCAGCGCGCCTGCCGGAATGCGCCCTCACGATCGCCGGTGGGGAGGAAGCTGAGATCGCGGCGCTGCGCTCAAAGGTCGATCCTAACGGAGCGCGAATCGAGTTTGCCGGAAGATTGTCGAGCGACAGGGTGCGTATGCTTCTGGAGCGAAGCTGCATCGGCGTGCTGCCGAACCGCGCCGACGCTGAAAGTGCGTTCACCTCCCCGATCAAGCTATTCGAGTACATGGCCGCGGGCTGTGCCGTGGTGGCGAGCAATCTGCCGGCGCTGCGCGAGATCCTCGCAGAGGACGACGTGGTGTGGGCGCGCGCCGGAGACCCGGAGGCGCTCGCCGCAGGGATACGAGCGCTGATTGCGGATCCGGCCCGCGCGCGATTGCTCGGCGAGCGACTGTACGCAAAGTCGGCTCAGTACAGCTGGAATGCGCGCGGTGCGCGGATCGCGGAGTTGCTGCGCGCACTGAAACGACTTCCCCGATAGGCACCGGAACGAGGCACGTGAAGGAGTAAAATTCAGTCCATGAGCGATGAGCCGATGCGCAGATGGATCGAAACCTGGAAGCGAGCTGGTCCTGAACTTGAGGCCATCCGGCGGCGCGAGCTGCGGGTCTTGACCGACGAGCAGGTTTGCGAGGCGGCGCTCGATTTACTTTCGGTACCGCTTCCGGCGGATCTGCCGCCGCGCGAAGGTTCCGGCCTGGTCGAGCAACAGCGTTGGTTCGCGAGATCTCGCCCGGAGAAATGAAGTCGGTTCTCGGCGCGGCGCTCGAGGTGCAGGACTTCCTCGTGTCGCATGGCGAGCGATTCCGCTTGATCGACGGGATCGCGTTGCGCGGGACCCCGGGGGATCTCTATCAGTTGCCAAAACTGAAGAACCGTATCGAGCAGGCGGATCGGGCGCCATGATCCTTGTGACCGGCGGCGCTGGCTTCATCGGCGCAAACTTCGTTCTCGACACGCTCGCCAGGACGGGCGAGGCGATCGTCAATCTCGACAAGCTCACCTATGCCGGTAATCTGCGCAATCTCGACAGTCTTGCCAGCGACGCGCGCCACGTTTTCGTGAAGGGCGACATTCGCGACCGCGCACTGGTTCGCCGGCTACTGGCCGGACACCGCCCGCGCGCGATCGTGCACCTGGCTGCCGAGAGCCATGTCGACCGTTCGATCGACGCGCCCGGCGAGTTCATCCAGACCAACGTGGTCGGCACTTTCAGCCTGCTCGAGGAAGCGCGCGCGTACTGGTCGACGCTGGAAGGCATGGAGCGAGATGGTTTCCGCTTCCTGCACGTCTCGACCGACGAGGTGTACGGCTCGCTCGGGCCGCGGGATCGGGCATTCACCGAAGAGGCGCCTTACGCGCCGAACAGCCCCTACAGCGCGTCCAAGGCGGGTTCGGACCACCTGGTACGCGCCTACTACCACACCTACGGCCTGCCGGCCCTCACCACCAACTGCTCGAACAACTACGGCCCGCGCCAGTTTCCGGAGAAACTCATCCCCCTGATGATTGCGAGCGCGCTCGCGGGCAAGCCGCTGCCGGTCTACGGCGACGGCCGGAACGTGCGTGACTGGCTGTACGTTTCGGACCATTGCGACGCGATCCGCGCGGTGCTGGATAAAGGGCGGGCCGGGGAGGTCTACAACATCGGCGGCGACAGCGAGCGCAGGAACATCGACCTGGTGCGCACGCTGTGCGCACTGCTCGACCGGGCGGTGCCGCGCGAGCGCGGCTCGTATGCCGATCTGATCACCTTCGTGAAGGACCGCCCGGGGCACGACCGGCGCTACGCGATGGACGCCGCGAAGATCAAACGCGAGCTGGGCTGGCAGCCGAAGGAAACGTTCGAGTCGGGACTCGAGAAGACGCTGTGCTGGTATCTGGAGAAATTGGGGCCGGAGCAAGACTACTTCCGCCGCAATGCTTAACCCTCCGGGCAATTTCGGACTAGACTTGGCCAAGTTAATTGTGGATGCTGCATGGAAATCGTCAACATGCACCAGGCCAAGTCCCAGCTCTCGCGCCTGGTCGAGCGAGTGTGCGCGGGCGAGGAGATCATCATCGCCCGGGCCGGCAAGCCGGTGGCGCGGCTCGCTCCACTGGAGCGAGCACGAAACCCCCGCGTGCCGGGGTTGCTCAAGGGCAGGATCTGGATCAGCAAGGACTTCGACGTGCCGCTGCCCGACGATCTTGTCGACCTGTTCGAAGGCAAGACTGCCCCGAAGCCGAAGGCGAAGCGCAACGTGCGCAAGCGGTGAGGCTGCTGGTCGCGCAGAGCGTGTGCGAATCGATGCCGTTGCTGACCGGCGATCGGGCGCTCGCCGCATACGGTCCGTCGGTAATGGTCGCAGAGTAGGGATCCGATGAAAGGCATCATCCTCGCCGGAGGTTCCGGTACCCGCCTGTATCCGGCGACGCAGGTCGTATCCAAGCAGCTGCTGCCGGTGTACGACAAGCCGATGGTGTACTACCCGCTCACCACGCTGATGCTCGCCGGAATTCGCGACATTCTTGTGATCTCCACCCCGCAGGACACGCCGCGCTTTCGCAAACTGCTGGGCGATGGCGGGCAATGGGGCATCAATATCGTGTTTGCGGTCCAGCCGAGGCCCGAAGGGATTCCGCAGGCATTCGTCATCGGCCGCGAATTCATCGGCAGTGAACCAGTGGCACTGGTTCTCGGCGACAATATATTCTACGGGCATGATCTTTCGAGTCAGTTGCAGTGCGCTGCGGGGCGGAAGAATGGTGCGACAGTGTTCGCCTACCCGGTAACCGATCCCCAGCGCTACGGGGTCGTCGAATTCGATGCCGCGGGCCACGCCATGAGCATCGAGGAGAAACCCACCCAGCCGAAATCGCGCTACGCGGTGGTCGGGCTCTACTTCTACGACAACCGGATCGTGGAGATCTCGATGGGGCTGAAACCTTCGGCGCGAGGCGAGCTGGAAATCACTGACGTCAACCGGGCGTATCTCGACCGTGGAGAGCTCGAAGTGCTGCCGATGGGCCGCGGGATCGCCTGGCTCGACACCGGCACGCACGAATCGTTGCTCGAGGCAGCGAGTTTCATACAGACGATCGAAAAGCGACAGGGGCTGAAGATTGCCTGCCCTGAAGAGATCGCCTTTCGCATGGGTTACATCGACGTCGGGCAGCTCGAGGCGCTCGCGCGGCCACTGGCGAAGAGCGGTTACGGCGAGTACCTGTTGCGGGTCATTTCCGAACGCGTGTTCTAGGTCCGATTCAAACCCGGTTCAGCCCCGATACAATTCCACATGTCTGCAAAAACTGCACTGATCACGGGAATCACCGGCCAGGATGGCGCTTTGCTCGCCGAGCTGCTGCTGGGCAAGGGCTATGTCGTCCACGGCGTGAAGCGCAGGTCGTCGTCATTCAATACCGCGCGGGTCGATCACCTGTATCACGACCTGCACGAACAAGGGGCGCCGTTCTTCATGCATTACGGCGACATGACCGACGCGACCAACCTGATCCGGCTGGTGCAGGAGACCAGGCCCGACGAAATCTACAACCTGGCTGCGCAAAGCCACGTGCAGGTCAGCTTCGAGACACCCGAGTACACCGCGAATGCGGATGCGCTCGGCACGCTGCGGCTCCTGGAGGCCATCCGGATCCTCGACATGACCCGGCACGCGCGCTTTTACCAGGCTTCGACGTCGGAGCTCTACGGAAAAGCAGTGGAAGCTCCGCAGACGGAGACGACGCCGTTTTATCCGAGGTCGCCCTACGCGGTTGCGAAACTGTACGCGTATTGGATCACGGTCAACTACCGCGAGGCGTATGGATTGCACGCTTCCAACGGTATTCTGTTCAATCACGAAGGCCCGACGCGCGGCGAGACCTTCGTTACGCGCAAGATCACGCGTGCGGTCGCCGCCATCCACTTGGGCCGGCAAGACAGGCTGTATATCGGAAACCTGGATGCAAAGCGCGATTGGGGACACGCGCGCGATTTCGTGGATGGCATGTGGCGCATCCTCCAGCAGGACGCCCCCGGCGACTACGTGCTCGCCACGGGAGAGACCCACTCGGTGCGCGAGTTCATCGAGCTTGCCTTTGACCAGGTCGGACGCGTGATCGCGTGGTCGGGGACCGGCGCGAACGAGAAGGGACGCGATGCGAAGACGGGTGAAGCGCTGGTGGAAGTCGATCCGCGTTATTTCCGGCCGACCGAGGTGGATCTGCTTCTCGGGGATGCGACCAAGGCGCGGGTCAAGCTCGGCTGGACGCATACCGTCGCATTTCGCGAACTGGTGAAGGAGATGGTTGAATCCGATCTCGTCGAAGTCGGACGGGAGAATGGCAGTCATGGGCGCGGCGACTAGCTACAGCTTGGGCGGCAAGCGCGTTTGGGTGGCCGGACATCGCGGCATGGCCGGTTCAGCGATCGTGCGCAGGCTGCAAAGCGAGGCCTGCGAGGTGCTGGTGGCCACGCGCTCGGAAGTGGACCTGCGTCGCCAGGGCGAGGTCGAAGCCTGGATGGAACGAACACGGCCGCATGCCGTGTTCATCGCCGCCGGCACTGTCGGAGGCATATTCGCCAATTCCACCAGGCCGGCGGAATTTCTTTACGACAATCTCGCGATCGAGGCGAATGTCATTCACACCGCCCACAAGATCGGGGTGGAGAAGCTGTTGTTTCTCGGCTCCTCGTGCATCTATCCGCGGCTCGCACCGCAACCGATGACCGAGGAGCAGCTCCTGACCGGGCCGCTCGAGCCGACCAACGAGTGGTATGCGATCGCCAAGATCGCCGGGATCAAGTTGTGCCAGGCTTACAGACGGCAATACGGCGCGGATTTCATCTCGGCGATGCCGACCAATCTGGTGGGGCCAGGCGACAATTTCGATCTGCAGCAGGGACACGTTGCGGCGGCGTTGATCATGAAGGTGCATCGCGCCGGGATCGAGGGGCTTCCCACGGTGGAAATCTGGGGTTCGGGCGCTCCGCGCCGCGAGTTCCTGTACGTTGACGACCTCGCCGATGCGCTGGTGTTCATGATGAAACACTATTCGGACGAGCCGTTCATCAATATCGGAACAGGCACGGATACGAGCATCCGCGAGCTTGCGGAACTCGTGGCCAAAGTGGCCGGATACCGCGGCAGTTTCACTTACGACCGGACCAAGCCCGACGGCTCGCCCAGGAAAGTGATGAATGTCGACAAGCTGCGCTCGCTCGGCTGGGTCGCGAGGACGTCTCTCGAGGAATCGTTCGCGAACGCCTATCGGTGGTATGTCGAACGCCCCGGCGCGGGGCTCGCGTGATTTTCAACGATACCCCCATCCCGGGGGCCCATGTCGTCGAGCTCGAACCCATTTCCGACGGGCGCGGATTTTTCGCGCGCACCTGGTGCGCCGATGAATTCAGGCGCAAGGGACTCAATCCTGCGATGGCGCAGTGCAGCGTCTCGTTCAATGCGTCGCGCGGTACCGTTCGCGGCATGCACTACCAGGTGAAGCCGCACGCCGAGGCGAAACTGGTTCGTTGCACGATGGGGAAGCTGTTCGACGTGATCGTGGACGTTCGCCCGGATTCGCCGGCCTTCAAGCAGTGGTTTTCCGTGGAGCTGAGTGCTGAAAATCGCCGCATGATCTACATTCCGGAAGGGGTTGCGCACGGATTTCAGACCCTCGAGGACAGTACCGAGGTCTCCTATCAGATTGCCGAGTTCTATCATCCGGACCTGGGACGCGGCATTCGCTGGAACGACCCTTCGTTTCAGGTTCCGTGGCCACTCGATGTAAGGATCATTTCCGAGCGCGACCGGAATTACCCCGACTTTTCGTACGAGTGACGGTGAAATGAAACTGACGATCGATACCGACCGGCGCACGCTTACGCAGGATGAATCGGGAACAGTCACGGTCATGGACCTCTACTCGAAGAGCGCTTTCGAGCTGATTTCGCGCCACTGGGTTCGGGTGGGGTGGAGCCTGAAATACCCGTACACCTTCTCGTGGATGGGGCGGCCGATCATCCAGTTGCCGGAAGACATGGTGCGCACGCAGGAGGTTGTCTATCGCCTGAAACCGGACGTCATCATCGAAGCGGGCGTCGCGCATGGCGGATCACTCATCTACTACGCCAGCCTTTGCAAGGTGCTCGGCAAGGGCCGGGTCATCGGCGTCGATATCGAAATCCGCAGCCACAACCGGCGCGCCATCGAAGCGCACGAGCTCGCGTCCTTCATCACGCTGATCGAGGGCGATTCGACTTCACAGGAAGTCGTGAAACGGGTCAAGGCGTACGCAGGCGAAGGCGCAACCGCCCTCGTGCTGCTGGATTCGAATCACAGCAAGGAGCACGTCCTCAAGGAGCTCGAGGCATACCATGAACTCGTATCGCCCGGTTCCTACATCGTCGCCACCGACGGTCTGATGCGCGACCTGCACGACGTGCCGCGCGGGTCGGCGGACTGGACCTGGAACAATCCCGCGGCGGCGGCGCAAGAGTTCGTCCGTTCGCACCCGGAATTCGTCATCGAGCAGCCCGCGTGGCCGTTTTCCGAGAGCGAGCTGACCGAGAATGTGACGCACTGGCCGGCCGCCTGGTTGCGAAGAATTTAGCTTCGCGGCGCGGTGCAGGAAGATTGAACGGGTGAAAATTCTCGTCACCGGAGCTGGCGGTTTCGTCGGCCGCAGCCTTTGCCCGGTTCTTGCGCAGCGGGGGCACGAAGTGCTCGCAGGGGTGCGCGCTGCCGCGGCCGGGAATTTGCCGTTCAGCCAAATCGAGCTGGGAGACCTCGCGGCCGGGGTTCGCTGGCCTGCGGAACTTGGCTCGGTGGACGTGATTGTTCATCTTGCCGGTATGGCGCACCGCCGCGCCGACGAAGAGACGATGCGCAGGATCAACGTGGAGGGAACCGCTGCGCTCGTCAAGGCCGCGTCCGGTCGCGCGGGGAGGATCGTGTTCCTGAGTTCGATCAAGGTGTACGGCGAGGAATCGGGTGCGAAACCCGTCGCCGAGACCGATGCGCGGCATCCGGAGGACGCCTATGGCAGGACGAAGCTCGCCGCCGAAGGGCGGCTGCCCGAAGCAGCGCGGGCCGGCGGGATGCAGTACGCGATCCTGCGCCCTCCGCTGGTTTACGGGCCGGGGGTCAAAGCGAACTTCCTTGCGTTGATGAGGGTGATAGAAAAAGGCTGGCCGCTGCCGCTTGCGGGAATTCGCAATCGCCGCAGTTTGATCTACGTTGAAAACCTCGCCGATGCGATTGCGCGTTGCGCGGAGTCGCAAGCTGCGGCGGGGCGCACGTACTGCGTGAGCGACGGGGCTCCGGTGTCCACGCCCGATCTGTGCCGCGCGATCGGCGCTGTGCTCGGCCGACCGGCGCGGCTGTTCGCTTTTCCGCAGGCGCTGCTCGAACTGGCGCCGGCGTTCAGGAAACTCACGCGTTCGCTCGAGGTGGACGACAGCGCGATCCGCAACGAGCTTGGATGGCGCCCGCAGTTCACGTTCGAACAGGGCATTGCGAGGACGGCTGAGTGGTATTTGAACGGGTAGGAGAATTCAACCACCCGCCGGGCACGCCCTCGAGGCACGGGCGATCGCTAATTCATGCGAATCCTTGTGGCATGCCCGCGCTGACAGATGATCGTAACCGTCTTGCCCGTGTACTTTGAACCAACCAGCGGGGCCTCGCACTTCCTGTATTTCGAATGCATCTGGTGACAAACGAGTTGTTGCTTCCTCGGCGCGCCGTCGGGAAAGAAATACTGCCATAGCGCGACCAGAAGGGCAGCAAGTTCGAGTGCCGTTCCCGGATCGAGAAAGGCCTGCATCTCGCGTACGGTGGGGGTATGCGGGCCGAAGTGCTTGTGCGCGCGATCGAGAATCTTGAGCGGTTCCATTTGCGTATGTTAATCCCGCTAATCTGCCGGCCGTCGCGGGGCGCACGGTTTACCTATTCGGCGGACCGGCATAGGATCGCAGCGCGTACATCGATTGCCGGCTCATTTTCGAACGGAGGAAAAATGTCGAATCATCGGGTTCTGCCCATCGGAATCACCTTGCTGTGCATCGCGCCTTTCGCGGGTGGCCAAGCGTTGCCCGACGGCCCGGGCAAGGAGGTCGCCGCCGCGCACTGCAACAGCTGCCATCCGCTCCAGGCACGCGTGGGCGCCGGCTACACCCCCGAGGGCTGGCGTACGGTTCTACGCATGATGGCCAATCATGGCATCGACGTGCCGGCGAACCAGGTGGCCGCGCTCACGGAGTACCTGGTCAAGAATTATCCGGAAAAGGCGAAGCCGGCAGGAGT
Organism: Betaproteobacteria bacterium; assembly: GCA_016195915.1. Lineage (GTDB taxonomy): Bacteria > Pseudomonadota > Gammaproteobacteria > Burkholderiales > SG8-39 > JADGRQ01. Next base: position 69,531 of record JACPYS010000004.1, on the reverse strand, counting down.
CGTGGTACCGGGTCCGGTCAAGATTTCGATCAGCTCATGGCAGGCTGCGACGCCGGGGTCGCGGCCGCACGATCCGCTGGCGACCCGGGATGGCGCCCTCTGGTATACGGGCCAGATGAAGAACGTTCTCGGCCGGGTCGATCCTGCAACCGGCCAAGTCAGGGAATACGCGCTCAAGACGCCACATTCCGGTCCGCACGGGTTGGACGAGGATAGCGCCGGAAACATCTGGTACACCGGAAACACCGGCGCATTGATCGGCAAGCTCGATCCGAAGACGGGTGCGGTAACCGAGTACAAGATGCCCGATGCAGACACGAAGGATCCGCACACGCTGATCTTCGACACGGCTGGCGTGCTCTGGTTCACCGCCCAGAACGCCAATCGCATCGGGCGCCTCGATCCGAAGTCGGGCGAGATCAAGCTGCTCACGCCGCCGACGCCGAAGTCCCGGCCCTACGGCATGGCGCTGGATTCGAAGGGCACGCTGTTCGTGGTCCAGTTCGGCACCAACCGGGTGGCGCGCGTGGATCCCGCGACGTTGCAGATCCGCGAATACGTGCTGCCGGATCCGGCGTCGCGGCCGAGGCGGATTGCGATCACGGGCGACGACATGGTGTGGTACGCGGATTTTTCGCGCGGTTATCTGGGTCGCCTGGACACCGCCACCGGCAAGGTGACGGAATGGCAATCTCCGAGCGGGCCGAAGTCCCAGCCTTACGGCATTTCGGTGATCGACCACGTCCTCTGGTACAGTGAATCGGGAACCACGCCGAACACGGTCGTGCGCTTCGATCCCAAGACCGAAAAGTTCCAGAGCTGGATCATTCCCGGGGGTGGCGACATCGTGCGCAACACCTCGGTCACGCGGGACGGGAATTTCGTGCTGGCCAACAGTCTCGTCAATGCCGTCACCTTGGTGAGAATCCTGAAGTGAGCGATCGCAGGGACTTCCTGGCTGTGGGCCTGGTTGCGGCGGCGCTGCTCCCGGCTTGCGCGAGCGCGCCGCGGACTTCTGCTTCGGGGCGCGCGATTTCCGGCGCTGAACACTGGACCACGAAGCGCACGAGTGACGGCGAAGTTCGTCTTTTTCTTTGGCGCAAGCGCGCCGCGGAGACTGGTAAAGGGACGATCCTGTTCGTTCATGGATCCTCGGTCTCCTCGACTCCGGTGTTCGACCTGCAGATTCCGGGACGCCCGGAGTCCTCGACGATGGACTGGTTCGCGCGCCTCGGCTACGACACCTGGTGCTTCGATTGCGAGGGCTATGGGCGTTCCGACAAGTCGCGGCCGGTGAATGCCGATGTTGCCTGCGGCGCCGACGACCTCGCGGCCGTGTCGGATTACATCCTCAAGCTTACCGGTGCCGGTAAGTTGCTCGTCTATGGCGCTTCCTCGGGCGCGCTGCGCGCCGCGCTGTTCGCGCAACGCCATCCGGCGCGTGTAGCGCGCCTTGCGCTCGATGCCTTCGTCTGGACCGGCGAAGGCAGTCCGACGCTGGCCGCGCGGCGCAAGCGGCTCGAGCAATACCGCGCGAGTCACCGCCGCCCGATCGACCGCGAAATGATCCGGAGCATCTTCACGCGCGATCACCCGGGAACGAGCGACTTGACCGTGGTCGAGGCGTTCGCCGATGCCGTGCTCGCGCTCGACGATTCTGTGCCTACCGGTACCTACGTCGATATGTCGATGAACCTGCCGGTTGTGGACCCGGAGAAGATCGCCGTTCCTACGCTGATCATGCGTGGGCAATGGGACGGTATTGCTTCGTATCAGGACCTGGCGAACTTCTTTGCGCGGCTGCCCAATCCCGACAAGCAGTTCATCGTCATGCCAGGGATCGCTCACACGAGTACGCGCTCGAGGAATTGGAAGCTGGTGTATCACTTGCTTGACGGGTACTTCAGTCAGCCGGCGCCGGTGTATACGGGATGAGGCGGGTCGGGCGAACAATAGGGCGACGAAGGCGCCATTCGCAAAGGCTCGTCCTAGCTCATTGATTGTCGGCCGAGATTCGCGTCCGGCATATTTTTTGGCGGTGCAACAAGCCGGCAAGACATGACGGGCGTTCTTCCGCGCGAAAAACACGGGAGTATGATTTGCGAAAAAAGTACCCAAGACGCACATCTTGCAGCGCTTGCTCGAGGGTCGAGCGGGACCTGCATCCGGAGGAGGATATCGCTTGATCGGACTCGCCATCCTCGGCGCCGCTGCGCTTTACTGCGCGGTTTGGGCTATCGCATTCAAGATGGTGCCGACCGCAGGTGCAAAGGTAATTGTCGCGCTGGTCGGCATTGGGATTCCGGCGTGGGATTTGCCCTACGAATACTATTACTTCAAGTCGAAGTGCTCGGCCGAAGGTGGATTACATGTTTTCAATGCGTTCGAAGCGCAGGAAGTTGTAATTCTCGATCGCAGCTATCCCGCATTGGTCGAAGATCTTCTCAGCGAGGGAATCAGATACGTTGAGCGCCGCGACGCGAACGGGATGTGGCAGCGCTTCGAACGACCGACCGAAAGACCGATCACCCAAATGACCGTGCCGGCAGCAACCGCAAAGGTCCGACTGCGAGCCGAGATGAACAAGAATATTGGATCAGGTACGACTAGGCATGACTACCTTGTAGAAAGGGTAAACGGCAACATACTCCTTCGCTACACGCGCTTGACATGGAAGGGTGGCTGGTTAAGGGAAAGAATGTCGCCACTTCTAGGACATGGTTCGGATTGTGCCTTGAGTTCAGTTGATCTGGTCTCAAGGTCGATCAGAGATGGATCGAAGGTCCAATAGGGACCTCTTGACTATGTCACTACATTCCATCGACAAATTCGCTCGGGTGGCACAAGCGGCATATGCGCGCCTGCTTGGATTGCCCCAGGTTCTGGATGCACTAGTCGAGCCTGGGTTCGGCGATTTCGCGCGATCACAAGCGCTAAATTTCTTAGGAGTATCTCGAGAAGCGATTCAAGTCTCAAACGTAGGCTTCACGGTTCGCGATCGAGGCATTGATGACCTTAGCGGCTTTTCGGCAGCCCTTCTCCTCGACAAGAACACATCGAGAAATGTGCTGGCGATTCGCGGTACCGACGACCTGCTCGACTCAATTGCCGACAGAGACATTGCCCTCGCTGGATACGCCCGCTCGCAAGCCGTCTCCCTCTACCGCTACTACAAGCAACTGACTACCCCCGCGGGAGAGCAGGTCAATTATTCACCGTCTGAACGAGCGCAGCTCATTGGTCTCGCGGCCGGCATACCAGTGCCTTCGCTCTTGGCAGGCAGCGCTCTCTTCCAGGGCGTCATATCGACTTTCCTCAGCGATCGCGGCGTTGACGCCGGCCAAGGGGTTGGCCGCAGCGTCCTGTCGCCGTCCGAGCGGATCGTCGTGACCGGTCATAGCCTGGGCGGACATCTCGCGCTGTTGTTCGGCCGGCTGTTTCCACAAGCGACGTCGGAAATCTTCACCTTCAACGCTCCTGGCATGACAGGTGCGGGGAATCTACGACTCAATCGACTCGGCTTTCCGGATTCGCTTGGCTCGGCCGCAATCACTAACCTGGTCGCCGATGCGGGTGCCGATGTCACCGCTTCTCTTGGCGTCAAGCCCGGACGGACCGAACGGATATTTATCGAGGCCGGATTGCCGCTGTACAACCACTCGATCGTTCCCCTTGCCGATTCTCTCGCCCTGCACGATTTTCTGGCGTCGGTTTCCAGTGCGCACGCGAATGATCCTGCCGCACTATCAAAACTGATCGACGCCGCATCTTCACGCCCGGAAACGAGCCTCGAATCGATGCTCGACATGCTGCGCGAAGCGTTTACCGGATCGGCGACGCCAACCCCGATCGCGGTGGCGATCGGCGATGTCGACCAGCGCGACGCGTACTACACGAATCTCTACCGGCTTGCGGACACTCTATCGCCCGGCAGCGACCCGCGTCTGGAATCACTGGTTGGCCGCAGCGCCGATCAGTTGCGCCAGCTCGCGCAAGACGACGTTTCGGTGCGCTACGCGCTGCGCGCGCTGCAACCTTTCGCACTGAGGAACGGCGATTTCAGCAGGATGGCCGATGCGCTCGAGCGCTACGATCCCGCGACTGGATCGGGGCTGCTCTCGGATCAGTGGCTCACCGAGCGCGCGAAGTTTCTGGCGTCGTTGACGGAGAGCCGTCTCGCAGATCTCCCGTTTGCGAAGCGCGGCGAGAGCGGGAATCTGTTGTTCGTCGACAGCCAGAGCGGAAATCGGCTTGCGGTGCTCGATCCGGCGCGCTACGCGGACGTCCTGGCCGGCGCAGCCTTCGGCACACCGCAAGGAATTGATAGCTTGCTCGCAGCCACGAACTTCTCGCGCAAGGTGATCTTTGGTTTCGAGGATGCGGAAACGCTGACCGTCGGATCGAGCGCTACGGGCTCGCTCTTCGGGTCTGGAGGTAACGACACGCTTGTCGGTGGTGGTGGCAAGGATTTTCTGGATGGCGGCCCGGGCGACGATGTTCTCGTAGCGGGTCTGGGTGACGACACGCTGGTCGGCGGCGCCGGCGGCGACCGCCTCGAGGGCGGCGCGGGGAACGACGTCCTGGAAGGCGGGCCGGGTCAGGACGTCCTCGAAGGGGGCGCCGGGTTGGACACATATCGCTTTCGATCCGAGTTCGATGGCGATGTGATTCGCGATGCGGACGGGCGGGGCGCGATCGAGTTCGACGGCACGCAATTGAGCGGCGGTCACCGCGGCGACGCCGGTTTGTATTTCAGCGATGACCGGCGTTTCGTTTACGACTTTGGCGGCAGCCTTGCGTCGGGAGGCACGCTGGTGGTGAACGGCAGTCTGCGCATTGAGGGTTTTCGGAACGGCGATCTCGGCATCCGGCTCGCCGATTTCGATTCTCCACAGCTCTCCATCCCGATTGACGAGTACGCCCTGGTCGGCGACCTCCTGACTGTCGCAGAAGCCGCCGCAGAGCTGGAATTGCCGCCGGTCCCGGTCGAAGAGGCCTATGATTCTTTCGGCAACCCGGTATTCTCATCGTTTCCCAATCCCGACGGTCGCGATCAGTTCGTTTTTGGCAGTCCGGGGAATACCGCGTTTTTCACTGGCGGCGGCGACGACCTCGCCTCGGATGGCTACTCCGGCGACGACCATCTGGATCTCGGCGCCGGCGACGACATCGGGTACGGTGGCCGCGGTGACGACCTGTTGACGGGCGGTGAGGGCAGCGACCTGCTGTTCGGGGGAACCGGGAGCGATACGCTCATTGCGGGCAATCCGGACTCGCTTGAGTCCGATTTATCGCCTCTGCGCTCGGGTGAAGCCACGGGACGCGATGTTCTGCTCGGTGGCTTCGGCGACGACGTCCTGTTCGGCGATGCTGCCGCAAACGTGCTCGCGGGCGGCGCGGGCGCGGACCGCATTTTCGGCGGACCGGGCGACGACTCGATTTCGGGAGACGCGACTGAAGATTACAGGTTCCCTGCGGAGGAGGAATATTCGACGCTGGTCCGGCTTCCGGGAGACCCGGACATCTCGGTCGTTCTGGATGGGATCAACCCGGTTTATCTGGACGGTTACGTACCTCTCGATCACGTCCCGATCGTCCCGGATCGGCATTCTTTCGGTATTGATGTCTATCGTGTGGACGATCCCGAAACAGGGATGTTGCGCTCCACGGCCGCGGACGTAATCGATGCGGGCGAGGGAAACGATTACGTTATGGCAGGACCTGGGGACGACAGCGTGTACGGCGGCGGCGGAGACGATCTCATCAGTGGTGGCGGGGGCGCGGATACCCTGTTTGGGGGACCCGGCAATGACGTGATCCTGGGTGATTGGAGGGACGCAGTGTGGTCGATCGCTACGACGGTCGCTCCATCTGACTCCGGGTTCTCGAATCCCTACTCGCCGTTCGACGGAGATTACGTGAATCAATACACGGCGCTGCCTGGCGATCACGACGATTTCATCGACGGGGGCGATGGCAACGACGAACTCTCCGGGCAGATCGGCGACGATCGCGTGATCGGCGGCGCGGGAGACGACCAGCTGTACGGCGGCCCCGGCAACGACTGGCTGTCGGGCGGTCCCGGTAACGACATACTTTTCGACCTCGAAGACGCGAACTCGATCGTGCGGGGCCGGTCACCGCCTTTCAACGACGACAATGACGACGGCTTTGACGACAACACCGGCCAGCCGCAGCCGGAATTTCCGACCGCCGATTTGACGGCGCCCGCGGTTCCCGAACTCAACGTTCTGGACGGCGGCAGGGGCGACGACCTATATGACGTGGGCAAGCAGAACTACCGCATCCCGTGGGGCACGGGCCTGGGAAGCGATTTGCTCGTGCGCGATCTTCCCAACGGCACGGTGACGATCGAGCTCAGCGGCGTTTCGCCTGGCGCAGTGGCGGTGCGCACTGTCGCGCAGGACGAGTGGGCGCTGCTGCTCGAGCCCACGGGGGAAACTTTCGCATTCCGCGATGTGCCGATCGGCGATCCGTCCGCGCCGGTGCGGCTCGTGTTCGAGGACGGAACGCAGTGGGACCAGGCCGAATTGCAGGCACGCCTCGACGCACCGGAATCGACCGGGGAACCGGACGCGCCGGCCATCACCATCAACGGGTCACCGGACCAGGACACGCTGGTTGCGACGGGACCGAACAACGAGTTTGCCGGCGGCAAGGGAAACGATTTCCTGATTGGCGGCAGTGGCGCCGATCGATACGAGTTTTCACCGGGCGACGGCATCGATGTCGTGCAGGATGCGGGAGGCGGCCCCGACGTCATTCGATTTGGCGCGGGTATCGCGCCATCGGAGGTGAAGGTGTACGCGAGCGGCGAAGATCGTCTGCTCGCGACAGTCGATGGAGGATTGAGAATTCGCGCCGGCGGCACGCAGAACGGCCGGATCGAGCGCATCGAGTTCGCGAACGGCGCCGTATGGGATGCGCAGATGCTGGAGTCGCTGGCCGTGGCGCTGCCGTCGAATCGATCGCCCGAGTTCTCTCTTCCCGCGGGTGAGTTGGCCGCCAACGTCGGCGAGGCGTTCGAGTATCGCCTCCCGCAAGGCGCGGTGCGCGATCCAGACCCGGTGGATGCCACGCAATTGCTGGCATTTGATGCCGATACTCTGGCGCTCCCGGAATGGCTACGCTTCGATGCGCAGGCACGGACGCTTTCGGGCACACCCGGTGCGACGGACGCCGGGAGACATCAATTCGTATTCGCCGCGGTGGATTTGTCCGGAGAGGTCGCGATTGCCCGGCTCGAGTTGAAGGTCGAGGGAGCAACCGTCGCAGCTTCGACCGGGGCCGATTCCGCCAATGTGGCCGCGAACGAGACTCAACTATCCGTCGAGATTCCGGGTCGGATTGACACTGCAATCCCTGCGAAGGTTTCGGAATCTTCCGAAGCAGTAACGCCTTTCTCGGCGCCTGTTCCGGTCGAGACGGCATCGGTTCCGGTGGCTGCCACGCTTGCGTCGGCTGCAGTGGATGATTTTCTGGCCGTCGTATCGCGAAGCAACGAAACTGCAAACGCATTGCGAGGCGGGCGCGGCAGAACTGACGGACCAGCGGCGACCGATTCGATCGCTGCCGCCTCTTCGAATGTCAGCGCTCCCGGATCACAGAACGCCACCGATTCGGTATCTCAACTGATCGACAACCGGTTGCGTGAGCCGGTGCAGCCGGCACGCAGCAGCAGTTTCATGGCCCGCTACGCCGAAGCGATCGAGGAGTTCGAGGCGCGCCGAAGCTCGGTCATGCAACCGGACAACGCGCCGCCCCCGCCGACTGACGACGAGATGGCGCGCTACAACGAGTCGCTGCACAGTTGGCTGGATGCCGATGCGCGGCGCATCGCGGCGGAAGGGTATGCCGATGGCGGTTACGCCAATACTGGAGGTTCGCCGCTGTTTGCAATTGACAGCGGCGTGTCAAGGGGGGCCGGCTCCGGCGCCGGAGCCACACCGTTCCAGACGCTCGGGGGCGTGCAGGAAATGCCCGGCCTCGGCGAGGGCTTGCGCCGGCTCAGCGGTTAGGATGCGGGGTATGCTCGCTCAAAAACACAACTACGCCTTCCGGGAGATATTCGTGAAAACTGCAATGACACCCGCCATCATTTCGATCGCTGCCGCGCTCGCCGCGCATGGCGTGCCGGGCGCTCAAAGCCATGGGACGCGGGCCGCTGACGATCCTCTCCGCCGACGAGGTGCCGGCTTCAGCCGATGCGCCGGCATTCTGCCGCGTGCACGGCGTGATCGCGCCCGAGGTGCAGTTCGAAGTCGCGCTGCCGCTCGCCTGGAACAAGCGGCTCTACATGCGCGGGAACGGAGGCTTCGCGGGCGAATCGCTCGCCGCGCCGATCCGCGTGAGCCAGCGCAACATGGCGTTGAAGAACGGCTTCGTTGCGGTGCAGACCAACACCGGGCATGACGCAGACGGCGAGCCTCTCGGCAGCTTCGCGCACAACAACCTGCAAAAGACCGTGGACTACGCTTTCCGCGCGGTGCACGAGAGCTTGCGGGCGGCAAAGCGTCTCCTGCGCGCGTATTACGACCGGCCCGCGGCCCATTCGTACTGGGACGGCTGTTCCACCGGCGGGCGCCAGGCGCTGATTTCGGCGCAGCGCTATGCGGGCGACTTCGACGGCATCATTGCGGGCGCGCCGGTGCTCAACTTCACCGATTCGCTTAGCACCGCGCTGTGGAACGCGCAGCAACTCGCGCGCGCACCGGTCCCGATGGCGAAGATGAGGCTCGTCGCCGACGCCGTGTACGAGCGCTGCGACGCGAGGGACGGCGCGAAGGACGGCATCATCGACGATCCGCGTGCCTGCGACTTCGACCCCGCGCGTGATGTGAAGGCCTGCCCTGCCGGACAGGACGGCGCCGACTGCCTCACGGCGGGCCAGGCGGGCGCGCTGAACGCAATCTACACCGGCCCGCGCTCGAACGGCCGCGCGTATTTCTTCGGTCAGCCCGTTGGCGCCGAGAAGGTCGGCCAGCAGCCGACGCTGCCCGGTCCCTCGAGCGGATGGGATTTCTGGATCATTCCGCCCTCTGGCAAGAGCCGCCAGCTGCTCTACGGCGACTCGTTCGTGAAGTACATGGCCTTCCATCCGAAAGCCGATCCCGCTCACGACTGGATGAAGTTCGACTTCGACAAGGACTACGCGCGCATTTCGCCGGCGATCCGCGGCCTGCTCGACGCCGTGGACCCGGACCTCTCGGAGTTCCGCTCGCGCGGCGGCAAACTGCTGATGTATTTTGGCTGGGCCGACACCGCGCTCGCGCCGGGCATGGGGATCGACTACTACGAAAAGGTGCAGGCGAAGATGGGCGCCGGCGTGCCCGGGTTCATGCGCCTGTTCATGGTGCCGGGGATGTTCCACTGCCGCGGTGGTGTGGGCGTTGACCGGCTCGATGCGATGACCCCGCTCGTCAACTGGGTGGAAAACGGCAAGGCGCCCGAGCGCATCGTCGCGGGCCGCATGGAGCAGGGCAGGATCGTGCGCACGCGGCCGCTGTGTGCGTATCCGCAGGTCGCGAAGTGGGATGGCAAGGGGAGCCTGGACGAGGAAAAGAGTTTTGCATGCAGTGCGCCGTGAGGCACTGCGATGATGTTCCAGGGCAAAGGCAAAGCGCTCTCTGAAGCGGGCCTCAGTCACGCATCGGGCGAACTGGGCGTCGGGTTGCCCGCGCTGTGGGCGGTGATGACAGTGGAAACCAGGGGCTGCGGCTTTTTTGCGGACCGCCGGCCGCAGATTCTTTTCGAGCGGCATGTTTTTCACCGGCGCACGGGTGGCCGCTTCGCTTCTGCCGCGCCGGATTTGAGCGACCCTAAGGCGGGTGGTTACGGGGCGGGCGGCGTGTTTCAGCACGAGCGGCTGCTGCGCGCCGTGGCGCTCGAGCGCAGAGCGGCGTTGGAGAGCACCTCCTGGGGATTGGGGCAGGTGATGGGTTTCAACGCCGCCGAGGTCGGGTTCGTGGGGGTGGAACCCATGGTCGAGGCGATGTGCGCGTCAGAGGACGCGCAGTTTCAGGCGATGGTGGGCTTCATCGTGAAAAACGGACTCGCGAGATACTTGCAGCAGGGCGACTGGGCGAATTTCGCGTTTCGCTACAACGGCGAGGATTTTCAGAAGAACAATTACGACAGCAAACTCGCCAAGGCGCATGCGCGTTTCAGCACCGGCCCTCTGCCCAGCCTGCCGGTGCGCGCGACCCAGCTTTACCTTACGTATCTTGGGTATTCACCTGGCGCCGTGGACGGCTGGTTTGGCGAGAATACGCAGAAGGCGCTCATCAGGTTTCAGAACGCGCGCGGATTGCCGCCAAGCGGCCGGATCGAGGATGCGACGCTCGCGGAACTGGAGGCGGCGGCGGGAATTTCCTGAGGGGGAATGCCCGGGCGTCGCGCGAGGGTTGAAAGCGGCGACCTTAGCCTCTCGCTGCAGGCAGCAACGCGGTAAACGTGCGCACGACCGCATCGACCGCGATGTCGCTTACATTGCGGCTCGGAGTCTGGATGACGGTGTGTCTGACCCCCCAAGGCCGCCAGCGCTCGGGCGGCGAATCGCCGAATAGCGCCACGATCGGTCTTCCCAGCGCGGCGGCCAGATGCATCGCCCCGCCGTCCGGGCAGATCACCGCATCGCAGACCGATAACGCCCCGATCAGGTCGCGCAACTCGGTGGTCGAGTACGCAAGCAGCGGCGCTCGCGTACCAACCTGTTTCACGACCTCCGCCGCCTTCTCGTCGTCGCCCGGATGGCGCGGATCGGTTTGCGCACCCGGTGACCAGAACAGCACGCTCGCTGCGCCGAATCGCTCCTTCAACTGCACGATCAGTTCGGCATAGCGCCCGGTCGGCCAACGCTGCGCCGGACGGCGCGCGCTTATGTGCACGCCGATGAGCATGCGCCCGGCAAAACCCGCCTGCCCGATCGCCGCTCTTGCCTTCACGAGGGCGTCCGGCGAGGGCACGATCTTGAGCGGCGGGATCGGCGTTTCGACGCCGAGCAACGGCGCAAGCCGGTAGACAGCTTCGACTTCGTGCAGCCCCGTAGTGGTTTCCTCCGGCACCGGCAGGCGAACGCGCGCATCGCGGCATTTGCCGTCCACGAACCCCGCGATCGTTTTCGGATGGAGCCTTGCCGCGAGGTTGACCGTGCGCTCTACGTAGCTGGTCGTGGCGATCGCGACACAATCGAGTTTCTGCGCGCGCAGGCTGCGGATCAGCAGGTAGCGCTCGACCACCGCTCCGGCGATGGTCCGCAGAAGCGAGCCCTGCCCGTCGCGGTGCTTGAGTTTTTCATAGCTGAAAACGGCATCGAGGTCGGAATTGCCCTCCAGCACCGGCGCGTTGTAGCTGTTCACCAGCGCGCCGATCCAGCTTTGCGGGTAGCGCGAGCGCAACGCGGCGATGAGCGGTGTGGTGCACACCAGGTCGCCGATGTTGTCGCGGCGGATGACGAGGATGCGCTGCAGTTCGCTCACGCGTAGCCGTGGTAGCGCTTGAACCATTCGGCGAAGCGCGCGAGGCCGGTCGCAAGCGGCGTCGAGTGAGCGAATCCCGTCGCCTCGCGAAGGCGGGCGGTATCGGCACACGTTGCTTTCACATCGCCGGGCTGCATCGGCGCCAGTTCCTTGATCGCCTGCCTGCCGAGCGCGCGCTCGAGTTCCGCGATGTAATCGAGCAATCCGACCGGCTCGTGGTTGCCGATGTTGAAGATCTCGTACGGCGGTGAGCCTTGCGCCGGATGGTCGAGCACGCGCAACGTGCCCTCTGCGATGTCGTCCACGTAGGTGAAATCGCGCTGCATGTCGCCGTGGTTGAACACGCGGATCGGCTTGCCCTGCATGATCGCCTGCGCGAACAGCATCGGCGACATGTCGGGCCGGCCCCACGGGCCGTAGACGGTGAAGTAGCGCAGGCCCGTGGCGGGAATCCCGAACAGGTGGCTGTAGGTATGCGCCATCAGCTCGTTGGCTTTCTTGGTCGCCGCGTACAGACTCACCGGATGATCGACGTTGTCCGATTCGGAGAACGGCTGCTTGGTGTTGCCGCCGTACACGCTCGAACTCGAGGCATAGACGAGGTGTTTCACCGGCTGCGCCCGGCAGGCTTCGAGACAGTTCGCGAACGCGACCAGGTTGGCCTGGACATACGCCGCGGGATTTTCGAGCGAATGCCGCACGCCCGGCTGCGCCGCGAGATGGAGCACGCACTCCGGCTTCCCGGAGGCGAACAGCCGCATCGTCGCATCCGCGTCGGCGAGATCGAGCAGCTCGAAGCGGAACCCGGCGCGGGTCTCCAGCTGCGCCAGGCGGTCGCGCTTGAGTTGCACGGAGTAATACGGCGAGAGATTGTCCACGCCGAGCACCTCGTCGCCGCGCGCGAGCAGCCGCTCGGCAGCGTGCATGCCGATGAAACCTGCGCAACCGGTCACCAGGACTTTCATGCGTCGCCCCGTCGCAGCTCTGCGAGCTTGGCGTATTTCAGGAAGCTGTTCATGCAGCCGATCGAAATGTGCACCAGACCGGGCACGCCGTCGAGAAACCCCAGCCGCAGCAGGTAGAACTTGACGAAGCGAACCAGCGGCGAAGCAAGCATCTGCAGTGCGCTGGCTTGTGCGCCGCGCTCATGCAGCTGCCGCGCGGCGAGCGAGGTATAACGGTTCTGCTTGGCGAGGTATTGCGCGAGGTCCTCGGCCGATTCGTGCAGCAGGTCGCCTTCGAGCGTGACTGGAGTTACACCGAACAGGAGCTTTTCGTGCACCGCATCGTCGCTCCAGCGCGCGGCGCGCCGGTCGAACAGGCGCACGCTCCAATCGGGGTAGCCTTCGCCGTGGCGCAGCCAGCGCCCGAGGAAGCGGTTGCAGCGCGCCATGCGGTGGACCGGCGCGGCAGGGTTTTCGAGCGCCGCGCGGATGCTCGCGGCAAGTTTTTCGCTCACGCGCTCATCGGCGTCCACGCTCAGCACCCAGTCGTGCGCAGCCTGGTCCGCGGCGAACTGCTTCTGCCTGCCGAAGCCGAGCCACTCCTTGTCGATCACGCGCGCGCCGTGGCGCTCCGCAATGGCGCGGGTTTCATCGCTGCTCGCGGAATCGACCACCAGGACCTCGTCGGCGAATTTTAGGCTCTCGAGGCAGGGCTCGATCTGGCTTGCCGCATTGCGGGTGATGAGCACCGCGGAAAGAGGGGCGCGGCCGGCCAAGTTGCGTACCTTATAATCGCGGCGAAACGGGGCCTCATTCTATCCCAGCGGACCTGAGGCTCCTCCCCCGCGCGCCGCGATGCCTTCCATCCTGTTCGTCAAAACATCCTCGCTCGGCGACGTGGTGCACAACGGCCCCGCCGTGAGCGACCTGCGCCGCGCGCTGCCCGGGGCCGCGATCGATTGGGTCGTGGAGGAATCGTTCGTCGAGGTCGCGCGCTTGCATGCCGCAGTGCGCCGGGCGATTCCGGTGGCCGCGCGGCGCTGGCGCAGGCGTTTGTATGATCCCGCCACCTGGCGCGAGCTGTCCGCATTCCGCCGTGCGCTCCGCGCCGAGCGCTACGAATGCGTGATCGACACCCAGGGATTGGTCAAGAGCGCGCTCATTGCCGCTTCGGCGCGCGGCGAAAAGCATGGCTTCGATGCAGCCAGCGTGCGCGAGCGTCTCGCCGCCAGCATCTACGATGTGCATCACGCCGTGCCGCTTGCCTTGCACGCGGTGGAGCGCAACCGGCGGCTTGCCTGCGCCGCAATGGACATTGCGGTCGAAGGCCCGGCCGAATACGGCTTCGCGACGGCTCCAGACGCGAACCACGCTGGCGGGAATTCCGCCGTGGTGTTTCTCACCATGACCAGTCGCGCCGACAAGTTGTGGCCGGAAGCGAATTGGCGCGACCTGCTCGCATGGCTTGCTTCTTGCGGGCAGAATTGCCTGCTGCCGTGGGGCAGCGAAACGGAGCGCGCGCGCTGCAATCGCATCGCAGCCGGGTTCCCGCATGCAAGCGTCGCTGAGCGGATGACGATTACCGATCTGGCGCCGTTGCTGCGGCGCGCGCGTGCGGTCGTGGGGGTGGACACGGGCTTGACACACCTTGCCGCCGGGCTTGGGGTGCCGACCGCCGGCATCTACTGCAGTTCCGATCCTGCGCTCACCGGTCTGTACGCCGCAACGCCGGTGCGAAATATTGGCGCTCGCGGCGCACTTCCTTCGGTCGATGAACTGCGCGCCGTGCTCGAGGCGTGGCTTTGAGCACGCTCGCCCGCGCAGCCTATACGCTGGTGGTCTGGCTGGCGTTGCCGTTCGCGCTGCTGCGCCTGTTGCTGCGCGCGCGGCGCGAGCCGCGCTATCGCCAACACGTCCGCGAGCGCTTCGGTATTCATTCGCAACCCGCCGACCGGCCGGTCATCTGGGTGCACGCGGTTTCGCTCGGCGAGGCGCGGGCAAGCCTGCCGCTCGCCCGCGCCCTGCTTGCGCGCCACCCTGATGCCATGCTGCTCGCAACCTGCATGACCGCCGCGGGCCGTGAAGCGCTCGAGCAGGCCTGGGGCAGGGATGCGCGCATCGTCTGGCTTCCCTGGGATACCCCGTCGGCGGTACGGCGGTTCCTTGCGTTCTTCCGGCCACGTCTTGCCGTATTGATGGAAACCGAGGTCTGGTTCAACCTGGTCGCGGGTTGCAAGGCGCATGGCGTGCCGGTGGTGCTTGCCAATGCACGCATGTCGGAGAAGTCGGCACACGGCTACGCGATGTTCGGGGCGCTTTCGACGCCGGCATTTTCGGCGCTCGATGCGGTGTGCGCGCAGGGCGAGGCGGACGCACGGCGGTTGCGCGCACTGGGCGCCCGATCAGTCGAAGTGCACGGCAACCTGAAGTTCGACCTCCTGCCGGATTCTGCCAAGGCGGCCGAAGGCGCGCGGCTCAAACGCCTGCTCGGCGTCAGGCCCGTGTTGCTCGCCGCGAGCACGCGCGAAGGCGAGGAAGCGGCGCTGCTCGACGCGCTCGGGCAGCGCGCCGCAAAAGGCCATCTGCTCGTTATCGTGCCGCGCCATCCCCGCAGGTTCGACGAGGTGGCGGACCTCGTGACGCGGCGCGGGCTCGCGCTCGCGCGCCGCAGCGCGG
Organism: Betaproteobacteria bacterium; assembly: GCA_016195915.1. GTDB lineage: Bacteria > Pseudomonadota > Gammaproteobacteria > Burkholderiales > SG8-39 > JADGRQ01. Next base: position 54,413 of record JACPYS010000004.1, on the reverse strand, counting down.
CGGGTGAGGGAAATGCACAAACGGAAGTGTTGCTCGGTGACACGATGGGCGAGATGGCGCTCTACTTTGCGCTCGCCGACGTCGTGGTGATGGGCGGGAGCGTGCTGGCGTACGGCAGCCAGAACCTGATCGAACCGCTCGCGCAGGGCGTGCCGGTGGTGCTGGGGCCGAGCGACTATAACTTCAGCGAGGCCTCTGTTGCCGCGCGCGAGGCGGGCGCAGCAGTTCAGGCTGTCGATGCCGCGGGAGTGATCGATGCAGCGCTGTCACTGCTCGCGGACGAGCCGCGGCGCAGGCATATGGGACAAGCGGGAATGGCACTTTGCGCCGCGCACCGCGGTGCCACCGCGCGCCAGTTGGAAGTCATCGACGCTCTCTACCAGCGCTCGTCCCCTTCCTAGGGAGCCAGTGCGCGGTTCACTTCCTCGAGATCTTCTTCCTTGAGGCTGCCGGCAGCGCCCTTCAGGCGCAGGTGGCTGGTGATCGTGTTGTAACGCGCCAACGCAAGGTCGCGGCGCGTCGAGAACAACTGCTGCTGCGCGTTCAGCACGTCGATGTTGATGCGCACCCCGACCTCGTAGCCTAGCTTGTTCGAATCGAGCGCGCTCTGGCTCGATACCAGGGCCTGCTCGAGCGCCCCGACCTGCGCGATGCCGTTGATCACCGTCAGGTAGGACTGCTGCGCGAGCAGCACGCTCGAACGGCGCGCATTCTGCAGATCTTCCTTCGACTTTTCATAAAGCGCGGCCGCCTCGCGCTCGCGCGAACTGATCGCGCCGCCCTGGTAGAGCGGGACCGCGAACTGCAACCCGATCGAGCCGAGATTCAGTTGGGCGCTGTTGCCGGAAATCGTCGAGCCGGTCTGCCAGGTCTGCCCGTAGCCAGCCACCAGATCGAGGGTCGGATGGTGCGCGAGCTTGCCGGACTTCGCGGACAGGCTTGCGATCTCGGCCACCGCCTCCTGGATCACCACCGGATAGGCCTGTTTGTCAGCGAGTTCCACCCAGGGTTGCATGTTGTTCGGATTGGGTGGCGCAAGCTTCACGTCGGGTCGCAGAGGTGACAGCTTGTCGTAGGATTTTCCGGCGATCTGCTGGAGCGCGCGCGCCTTGTTTTCGAGGTCGTTCAGCGCCGAGATCTCCTGCGCACTGGAAAGGTCGAAGCGCGCCTGCGCCTCGTGTGTATCGGTGATGGTTGCGGTGCCTACCTCGAAGTTGCGTCTGGCCTGCGCGAGTTGCTCGGCGATGGCGGCTTTCTGGGCGCGCACCAGTGCGAGAGTGTCCTCGCTGGCGAGTACGTCGAAATAGGCTTGCGCCACCCGCACCACCAGGTCCTGTCCGGCCTGGCCATAGATCGCCTCGGCCTGCTTCACCTGCAGTTCGCCCTGGTCGGATTGCAGCCAGTTTTGCGGCCGATAAATCGGCTGGCTGAAGTTGAGCTGGTAGTTCCGGTTGTAGAAGGTGCGCGCGGAATGGGGAACGGGATTGGGACCATAGGGATCAAGTCCCAGATGGCTCCTCGTATCGCCCGCAGTCAGCCCGAGCGTAGGCAGCACCAGTGCGCGGCCCTGCGGGAGCTTTTCGAGGCCTGCGCGCAAGGCGTAGCGCGCCGCTGAATACTGCGCGTCGAATCCGCGCGCGTCGCGGTATACCTGCATCAGGTCCGATGCGCCGGTCGCTTGTGCCGCCGCGAACGAGGCGACGAGAACGAAGCCGCGGATACTGCCGGTCATGGCATTCATCGGCGTCTTTAGAAGCGGAAACGCGGCGGCTGCTCGCAGTTCACGAGCGGCGCGATCTCGGTCTCGAACAGGTCGACGTTGCTCACGACGCCCGGTGCGTTGGAGCTCACCACGCGCGCCACCATCACCGGCGCATCGCCGAGCACGGCGAACAGCCGCCCGCCGGGGGCGAGCTGCCTGACAAAGGCGTCCGGCAGCACCGGCGTCGAGCCGGTGAGCACGATCACGTCAAACGTCGCTTCCAGCGCCCACCCGCGCGCTCCATCGCCGGCTTCCACCGTCACGTTGACCGCGCCGTGGCGGGCCAGGTTGGCGCGGCCGAATTCCACGAGCGCGGGCCCGATCTCCACCGACCGGACGTGCGCGGCGCGATGCGCGAGCAGTGCCGTGAGATAACCGCTGCCGGTCCCGATCTCGAGCACGCGGTCGGATTTCTTCACCTGCAGCTCCTGCAGCACGCGCGCTTCGATTTTCGGCGCCCACATCTTCTGCCCCTCGCCGAGGGGAATTTCCATGTCGGAGAAGGCGAGCGCCCTGAAGGCTGGCGGCACGAATTCCTCGCGCGGCACCACGTAGAGCAGGTCAAGCACCGTCTGGTCGAGGACCTCCCAGGGGCGAATCTGCTGTTCGACCATGTTGAATCGGGCTTGTTCGTAGTTCATGGGCGGGAAGGGGCGAGGGGGGCTGCGGGACGGGATTGAAATTGTAACTCATTCGCCGAAGTTCAGCCCTCGGTTCATGCCTCGCGCGGCTGCCGCCCGCGCGCGAGTCGCAACGCCCAATCGGCGAGATCATCGAGGTAGGTGTAGATCACGGGCACCACCACCAGCGTGAGCAATCCCGAAGTGATCACGCCGCCGATCACCGCCTGGCCCATCGGGGCACGCTGCTCTCCGCCTTCACCGAGCCCGAGCGCGAGCGGCAGCATGCCGAAAATCATCGCCAGCGTGGTCATCAGGATCGGGCGCAGCCGGACGCGTCCGGCCTCGAGCACTGCCTGGGCACGCGGCCTGCCGCCCTTGCGTGCGTGGTTGATGAAATCGACCAGCAGAATGGCGTTCTTGGTCACCAAACCCATCAGCATGATGAATCCGATGATTGAAAAGATGTTCAGCGTGGAGCGCGCCACCAGCAGCGCCATCACCACCCCGATCAGCGATAGCGGAAGCGACATCATGATCGCCAGCGGCTGCAGGAACGAACCGAACTGGGATGCGAGGATCAGGTAGATGAAGATCACCGCCAGCACCAGTGCCTGGCCTGCGTAGGTAAGCGACTCCTGGATGTCCTTCGAAGAACCGCCCATCAGGAAACGGTAGCCGGGCGGGAACGCGATCGCCTCGACGCGCTTTTTCAGGTCACTGGCGACGTCGCCTGCCGGGCGGCCGAAAGCGTTCCCGGTGACCAGCACTTCGCGCAGCTGCTCCTTGCGGTTGATCTGCTGCGCGCCAGTGTCCGCGCGCATGGTCGAAACTTCACGCAACTGCACCATGCGGGGTGAGCCGTTTGCATCCAGCTGGTTCGCCGCAAGGGGCACGCGCTCGAGGTCCGAGATCTGCGCGCGGTCGCCGCGCGAGACGCGCACGGTCACGTCGTAGTACTGGTCGTCCGGCGCGCGCCAATTGCCCACGGCCTGGCCCGCGAGCAAGGGGCGCAAGCTTGCCGCGATCTGCGCGACGCCGACCCCGAGCTCCGAGGCGAGTTCGCGCTTGAGCTCGACGGAAACCTGCGGCTTGGAGGCCTCGTTGCTCGATTCGATGTCGACTGCGCCCGGCACTTCGCGCAGCGCCGCGATCACCTGGCGCGAGAGATCGTCGAGTACCTGCCGGTCCTGGCCGAGCAGCGAGACCTGTACCGGCTTGCCGCTCGAGACCGCCTTGTACGCGCCAATCTGGGTCAGTTCGATACCCGCGATCCGGGCCAGGCGTTCCCGCAAAGGTTTTGTGAGGCTTTCCTGCGAGCGCGAGCGCTGATCGCGCGGCAGCAGCTGGACGAACATGTTGACCTTGTGTTTGCCTTGCGCGAAACCGGTATTGATCGTCGTATAGGTATGCTTGATCTCCGGAAACCCGCGCAGTGCGGTCTCGACTTGCACCGCCTTGCTCTGCGTCAGGGCGAGCGAGGACCCCACCGGCGTCTTGAACTGCACCTGCAGCTCGGACAGATCCGGCTCGGGCACGAACTCCGAGCCGAGAAACTTCATCATCGGGAAGGCGCCGAGAAAACTCGCCAGTGCAATCGCGAGCACCGTCTTGCGATGCTCGAGGCTCCAGCCGAGGAGCCGCTGGTAGAGCGCCGTGAAACTTTCCATGAGCCGGTGAAACCAGGCGAGCAGCCGGCCGAGCGGGCCCGTGCCGAACTGTCCTTCCGCCTGCGGGTCGTGCCAGATCGACGAGAGCATCGGGTCGAGAGTGAACGAAACGAACATCGATATCAGGACCGCGGCGACCACGGTGAGCCCGAACTGGTGGAAAAAACGCCCGATGATGCCTCCCATGAACCCGACCGGCAGGAACACCGCGACGATCGACAAGGTGGTCGCGAGCACCGCCAGGCCGATTTCCTGCGTGCCCTCGAGCGCGGCGCTGTGATGGTCGCTGCCGAGCGCGACGTGGCGCACGATGTTCTCGCGCACCACGATGGCGTCGTCGATCAGCAGTCCGACCGAGAGCGAAAGGGCCATCAGCGTGAGCAGGTTGATCGTAAACCCGAATGCGTAGACGAACAGGAACGCGCCGATCAGCGCGATCGGAAGCGTGAGCCCCGTGATCACGGTGCTGCGCCAGGAAGCGAGGAACAGGAACACGATCGCGACGGTGAGCAGCGCACCCTCGATCAGCGTCTTCTTCACGTCCGCAACGGAGTTGCGGATGCCGGTCGAGGCGTCGCGCACGATCTCGAGCCTGACGTCCGGGGGCAGCAGGCGGGGAAGCTCGGCGACCACGCGGCGAACGCCGTCGACCACCGCGATGGTGTTCTCGCCCTGCGCCTTGATGATGTCGATCGACAGGGCACGAACGCCGTTGACCAGCGCGGCGCTTTCCTCCTCCTGCTCTCCGTCGACGATGTCGGCGATCGCGCCCAGCGCCACCGCCTTGCCGCCGCGGCGCGCGACGATCAGGCTGCGGAAATCGCGCGCTTCGGTGAGCCGCGCCTTCACCTGCACGGTGCGCTCGTCTCCGCTGGTGATGAGGCTTCCCGCGGGCAGATCCTGGTTCTCGCTGCGCAGCGCCTGGATAATCTGGTCGGCGCCGATCTTCTGCGCTTCCATCTCCTCGGGCTTGAGGATCACCTTGATCTCGCGCTTCACGCCGCCCACCAGCGTTGCCTGACCGACCCCGCCGATGTTTTCCAGCCGCTTCTTGATGACCTGGTCGGCGAGCGAAGTGAGCTCGCGCAGGGAGCGCCCGGGCGAAGTCACCGCGACTGACGCGATCGGGAGGTCGTCCGGGTTGAAGCGCGAGACGCGCGGCTCCTTGATCTCGTCGCGGAAGCCCGAGCGGATCAGGGCGATCTTCTCCCGCACGTCCTGCGCGGCGAGCTTCGGGTCGATCGTGAGGTCGAACTCGACGATCACCACCGAAACGCCCTCGTAGGAACGCGAAGAAAGCGTCTTGATGCCGCTGATGGTGTTGACCGATTCTTCGATCTTGCGCGTGACTTCTTCCTCGACGTTCTCGGGCGCAGCGCCGGGAAACGCGGTGGTCACCACCACCACGGGAAAGCTCACGTCGGGGAACTGTTCGACCGGCAAACGGTGATAGGAAAACAGGCCCAGCACCAGCAGGGCGGCCATCATCATGGTCGCGAATACCGGGTTCTGGATGCTGATGCGCGTGAACCACATTGCCGTCAGCGCCTCAGCGCGCCGCGGAAGGGGGGGCTGCGATGCGCGCCTCAACGCCTTCGCGCAGCGCGCCGAGATTGTGTCGCACGATGATGTCGCCCGGGCGCAGGCCCTCGAGCACGGGTACGCTCTCGACGCCGCCCACGGGACCGGTCCTGACCGGCTTGCGTCGCAGCACGCCGTTTTCGATCGCGTAGACGAAGCTCTGGCCCGCTTCCTCGCGCAACGCGGAGACGGGAATGGCCACGGCGTTCTCGGTGCGCTCGAGAACGATCTCGCCTTGGGCGAACATGCCTGAGCGCAGCACGGCATCCTGGTTGTCGATCACCGCGTAGACGCTGATGACGCGCGAGCCGGCGGTCGTGGAGGGGTTGATCCGCTCGATGCGCCCTGCGAACTCGCGCTCGCCGAATCCGTCCACGCGGAAGGCGACCGTTTGACCGACCTTGACCTGCCCGATGCTTGCTGCGGGCACCGATGCGCCCAGTTCCAGCCGCGCAAGGTCCACGATCGTGACGATCCTCGCGTCGAGCGGCACGCGTTCTCCGGGCTGCGCGTGGCGCTGGGCGACGATGCCGCCGATCGGCGCGCTCAGCACGGAATCGCCGAGAGATTTCCTCGCCACCACCAGGTCGGCTTCGGCCGCGCGCAGCCTCGCGATGGCAACATCCTGGTTGCTCTGCACGTTGTCGAAAGCGTTCTGCGATATGAAGCTCTTGTCGAGCAGCGCCTTTTGCGTGTTGCGGTTCTTCTCCGCCCAGGTCAGTTGCGCCCGTGCGGCCTCGACGTCGGCCTGGCGGGCCGCGACGCGCGCCTGCACTTCCGTCGGGTCGATGCGCGCGAGCGTTTGCCCGCGTTTCACGCTCTCGCCTTCGCGCACCGTGACCTCGACGAGTTCCCCCGCGACCTTGGCCTTGACCGTGGTCTCGTTGAGCGCTGCGAACGTGCCGGTGAGCGGCAACGTGCGCGAGAGCGGCGCGGCCTTGAGCGTGTGCAAATCCGCAGGCAGGAACTCGATCGCGGGGCTGGGCGCATCCGCTGCCGCTGCGGTTGCGGCCGCCTTGCTGCGCACGTTCGCGATGCTCGTGAACAGCGCAGCAGCCACTGCCAGCGCGACGGCAATGGCGAGTAGTGAACGGCGAGCGTTGGAGGACATGGGCGCCTTTCAGGAGACCTTGTGCACGCGTGCCGGCGTACCCGCCAGCGCATTGCGGAGCATTTCCAGGTGCGCGTCGATGAAGCGCCGCGCGTCGATCGCGCCGGGCTCGTAATGTCCGAGCGAATTGCGCCACAGCGCAAGCAGCAGCAGCGGCGCAATCAGCAGCGTGCCGGTCTCGCGCGGCGACACCCGCCGGAACTCACCGCTCGCCACGCCGCGCGCGACGATGGATTCGAGCATCGCCTGGCCGGGCACGACCACTTCGTCGATGTAGAACCTGGTGATCTCGGGGAAGTTGTGGGCTTCGGCGATGATCAGCTTCGGGATGCCGGAGATGCGTGTCGAACCGATGCGCTCCCACCAACCGTAGAACAGGATCCGCAGCAAGTCGAACGCGCTGCCCTTGTACTGCTCGAGTACCGTGCTGCGGAACTCGGTGAGCGGCGAAACGAGCCCTTCGCGCACCACTGCCTTGAAAAGTTCTTCCTTGCCGGCGAAGTACAGATAGAGCGTTCCTTTGCTCACACCGGCGCGCGCAGCGACATCCTCGAGCCGGGTGCCGGCATAACCGTGCTCGACGAACAGGTCCAGCGCCGCCGCGGCGATCTCTTCCGGGCGCGCGTCCTTGCGGCGCGTCCAGCGCGGCTGCGGTCTTGTGGGCAGGGGCGCGTTCATGTCTCTAATAACTAACCAGTCAGTCATATATTGTACCGGATACGCGCGCAAGTCTATAATCAATGAATCGGCGTAGGGGTCCTGCCGTGCGAGTGCACGGCGGGTGAGAGAGTCCCTTGGAACCTGATGCGGGTAATGCCGCCGCAGGGAAGCGTTGAGCCGGCACCGCCGACTTCGCTCCCCGCGCGTATCGATTGGAGCGAACCATGAACGCCAACCCGAAGTTTCTCGCCGCCACTGCGCATGTCGATGACGCCGCAGTGCAGCCGCTGCCCAGTTCGCGCAAGGTGTACGTCGCGGGTTCGCGCGCGGACATCCGCGTTCCGATGCGCGAGATTTCGCAGGCTGACACGCACGCCACGACGGGCGCGGAAAAGAACCCGCCGATATTCGTCTACGACACCTCGGGCCCCTACACCGACCCTGGGGTCAAGATCGATATCCGCTCTGGTCTGCCGGCACTGCGCGAGGCGTGGATCGTAGAGCGCGACGATACCGATCAGTTGGACGGCCCCACGTCGCGCTACGGCGTCGAGCGGCTGGTTGACCCGAAACTTGCGGAATTGCGCTTCGACCTCAAGCGCAGGCCGCGCCGCGCCAAAGCGGGGAAGAATGTTTCGCAGATGCACTACGCGCGCGTCGGGATGATCACTCCCGAAATGGAATTCATCGCGATTCGCGAAACGCAACGCCGCGACGGACTCTCGGCATTGATCACCGGACAGCACCCGGGGCAGAACTTCGGCGCGGCCATTCCCGCGGAAATCACGCCGGAATTCGTGCGTAGCGAAGTCGCGCGCGGGCGCGCAATCATCCCGGCCAACATCAATCACCCGGAAATCGAACCGATGATCATCGGCCGCAACTTCCTGGTGAAGATCAACGCCAACATCGGCAACTCGGCGCTTTCCTCCAGCATCGCCGAGGAAGTCGAGAAGATGACCTGGTCCACGCGCTGGGGCGGCGACACGGTGATGGATCTTTCCACCGGCAGGAACATTCACGAGACGCGCGAGTGGATCATCCGCAATGCGCCGGTGCCGATCGGCACCGTGCCGATCTACCAGGCGCTGGAAAAAGTGAACGGCAAGGCCGAGGAACTCACCTGGGAGATCTTCCGCGATACGCTGATCGAGCAGGCCGAGCAGGGCGTCGACTACTTCACCATCCACGCGGGCGTGCGGCTCGCCTACATCCCGCTCACCGCGAAGCGCATGACGGGAATCGTTTCGCGCGGCGGCTCGATCATGGCCAAGTGGTGTCTCACCCACCATCGGGAGTCCTTCCTGTATACGCATTTCGAGGACATCTGCGAGATCATGAAGGCCTACGACGTGAGCTTCAGCCTGGGCGACGGCCTACGGCCGGGGTCGGGCTACGATGCCAACGACGAAGCCCAGCTCGCCGAGCTGAAGACCCTGGGCGAGCTCACCAAGATCGCGTGGAAACACGACGTGCAGACCATGATCGAGGGACCCGGGCATGTGCCGATGCACCTGATCAAGGAGAACATGGACCTGCAGCTCAGACTGTGCCACGAGGCGCCGTTCTATACGCTCGGGCCGCTCACCACTGACATCGCACCCGGTTATGATCACATCACCTCGGCGATCGGTGCCGCGATGATCGGCTGGTACGGCACCGCGATGCTGTGCTACGTGACGCCCAAGGAACACCTGGGGCTGCCGAACAAGAAGGACGTCAAGGACGGCATCATCGCCTACAAGATCGCGGCGCATGCGGCCGATCTTGCCAAGGGCCATCCGGGCGCGCAGATCCGCGACAACGCGCTTTCCAAGGCACGGTTCGAATTCCGCTGGACCGACCAGTTCAACCTCGGCCTCGATCCGGACACCGCGAAGGAATTCCACGACGAGACGCTGCCGCAGGAGGGCGCCAAGCTGGCGCATTTCTGCTCGATGTGCGGGCCGCACTTCTGTTCGATGAAGATCACCCAGGACGTGCGCGATTACGTCGAGAAGGGGATGCAGGAGAAGGCGGTCGAGTTCGTGAAGCAGGGCAGCGAGATCTACCAGAAGCAGTAGCCCGCCCACGCCATGTCCAGGCTCGAATCCTTCGCCCCGGCCGCGGCCGCAATTCCCGACAACCGCGGCGCAAATCTTTACCGCGCAGATCCGGAGTACGCGCGGCTGCTCCAGCTTTACCTTCCGCAGGATCTGTTTGCGCACCTCGAGCCGCACCTTGAGCGTCTCGGCGCGCTCGCCGGCGGACGGCTGGACGAGCTTGCAGCGTCGGCCGACCGCAATCCGCCGACTCTCGTCCACCGCTCCCGGACCGGGCTCGACGAGCAGCGCATCGAAAAACACCCCGACTATGTCGCGATGGAACGCCTTGCATTCGGCGAGTATGGCCTCGCTGCGCTTTCGCACCGCGGCGGTGTGCTCGGCTGGCCGCAGCCGATGCCGCCCGCGGCGAAGTACGCGCTGACCTACCTGTTCGTGCAGGCGGAATTCGGGCTGTGCTGCCCGGTAAGCATGACCGACTCGCTGACGCGCACTCTGAGGAAGTACGGCGCCCCCGAACTCGTCGCGCGTTACCTGCCCGCGCTCACCAGCCAGGACCTGGATGTGCTTTCCCAGGGCTCCATGTTCATGACCGAGCAGGACGCCGGCTCGGATGTCGGAGCGATCACCACGCGTGCCGTGCGCGATGCGGACGGCAGCTGGCTACTGTACGGCGAGAAGTGGTTTTGTTCCAATCCCGATGCGGATCTGGCGATGGTGCTTGCGCGCCCCGAGGGAGCGTCCGCGGGCACGCGCGGAATCGCGCTTTTCCTGCTGCCGCGCATCGCATCTGACGGTACACCCAACCGATATCGCATCGTGCGACTGAAGGACAAGCTCGGCACGCGCGACATGGCGAGCGGCGAAATCCGGCTCGAGGGTGCCGAAGCGCATCCCGTTGGCGCGCTCGACCGCGGCTTCAAGCAGATGACGGACATGATCAACAACTCGCGCCTGTCGAACGGCGTGCGCGCGGCCGGCATGATGCGCCGCGCGCTCACCGAGTCGTTGTTCATCGCGCGCAATCGGGTCGCCTTCGGGCAACGCCTTATCGACCTGCCGCTGATGCAGCGCCAATTGGCGAAGATCATGCTGCGCGCGGAGCAGGCGCGCAGCGTGATGTTGCAGGCGGCCGCCGCGCTCGAAGCCGCCGACGGTGGCAATGCCGATGCTTACCGGCTGGTGCGCATGCTCACACCGCTGATCAAATATCGCGCCTGCCGCGATGCGCGCCAGGTCACGGGCGACGCGATGGAGGTGCGCGGCGGTTGCGGCTATATCGAGGAGTGGAGCGATGCGCGGCTGGTGCGCGATGCGCACCTCGGCTCCATATGGGAAGGCACCAGCAACGTGGTGGCGCTGGACGTGCGCCGCGCCGTGCGCCGCGAGGACGCGCTTCCCGCATTCGAGGCGATGATGCGCGAGAGGCTGTCGCAGGCGCGCATGGCAGACGCGGTGCGCGAGCGATTTGCCATTGCGATCGAGCGAGCCTGCGCACTTGCGCGCGAAGCGGCGCAACCTGGCGGCGAGATGCTCGCGCGCCAATCGGCCTCGGCGCTATATCACGTCGCGAGCGTGGCTGGACTCGCGTGGGAAGCGGCACGCACCGGCAGTGTCCGCCGGCTGCTGCTTGCGCAACTGGTGCTCAAGCACCGGGTACTCGGGCGCGATCCCCTCGCTAGCGAGTCCGCCGAGGCGAAGTGGCTGCCCGCACTGCTCAGCGAGCAGCCGTTGGACGCAATGCCCGAATCGTTCGCGCTCGTCTGGCAGGACAGGTTGATTTTCTTCCCGCAGCGGCTCGATGACCTGGGCCGCGCCGTCATTGCGAAGCGCTTCCCGCAGGTCGAGGAACTGTTCATCGAAAGTGCGGATGGCGTTCGGCTGCATGCCTGGAGAATGCGCGCGGCGGGCGTGGCGCGGGCGCCGATCGTGATCTATTTCGGCGGCAACGCCGAAGAAGTATTCTGGATGCTCGACGAGATCGGTGACCAGCGCTCCGGGGCAACGGCGGGCATCGGATGGCTGCTGGTCGACTACCGCGGCTACGGGGCGAGCGGGGGGTCGCCATCCGAGCGCGCGCTGGTCGCCGACGCGCTCGCGTGGTATGACGAAGTGGTCAGGCGTGAGGACGTGGATGCGACCCGCGTCCTGGCGTTCGGCCGCAGCCTCGGCGGTGGCGTCGCGGTGCAACTGGCGGCGCGGCGTCCGATACGCGCGGTTGTCCTGGTTGCGCCGTTCGACAGCCTTGTGGCCGTTGCGCGCAGGCATTATCCGTTTCTGCCGGTCCGCTGGATGCTGCGCCACCCTTTCGATTCTCTGGCGCTTGCCCCCGCGATTTCCGTGCCGCTGCTGGCGGTGGTGGCGCAGCGCGACGAAATCATTCCTCCCGAACACGCCGATCGCCTGCTTGCCGCGTGGGGCGGTCCTGCGCGGCGCACGCTGATCGCGCACGCGACGCATAACACGGTCGATCAATCGCCCGAGTTCTGGAATTCGATTCGCGCCTTCGTTGCGGAGAGCGTGCGCTGAGCGGGCTGTGTTCGCCTGCGTGCTAACATCGCCGCACCATGCAGGAGATGTCGCTCGTCGCGGCCTTCATTCTTGGGATCGTCGAGGGGCTCACCGAGTTCCTGCCGGTCTCTTCCACCGGGCACCTGATCCTCGCGGGGGACCTTTTCGGCGTCAACGACGCCAAGGGCAAGGTGTTCGAGATCGTGATCCAGACCGGCGCGATGCTCGCAATCGTGTGGGAGTACCGTGCGCGCTTTGGGCGCGTGCTGGCCGGGCTATGGAGCGACCGCGCCGCGCAGCGATTTGCCGCGAACCTCCTGGTTGCGTTCATTCCGGCGGCGGTGCTCGGCCTGAGTTTCGGCTCCCTGATCAAGGCGCATCTTTTTTCGGCCATTCCCGTGGCGCTCGCGTTCATCGGCGGCGGCCTGGTCATTCTCTGGGTCGAGCGGGGCGGGCCGGGAACCGCATCTGCCGCACGCGTGCAGGAAGTCGACGACATGACATGGTCGGATGCACTCAAGGTCGGTTGCGCCCAATGTTTCGCGCTCATCCCAGGCACGTCGCGCTCGGGCGCGACCATCATCGGCGGCATGATCTTCGGGCTGTCGCGCCGCGCAGCGACCGAATTCTCCTTTTTTCTCGCAGTGCCGACGTTGGTCGCGGCCGGCGGCTACGACTTGCTGAAGAACCGGGCCCTGTTCTCAACGGCCGATGTTTCGCCGCTGGCTGTCGGGCTGATCGTTTCTTTCGCCTCGGCCTGGCTGTGCGTGCGCTGGTTGATCCGTTACATCGCAACGCACGACTTCCGGCCCTTCGCCTGGTATCGCATCGCCTTCGGCCTGGCGGTGTTGTTCACGGCTTACGCCGGCGTGGTGCGCTGGAGCGCTGGCTGAATGCTTCAGACCCGGTTTTCCTTCGCTTCGCGCAACAACACATCGAAATCCTCCGGCGGCCTGCCACGCAAGAGCATTCTGCGAAACACGGCATAAGCATCCGATCTGGCACCGGCCTTGCGCAGTGTCGACGCGTCGTTCAACCACGCAAACACGATAACGCGGTGCGCGCTGGAGAACTTGAAGAACAGCCGGTAGCGCTCGGGCAATCCGAGCCCTCTCACGCGGCGCCAGTTGCCATACTCACGCCCGAGCGTCGCACCGAGTCGGTATTCCTCGGCCGTCGGATCGGCGGGAACGTGCTCGTTGACGAGTTGCCGCAAGGCCGCGAAGAGCTTGACCTCGGGGTGCGAAACGAACTCGAGCGCCGGCAATGTTCGCCGAAGGGCCTGCGTCCTCGCGCGAAGCGCCTCGTACTTGCCGCGAAACGCGGGCCAGAACCAGATCGCCCAGCCGTTGCGAACGACCGCGATCCTGGGCTTAGCCGCCAAGCTTCACGCCCCTCACCAGCGAGGCGTCTTCGGCGGCTTCGCGCGCGGAATAGGGTGTGAGTTCCTCGGGGTGCGAGGCCATGCGGCGGTCGATGAGCGCGAGAAACGGCACCAGGGCGGGGTCCTCCTGCCTGGCTGCGGCCTTGCGCGGCGCGCGGTATTCGGCGCGAACCAGTGCGACCCCCGGGGCAAGCGCCTGCACGAGCACATTGCCGCTGGAAAATTCGGGGTTCTCGTCAAAGAAGGCCTTCTCGAGGCGAAGGCCGCTCGAGTTGCCGATCCTGGCGTGACGCCCGGCGAAGCTGCGATAGGTTTTCATCGTGGACTTACAGATGTAATTACGCAGAATGATAGCGCCCGAACGAGCAGCTTGCAAGGCTGGCCGGAAGCGAGGGACCAGGGGTGATGTCAGGACTGCGTCCACGGCAGCCCGGCCTTCTTCCAGCCGCTGACCTCGCTGCGATGGCCCCGCACGTCCTTGTCTCCTTCGAAACCTTCCAGCACGTTGCTGCATTCGCGCCAACCCGACTGCGTCGCGAGCATCGCCGCGAAATGGGAGCGCCCTCCCGAGCGGCACAGGAACATGACCGGTTCATCCCTTTTCGCCACTTCGGCGAGCTGCGCGACGAAACTGTGGTTAAGGGTCCCTCCTGGATAGCTGTTCCACTCGACGTACAGGCTCCCAGGTATATGCCCGACCCAGTAGAGTTCCGCCTGCGTGCGCACATCGACCAGCTTGATGCCATTTTGCATCAGTGCGTACGCCTCCGCGGGAGTCAAGGCGCCGACGTACGGCAGGCCCGACGCGATCGCCCGTTCGTGCGCGCGCTGCTTGATCAGTTCGACTTCCGACACGGGAACCTCCTGTTTGCCGGATTATAGGTTTTTGTCTCAGTATCCCGGTTCAGGATCTTTTGGCGGCTCAGCCCCGATCTTGTGCACGATCGAAATCAACGCACCACAACGGTGCGGAATGCTGAGATAGAATTAAACCTTTCGCGACTTGCACCAAGCTTTTGCAGTTTCCGGCTCTTTGGCACAGTTTCTGCTCAATTACCTTGATCCCCCGGTCCGGCTGAGTATGCGGACGGCCTGAACATCCACCTCCCGAGGAGTATTTCCCATGGCGATGACGCCAGCCGATGTCTTGAAGTTGGTCAAAGAAAAAGATGTGAAGTTCGTCGACTTCCGTTTCACCGACACGCGCGGCAAGGAACAGCACGTTTCGGTGCCGGCCAAGGCGTTCACGATGGACAAGTTCGAGAGCGGGCACTTTTTCGACGGTTCGTCGATTGCCGGCTGGAAGAGCATCGAGGCCTCGGACATGCTGCTGATGCCCGACGCCGGCAGCGGGCGTATGGATCCGTTCTCCGATGAGCCGGTGCTCAACATCAGTTGCGACGTGCTCGAGCCCTCCGACATGAAGGGCTATGATCGCGATCCTCGCACCATCGCCAAGCGTGCCGAAGCCTATCTCAAGTCCACCGGGCTCGGCGACGTCGCGTACTTCGGCCCGGAGCCCGAATTCTTCATTTTCGACGGCGTGACCTGGAACGTCGACATGTCCGGGTGCTTCGTGAAGATCAAGTCGGAGGAAGCGCCGTGGTCGACAGGGATTGACTACGAGTCGGGCAACATGGCCCACCGCGCGCCGGTGAAGGGCGGTTACTTTCCGGTGGCGCCGACGGACACGCTGCAGGACATTCGCAACGCGATGTGCATTGCGCTCGAACAACAGGGCGTGGAGGTCGAGGTGCACCACCACGAAGTGGGGGCGATGGGCCAGAACGAGATTGGCACCAAGTTCAACAGCCTGGTGAAACGCGCGGACTGGATGCAGATCCTCAAGTACACGGTGTGGAACGTCGCGCATTCCTACGGCAAGACCGCGACCTTCATGCCCAAGCCGGTGGTGGGCGACAACGGCTCCGGCATGCATGTCCACCAGTCGGTTTGGAAAGGCGGCGACAACGTGTTTTCCGGCAACCTCTACTCTGGATTGTCCGAGTTCGCGCTGTATTACATCGGCGGTATTATCAAGCACGCGAAAGCCTTGAACGCGATCACCAACCCCGGCACCAACTCGTACAAGCGCCTGGTACCGGGCTTCGAAGCGCCGATCAATCTCGCCTATTCTTCGCGCAACCGTTCCGCCGCCTGCCGCATCCCGCTGGTCACGAGCCCGAAGGCGCGGCGCGTCGAAGTACGGTTTCCGGACCCGACCGCCAACCCGTATCTGGCGTTTGCGGCGATGCTGATGGCGGGTCTGGACGGGGTCCAGAACAAGATCCATCCCGGCGACCCGATCGACAAGAACATGTACGACTTGCCTCCCGAGGAGGCAAAGAAGGTGCCGCACGTCTGCGCCTCGCTCGAGGAAGCGCTGGCCGAGTTCGCGAAAGACCGCGCCTTCCTGACCCGAGGCGGCGTGTTCAGCGACGACATGCTCGATGCTTACGTCGCACTCAAGGAAGAGGAGCTGACCCGCTTCAGGATGACGACCCACCCGGTCGAGTTCGACATGTATTACAGCTCCTGATCGCGATGTGCCGGGAGGTCCTGGAAAAGGGGCCGGCGTGATTGGAAGGACGGGTGCGCCCGTCCTTTCTTTTTGATGCTGCATGGCACCAATCAGTGAAACTGCCTGTTTGCGGAAAGGTCGAGGCGTAACATAAACTTACCGATTCAACTTCAGGTACATTATCTGCATGCGCATTGGAATGGCGTTCGTGGTGCTGCTCTTCGGCCTTTCGACCGGGCATGCGCTCGACCAGACCAGCGAGATATACAAGTGCCAGGGCGACAATGGCAGATCGCTGTATACGAGCGACAAACGCGACACGGAAGGCAAGAAGTGCGAGGTTGTCTCGCGCACGGTGATTGTCGTGCCGCCGGTGGCCGCGCCGAAGGCGGCGGCGAAAACCCCCTCGCCCGCGGGATTTCCGAAAGAGGACGCGGCGACCCGCGCTTCGGCAAAGGACCGGCAGCGCGAGATCATTGCGCGCGAATTGGCGCAGGAAGAAGCGATCCTTTCGCGCGCGAAGAAGGACTTTGCCGAGCAGGAAGCCATCCGCTACGGGGACGAGAAGAACGAAAAGAGAGTGCTCGACCGGCTGCAGAAGTACCGCGAGAACGTAGAGCTGCACGAAAAGAACGTGCAGGAACTTCGCAAGGAGCTCGGCAACATCAAGTAAGGAACCGCAGCAATGGCCGCGCCGTGAAGGCCGTGCTGTGAATGCCGAGTTTCGCGGTCTTGAACTGCTCGCCTCGGCGGTGGTGGTGCTCGACGAGGCGTTCGTCGTGCGCTACGCGAACCCTGCCGCGGAGAGCCTGTTTTCGGTTGGCTTGAAGAGCCTCAAGGGCCAGCCCTTGCCTTCACTGTTCGTCGAGCGCGCCGCACTCGAGAAGGCACTGTCGGATGCGCTCGTCGCGCACTGGAGTTATTCCGCCCAGAATGTCAGCTTCGTTTCGCCTGGCCACGAGCAGCCGGAGACCCTGTCCTGCGTGGTGACGCGCATCGATTCGCCAGCGCTGCCGCTGCTCGTCGAATTGCGGCCGATCGAGCAGCAGTTGCGGCTGGCGCGAGAGGAGCGGCTGCTCGAGCAGCAGCAGGCGAGCCGCGAGCTGATCCGCAATCTGGCGCACGAGATCAAGAATCCGCTCGGCGGCCTGCGCGGCTCGGCACAGCTGCTGGAGCGTGAACTCGACAAACCCGAGCTGCGCGAATACACGCAGGTCATCATCAAGGAGGCCGACCGGTTGCAGGCGCTGATGGATCGCCTGCTCACCCCGCACCGCACGCCACGGCTTGGACCGATCAACATCCACGAGATCCTCGAAAGGGTCCGGAGCCTGCTCAGGGCCGAGTTCGCTGGAGGCGTCAATGTCCGCCGCGACTATGACGTCAGCATGCCGGAGGTGATCGGCGACAGCGAGCAACTTATCCAGGCCGTGCTCAACGTCGCCCGTAACGCCGCACAGTCCGTAATGGCGCAAGGTCGCGGCACGATCGACTTCCGCACCCGGGTGGTACGACAGATCACGATCGCCCGGCGCCACCACCGGCTGGCATTGGAATTGCAAGTAATCGACGACGGGCCCGGGATTCCCGCCGAGATCCGCGACAAGGTGTTCAATCCGCTGGTTTCCGGGCGGGAAGGCGGCAGCGGCGTGGGGCTGTCGCTTGCGCAAACGTTCGTGCAATACCACCACGGCGTGATCGAGTGCGACAGCCGGCCCGGGCGCACGGTGTTCAGGATACTTCTGCCCATCGGGGTGGATTAGGAAATTGGTGATGCCGATCTGGATCGTGGACGATGACCGTTCGATACGCTGGGTGCTCGAGAAGGCGCTCGCGCGCGAGGGAATGGCATTCAATTCCTTCGCGTCGGCGACCGAGGCGCTTGCAGCGCTGAAGGAGGACTCGCCGGAGGTGCTCGTGTCGGACGTGCGCATGCCGGGCCCCTCAGGAATCGAGCTGTTGCAGCGGCTGAAGGAGAAGCACCCCGACGTGCCGGTGATCGTGATGACCGCCTATTCGGACCTCGAGTCGGCCGTTGCCGCATTTCAGGGCGGCGCATACGAATACCTCCCGAAACCGTTCGATATCGACCAGGCCGTGGAATTGATCCGCCGCGCGCTGAGTGAGAGCCGGCGCGAGCAGGCCCTGCTCGAACCGCTCGGGGAGGCGCCGGAGATTCTCGGCCAGGCAACCGCGATGCAGGAGGTATTCCGCGCGATCGGGCGGCTGTCGCAATCGAGCGCCACGGTACTCATCACCGGCGAATCCGGAACCGGAAAGGAACTCGTGGCGCGAGCGCTGCACCGGCACAGTGCGCGCGCAGCCAAACCCTTTGTCGCCATCAATACCGCGGCGATGCCCAAGGACCTGCTCGAATCCGAGTTGTTCGGCCACGAACGCGGTGCGTTCACCGGCGCGCAGGCACAGCGCCGCGGCCGCTTCGAGCAGGCGGACGGAGGCACGCTGTTTCTCGACGAAATCGGGGACATGCCGGCGGAGTTGCAGACGCGCCTGCTGCGGGTTCTTTCCGACGGGAGCTTCTACCGCGTCGGCGGCCATCAGCAGATCACCGCTAACGTCCTGGTCATCGCGGCGACCCACCAGAACCTCGATGCGCGGGTGCGCGAGGGCAGTTTCCGGGAAGACCTCTATCACCGCCTCAACGTGATCCGTTTGCGCCTGCCGTCGCTGCGCGAGCGCGCCGAGGACATCCCGCTGCTCGCGCGGCACTTTCTCGCCGCGAGCGCGGAACAGCTGCGCGTCGAATCGAAGCGTCTGTCGGATCAGGTGGTCGCGCACCTGACTCGGCTCGAGTTTCCGGGCAACGTCCGCCAGCTGGAAAACCTTTGCCACTGGCTGACGGTAATGGCCCCCGGGCAGGTGATCGAAATCGCGGACCTTCCGGTGGAATTTCGCGAGCAGCCTGCGAGCGCGGAATCCGGCGACTGGATAGCGATGCTCGGGTGGGAGGTGGAACGGCGTCTCGCACGCGGAGAAACTGCATTGCTGGACGTGCTCGGCCGTGACTTCGAGCGGGCACTGATTGCGAAGGCGCTTGCGCGAACCGGCGGCCGGCGCATCGAGGCGGCCAATCTTCTCGGCATGGGACGCAACACGATCACGCGCAAGATCGCGGAACTCGGTATCGGCGATACGGAATCCGGCAGCGGGAATGCGTAATACCGGACGGAAACATGCTTGCAGCGCATGCATCGCGCAGTGCGGTTCCGTCGGTGCATTCCGTCGGTGCGTTCTTTGCCCAACGGATCTTGGCATGTAAAATCAAGCGTTGTTGCATAGTCCCGAGGACCCGATGGCGCAATCCTTTCCCGCCGGCATGCAGGTGACCGGCAAGATCACCCCGGAATTCGCACAGATACTCACGCCGGAGGCGCTTGCATTCGTCGCCGCGCTGCACCGCGCATTCGATCCGCGCCGGCAGGAGTTGCTTGCCGCCCGCGCAGCGCGCCAGAGGGAATTCGATCAGGGCAGGCTGCCGGATTTTCTGCCCGCAACGAAATTGGTGCGCGATTCCGAGTGGACGATTTCTCCCCAGCCCGCGGACCTGCTCGACCGGCGCGTCGAGATCACGGGGCCGACCGATCGCAAGATGGTGATCAACGCGCTCAACTCGGGCGCCTCCACGTTCATGGCGGATTTCGAAGACGCCAACTGCCCGACGTGGTTCAACATGATCGACGGCCAGCTCAACCTGCGCGATGCGGTGCGCCGCACGATCGCCTTTCAGCAGGGCGACAAGAGCTATGCGCTGAACGACAAGGTGGCCGTCCTGATACCGCGGCCGCGCGGCTGGCACCTCGACGAAAAGCACGTCACGGTGGACGGCAAACCCGTTTCCGGCAGCATCGTCGATTTCGCCTTGCTGTTTTTCCACAATGCCAGGGAGCTGCTCGAGCGCGGCTCGGGCCCGTATTACTACCTGCCCAAGATGGAGTCGCACCTCGAGGCGCGTCTATGGAACGACATATTCCGGATGGCTCAGGCAACGCTGGGCGTGCCGCAGGGCTCGATCAAGGCGACCTGCCTGATCGAGACCGTGCTCGCGGCTTTCGAAATGGACGAGTTCCTGTGGGAACTGAAGGAACACTCCGCGGGCCTGAACATCGGCCGCTGGGACTACATATTTTCCTGCATCAAGAAATTCCGCTCCAACAAGAATTTCTGTCTTGCCGACCGGTCGCAGGTGACGATGACCGCGTCGTTCATGCGGGCGTATGCGCTCGCGCTGGTAAAGACCTGCCACCGCCGCGGCGCGCCCGCGATGGGAGGCATGGCGGCGCAGATCCCGATCAAGAACGATCCGGTGGCGAACGAAGCGGCGCTCGAGAAAGTGCGTGTCGACAAGCTGCGCGAGGTGACCGACGGCTGCGACGGCACCTGGGTGGCGCATCCGGGACTGGTGCCGATCGCGAAACAGGTGTTCGACCGGCACATGCCCCAACCCAACCAGTACGCAAGGCAACGTCCGGACGTGACGGTGTCGTCGAAGGCGCTGCTCGATTTTCAGCCGGAAGCGCCCATTACCGAGGCGGGTCTGCGCAACAACATATCGGTCGGCATCCAGTATCTCGGGGCATGGCTTGCGGGCAACGGCTGCGTCCCGGTGTTCAACCTGATGGAGGACGCTGCCACGGCGGAGATATCGCGTTCGCAGATCTGGCAGTGGATCCGCAGCGAAAAAGGCAGGCTCGACGATGGCCGGAAAATCACCGCGGAGATGTTCCGCCAACTGCTCGCGGAGGAGCTGCCGAAGGTCAAAGCCTATCTGGGCGAGGCCGCGTACGACGCGGGCAGGTATGCGGAGGGGGCGAGGCTGTTCGAGCGCATTACCACGGGAGATTATGTCGAGTTCCTGACGCTGCCGGCGTACGAATTGATCGACTGAATTTTCCCTGCAGCGCGTCCCTTGCGCTAGCGGAGCTCGGCAATCACGGGTGTGTGATCCGAAGGGCGCTCGAGTTTCCTCGGCGCCTTGTCGATCGTGCAAGCCGTGCAGCGCGCCGCGAGCGTGGGTGAGAGCAGGACGTGATCGATGCGTAGTCCCGCGTTGCGGCGGAAACCCATCATCCGGTAGTCCCACCACGAGAACGATTTCTCCGGTTGGTCGAACAGCCTGAACGCGTCCTTCAGCCCGAGCGCGAGCAACGCGCGGTAGGCGTCACGCTCCGGCTCCGAGACGAGTACCTGCCCTTCCCAGGCCTTCGGGTCGTGCACGTCGCGGTCCTCGGGCGCGACGTTCAGGTCGCCCAGCACCGCAAGCGAGTGATGCGCTGCGAGCTCAGCTGCGATCCATCGCGTTGCCGCCACGTACCAATCGAGCTTGTAGCGATACTTGTCCGAACCGACCGCCTGGCCGTTCGGCGCATACAGGCAGATGACGCGCACGCCACCGATCGTCGCGGCGAGCACCCGCTTTTGGTCATCGGGAAAATCGGGAATGCCGGAGATTACGTCTTGTGTGTCCGTGCGCGCGAGGATCGCAACGCCGTTATAGGTCTTCTGACCCGACCATGCTGCGCGGTATCCCGCGGCAGCGATTTCCTCGCGCGGGAATTTCGCGTCCTCGAGTTTGAGTTCCTGCAGGCACACGACATCGGGCTGGCCCGAGGGAAGCCAGTCGAGCAGCTGCGTGAGGCGAACCCTGAGAGAGTTTACGTTCCAGGTGGCGAGGCGCATTGGATCGTTCTGAAAACCCGCCGGCCGCGGGCTTCCGGTCCTACTTCGACTTGGCGGCGGGCGACCCAGCCGGTGCTGGCGGAGCACCTGCCGGTGCGGCGGGCGGTGGAGGGGGCGCGGCCTGGTTGCGTACGGGGAGGATGCCAGCCCGCGGATAGCCCGCATTGTCGAGTGCGCTCTCGTACGCGCCAGTCTCGAAACCTTTCTCGATATTGGCGCCGACTTGCATCACGGGCACGCCGGTGCTGCCGGAGACTTTCTTCAGCTCCTCCACGCCGGCGTTGTCCGTGACGCTGATCTCGGTGAACGGCACGCCGCGCTGATTGAGATAGTTGCGCGCTTCCGTGCAACCTGCGCATTCGAGTGACGTCCACAGTTTCACAGGAAAGTTCTTGCGCGCCACCTGCAGCACGTACGGCTCGGCGCCTTTGGCTGCGGGACCCGGCGAGAGGTTCTTCTTCTGCACGCCCGTCGCCGACTTCGGCGGAGGGGTGTCGGTATATTGAACGCGGCCCTTGTCGTCGATCCAGCGGTATTGTTGCGCGAAGGCGCAGCCCGCCGCAGCGGCAAGGACCAGAAAGAGCGCTTTTCGCATCGCGTTTTTACCCTCTGCGATCACGCCGGAATCATACCATTGTGGCGCAGCAAGGCATCGACGCTCGGTTCGCGGCCGCGAAAGGCGCGAAACGACTCCGCCGCAGGACGGCTTCCGCCGACCGCGAGCACCTCGTCGCGGAAACGCGCGCCGGTGCCGGCATCGAGGACGCCGAGCGCGCCGCGCCGCTCCTCGAACGCGCTGAACGCGTCGGCCGAGAGGACCTCCGCCCACTTGTAGCTGTAATAACCGGCCGCGTATCCGCCGCCGAAAATATGCGAGAAATTGTTCGGGAAGCGGTTATATGCCGGAGGGAAAAGCACCGCCACGCGCTTGCGCACTTCGGTGAGCAGTTCGAGCGTGCTCGAGGCCGGGTCGAAGTCGAAGTGCAGGTGCATGTCGAACAGTGCAAACTCGATCTGGCGCAGCATGCCGAGGCCGGCCTGGAAATTTTTTGCCGCCACCATCTTGTCGAACAGGCTGCGAGGCAGAGGCTCGTTCGTCCCGACGTGCCGGGTCATATGGCAGAGTACTTCCCATTCCCAGCAGAAGTTCTCCATGAACTGGCTGGGCAATTCGACCGCGTCCCACTCGACCCCATTGATGCCCGAAACGCCGAGCTCCTCGGCACGGGTGAGCAGGTGGTGCAGTCCGTGGCCGAACTCGTGGAACAGCGTGATCACTTCGTCGTGCGTAAAGAGGGCCGGCTTGTCCCCGACCGGGCGGGCGAAATTGCAGTTGAGGTAGGTCACCGGAGTCTGGACCGAGGCGCCTTTGCGGCGCCGTCCGATCGCATCGTCCATCCACGCGCCGCCTCGCTTGGTGTCGCGGGCGTAGAGATCGAGGTAGAACTGCCCGATCAGGGCGCCCGAGGCATCGCGCACCTCGAAAAAGCGCACGTCGTCATGCCAGGTTGCGGTGCTCGCTTCGGCAATGCGCACGCCGTAGAGCGTCTCGACGAGGCGAAACATGCCCGGTACAACATCCGTCTCGGGAAAGTACTGCTTCACGTCCTGATCCGAAAAAGCATACCGCTTCGAGCGAAGCTTTTCCGAGGCGTATGCGACGTCCCAGGCTTCGAGGGACTCGATGCCAAGCTCGGAACCGGCGAATTCCTTCAACTCCGCGGCATCGCGCTCGGCGAAGGGACGCGCGCGGTGGGCCAGGTCGTCGAGAAACCCGAGCACCTGAGCGGGTGAATCGGCCATTTTGGGCACCAGCGAACGTTCGGCGTAGTTCGCGTAGCCGAGCAGCCTCGCCTCCTCGGCACGCAGCGCGAGCATGCGGGCGATGAGCGGTGTGTTGTCCCATTCGGGTTTGCCAAACTCCGAGGAACGCGTGACGCTCTCGCGGTACATGGTCTCGCGCAACGCGCGGTCCGCGGCGTATTGCATCACGGGAATATACGAAGGCGCATGCAGCGTGAACTTCCAGCCTTGCCTGCCGTCTTTCTGCGCGGCTTCGCGCGCAACCGAGAGTTCGTCGGCCGGAATGCCGGTCACGCGGGAAGCGTCCTCGATCGTGAGCGAAAACGCATTGGTCGCGTCGAGCACGTTTTCAGAAAAGCGTGCCGCGAGCGAGGCGAGCTCGTCCTGGATTTCGGCAAAGCGGCGTTTTTCGTCTGCCGGCAATTCCGCGCCGCCGAGCCGGAAGTCGCGCAGGGCGTTGTGCACGATGCGTTTGCGCGCCGGTGCGAGCTTCTCGAATTCCGCCGACGCCCGCAAAGCGCGGTATTTTTCGAACAAGGCCTGGTTCTGGCCCAGTTCGGTCCAGTACTGTGTGACTCTTGGCAGAGACGCGTTGTACGCCTCGCGCAGTTCCGGACTGTCGAGCACCGCGTGCAGGTGCGACACCTGGCCCCATGCGCGGGCAAGCCGCTCGTTGGCATCTTCGAGCGGCGCGACGAATTCTTCCCATTGCACGGGCACGTCGGGCCGCGTGACCGCTGCGAGCGCGGCACGCGCTTCGGCGAGCAACTGCTCGATCGCGGGTGCGACATTCCCCGGGCCGATATCACCGAACTTCGGCAGGCCGCTGAAATCGAGCAATGGGTTCATTTCATTCCAATCGGAAAATTCAACCCGATTCGCGCGCCGCCGCGACGGTGTTTTCCATCAGCATCGCCACGGTCATCGGCCCGACGCCGCCTGGCACAGGGGTAATCCAGCCCGCGACCTCCTTGACCGAGGCGAAATCCACGTCGCCCGCCAACGATCCATCGGGCAACCGGTTCATGCCCACGTCGATCACGCAGGCGCCCGGTTTGACCATGTCGGCGGTCACCAGTTTCGCGCGTCCGACCGCGGCGACCAGGATATCCGCCTGCCGCGCATGTGCTGCAAGATCCGGAGTCTTGGAATGGCAGATGGTGACGGTCGCGTCGCGTTGCAGGAGTAGAAGCGCCGCGGGTTTGCCCACGATCGTGCTGCGCCCGATCACGACCGCGTGCCGGCCGGCAATGCGCACATTTCCATGCTGCAGCAAGCGCAGGACCCCCGCGGGCGTGCAAGGCACGAACTTCGCGCGCCCCGCCACCAGCGCGCCGAGGTTCTCGACGTGGAAGCCGTCGACGTCCTTGTGCGGGGACACCGCCGCAAGCACGCGCTCCGAATCGATTCCGGCCGGCAGCGGCAACTGAACCAGGATGCCGTGGATTCGCGCGTCGCGGTTGAGCGCCAGCACGCGCTCGAGCACCTCGTTCTCGCCCGCGTCTGCGGGAAACGCATGCAGCTCGGAGCAGATCCCGGTCTCCTCGCAGGCGCGCACCTTGTTGCGAACGTACACGCGCGATGCAGGGTCGTCGCCGACGAGGACCACTGCGAGGCCGGCCCGCACTCCCAGTTCGGCCAGAGTTTCGCGCGCTTGCGCACGCACGCGGGCGGCAAGCGCCTTCCCGTCGAGCAATGTGGCAGTCATAGAGGATTCAGAACAAGGATTCAAATCGGGAAAAATTCGAAGCGGGATTTGAAGCAGAAGTGATGCGACCATCTACGGTGGAAGTCTAGCATTCTTGTGCCACCTGCACGATCGTATTAAGCTTCATGAGGGCAGTTCGGGGCAGTTCGCGCCTGCGCAGTTCGAGCCTCGATGACTGGCGTTCCAACCCCACCCGTGACGTAGCCATTCGCCGGAGGAATCATGTCCGCTGTCCCGCAATTTCCCGCGGCCAACGATCCCGATGCACTCGAAACGCAGGAGTGGCTCGACGCGCTCGAGGCGGTCCTCGACCGGGAGGGTCCGGAGCGCGCGCACTTCCTGCTCGAGAAGCTGATCGAGATGGCGCGCCGCTCGGGCGCCTACCTTCCCTACAAGGCGCAGACGGCCTATATCAACACCATCCCGCCGCATATGGAGGAGCGCACGCCGGGAGATCCGGCTCTCGAGGAGCGCAATCGTTCCTTCATGCGCTGGAACGCCATGGCGCTTGTCGCCAAGGCGAACAAGGGCGAGGGCGACCTGGGCGGGCACATTGCGAGCTTCGCATCGGTGGGCACGTTGTTCGGCACCGGGTTCAATCACTTCTGGCATGCGCCCGCAGGAGACCCCTCGAGTGGCGGGCACGGTGGCGACCTGATTTATTTCCAGGGCCACTCCGCGCCGGGTATTTATGCGCGCGCGTTTCAGGAAGGGCGCCTGAGCGACGAGCAGATGCTCAATTTCCGCCGTGAAGTCGACGGCAAGGGAATTTCCTCCTATCCGCATCCCTGGCTGATGCCGGAATTCTGGCAGTTCCCGACGGTATCGATGGGCCTCGGGCCGATCCAGGCGATCTACCAGGCGCGCTTCCTGAAGTACCTTCAAGCACGCGGGTTCGCCAATACCGAGAACCGCAAGGTGTGGGCGTTCTGCGGCGATGGCGAAATGGATGAGCCCGAGTCGCGGGGCGCGATCGGCATGGCCGTACGAGAGGACCTCGATAACCTGATCTTCGTCATCAACTGCAACCTGCAGCGCCTCGACGGTCCGGTGCGCGGCAACGGCAAGATCATCCAGGAGCTGGAAGGCGATTTCCGCGGCGCCGGCTGGAATGTGATCAAGCTGATCTGGGGTTCGTATTGGGACCCGCTGCTCGCGCGCGACAAGGAAGGCATCCTGCGCAGGATCATGGAGGAGACCGTCGACGGCGAATACCAGAACTTCAAGGCCAACGACGGCGAGTTCGTGCGCAAGCATTTCTTCGGCAAGCACCCGAAGCTGCTCGAGATGGTCTCGCGCATGACCGACGAAGACATCTGGCGCCTGAACCGTGGCGGCCACGATCCGCACAAGACCTACGCGGCCTATGCGGCGGCCGTGAAGCACAAGGGCCAGCCCACGGTGATCCTCGCCAAGACCATCAAGGGATTCGGCCTCGGCCGCCAGGGCCAGGCGCAGAACCCGACGCATCAGCTGAAGAAACTCGACCTCGAGACCATCCGGCAGATGCGCGACCGCTTCAACATTCCCATTCCGGACGACAATCTCGAGGAGCTGCCGTTCTACATGCCGCCGGCGGATTCGCCGGAGATGATCTACCTTCACGAACGCCGGCGCTCGCTCGGAGGGTTCCTGCCGCAGCGGCGCAGCAAGGCCGACAGCGTGCCCGCGGTTCCGCCGCTCGCCGCGTTCGAGGCGGTGCTCAAGGGCTCGGGCGAGGGCCGCGAGATGTCCACCACCATGGCTTTCGTGCGCGTGCTCACGACGCTCGTGCGCGACAAGGGTATCGGCAGGCACATCGTGCCGATCGTTCCGGACGAAGCACGCACTTTCGGCATGGAAGGCATGTTCCGCCAGCTCGGAATCTATTCCTCGCAGGGGCAGAAATACACCCCGGTGGACAAGGACCAGGTGATGTACTACCGGGAGGACAAGACGGGCCAGATCCTCGAGGAGGGGATCAACGAGGCGGGGGCGATGTCATCGTGGATCGCCGCCGCGACGTCCTACTCGACCAGCAACGTGGCGATGGTGCCCTTCTACATCTTCTACTCGATGTTCGGACTGCAGCGCGTCGGGGATCTCGCGTGGGCAGCCGCGGATCAGCGCGCTCGCGGATTTCTCCTCGGCGCAACCGCGGGGCGCACGACGCTGAACGGAGAAGGCCTGCAGCACGAGGACGGCCACTCGCAGGTGTTCGCTTCGGCGATTCCGAACTGCGTTTCCTACGATCCGACCTTCGGCTACGAGGTCGCGGTGATCGTGCAGGACGGCCTGCGCCGAATGGTGACCAACCAGGAGGACGTCTATTACTACATCACCGTGATGAATGAAAACTACGAGCATCCCGCGATTCCCGCAGGCGCCGAAGAAGGGATACTCAAGGGGATGTATCTGCTGCGCGCGTCGAATTCCAGTGCCAAGACCCGCGTCCAGCTCATGGGCAGCGGCACCATCCTGCGTGAAGTCCTCGCTGCGGCGGAACTGCTGGAGAGCGACTGGGGCGTTGCGGCGGATGTCTGGAGCGCGACCAGCTTCAACGAATTGCGCCGCGACGGTCTCGCGGCCGAGCGCTGGAACCTGCTGCACCCGGAGGACCCGCCGCGCGTGCCCTGGGTCGCACAATGCCTGGAGAAGCATCCGGGCCCGGTGATCGCATCGACCGATTACATGAAAGTGTTCGCCGACCAGATCCGGGCGTTTCTGCCGAAAGGCCGCGAGGTCCGGATGCTCGGTACCGACGGCTTCGGCCGCTCCGACACGCGCGCCAGGCTGCGGCATTTCTTCGAAGTGAACCGGTATTTCACGGCCATCGCCGCGCTCAAGGCGCTTGCCGACTCGGGAGAGGGCAAGCCCAGGGCAGTTTCCGAGGCGATCAGGAAATACGGTATCGATTCGGACAAGCCGGATCCGACGCGCGTCTGAATGAGACATCCATGGCAGCGCTGACAGAAGTGCGGGTCCCCGACATCGGGGACTTCAAGGACATCGACGTGATCGAGGTCCTGGTCGCCCCCGGCGATACGGTCACTCCCGAGCAGTCGCTGATCACGCTCGAGTCGGACAAGGCGACGATGGAGATTCCGTCGCCAGCGGCGGGCGTGGTCCGCGAACTGAAGGTGAAGCTCGGCGACAAGGTCTCCGAAGGCTCGCTGGTGCTGCTGCTCGAGCCCGCGGGGGGGACGCCGGCTGCTGCGTCGGCAGCGCCTGCGCCGGCGTCGGTGCCTGTCTCTGCCGCCTCGTCGCAGGCGCCGGCTCCGATCGTGGCGTCGGTACCCGATGTACGGCCGGTGCCGCGGGAGCCGCGCGAGGAAATCGTATCGAAGCCCCACGCGAGCCCTACGATTCGCAGGTTCGCACGCGAACTCGGCGTCGACCTTCAAAAGGTGAAGGGACTGGGTCCGAAGGGGCGCATTCTCAAGGAAGACGTGCATGCGTTCGTGAAAGCCGAGCTCTCGGTGGTCAAGACCGTACCGGCTTCGGCAGCGGGCGGCGCGCTGCCGTTCAACCTGCCGGACTGGCCGACGGTGGACTTCGCAAAGTTCGGACCGATCGAGGCACGGCCCCTGTCGCGCATCAAGAAGCTCTCGGGCGCCAACCTGCACCGCAACTGGATCGGCATTCCGCACGTCACCCAGTTCGACGAAGCCGATATCACCGATCTCGAGGATTTTCGCAGGCAGAACACCTCGGCGACCGAGAAGCAGGGTTTCAAGCTCACCATGCTCGCTTTCCTCGTGAAGGCCTGCGTGACCGCGCTGCGCCAGCATCCTGAACTCAATTCCTCGCTCGACCGGGGTGGCGAGAATCTGGTGCTGAAGAAGTACTTTCACATCGGCGTTGCGGTAGACACCCCCGACGGCCTGGTGGTGCCGGTGATCCGCGATGCGGACCGAAAGGGCGTGTTCGACCTGGCGCGCGAACTGGCGGAGGTTTCGAGGCTCGCGCGCGACAAGAAGCTCAAGCCCGGCGACATGCAGGGCGGCACTTTCTCCATCTCGAGCCTGGGCGGCATTGGTGGCACTGCCTTCACGCCGATCATCAATGCGCCCGAGGTGGCGATCCTCGGTGTATCGAAGTCGACACTGCGACCGGTGTGGTCTGGAAAGACCGCGTCGGAAGGTCAGTTCGTCCCGCGGCTCATCCTGCCGCTGTCGCTCTCCTACGATCACCGGGTGGTCGATGGCGCAGCGGCCGCGCGTTTTACCAGTACCCTGTCCGGTGTTCTCTCGGACATCCGGCGGACGTTGCTGTGATCCAATGACGACGATCGTCGCGGTCCGGAAAAACGGCCGCATCGCCATCGGCTGCGATTCGCTCACGAGCTTCGGCGATACGCGCGTGGCCAAGCCCTACAAGCGCGAACACGACAAGATCCTGCATATCGCGGGCTCGTACATGGGCGTGTGCGGGAGTTCCGCGCACCATCTGGTGCTCGAGGCGGTGTTCGCGCGGCACAAGAACCCGAAGCTGGGCAGCCGCGCCGAGGTCTACGAGACCTTCCGCAAACTGCATTCGGAACTCAAGGAGCACGCTTTCCTCAATCCCAAGGAAGGCGACGACGATCCTTACGAGTCGAGCCAGATCACCGCGCTGATCGCCAACCCGAGCGGCATCTACGGCGTGTATTCCTACCGCGAGGTGTTCGACTACGACCGGTTCTGGGCGGAAGGCTCGGGGCGCAACTATGCGCTCGGTGCGATGTACGCGGTGTACGACACGATAGACAGCGCGGCGGGGATCGCGCGTATCGGGATCGAAGCGGGGATCGAGTTCGACAAGAGCTCCGGCGCTCCCTACAGCCTGCACGAGATGGCGGCACGGCCGGCGGGGCGCGCGCGGCGCGCAGCCAGGACGGAAAAGCGATGAGCAAGACAATCGAAGTAAAAGTGCCCGACATCGGCGATTACAAGGACGTCGAGGTCATCGAGGTGCTGGTGAAGGCGGGCGACACTGTGGAGAAGGAACAGTCGCTGATCACGCTGGAATCGGACAAGGCGAGCATGGAGATCCCTTCACCCGATTCAGGCGTGGTCAAGGAGCTGGTGGCCAGACTGGGCGACAAGCTATCCGAGGGGTCCATCGTGCTGCGTCTCGAGCTCGCCGACGGCGAAGCTGCAGCGCCGCAACCTGCTGTTCCGGCACCTGCACCGGCCACTGCTCTTTCCGATTCACCGGACATCGAATGCGACTTGCTGGTGCTGGGAGCAGGCCCCGGGGGGTATTCGGCTGCTTTCCGCGCGGCCGATCTCGGCTTGAAGACGGTGCTGGTGGAACGTTACGCGACGCTCGGCGGCGTCTGTCTCAACGTCGGTTGCATTCCGTCCAAAGCGTTGTTGCACACGGCGGCGGTCATGGATGCGGCTCGAGATCTGGCCGCGCACGGCATCCGGTTCGGCGAGCCCACGGTCGATCTGGATCAGCTGCGCGCGTTCAAGGACAAAGTGGTCGGAAAGCTGACCGGGGGCCTCGCCGGCATGGCCAAGGCGCGCAAGGTCACGGTGCTGCAAGGCGCTGGAGCATTTGTCGATCCGCATCACCTCAAAATCGAATCGCCAACCGGAGCGAAGACCGTGCGCTTCGCGAGCGCGATCATTGCAGCCGGCTCCCAGGCGTCGAAGCTTCCGTTTCTTCCGGACGATGCGCGCATCGTGGATTCGACCGGCGCGCTTGAGTTGCGCGGCCGGCCCGGGAAGATGCTGGTGATCGGGGGCGGCATCATCGGACTGGAAATGGGTACCGTGTATTCGACGCTGGGCGCGAGGCTCGACGTGGTCGAGATGCTCGACGGCCTGATGCTCGGCGCCGACCGCGATCTCGTCGCCGTATGGCAGAAATTCAACGCGAAGCGCTTCGATCGCGTGATGCTGAAAACCAAAACCACCCGTGTGGAGGCACGCAAGGACGGGTTGTACGCGAGCTTCGAGGGCGCCGAGCCGCAGCTCTACGACATGATTCTCGTATCGGTCGGCCGCACGCCCAATGGCCGGCTGATCGGCGCGGAGAACGCCGGCGTCGCGGTGGACGAACGCGGGTTCATCGCGGTGGACTCCCAGATGCGGACCAACGTGGCGCACATCCACGCCATCGGCGATGTCGCGGGGCAGCCGATGCTGGCGCACAAGGCGGTGCACGAAGGCCACGTTGCTGCCGAGGCCGCCGCTGGAATGAAGTCGCACTTCGATGCGCGCGTGGTGCCCGCGGTGGCGTATACGGATCCCGAGATCGCCTGGGTCGGCATGACGGAGGACGAGGGGAGACAATCCGGAGCGAAGCTGGGCGTTGCGAAATTTTCCTGGACTGCTTCGGGACGTGCGATCGCCAATGCGCGCGACGAAGGCTTCACCAAGCTGATCTTCGACGCAGAGACGCACCGCATCGTGGGCGGAGGGATCGTCGGCACCGGTGCGGGTGACCTGATCAGCGAAATCGCGCTGGCGGTGGAAATGGGCGCCGATGCCACCGACATCGGCAAGACCATCCACCCGCACCCCACGCTGAGCGAATCGGTCGGAATGGCGGCCGAACTGTTCGAGGGTGTGTGCACCGACCTGCCGCCGGCCAGAAAGAAATGATGCAGGATGAGTTGAAACAACTGGTCGCGCGCGAGGCGCTCACGTATGTGCGCGGCGGCATCGTCGGAGTGGGCTCGGGTTCGACGGTGAATTTCTTCATCGACGCGCTTGCCACCATCAAGGGGCGCATCGACGGTGCGGTGGCGGCGTCGGAGGCGAGCGCTGCGCGCTTGAGGAAACACGGCATCGAGGTGCTCGAGTTGAACGACGTGAGCGAGGTGCCGGTCTACGTCGATGGCGCGGACGAAATCACCGAGCGCCTGTACATGATCAAAGGCGGCGGCGGGGCGCTCACGCGGGAGAAGGTCGTCGCTGCGGTTGCGCAAAAATTCGTGTGCATCTGCGATGCTTCGAAACTGGTGCCGGTGCTGGGAAAGTTTCCGCTGCCGGTGGAGGTGATTCCGATGGCACGCAGCCATGTGGGGCGCGAACTGGCCAGGCGCGGCGCCGAGCCCGAGTTGCGCCTGAATTACAAGACGGACAACGGCAATCTGATACTGGACTGTCGTGGCTTGAGCATCGTCGATCCGCCCGCGCTCGAATCGGAATTGAACCAGATTGCCGGCGTCGTGACCAACGGCATCTTTGCGCGCCGGCCTGCGGACGTGCTGTTATTGGCAACAGCCGAGGGTGTGCGCACGCTTGGGCCGTTGCCGCTGTAGATGAATGTCTGAGGCATTCGGTCGGCCTCGGCCTTCTCGACCCATTCACGGGTGAGCGGTTTCATACAGCACCTTGCCGCCAGAACCGACGAACCCTCGCGCTTGTAGAAGGCCCCAGCTTCTTGGATGTCTTGTTCAGCGCCTGGGTGAAGCGGGATCTTCATCCGGGGAAGCGCGCTTCCAATCTGGCAATAGCGACGTCAAGCGGCACTGACCGAACGGCGCCTGTTTCAAGCTCTCCTCAGTGTCCAGGGTCTTCGGAGAGCATAGCTTGCCACAAATCCGGGGTGAGGCCTGCGCCTGGCATTGGGCATGCGGGTGTGGACGAGACGCCAACGTCGAAGTTCAGCGACGCGCGGCTTCATGCGCGTCCGCTGCGACGCTTGGTCGGGCAGCCCTGTCTCGCAGACGTTTCAGGAAAGGATCCTTGAGTTCCTGCGTTGCTAGCCACGCCAGTTCTTGCTCCAGCGTCATGCCTTCGATCTCGGCAGAGATTCTGTCGCGACTCGACCGCATCATCGCAACCGCGTCAAACTTCTTCTCGGTCTTACTCATCTGGCAATACCTCCCGTGGCGCCCTAATCTCAAGTGTCGGATAGCCCCTGCGCAGATTCACAGAGTTGTAGCCGTGGATCCGGTGCAAGTTGACGATGTGCTTGAAGTTCCAGCTCACCAGCACATCAACGCGACCCACGGTAGCGATGGCGATGTGCTGAGCATCGGCCCGCATCTTGGCCGTGATCACCCCCTCAACAATGTAGGCTTCCGCGAGTTCCCTCGCTTCGGCATCAAGCTGAAGAGTCTCGATGTGCGCCTCGGGCACCGAGGCAAGACGCCTGCGCACCTCGTCCGGGGCGCCGGCCAGTTCTTGCACCGTGAGGGTGGACACTACCAGGACGAATTCGCCTCTGACAAAGCATTCCATGAGTCTGATGGAATACTCCGAGAATTCCTCGTCCTCGCAGCCTCCGACCACTGACGCGTCGACGTAGATCCGAGCCTTCATGACTTCATCGTACACCGACTTGGAGCGATGGCGCTCTGGTCAGCCCAACGTTGAAGTTCAGCGACGCGCGGCTTCATGCGCGCCCGCTGCTACAGGGTTAGATGACTTACGACGCAATTGCATAAAGCAAGTTGCCAATCGCGATCAATCCGAAAAGCGTGTTGAAGCCAGCCGTGATCCAAAATGCCGATTGGCCCTTCCTATCTTCCTCTTGGTTCTCCTGCTGAGTTTCCTCCTCGATCTACGCGTTCAAACGAAGCGCTTTGGCAATTGCGATGTACCGTGCCAGATCGATGTTCCATGTTCTTGATAGGGCGTACCCCAAAGACATGTACGAGACGATCACCGCCACGCAAATGAATACCAAGGCGCTAACTACGATAGTTTCGAAGCGCGAGTTCGTGAAATGAAACATCGCGAGAATCACAGCACCAGTTACGAGATTCATGTGAATCCGCCACGCGATCGACAAGAATTGCATCAGGGTCTCTCAGTCATCAATGTTCCGGTTGAGGCGCGCGGGCGGAGGCGCGCTGCGCCGGAACAGTGGCGTCGTTCTCAAACAGGCGGTTAGAATGCAATTTCACTTTGCCCCGGATGCGAAGTAGAGCGCAGCAATCCCGAAGGCGACCCCAAGGATCGCTACGATCAGCGCCGAGAGTGACTTTGCAGAAGCAGACCCGGCGCCGGATACCTCTGCACCCACCTGTGTATAGAGGGATAGCTGAAGCTCCGCTTCAATCGTCTTCGCGCACTTGACGTAGGCAGCGTAGAGCGATTGATGCCGTCGCACCAACAAATACATGCATAGACCGACGGCTGCGCCTGTGGACGAAAGCCAAACGCGGCCTTGTGGGGAGGCGCTTGCTGCAGTTAAGAGTACGACCAGGGCGGACGAGAGTACCAAGTACATGCTTAGTGTCGCCCGAACGTATTGCTCCTGCGCCCGGCAGTTTTGACCGGCCTCCGCATGTTCGGCCAGCAGTATGGCTTGGCGTTCCATTGCAATCTAACGAATAGCGTTTATCCGCCGCCGCACACGTCGAATCCCGCCACCCCGATTCGCGGCTGGTGACTACTTCTTCTCCGGCACGTACCCCGCGGGCATTTCCGCACCCGCGCCGAAGAAGTGCTGTTCCATCTGCTGGGCAAGGTACTTGCGCGCTTTTATATCGGCGAGGTTGAGCCGGTTTTCGTTCACCAGCATGGTCTGGTGGCGGATCCACTGCTGCCACGCCTCCTTGGAGACGTTTTCGTAGATGCGTTTGCCGAGCTCTCCGGGGTAGGTCGGAAAGTCGAGGCCTTCGGCTTCGCGTCCGAGCTTGACGCACTTAACCATTCTTGCCATCGGGTAATGTTCCGGGAAGTGATCGGTGCGCAATTCTAGCGCAGCGCGGCACTACAGTTTCTTGGCAAAGACCTTCGAATTTCTCTGGTAATTGTAGAGCGACTGCCGGCGTTCGGGCAGCGCAGCGACGGTGGCCGGGGAAAAGCCGTGCAACTGGAACCAGTGCGCGGCGGTTGTGGTGAGCACGAACAAGCGCTTGACCTTGAGTTCGCGCGCCTGTGCCTCGCAGGCGTCGAGCAGCCGCTCGCCGTAATCGGCGCCGCGGTACTGCGGCGCCACCGCGAGGCAGGCGAATTCGGCGCTCCGCTCCTCCGGGTACGGATACAGGGCGGCGCAGCCGGCGATCACGCCGTCGTGATCAATGACCCGGAAGTTCCCGATCTCGCGCTCCAGCAACTCGCGGCTGCGCTTGACCAGCGTACCGTCGGCTTCGAGCGGAGCGATCAGCGCAAGAATGCCGCCGATGTCTTCGACGCGCGCGACGCGAAGCTGTTCCACCGCGTCCGCGGTGATCATGGTGCCGACGCCCGAGTGGGTGAACAGCTCAAGCAGCGTTGCGCCGTCGGTGAGCCGCGAAACCAGGTGAACGCGGCCGACGCCCGCACCCAGCGCGCGCAGCGCGCGCTTGAGCGTGCGCGTGGTTTCCGGCGAAAGCCCGCCCTTCTTGAGCAGGGCCTCGGCCGATTGCGCCGACTGCTCGTGCAGCACGTTGCCGCGCCGGTCCGCCGGCGGGCGGTCGGTAAGCAGCAGGAGCTTGTCCGCCTTGAGTGCGACGGCAACGCTTTCGGCCACGCCCTCCCAGGCGAGGTTGAACACCTCGCCCGTCGGCGAGTAACCGATGTGCGTAACCAGGACCACCTCTCCGGCGTCCAGCCGGCGCGCGATCGCGACGGCGTCGACTTTGCGCACGCTGCCGGTGAACTGGTAATCGACGCCTTTGACCACGCCGATCGGCTGTGCGGTAATGAAGTTGCCGGAGGCCACGCGGATCTGGCTGCCTGCCATCGGCGAATTCGGCAGCCCTTGCGAGAGCAGGGCCTCGATCTCCACGCGCAGCACGCCAGCCGCCTGTTTTACGCAGGTGAGCGCCGCCGTGTCGGTAATGCGCAGTCCCTTGGCGTAGCGCGAGCGCAGGCCTTTGGCTTTCAGCTCCGCCTCGATCTGCGGACGCGCGCCGTGCACCAGGACCAGCCGGATCCCGAGCGCGGCGAGCAGGTTGAAATCGTGCACCAGTTTGGCGAATCCGCGGCCGGCGACGACTTCGCCCGAAAATCCGACCACGAAGGTGCGGCCGCGGAAGCCGTGCACGTAGGGGGCGGCTTCACGGAACCATCGCACGAACTGCGCGGGATTGGGTAGGGCGGGCATGGGCTGGAGCGTATCAGCGGCGAATCATATCGCAGCGGCGCGACGTCAATCTCGTTGCACAGTCGGGCTAGAACTCCCCTTTCAACGCGAGCAGCTCCGCCAATGCCGCGGGCGCCGCGGTCTCGGTGCGCAGGATGCGCGAGCCAAGGCTTACCCGGGAGAATCCTGCACTCATCAACATCACTTCCTCGGCGGGGCTGAACCCGGCTTCCGGGCCCACTGCGATCACTGCGCGATCTCCTATCCGTGCGGCAGCGTCGCTCAAGCGGGTCTCGGTCTCGGGCGAAAAAAGCAGCCGCGGCACCACCGGATCGGGACGCGCACAGTACGCCGGGACTCCGAGCACCGGCCGCACTTCGGGCAGGCGGTTGCGCCCGCACTGCTCGCAAGTCGCGACGACAATCCGCCGCCAATGCTCCAGGCGGCTTGCCGCGCGCTCCGCGCTCAGGCGCACTACCGAGCGCTCGCACATGACCGGTTGAATCGCGAACACGCCCAGTTCGACCGCTTTCTGCACGGTGAGGTCCATCCGGTCCGCCGATGAAACGCCCTGCGCCACGGTAATGGCGATTCGCGCTTCTCGCTCGAGCACGCGATGCGCGCCGACCGCGACGCTCACACGGCTGCGCTCGAGTGCCGCGATGCTCGCTTCGTATTCTCCCCCGCTGCCGTCGAACAGGATGAGCGGATCGCCCGCCTGCATGCGCAGTACGCGCGCCACATGGTGCGCGGTCGGATCGTCGAGTTCGATGCCCGCACCGCTGCGCAGCCGATCGGGAATGTACTGCCGCGGCGGGCCGTAAGGGGTGTGCTGCATCGAGGGATTCTAGCGTTGCGGGGAGCGCATCCGCGGTTTCACCCAGGCAATCAGCGTCAGGGCGAGGGCGATCACGGCGAGCAGAACGATCAGGAATGCGAGCGGCTTCGCTACCGCGAGCCACAGGCCGCCGAGCACCACGGCATCTTCCGCAAACGATGCGCTCCAGTTGCTGAACGGTTCGGGCGAAGTATTGATGACCGCCCGGCCACCGGCTTTCGCCAGGTGTGTGCCCGCGGCCAGCGTGCCGCCGAGAATGGCCGCAGCCAGCGCCGCCGCACCATCGCCGAACACCGCGGCCGCCAGGGCAGCCCCTGCGGGAATGCGGATGAACGTGTGCACCATGTCCCACAGGCTGTCGAGCCAGGGCAGCTTGTCGGCGCCGAATTCGACCACCGCCATGAAGCCGCTCGCCGAAAGCACCAGAGGATGCGCGAGTACCGCGAGGTGCGGCGGAAGCGCGATCCAGCCGAGCCAGCCCGCGAGTCCGAGCGCGAACAGCGTTGCGTAGAGCCGCAACCCGCTCCCCCAGGCCAGGGCGGAAGCGAGCGCAATTTCGGGCAGATATCGCAGGAGTGTGTCCATGCGCGTCTAACGCAGGGCCGGCACGCACACACGGTGCTGCCAGTTGCCGACGGAGAACTCCTTGACTTCCACCTCCACGCCGTAGAGTTCCCGCAGATTGTCTGCGGTAATGGTGTCGTTGGGCGTGCCGACGATCGGCTCGTGACCCTGTGAGAGAAGCAGGACTCGCTGCGCGCACAGAAACGCCTGGTCCGGATCGTGGGTCGAGAAGACCACTGCGATGCCCCGCCGGGCGAGGGTGGAGATCTCATCGAGCACGCGCAGCTGGTTGCCGAAATCGAGCCCCGCGGTGGGCTCATCGAGCACCAGCAGGCGCGGGCCCTGCGCAAGCGCGCGCGCGATCAGCACCAGCTGCCGCTCGCCGCCCGAGAGTTCGGTATAGGGGCGGTCGGCGAGCGCGGTGAGGGCGAGCGCGGCGATTGCCCGGTCGGCCGCTTCGCGGTCGCGCGAGCCGGGCACTGCGTACGGCGCGAGGTGCGCAGTGCGTCCCATCAGGACAATCTCGCGCACGGAATAGGCGAACTGCGACGCATGGCCCTGCGGCACGTAACCGGCCACGCGCGCCAGGGCGCCTCGCTCGTAGGAATTGAGGGCGCGCCCTTCGAGTCGTATCGATCCAGCCTGCGCGGGGAGCAACCCGAGCAGGGTGCGAAAGAGTGTCGTCTTGCCTCCGCCGTTCGGCCCGAGCACGGCGAGCACGTCACCGGCCCCGAGCGCAAAGCTCACGTTGCGACCGATAGTACGCGCGCCGTATCCGAAGCGCAGCAATTGCGATTCGAGCACTACTGCCATGCGCGCCGCCCGGCTGCAAACAGCCAAAGGAAGAATGGCGCGCCGATCAGCGCGGTCAACACGCCCGGAGGAATCTCGATCGGCGCGACGGTGCGGCCGAGCGTGTCCACCGCGAGCAGGAATGCCGCGCCGAGCAGCATCGACAGCGGCAGCAGGCGCGAGAACTCGGGGCCGACGAGCAGGCGCGCGGCGTGTGGAATCAGCAGGCCGATCCAGCCGATCACGCCGGAGATCGCCACCGTCGCGGCAGTCATGAGCGTCGCGGCCACGATCACGACGCCGCGCAGCCGCGCGACCGGCACGCCGAGGCTTGCCGCTTCGTCGTCCGGGAGAGAGAGCAGGTTCATGCGCCAGCGCAGGAGAACCAGCGGGACCAGGCCGGCGAGGACGAGGGGCGCGGCGAACGCGAGCTCGCGCGGCGCGATTCCCGCCAGCCCCCCGAGCAGCCAGAATGTAATCGCGGGCAACTGGTTGTGCGGATCGGCGAGAACCTTCAGCAGCGAGATGAGCGAGCCGAGCAGCGTCCCCACCACCACGCCGGCGAGGATCAGCGCGACCACCGGATCGTGGCGGCGGGCGCTCGAGCCGATCGCGTAGACGAGCGCGACGGCTGCGAGTCCGCCCGCGAATGCGGCCAGCTGGATTGCAAGCGCATGTTGCGACAGAAACAACCCGATCGACGCGCCGAGCGCCGCGCCCGCGGATACGCCCAACAGGTCGGGTGAAACGAGCGGATTGCGGAACATGCCCTGATAGGCCGTGCCTGCGGCGGCAAGGGCCGCGCCGACGAGCAATGCGGCTGCGATTCGCGGCGCGCGCAACTGCCAGAGCACCTGCTCGATTTCGCGCGGCACGGCGAAGTTTCCGCCCATCACATTGACCGTCGCCGCGAGCACATCCTGCGGCGACAAGGGCACCCTGCCGACGCACAGCGCAAGCAGGCTCAAGGCGGCAAGAGCGAGTCCGGCGGCAAGGTTCGCCGCGCCGGCGCGCCTCAGCGGGTGCATGCCCAGGCGACGATCTCGCAGGCCGCGCCGCAGCGGCGCAACGCCTTCGTCTCGGCCTCCTGACGGGTTGCGCCCCTTTCTACGACCGTCTTCTTCGCGCCCCTGGAAAGCGCGCCGCATTCGTTGCGCAGCCTTGCCACGACTTCGCATTTGGGGTGGCCGCACTGACGGAGCGCTTCGATGCGTGCGTCGCGGCTGTTCCTGCGGTCAGCCGCATAGCCAACGCTGCCGCTCTCTGCGTGATAGGCGATGGCCCCGAACAGCGCGTTCTTGGAAACATCGCGCGCTGCGACGGGAAGCGAAAGCAAGGCGGTAAGCAGCAGTGTGATGGATCGCAGCATGGCCGGGCCTACATCGTGGCGCCGAGTACCCAAGGCGCGAACTCGTCTTCACCGTAGCCGAACACTTCGCTCTTGCTCTGCTGCCCGGATGCCGTTTTCAGGATCAACTCGAAAAACCGGGTGCCGGCCTGCTCGATCGACTCCTTGCCATCGACGATGGTGCCGCAGTTGAAGTCCATGTCCTCCTCCTGGTGGACATACAGCGCGGTGTTGGTGGCAAGCTTGAGGGAGGGCGCCGGCTTGCAGCCGTAGGCCGAACCGCGGCCGGTGGTAAAGCAGATCATGTTGGCGCCGCCCGCCACCTGGCCAGTCGCCGATACCGGGTCGTATCCCGGCGTATCCATGTACACGAATCCTTTCGCGCTCACCTGCTCGGCGTACTTATAGACGTCCACCATGTTCGTGGTCCCGCCTTTGGCGACGGCGCCGAGCGATTTCTCGAGGATGGTGGTGAGCCCGCCGGCCTTGTTGCCTGGCGAGGGGTTGTTGTTCATCTCGTTGCCGTTGCGCCGCGTGTAGTCCTCCCACCAGCGGATGCGACGGATCAGCTTTTCCCCCACCTCGCGCGACACTGCGCGGCGCGTGAGCAGGTGCTCCGCGCCATAGATTTCCGGCGTCTCCGAGAGGATGGCGGTGCCGCCGTGACGCACCAGCAGGTCGACCGCGGCACCCAGTGCCGGATTGGCGCTGATGCCGGAGTAGCCGTCGGAGCCTCCGCACTGCAGGCCGAGCGTCAGGTGGCTTGCCGAAACCGTTTCGCGTTCCGCCCGGTTGGCTTCAGCCAGGACGGCCTCGACCTTCGCGATGCCTTCGCGCACCGCCTTCGAAGTGCCGCCCTTTTCCTGGATGGTGAACGCGGAGAGCCGGTCGCTCTGTTTCAATTGCTGCGTCGAGAGCAGATGGTTGAGCTGGTTCGCATCGCAACCCAGGCCGACCATCTGGACGGCGAAGAAATTCGGGTGCCGGGCGTAGCCGGCCATGGTGCGCCTGAGCATGTCGATCGCCTCGCCGTCGCTCGCCATGCCGCAGCCTGACTTGTGCGTGAGCGCCACCACGCCATCGACATTCGGGTACGCATCCAGCCGGCCTTCGAAATGCCGCGCAATCATGCGCGCCACCGTGGCAGAGCAGTTCACGCTGGTCAGGATGCCGATGTAATTGCGCGTTGCAACGCGACCTGCATTGATACCATCGCGCCGCACGATGCCCCGGAAGGTCGCTTGCGGTTCGATGGGCTGCGTCGGTTTCACCTCCGTGCAGAACGCATAGTCGCGCTGAAAGTCCGCCATTGCCACGTTGTGCACGTGTACATGCTCGCCAGCCGCGATGTCGCGGGAGGCGAATCCGATGATCTGGTTGTAACGGCGCACGGGCTGGCCCTGCTTCACGGCCCGCACCGCGATCTTGTGGCCGGCCGGCACTCTCGCGGCCACGCGCAGGTTTTCTTCCTTCACCAGCGTGGTGCCGGCGGGGATTTCGATGCGCGCGATCACGACGTCGTCGGCGGGGTTCAGGCGGATGGTGAGGTCGGCAGCTTGCAGCATGGTTCACTCCTCTAGAAAAAAGTCCTCGGCAGCCAGAGCACGATCTCCGGCACGTAGGTGCACAGCAGCAGCGTTGCCAGCAGCGGCACCAGCCAGGGAAGAATCGCCATCGTAGTCCTCTCGACCGAGAGCTTGGCAATGCGAGAGAGCACGAACAGCACCGTGCCCATGGGCGGGTGCAGCAGGCCGATCATCAGGTTTAGCACCATCACCAGGCCGAAGTGCACCAGGTCGATGCCCAGTGTGCGGCAGATCGGAATCAGGATCGGCACCAGCAGCGTGATCGCGGCGGTCGGCTCGAGAAAGCACCCTACGAACAAGAGCAGCAGGTTGGCCATCAGCAGGAACACGTTCGGGTCGCTCGACACCGAAAGCACCAGGGCCGCCACTTCGTCGGTGACACGCGTCACCGTGAGCAGCCAGCCGAAGATCGAGGCGGCCGCCACGATGAACAGCACCGTGGACGTGGTCTCGATCGTGTCCATGGAGAGCTTCACCAGCATGCGCCAGCTCAGCGTGCGGTACCAGACCAGCCCGAGAAACAACGCCCACGCGGAAGCCGCAATCGCTCCTTCGGTCGGCGTGAACACGCCCAACGTCATCCCGCCGATCAGCAGCACCGGGGTCATCAACGCGAGAAACGCATGCACGAAGCTGCTGCCGAGCTGGCCCCAGGAAAACACCGCATCGGGCTGGTAGTTGCGCGTGTGCGCGTACCATGCGACCGTGGCCATCATGGTCGCGCCCATCAGTATTCCGGGAATCACCCCCGCGAGAAACAGCTGGCCGATCGATACGCTGGCCATCATCCCGTAGATGACGAAGGGCAGCGACGGCGGAATGATCGGCCCGACGGTGGCCGAGGCCGCCGTTACTCCGACCGAGAACTCCGTCGAGTAGCCGTGGTCCTGCATCGCCTTGATTTCAATCGTGCCCAGGCCGGCGGCGTCGGCGATGGCGGTACCCGACATGCCGGCGAAGATCATCGAACCCACCACGTTCACATGCCCCAGCCCGCCTTTCATCCAGCCGACCAGCGCGAGCGCAAAGTTGTAGATGCGGTTGGTGATACCGGCGGAGTTCATCAGATTGCCGGCGAAGATGAAAAACGGCACCGCC
Source organism: Betaproteobacteria bacterium (assembly GCA_016195915.1). Taxonomy (GTDB): domain Bacteria; phylum Pseudomonadota; class Gammaproteobacteria; order Burkholderiales; family SG8-39; genus JADGRQ01. The sequence goes on along the minus strand of JACPYS010000004.1, from coordinate 12,179 downwards.
AGCAGCGGAAAGCTGTCGATGCCGCCGTACATGCGGTGAATCACGACGAAATCCGGGATGTTCTTCGTCGCCATCACGTAGATGAGCGAGGCGGAGCACATCGCGATTGCGACCGGCACGCCGCCCACCATCATCGCGAGGAAGCTCGACATCAGCGCGCCGGGAGTCACTTTTCTCCTCCTTCGAGCGCCACCTCGGGCCGTTCGAGTACGCTGTAGCCGGAGCGCCAGTGGCGCACGCCAACCTGTAACGAGCGCCAGAACATGAGCGTGAAACCGAACATCATCGGGCCGAATACCAGGACCATCGGCAGGTCGACGATCGCCATGCGCTGCTGGCCGATCTTGTCGATCAGCAGCCAGGTCAGCCACGCCGCATAGCCGAGGAAGGCCGAGCGCACCAGGTCCACGGCAGTGGAGCAGGCCCGCGCGAGGGGCGGCGGCATGAAGCGGTAGAACACGTCCACCTGGATGTGGTTGTTCTTGCGTACCGACATCGACGCGCCGATGAACACCACCGTGACGAGCATGTAGCGCGCGATCTCCTCGGTCCAGCCGGCCGGGTCGTTGAGCGCGTAGCGCGTGAACACCTGGTAGAACACGACGAAAGCGAGCAGCCAGAACAGGGCGAACGAAATCCAGTCCTCCCAGCCGTAGATCGACAGATCAACGGGCTCGTCGGTGACATGGAATTTTCCGTCGGCGCCGAGTACGTGTTCCTCGCCGCCGGTGGCGACCGGCGGACTGGATGAATCGTTCATGGCCTCATTTCTTCTTGGCGGCTTTGCGCGCGGCGGGCTTTTGCGGTTCGACGTGTGTGGATTGCTCCTCCGCAATCGAGCGGACCTGGAAGCGCCCGTCGTTGCGGAACAGAAAGCTCTCGGTGAAGCTAAGGCTCGAGCGCCCTGCGAGCAGTGACCGGCCGGGAATCGGGTACGGCGCTGCGCGGTACACCGCGGCGACCGCGAGTTTTTCGAGGTCCGCAAAGCCATTGGAGCGAAACAGCGTCACCATATCGGGCATTCCCTGCTTGTCTATGGAAACCTGCAGCACGACTACCGAGCGCAGGAGCGGCGGCAGCTTGCCCTGGAACGTTTCCCCGCTGCTGGTGCTCACGATCGCGGTCGCGATTTCCTTCTGGTAATCCTGCAGCGTCAGCCCCGGGCGATCGGGTTCGACCGGGGCAGGCGGCGGCGCCGGCGGTGCGATCACGACGGGCGGCGGTGCGGGCTTTGCGGGTTCCAGCCGCGGCCGGGGCGATTCACAGCTAGCGAGCGCGAGCGCCAGCGCAATGATCAATGGCAGCGCTCGCGCTTGCATCAGAGTGCCCATCAATGATTGTCGCGAGGAACCGCCGCGCCGCTCTTGCCGACGAGGAAGTCGAGGTCGGCGCCCTGGTCGGCCTGCAACACGTGCTCGAAGTACAGCTTCCAGTAGCCGCGATCGAGCGGTGGCTTCGGCGCTCTCCACCTCTTGCGCCGCCGGTCCAGTTCGGCTTCCGGCACCAGCAACTCGAGCCGGCGTTTGGCGACATCGAGATCGATCACGTCGCCGTCTTGCACCAGCGCGAGGTTGCCGCCCGCGGCCGCTTCCGGCACCACGTGCAGGATCACCGTTCCGTAGGCGGTGCCCGACATGCGCGCGTCCGAAATCCGCACCATGTCGGTGATGCCTTTCCTGAGCAGCTTGGGCGGCAGCGGCATGTTGCCCACTTCGGCCATGCCGGGATAACCCCGCGGGCCGCAATTCTTGAGCACCATGATGCAATGCTCGTCGATGTCGAGCTTCGAATCGTCGATGCGTTTGTGGAAGTCCTCGATATTCTGGAATACCACCGCGCGCGCCTTGTGCTTCATCAGCCTGGGCGTCGCAGCGGAAGGTTTGATGATTGCGCCTCCCGGGCAGAGGTTTCCGCGCAACACGGCGATGCCGGTGTGCTTCTTGAATGGTTTGTCGAAGCTGTGGATCACGTCGCGGTTCCAGCAGGGCGCCGCCTTGTTGTTTTCCCAGATCGACCTGCCGTTGACGGTCAGCGCATCCTTGTGCAGTTTGTTGTTTCGCCCCAGTTCGCGCAGCACCGCGGGCAGACCGCCCGCGTAGTAGAAGTCCTCCATCAGGTACTTGCCCGAGGGCATCAGGTTGACCAGCGTATGCACTCCGCGGCCGGCGCGGTCCCAGTCGTCGATCGACAGCTCGACGCCGATGCGCCGGGCAATTGCAATCAGGTGGATCACGGCGTTGGTCGAGCAGCCGATCGCGGCGTTGGCGCGGATTGCGTTCTCGAACGCTTTCTTCGTGAGAATCTTCGACAGGGTCAGGTTCTCGCGCACCATGTCGACCACGCGGCGCCCCGCCATGCGGGCAAGCACGTTGCGCCGGGCGTCGACGGCAGGAATCGCCGCGTTGCCGGGCATGCCCGCGCCGAGGGCTTCGACCATCGAGGCCATGGTCGAAGCAGTCCCCATCGTCATGCAGTGGCCGTGCGAGCGATGCATGCACGACTCGGCCTCGTGGAATTCATCGGCCGTGATCCTGCCGGCGCGAACGTCCTCGGACATCGACCAGGTATTGGTGCCCGAACCGATGTCGGTGCCGCGGTATTTTCCGGAAAGCATCGGACCGCCGGACACCGCGACAGTCGGCAGGTCGACGCTCGCCGCGCCCATCAGGCAGGCCGGGGTGGTCTTGTCGCAGCCGACGAGCAGCACCACGCCGTCCAGGGGATTGGCGCGGATGGATTCCTCGACGTCCATGCTGGCGAGGTTGCGATAGAGCATCGCTGTCGGCCGCATCAGCGTCTCGCCGAGCGAGATCACCGGGAATTCGAACGGAAAGCCGCCCGCTTCGAGGATGCCGGCCTTGACATGCTCGGCGATGATGCGGAAATGCGAATTGCACGGGGTGAGTTCGGAGTAGGTGTTGCAGATGCCGATCACCGGCCGGCCGTCGAACTGGTCGTGCGGCACGCCGCGGTTCTTGACCCAGCTGCGGTAGATGAAGCCGTAGATGTCCTGCCGGCCGAACCACCTGGTCGAGCGCAGGGCCGGTTTTTTCGCGTTCTTGGAACTCATGGAAACCTCAGTAAGTGGCGCGGCCGCCGGAGATATCGAATATCCCGCCGGTGGAAAAGGAACAGTCCTCGGACGCAAGCCAGCAGACCAGCGCCGCGACCTCCTCGGATTCGACGAGGCGACCGGTGGGGATCTTGGAAACCATGTACTCGACGTGTTGCGGCGTCGATTGCTCGAGGATGGCCGTGCGTCCGGCGGCGGGTGTCACGCAGGTGACGACGATGCCGTCCTTTGCAAGTTCCTTGCCGAGCGATTTGGTCAGGGAAATCACGCCGGCCTTCGCCGCGCTGTAGGCCACCGCGTTCGGATTGCCCTCCTTGCCCGCGATCGAAGCGACGTTGACGATCCGGCCGTACTTATTGCCCACCATATGCGCTCCGATCGCGCGGCAGCACAGGAACTGGCTGGTGAGGTTGACGCGAAGGACCTTGTCCCATTCCTCGATCGGATAGTCGATCGTCTTGTGGTTTTCCCCGGCGATTCCCGCGTTGTTCACCAGCACGTCGACGCGCCCCAGGTCCGCGATTGCTTTTGCCGCGGCGCGCTCGACTCCCGGCGCGCTTGCGACGTCGAGCGCGTCCCCGGATGCGCCCCCGCCAAGCGCGTTCACGCTCTTGTCGAGGAGCGCGCTGTCGCGGTCCCAGATGCGCACCCTCGCGCCCGAGGCGAGCAGGCGCTTGGCGATCGCGTAGCCAAAGCCCTGCGCGCCCCCGGTGACGATCGCGGCACGGCCTTTGAAATCGAGCTGGTTCATGTCACTCCTTCACCGCCCCGGTCATGCCGGAGACATAGTGCTCGACGAAAAAAGAATACAGGATCGCTACCGGCAGCGAGCCGAGCAATGCGCCCGCCATCAGCGAGCCCCAGTGGTAGACATCGCCCTCCACCAGTTCGGTCACCACGCCGACCGGCACGGTCTTGGTTTCCGACGAGGAAACGAAGGTCAGTGCATAGATGAACTCGTTCCACGATAGCGTGAACGCGAAGATTCCGGCCGAGATGAGGCCCGGCACCGCGAGCGGCAGGATGATCTTGACCAGGATCTGCCAGCGGGTCGCGCCGTCGATGAGCGCGCACTCCTCGAGCTCGTACGGGATCGAGCGGAAGTATCCCATCAGCAGCCAGGTGCAGAACGGGATCAGGAACGTGGGATAGGTCAGAATCAACGCCCAGCGCGTGTCGAACAGGCCAAGCTGGACCACGATCGCGGCGAGCGGGATGAACAGGATCGACGGCGGCACCAGATAGGCGAGGAAAATCGCCAGGCCGGTCTGCTTCGAGCCGCGGAAGCGCAGCCGCTCGATCGCGTACGCGGCGAACACGCTGGCGGCGAGCGAGATCACGGTCGACACCACCGACACCAGGATGGTGTTCCACATCCACTGCGGGTAATCGGTCTTGAACAGCAGTTTCTCGAAGTGCGCGAGCGTCGGGCTGATGATCCAGAACGGATTGGTTGCCCGTGACACCAGCTCCTCGTTCGGCTTGAACGCGGTCATCGCCATCCAGTAGAACGGGAACAGCAGCACGATCAGGAACACGATCACCGGGGTATATAGCGTAACCCAGCGCCGCGGCAGCGAATCCAGAAAGGCCATTCCGATGGAGTCCTGCTGCTTGCCGCTCATTTGTCGCTGCCCCCCTGTTGCCATGCCCTGCGTTGCAGGCCGAAGTACGAAAACATGATGGCTGCGAGCAGGAACGGCACCATCGAAGTGGCAAGCGCGGCGCCCTCGCCGAGCGCTCCGCCGAGGATTGCGCGCTGGAACGACAGCGTGGCCATGAGGTGGGTCGCGTTCAGGGGCCCGCCGCGTGTCAACACGTAGATCAGCTGGAAGTCGGTGAAGGTGAACAGCACCGAAAAGGTCATCACGACGGCGATGATCGGCGTGAGCATCGGCAGGGTCACATGCCAGAACCGCTGCCATTCGGTCGCCCCGTCGAGGGATGCAGCCTCGTAGAGCGAAGGCGAGATGGTCTGCAGTCCGGCCAGCAGCGTGATGGCGACGAAGGGCACGCCGCGCCAGATGTTGGCGGCGATGGTGGAAAACCGCGCCAGCCACGGGTCGCCGAGGAAGATGACGTATTCGTCGATCAGGCCCATCTTGATCAGGGCCCAGGACAGTACCGAAAACTGCGCGTCATAGAGCCACCAGAATGCGAGCGCGGACAATGCGGTCGGCACGATGAACGGCAGCAGCACGACGGCGCGCACGAACGCCTGAAACGGCAGATGCTTGTTGAGCAATAGCGCCAGCCACAGACCGAGCAGGAACTTGATGACGCTTGCGACGAGAGTGTAGAAAAGGGTGTTGAACAGCGACAGACGGGCAACGCTGTCGCCGAACAGGAAGATGAAGTTTTCCAGGCCTACCCATTGTCCGGAGCGGCCGATCTTGGCGTCGGTGAAGCCGAGCCACGTGCCCAGGCCGAGCGGATAGGTAAGGAATACCAGCAACAAAGCACCCGCCGGCACCATGAACATGAGGCCAAGCGTGTTTCGGTTGTTGAAAAAGCGCGAAACGCTCATGGCAAAAGCGGTGCGAAGCGGGTTTCCCCGCTTCGCACCTTGTGGCTCCTAAGCTGGTTGCCTAGATCTTGTAGTAGCGTTGCGCGCGCGCCTGCGCTCTCTCGGCCGCTTCTTTCGGCGTCTTCGACCCGCTTGCAGCCTCCGCCACCATATTGACCATGACGAAGTCGGCCATGGTCCCGGCCGAGGCGTAGCCAAGCTTGCCGCCATAGCTGTTCGGCGTCATGTTCTTGACGCAGTCGCGGTACGGCGTGTTCTTCGGATCGACCGTCCAGATCGGGTTGGACTCGTACGCCTTGAGCGGGTGGGAGACATAACCGATCGATGCCTTCAACCAGGGCTCGTACTGTTCCTTCTCCATCATGAACGTGACGAACGCCTTCGCCGCTTGCGGGAACTTCGTATGCTTGAATATCATCGCCTCGGTGAACAGATGCAACTCGGTGCTGCGCCCGACCGGGCCGACCGGGTAAGGTGCGTGGCCGATGTCGGGCACCAGCGCTTTGACCTTCGGGTCGGTGGCATTCTGCGCCGAGTAATAGATCGAAATGCCGTTGTTGGTGCAACTCACCTGCCCGTCAAGAAAGGCCTTGTTGTTATTCGGGTCGAGCCACGATAGCGTGCCCGGGACGAAGGTGGCATACAGCTCCTTGCCGTACTCCAGCGCCTTGATCGTCTCGGGACTGTTGATGACCACGTTGTTTTTTTCGTCGACCATTTTCCCACCGAACGCCCAGACCAGCCAATGGCACCAGGAGTTGCCATCGCCCGTGGCGTTGCCCAAGGCAAAGCCCGCCGGGGTGTTCTTTGCCTTCAGCCCTTTGCATAGCTCGAGGAATCCGCCCATGTCCTTCGGGAATTCCTTGAAGCCGGCCGCCTGCATGTGGCTGATGCGGTGCACGAAGGTAGCGCCTGCGGCGCCGAGCGGGATGGAGATCCACTTGTTGCCGGACATGCCGTAGGTCTTGCAAACGTCGTACCAGCCGCCGTATTTCCCGCCGAGGTAGTTGGCGATATCGGTCACGTCGACCAGCTTGTCGGGGTACAGATGCGGGTCGTCGAAGAACCCGTAGATGACGTCCGGGCCGGATCCGACGTTTGCCGCTACCGCCGCCTTCGGGCGCACGTCCTCGAATCCCTCGTAATCGATGCGCACGTCGATCCCGGTCTTCTCGGTGAAGCGCTTGATGTGCGCGTTGAAAGCGTCTTCGTCGCCCTGCACGAAGCGCTTCCACTTCAGCACGCGCAGCTTGGCACCCTTTTCCGGTTTGTAGGCATAGCCCGGCGCCGTGGCCGGCTTTCCCTGCGCGAACGCCTCGCCGCTGGCAATCGCCGTGCCGGCAACCCCGGCGGACAGTTTCAGAAAATCACGTCTGTTGATGTTGCTCATGGTCTGCTCCTCTCAGGTAAGGTGAAACCAGTTCAGGCGAGCCTTGCTCCGCTCGCCGGGTCGAAAATGTAGGTGAGTTGCGGCTTCAGGCGGATGTTCTCCCCCGGATGGAACTCGTGACGCTCGCGCACCACGGCATTGATATCGTTGTCGGCAAGTTTGCAAAAGATCTGCGTGTCGGCGCCGGTCGGCTCGACCACCACTACTTCCACGGGCACGCCGTCGTCGCTGACGCGCAGGTGCTCGGGCCTCACGCCCACGATGACCTCGCGGCCTGCGTCGATGCTTGCTCCGGGTGGCGCGGGAAACTCGACGTCGGGCCCGACCGTGACCGTATGCGCGCCATCAGCACGCCTCACCCTGCCCGGCAGGAAATTCATCGCCGGCGAGCCGATGAATCCGGCGACGAACAGATTCGCCGGATTGTCGTACAGCGCGAGCGGCCCGCCGATCTGCTCGACGTTGCCGCCGTTCATCACCACGATCTTGTCCGCCATCGTCATCGCCTCGATCTGGTCGTGCGTGACGTAGATCGAGGTGGTCTTCAGGCGCTGATGCAGCGCTTTGATCTCGGTGCGCATCTGGACGCGCAGCTTGGCGTCCAGGTTCGACAGCGGTTCGTCGAACAGGAACACCTGCGGCTTTCTGACGATCGCGCGGCCCATCGCGACGCGCTGCCGCTGGCCGCCGGAGAGCTGGCGCGGGTAGCGCTGCAGGTATTCCATCAGGCCGAGGATCTGTGCCGCCTCCTCGACGCGCTTGCGGATCGCCTCCGCGGGCTCGCCCGCCAGCTTCAGGCTGAACGCCATGTTGTCGTGCACGGTCATGTGCGGGTAGAGGGCGTAATTCTGGAACACCATCGCGATGTCGCGCTCCTTGGGTGCAATATTGTTGACCACCCGCCCGCCGATGGCGATTTCGCCCGCGCCGATCTCTTCCAGCCCGGCGATCATGCGCAGCAGCGTCGACTTGCCGCAGCCCGACGGACCCACCAGCACGCAGAACTCCCCGTCGGCGATGGAAACGTCCACGCCGTGCACCACCCGGGTTGAGCCAAAGGACTTGAACACGCTTTTGAGGGTGACCTCCGCCATGTCAACCGTCCGAACCCCACTCCTTGGTGTAACGATGATGCGTCTGGTCCATGTGCTTTCGCATCGCGGCGCGCGCCGCGCGCGGATCGCGCCTGTCAATCGCGCTCACGATCGCCTTGTGCTCCTGCACCGTTTCATCCGCCATTTTCGGATATTCGAGCTTGCGTTCGAGGCCGCGGTAGAGCGGCCCCATCCGCTGGTCCCACAGCGTCTGCACCACCAGCACCATCGCGCTGTTGCCGCTCGCCTCGGCAATGCGCACATGGAACAGTCGGTCGGCGTCGAGCGGGTTATGTTGATGCCTGCTTTCATTCACCATGCTCGCGTGGGCCCTGCGGATCGCGTGCAGTTGCGCTCGACTGGCGTTCTTTGCCGCGAGCGCGGCGCATTCGCTCTCGATCATCCGGCGCGCGCGGATGACCTCGAACGGGCCGGATTCGCCGGCGAGCGCGGCGCTCTGGCGCCGCTCGCCGGGCTGCGCGGCGTAGATACCCGAGCCGACGCGCACGTCAAGCAGACCTTCGATCTCCAGCGCGATCAGGGCTTCTCGCACCGAGGGACGCGACACGCCGAGCTGCTGCGCGAGGGTGCGCTCGGGCGGCAGGCGCGAGCCGGGCGCATACTCGCCATTCTCGATCAGCGCGCCGATCTGGTCGGCGATCTGACGATACAGCCGGCGCTGCTCGACCGCTTGAATCGGCACGGTTTGTCAGTCTCCGGGAGTGCGTGCCATGCGGCACGCGTTCGACACCTGGTCAGGTGGTCAGGCCACTTGTTGGCGCGCAGAGTTTCACATGCGTTTGCCGGTGTCAAGTTGCGCCGCGACACGAAACGCCGCGACAAGCGGGTCCGGGGCGCGGTGCGATAGTAGAATGCCGACCTGTTTATGCAAGCGGCAGGTCGAAAACATGGCGGGAAGACTGCAGGGCAAGGTCGCGTTCGTAACCGCGGCCGGGCAGGGCATCGGGTGCGGCGCGGCGAACGCGTTCGCGCGCGAGGGGGCCGCAGTGTGGGCGACCGACGTCAACGCAAAATCGCTCGCGGAACTCGAAGGCGTGAGCGGTATCCGCACGCGGGCGCTCGACGTTACCGACGAGGCCGCAGTCAACAGGCTGGCGGCCGCGGTGGGGCCGGTCGACGTGCTGTTCAACTGTGCGGGCTACGTGCATCACGGAACGATTCTCGATTGCACGCCGGAGGACTGGGACTTCAGCTTCAACCTCAACGTCAAGGCGATGTACCTCGTGACGCGCGCCTTCCTCCCGGGGATGCTCGACAAAGGCGGCGGCTCGATCATCAACATGTCGTCGATCGCATCGAGCGTGAAGGGCCTGCCGAACCGCTTCGTCTACGGCGCATCGAAGGCGGCGGTCATCGGCCTGACAAAGTCGATCGCCGCCGACTACGTGAAGCAGGGCATCCGCTGCAATTGCATCGGGCCGGGAACCGTGGATACGCCCTCGCTGCACGAGCGGATCAACGCATTCGCCGACCCGGTCCAGGCACGCAGGGATTTCATCGCCCGCCAGCCGATGGGACGACTTGGCTCGGTCGATGACATCACGGGGATTCTGGTCTTCCTGGCTTCGGACGAGTCCCTTTTCGCAACCGGAAACATGTATCCAATCGATGGTGGGATGACCATATGAAACTTTGCCGCTACGGGAAAAACGGGATTGAAAAACCGGGAATGATCGATGCGGAGGGGCGCGTGCGCGACCTCTCCAAAGTGATCGAGCACATCGACCAGAACACGATCACGCCGCGCGGGCTGAAGATGCTCGCCAAGATCAAGCCCGAGACGCTGACGGTGGTTTCGGGCAACCCGCGCCTGGGAGTGCCCTACAGCGGCATCAGCAAGTTCGTCGCCATCGGACTCAATTTCTCCGACCACGCCAGGGAATCCAACCTGCCGATTCCCAGCGAGCCGGTCGTCTTTATGAAGGCCACCACATGTATCAACGGTCCCTCGGACGACGTGATCCAGCCCAAGGGTTCGACCAAGCTCGACTGGGAGGTCGAACTCGGCGCGGTGATCGGCACCAAGGCCCAATACGTATCCGAAGAAAAAGCGCTCGAGCACGTGGCCGGTTACTGCGTGGTAAACGACGTCTCCGAGCGCGACTTCCAAGTCGGCCGGCCGGGCGGGCAGTGGGACAAGGGCAAGGGTTGCGACACCTTCGGCCCGATCGGGCCGTGGCTGGTCACGACGGACGAAATCACCGATCCGCAGAAGCTCGACCTATGGTTGGATGTCAATGGCAAGCGCATGCAGACCGGCAACACGCGCACCATGATTTTCAACGTTGCGCATCTGGTATCGCACGTCAGCCAGTTCATGACCCTCATGCCCGGGGACATCATCACCACCGGCACGCCGCCGGGCGTGGGCATGGGGATGAAGCCCAGTCCGGTTTTTCTCAAGCCCGGTGACGTCATCACGCTCGGCATCCAGGGCTTGGGTGAGCAGCGCCAGAAAGTGGTGGCCTGGTCGGGCTGAGGCAACGATTCCCTGCAGGGCAAATTCACGCTGCTGTCAATATCGGCTGCGCGACATGCGCACTTCTGGCCCTCGATCGGCTCGATTTCGCGGTCTATTCCCTGACCATCTCATATCGCGAGTTGTTCCGAGGCTATTCCCATTGCCTTGGCGATTTTGTCGCGAGTGGATTTCCTAGGAGCGGCCAGCAGAGCCGCGAGTCTTGGAAGGTGAAAGTCCTTCTGCCGTCAATTGCTCGATTCGGACGGCTAGCGTATCCACTGCTCGGCGAGGTAACGGACCGAGATATGCGTGGACGTAAAAGCCACGGCTGCCCAGTGTAGGGGAAAGGCCTTGGGTCGTTGCCACGGGAGTCGGATTGAGGGCCGGTTGCGAAAGTGCTGGGACACCCACCGAACCCTACAGCGGCGACACGGTGCCTGACCGGTAGGCTACGCTGTGGTGGGAACGATCTGGGTGGCGAGCAAACCCGGAGGCCTGAACATGAGTGAATGGCTGCAGCCTCGAAATCAATCCCCGGCCTGAAGTCGTTGTCCGGGATTTTGTGGAGTGCCGACCCAGTTAGGAAATGGGGAAGGCCGATGTCCTGTGGGAAGAAACGAGTAAGTGCACCATGGGGACCACCGGGGTAAGGGTCCAGGCATCTGGGGAAAGATTCGTGGAAGAAACGCTGGGAAGGTCCTATGTCCAGCAGGGGTTGACCACAACCTGCACAGACCCGCTGACCAAGGCTTTGACCATAGGCGGCGGGAGGGCTTAGGACTGGCGCATGAGCCAGTAGTAGCGATGACGGCGGGGTAATGCCCGCTGACGTGGAGAACGCAGCCATGGCGCGAGAGGTAACACCTTGAGTGCGCGAAGGGGCTCTGGGCACTTGGTAGTTTCAGGAGTAGCCGGACAAGCAACACGCAGGGCCGGTGAACAATGAAATACCCCTGGAAGTAAACCAGGCTGGGGTGGGGTGTATGCGGGTCAACGCTTAAGCTTCGCTCTGCTTGGGAAGGCGACCGTGGGGTTGCACCAAGGTCAGAACCGGATTCGGGAAAACCGACCCTCCGGGATCGCAGGGAGGCTTGTGGAAACGTGGTGATCATGGGAGCCGGACTGAGGCCCATCGGGAAACCGGCGGGTTCGCCACCGTACCCTACCATTACGCGCGCGCCACATTTCTATCCCGACGCGGGTTCCTTGGCTTCTTGCTGGGCGTAGGCACTTTGCGAAATGCCGAGGCGGCGCGCGACTTCCGATTGGGTGAGTCCGAGGTGTTCGCGCCACGCGCGGACTGGAGTCATGTCCTTGTTGATGACCTTGCCGACGACCGCGTTGGGAATGGGCGGAGCGCGCAGCCTGGAAAGCGTCAGGTATTCCCGGTAGGGAATCACGGCAAAAGCGGGTTTGCCTTTCGCGTCTTTCAGTATGTGGATATTAGTAGGTGCGTTCATTTGGCGTCTAGGCTAGCCTGGATTTCCACCCCGCCCTATTGAGCTAACGTCGGCGGGCTTTTTCGGTCATCGCTACGCGCTCATGCGCAGCGTGTAATTGTGCCACCAAGGCACCTTTGTCGGGGAGTCCAGGACGCCCGATGCAATGATGAT
>JACPYS010000042.1 GCA_016195915.1 Betaproteobacteria bacterium | reverse complement strand
GTCCCGGCGCACTATTCGATCACCTCATCGGCTCGAAACAGCAGTTCCTTCGAAATGGTAATGCCGAGCGCCTTGGCGGTTTTGCGATTGATCGCCAGATGGATCTTTGTGGGTTGCTCGATCGGCAACTCGCCCGGCTTGGCACCCTTGAGAATCCTGTCGACGTAGTTCGCGGCGCGCCTCCAAGTGTCGGCGGTGTTCGGTCCGTAGCTCATCAGGCCGCCGGCCACCACATCCTCACGAAACGTGGACATCGACGGCAGCCGATTCCGCGCGGCAAGTTCCGCAATTTGACGCCGTTGTCCGCTGAAAAACGCGTCACCCAGAACGATGACGGCCTCGGCGCGTTCCAGCCGCATTGCGGCAAAACCGCGCTCGATCTCCTCGGGGGTGCGAGCGTTCGTCGGCAGGACCTTTACGCCAAGCCGCTGCGCCGCAGCCTGAACGCTCTTCAGATTGCCGGGGTGAAACGAGGTACCGGGATTCATAAGAACCGCCGTGCGGGACAATGCAGGCATCATGCGCTTCAGCAGTTCGGTTTGCTTCGGACCCAGGTCGGTGGGGATGTTGGACAGCCCCGTGATGTTCCCGCCAGGATGCGCCAAGCTCGCGGCAAAGCCGCTGGCTACGGGATCGCCCATGGATGCTACGACGATGGGAATGGTGCTGGTCGCCCGTTTCAACGCCTGAGTTGCAGGCGTCGAATGGGTCGCGATGACTTCGACTTTCAGCTGCACCAGCTCGGCGGCGAGGTTGGGCAAACGCTCGTATTTTCCATCGGCAAAGCGCCACTCGATGACGAGGTTCTTTCCCTCCACATAGCCGAGCTCGCGCATTGCCTGTTCGAACGCGTCGTAATAAACATCGGGACTCGACTGAGTTGAGCGCGAACGCGCTGCCAGAAATCCGATGCGCCGGACTTTGCCCGACTGTTGCGCGAAAGTGCGCAGTGGTGCCGCGAACGCGCACAAAGCTACCGAGGCCAGCAATGTTCTGCGCCGGTTCACTCGAACACCTCGTCGGCTCGGAACAACAGTTCCTTCGAAACGGTGATGCCGAGCGCCTTGGCGGTTTTGCGGTTGATCGCCAGATCGAATTTCGTGGACTGCTCGATCGGCAACTCCCCCGCCTTGGCGCCCTTGAGTATCTTATCCACGTAGGTCGCGGCGCGACGGTAAAAGTCCGCGAGGTTCTGGCCGTAGCTCATCAGCCCGCCAGCCTCCACGTCCTCCCGAAAGAAAAACATCGAGGGTAGCCGATTTCGCGCGGCAAGCTCCGTGATGTAACGCCGTTGCCCGATGAAAAACGGATCACCGAGAACCATGACGGCATTCGTGCGTTCCCGCGCCATCGCGGCAAAACCGCGCTCGATCTCTTCCGGGGTATGGGCGTCCACCGGCAGGACCGTTACGCCAAGCCGCTGCGCCGCAGCCTGAACGCTCTTCAGAACAGGGGGATGACTCGAATTACCGGGATTCACAAGAACAGCGGCGCGGGACAACGCAGGCACCATGCCCTTCAGCAACTCGAGACGCTTTGGGCTCACGTCGATGTTCATGAGCGACAACCCCGTGATGTTCCCGCCGGGATGCGCCAGGCTCGCAGCAAAACCGCTGGCTACGGGATCGCCCATGGCGATGCTGACGATGGGAATGGTACCGGTCGCCCGCCGCAACGCCTCGACAGGAGGCGACCCCTGGGTCACGATCACTTCGAGTTTCATCCGGACCAGTTCGGCGGCGAGGCCGGGGAGGCGCTAGTATTTTCCCTCCGCGAAGCGCCATTCGGTGGCGAGATTCCTGCCCTCGAAATAACCGAGTTCGCGCATTCCCTGCGGAAACGAAATTTCAAAAAGCTCGGGATTCGACGGCGTTGAACGCGCGCGTGTCGCAAGACAACCGATGCGCCGGATCTTCGGCGGCGGCTGCGCCAGCGACGGAAACGGCCCGGCGAGCGTCGCCGCGCCGAACGCGACCAGCAGTCTGCGGCGCGCAATCATGCGTTACCCTCCCACCCGTCGCGCCGCAATAATCGGCGCAATGATCGGCGGCCGCGTTGTGACATGTTTACACTACTTCACGGGTGTAGCAACCGGATTGCGCTTTTCGACTACATGGGTGGCGAGTAACTCTCCGAGGACGCTGCCGTTTTCACTCCGGGCCAGCCGTCACCGGCGCGAAATCTTCACCCAGCAGCGGAAATGCGCTCAGCACGCTGGGTTCTACGACCGGCGCGGCAGCGGTCACGTATTGCGGCGTGAGTTCCGCGAACGAGGTCACCCCGAGCAACCCGAGGCAGACGCGTACTTCTTCCTCCAGAATCTCCAGCGCACGCACCAGCCCGGCGACGCCGGCGGCCGCGAGGCCGAGGCAGGCGAGCCGGCCGAGTCCCACCGTGCGCGCGCCAAGCGCGATCGCCTTCACCACATCGGAACCGCGCATGAATCCGCCGTCCACCCAGACCTGCGCGCGTCCCGCGACCGCGGCCAGCACCTGCGGCAGCACTGCGGCGCTGCCCAGGCCATGGTCCAGTTGCCGCCCGCCGTGGTTGGATACGTAGATCACCTCGACGCCATGCTGAACCGCGATTTCCGCGTCCTCGACCGTGCCAATGCCTTTGAGGATCAGCGGCAGATCGTGCTTGTCCTTGTAGCGCTTGACCTCGTCCCACGAGAGCGCCGCCTGGTACTCGCTGCCCGTCGCCGCTTTCGCGCGCCACGGTTTGAAAAAGCGTCCAAGCAGATCGCGTTCGCGCCGGCTGTAGCTCGCGCTGTCTACGGTGAAGCAGAACGCGGTGAACCCGTTGTCGCGGGCCCGGCGCACCCAATCATCGACCCAGGCGTTGTCGCCGCGCGCGTAGAGTTGAAACACGCGCCGCGTCTCCGCGGCCGCCGCAGTCGCCTCCAGACCCGGCTCGCACACCGAAGACAGCATCTGCGGGACGCCGAACGCCGCGGCCGCACGGGCGGCAGCGGCAGCGCCCCCCTCGACGAAAGCCTCGATCCCGCCCACCGGCGCGAGCATGACCGGCAGGCGCACCGGGCGGTCGAAAAACGTCGCTCTGCAATCAACCCGGCTGACATTGCGCAACACGCGCGGGCGGAACGCGATCGAATCCAGCGCCTGCCGGTTCCTGCGCACGGTCGTTTCGGTTTCCGTTCCGCCGATCAGATAGTGCCAGGGACCCGGGGCAAGATTGCCGCGGGCGGCGGCAACGATCTCCTGGAGGGTGAGAAACGTATCCGGTTCGGGTGCGTTCATTGGAATTCGGCAAGTGGTCGGATATGGACAGGTCGATGCGCCTGCGCCGGGGCAATCAGGCAGCCGCGCGTCGTCGCGCACCGGTCCGGGTGAGCCGGACGAGATGACCGGATTTTCCCGCCTCTCTTTCGTCCCCCACGCGCGGTGCTTCACCACCCTTGCGCGTCAGGATGCGCTTAAAGGCGGACAGATTGGCTCGCCCTTTGCGTTCAGCAAAGTACCTGGCCGTATTCAATACAGCCAGCTTTTCAGCCACGGCCGTGGCGACGAACTGGTTCATGCTGATGCCTTCGCTCTGCGCGAACTTCTCAACGGCGGCTTTGATGGAGCGGGGTAGACGCACCGGGTAGGTCTTGGTTTCACTCATGGCTCATCCTACCGGTGATATTACTTTATTGTCGCTGAAGTTCCCCGGATTCCGAATCAAAGCCTTCTCGGCACCGCGTCGAAGTCGATGTGGTTGAAAGCGCTCGACGCGCGTACCATTCACAGTGATGCCGATGGTGCGGGGTGCAATGCCTCGCCCTCACCGACAGCGACTGAAAACGGCTGAAGGAGGCATTCATGCGCGCCGTCAAAACGGTTCCCGTTGGCCGCACCGGAAGCGATGAACCCTGGGCGCCGCTGATTGCCGGGGTACGACACTCTCCCCACGGATGCGCGGTCACCAGCGCAGAGGGCGTCGTCCTCGGCTGCAACGCGGCCTGGCATAGCCTGCTCGGGCGCGCGCAAGCCGACTGCGTAGGCAAGCCGGTGGAATCGTTGCTGTGGACCTCGGGGGACCTGGTCGAGGTCGGCGATGCCATCGGCGAACTCAATCGCACCGCGGCCGGCGCATTGGAATTCGACGCGCGCCCGGTCCCGCCGGGGAACCCGGAGCAGTGCATCGGCGTGTCGGTCACCCGGATCGAGCCCGCGGAACCGGTGGCACTGTTCCTGTGGCAGATCACCGACAGCACGCGCCGCGAACAATTCGAGATACGCGCGCGCCAACTCGAGGAAGTGCTGCAGCAGTCGGGCGACTCGATCGTGGTCAAGGATCTGAACGCGGTGGTCACCTTCTGGAACCGGGAAGCAACGTCGCTGTACGGCTTTACTCCCGAAGAAGCCATCGGCCACACGCTGCGCGAACCGCACGCGGCCGAGCTCTCCGAAGCGGATTACGCGCGCGTTCTTGCGCGCATCCGCGCCGGCAAGCCGACAGCATCCACCGCCGAACGGCGCAAAAAGAGCGGCGAAATGGTGCGCGTTGCCAACAAGACGAGCCCGCTCACCGACGCGCAGGGGCGCCTCACGGGCGAGATCACGATCGCGCGCGACGTGACTGCGATGCATCGTGCCGAGGAGTCGCTGCGCAGCGCCCAGGCGAGCCTCGAATCCAGACTGAAGGCGATCCGCGAAGCGAACCGGAAGCTCGCGCGCGAAGTGGCGTCGCGCCGCAAGACCGAGGAGGCGCTGCGCGGGGCAAACCTGACGCTCGAGTCTACGGTGCGTCAGCTCGAATCATTCAATCATGACGACGAAGTTCTCTCGCGCATGGCCGAACTGCTGCAATCCTGCGCGCAGCGCGACGAAGCCTATACGGTGGTGCGCGAGACCGCCCGCCAGCTGTTTCCCGCGGTTGTCGGCACCCTCCACATCTACCGCGAGTCGCGCGACGTGCTCGAGCACGTCGCGACCTGGGGCAAGGAGCAGACGCCCGAGCCGGCGCTTGCCCCGGATGACTGCTGGGCTCTGCGCCTGGGTCGACCGCACTACGTCCACAGCCAGTCGGTGATCCGTTGCCACCATGCGTACGACGCCACGTCGTGCTACGTCTGCATGCCGGTGCAGGGCGAGGGGCATGTGCTGGGACTGTTGCACCTTGCGCTTGACGTCGGGATCGAGACCGAGCGGCCCGCGGAGACGACGGACAGGCGCCTGCGTGCCATGGTCGACCGGCTCGGGCCCGCGCTCGCCAACCTCAAGCTGCGCGATTCGCTGCGCATGCTTGCGCTGCACGATGCCCTCACGGGGCTATACAACCGAAGGTACATGGAAGACGCGTTGCAGCGCGAACTTCGCCGCGTCGAGCGCAGCCGCAAACCGCTCTCCCTCGTGATGATCGATATCGATCATTTCAAGCGCTTCAACGATACCTTCGGGCACGATGCGGGCGACTACGTGCTCGGCGCAATCGCCAAAGTGATCACCACCAACGTCCGCTCGTCCGACCTCGCCTGCCGCTACGGCGGCGAGGAACTGGCCGTGCTGCTCCCCGAGGCGAACCTCGAGTGCGCGATGGCCAGAGCGGAGAAACTGCGCCTCGCGATCCGCGAGCTGAGCCTCACGCATCGCGGCCAGACGCTTCCCGCGCCCACCGCTTCGTTCGGCGTCGCCGAATACCCCGTGCATGGTGAAAACCTGCCGGAATTCCTCAAGGCGGCCGACCGCGCCCTCTACCGCGCCAAGGAGGCCGGGCGTGACCAGGTTTGCGCCGCCGAGGCCTGACGGGCGTCTACAACACGCCGAAGTCCGCCGGGATCTTCCGACGAAAATGCGCATGCTAGACTGCGCGCGCCGTGACGACGCTACTCGACGTACGAGGACTGAAGACCACGTTCGCGACCTCCGCGGGACAGGTTCGCGCAGTCGACGGCGTGTCGTGGGACGTCGAGGAAGGCGAAACCGTCGCGCTGGTCGGCGAGTCGGGTTGCGGCAAGTCCGTGTCCGCCCTCAGCATCATGCGGCTCATCGATCCGCCGGCCGGCCACATCGACGGCGGCGAGATCATTTTCAAGGGGCGTGACCTCCTCAAGCTCTCCGAAGAGCAGATGCGGCACGTGCGGGGCCGGGAGATCGGCATGGTCTTTCAGGAGCCGATGACCTCGCTCAATCCGGTACTGACGATCGGGCGGCAGCTGACCGAGGGCCTCGAAATCCACGCGAAGATGGACGTTGCCGCGGCGCGCGCCCGCGCGATGGAGCTGCTCGGCATGGTCGGCATTTCGGATTCGGAGCGGCGCCTTTCGCAGTACCCGCACCAGTTCAGCGGCGGCATGCGGCAGCGCATGATGGTCGCGATGGCGCTCGCCTGCAATCCGTCGCTCATACTCGCCGACGAGCCGACCACGGCGCTCGACGTCACCATCCAGGCCCAGATCCTGGAGCTGATGCAAGAGCTGTCGCGCCGTCTCGGCGTCGCCATGCTGATCATCACGCACAACCTTGGCGTGGTCGCGCGTTACGCAGACCGCGTCAACGTGATGTACGCGGGACGGATCATCGAGCGCGCCACGGCGGCAGAGCTCTACGCGAATCCCCGGCATCCCTACACGCTCGGACTGCTGCGCTCGGTGCCGCGGCTGGACGAACCGATGCGCGAGCGCCTCATGCCGATCGAGGGTCAACCGCCGGACCTGACACGCCTGCCGCGAGGCTGCGCCTTCGCGCCGCGCTGCGCGTTTCGCGTCGCGCGCTGCGACGCGGAGGCGCCGGTGCTCGAAGCGGTGGCCGGGGGCGGGCACGTTTCCGCGTGCTGGGAGGCGACTCGGCTGGTGACGAAAGCGGCCGCATGACGGAGGCGCTGCTCGAGGTCACGGACCTCGTAAAGCACTTCTCCGTGAGCAGCGGGCTGCGCGGGCGTGCCGCCAGCGTGGTGCGCGCGATCGACGGGGTCAGTTTCTCGATCCGGCGCGGCGAAACGCTGGGGCTGGTCGGCGAATCGGGTTGCGGAAAGACCACCACGGGCCGCTGTGTCCTGCAACTCGAGCGGGCGACCAGCGGCCGGATCAGGTTCGACGGGTCGGATATCACCGACATGAACCAGAGCGAGCTGCGGCAGGTGCGCCGGAGCATGCAGGTCATTTTCCAGGACCCCTATTCCTCGCTCAACCCGCGCATGTCGATCTGCGATATCCTCGCCGAGCCGATCAAGGTGCACGGGCTCGTGCCCGACAAGGCGAAGCGGGAGGAACGGGTGCGCGAACTGCTGGCGCAGGTCGGGCTCCTGCCGCAGCACGCGCGGCGCTTTCCGCACCAGCTTTCGGGCGGGCAGCGCCAGCGCGTCGGCATCGCGCGCGCATTGGCGATGGAACCGAAGCTGATCGTCTGCGACGAGCCGGTATCGGCGCTCGACGTCTCGATCCAGGCGCAGATCATCAACCTGCTCGAGAACCTGCAGGCGCGCCTCGGCCTGACCTACCTGTTCATCGCCCATGATCTTTCGGTCGTGCGTCACATTTCGGATCGCGTCGCGGTGATGTACCTGGGGCATATCGTCGAATTGGCCGACCGCCAGGCGCTCTACGAAGAACCCCTGCATCCCTATACGCACGCCCTCCTCTCCGCGGTTCCGATCCCGGACCCGAAGCTGGAGGCGAGCCGGGAGCGGATGGTGTTGCGCGGCGAAGTGCCGAGCCCGCTCAATCCGCCCTCCGGATGCGTGTTCCACCCGCGCTGTCCGATCGCGGTGGATCGCTGCAGTGCGGAAATTCCGCCATTGCGAGAAATCAGGTCCGGCCACTGGGCCGCCTGTCATCTCGCTTGACAGTTTCAATATGCGGAACGTAACGTTCACACCCTGACTCAGGTGCGGGTCGGGGCCGGAACGATCGTGCCGGCACATCTCTGGAGGGGGGTGATATGTCGAAAATCCGCAGGCTGCTGGCGCTCGTCGCCATCGCGGGTCTGGCGATTCCCGTAGTGGCCGAGGCGCAGCAACCGCGCAGCGGCGGCGAACTGGTGTTCCCGGTCCCGTCCGAACCGCCGTCCTATGACGGCCACCGGGAGGAGACCTTCGGGCTGATCCATCCGATCGCGCCGTTCTACAACACGCTGCTGCGTGTCGATCCGACCGATCCGGGCGGCACCAAACCCGCCGCGTCGCTGGCCGAGAGCTGGACCGTGTCGCCGGACGGAAAGTCCTACACGTTCAAACTTCGCACCGGCGTCAAGTTCCACGACGGCTCCGAGATGACCTCGAAGGACGTCAAGGCGTCTTACGACAAGATCATCTTCCCGCCCGCCGGCGTCGGCTCGAGCCGCAAGGGGCAATACGTGGACGTCGAGGCGGTCGAGGCGCCCGACGCCACCACCGTACGGTTCCGGCTGAAGTTCGCCTCCGGATCGTTTCTCGCATCGTTGCTCTCGCCGTACAACTTCATCTACAAGGCGGATATCCTCGCCAAGGACATCAACTGGTACGAGAAGAACATCATGGGCACCGGCCCGTTCACCTTCGTCGAGCACGTCAAGGGCTCGCACGTGGTGGGCAGGAAGTTCGCGGGTTACTGGGACAAGGGCAAGCCGTACCTCGACGGTTTCCGGGCGATCTTCATGCGAGACTCGGCCGCACAGGTCGCTGCGGTCCGCAGTGAGCGCGCGCACATCCAGTTCCGCGGTTTCACGCCGAAGGACCGCGACAACCTGAAGGCGGCGCTCGGCGACAAGATCACGGTACAGGAGTCGCCCTGGGATTGCATCCTGATGGTGGGGTTCAACCACAACAAGAAACCCTTCGACGACAAGCGGGTCCGCCGCGCCCTGACGCTGGCGCTCGACCGCTACGAGGGTTCGAAGGCGCTGTCGCAGATCGCGATCGTAAAAACGGTGGCCGGCGTACAGGTGCCCGGCACCCCGTTTGCCACTCCACCCGAGGAACTGGCCAAGCTCGCCGGATACTGGCCGGACATCGAGAAGTCGCGCGCCGAAGCGCGCCGGTTGCTGAAGGAAGCCGGAGTCCCCGAGGGCTTCTCGTTTGTTTTTACCAATCGCGGCACCCCGATGCCCTACGAGCCGCTCGCCGTGTGGATGATCGACAGCTGGCGCAAGATCGGCCTGAACGTGACGCAGAACGTCGTCGAGTCGGCGGGCTACTACGGCGTGATCCGCAAGGGTGACCAGCAGATGCACATGGATTTCCAGTGCGGCTATATCGTCGAACCGGATCTCGACATATACAAGTTCCTGTCGGTCGAGCGCAACCCTGCCAATTACGGCTTCTACAAGGATCCGGTGCTCGACGAACTCTACGACAAGCAGAGCCGCTCGACCAACCCCGAGGAGCGCAAGAAGATCGTCCGCCAGTTCGAGAAGCGGCTGCTCGACGAGGAGGCGCATTACCTGATGACGCTGCAGTGGCACCGCATCATCCCGCACTCGTCGAAGCTCCACGGCTGGCAGGTGACGCCCAGCCACTACCTGAACAACACGCTGGATACCGTGTGGTTGTCGCAATAACGGCGCGGGCGACGGCGCCGCAGCACGCGCCGCCCGCCTGATCCGGCCATGGCGCTCTACATCCTCAAGCGGCTGCTCGCCATCGTCCCGACACTGCTCGGGGTCGCGGTGCTGATCTTCCTCCTGCTGCGCGTCGTTCCGGGCGACGTGGTGGAAGCCCGTTACATGGGCCAGGGGGGGCAGTTCCAGTCGCAGGAGCTGATGCAGATCGAGCGCGCCAAGCTCGGCCTCGACAAGCCGCTGTGGCAACAGTTCACCGCATGGATGTGGGGCATCGTGCGGCTGGATTTCGGCCTCTCGATGTGGACCGGCTCGCCGATCACCGACGAGATCAAGCTGCGCTTCGCGCTTTCCTTGCAGCTCGCCATCATGGCGAGCACGATCGCGACCTGTCTCGCGATCCCGCTCGGCATCCTCGCGGCAATCAAGCAGGACAGCTGGGTGGACTACGCGGTGCGCGTGTTCTCGATTTCGGGCCTCGCGATGCCCTCGTTCTGGCTCGGCATCCTGATGATCCTGGTGATGCTGATCTTCTTCAAGTGGCTGCCGCCGATGGTGTTCACGCCGCTGTGGGTGAATCCCTGGGACAACCTCGCGCAGCTCATCTGGCCGGCGCTCGCGGTCGGCTACCGCTATTGCGCGGTGGGTACGCGCATGATGCGCTCGGCGATGCTCGAGGTGCTGCGCGAGGACTACATCCGCACCGCGCGTGCCAAGGGACTGTGGCTGAAGCTGATCGTCTCGCGGCATGCGCTCAAGAACGCGATCCTGCCGGTGCTCACCGTCATCAGCCTCGAGTTCGCGTTCCTGCTGGGCGGCCTGGTGGTCACCGAACAGGTGTTCAATCTGAATGGCCTGGGCATGCTGTTCGTAGAGAGCATCTCGCGCCGCGACTACACGCTCACGCAAGCGCTGGTGCTGCTCGTCGCCACCACTTTTCTGATCGTCAACTTCGTGGTCGACATCGCCTACGCGTGGATCGACCCGCGCATCCGCTACCGCTGACATGAGCGCGACCCCGCAAACCGTAGAGGAATCGGGCAGCGCCGCAGAACCGCGCGGCGGCTGGATGGACGCGGTCGGCAGCTTCGTGCGCCAGCGTCCGCTCGGAGCCATCGGCGCGGCGATCATCCTGTTGATGATGGTGGTGGCGGCGAGCGCGGATCTTCTCGCACCCTACGACCCGCTGGCAACCGACTACGGCGCGATGCTCCGGTCGCCCGGCGGGCATCATTGGCTCGGCACCGACGCCTTCGGCCGCGACGTGCTGTCGCGCATGATCTACGGCTCGCGCACGGCGTTGATGGTGGGTTTGGGTGCCTCCTTTCTGGGCGCGACGTTCGGATCGATCATCGGCGTCGCGAGCGCCTACTTCGGCGGCCGGGTGGACCTTTTCGTGCAGCGCGTGATGGACGTCTTCTTCGCGTTCCCGGTGATCATCCTTGCGCTTGCGGTGGTGTCGATCCTCGGCACCGGGGTCGGCAACGTCATTCTCGCAATCGCCACTCCGATGGTGCCACGCTGCGCGCGCGTCGTGCGCTCGAGCGCCCTCTCGGTGCGCGAGATGCCCTACGTGGATGCCGCGCGCGCCGCCGGTTTCGGGCACCGGCGCATTATCCTGCGCCACATGCTGCCGAACGTGATGGCGCCGATCCTCATCATGGCGACCGCATTCCTCGGCGAGGCGATCCTGCTCGAGGCTTCGCTGTCGTTTCTCGGGCTGGGGGTCAACGAGCCGACGGCGGCCTGGGGTTTGATGCTGCGCGGCGCCGCAGTCGAGTTCGCGGAATCCGCGCCCTGGATGGCGTTCTTCCCGGGGCTCGCGATCAGCCTGGCGGTGTTCGGCTTCAACCTGTTTGGCGATTCGCTGCGCGACGCGCTCGATCCGCGCCTGCGTACGCAATAGCCACGCTCGGCGCGCAGCACCTGCAGGTCGACGCCTGACTCACTCCACGTAAGCCGGTGCCTTCGGGATCCGGCTGCTCTGCGCCATGTCGTGGTTGATCCACAGTTGCGCGCCGGTCTGCGCGATGAACGCGCGCATCGACTGCATCGACTGCGTGCTCTGGTCCTTGTTGAAGTTCATGCTCGGCACGCGCTGCTGCTCCCAGTTGTCCTGCAGGTGGGCCATGTCGCCCGAAAGCAGCACCGGTCCAGCCTTCGGCAGGCGAACCAGCAGGGTCTGGTGCCCGAGGGTATGACCCGGCGCGGACTTGATCACCACCGATCCGTCGCCGAACACGTCGTGGTCACCCTTGAGCTTGACCGCGGGACTCGCGCGCAGCTTCTCGAAGTTTGACGCCACGAAATTGAACTTCTGGGGCTCGGGGCCGAAGGCCGCGTTGTACTCGTTCTCCTGCATGTAAAGAGTTGCGGCGGTAAACAGGTTCGCATTGCCGCAATGATCCGCATGCAGGTGGGACATCGCCAGGTATTTGATTGCCCCCGGCGCTACGCCGAGCTCCCTGAGCGATTCGGAAAGCGGCTTGGGCATGCGCGCGTTGATCAGCCCATTGGCCGTCGTCACGCCGTTCGGGCTGGCCGCGACCAGGTCCGAAATCCCGGTGTCCCACAGCATCCAGCCCCTGGCGTGCTGGATCAGATAGCAGTGATTGCTGAACACCCAGGCCTTTCCTTCATTCAGGCCGGGCGTCCATCGCGAAAGGTCGTTGGTGCGGTTTTCGCCGCAGTTGATCACGTACATGCGCTGCACGCCGGCATTGCCGCCCATCTGCGCGCAGGCGAAAAGGAACGGGAGCGCGAACAGTCCCGACAACAGGTTTCGTCTGGTAATCTTCATGGGTGCCTCCTCCGAGAGTGGAATTTACTCCCCCGCCCGGGGATCCGGAAGGGGCAGCATCCGGAGACCCCATGCGTGACGCCCAACCGAACGCCATCTACCTGAAGGACTACGCCCCGCCCGAGTTCCTGGTCGAGACGGTCGAGCTCGACGTGGATCTGCGCGAGGACCACGCGGTCGTCACGGCGCGACTCGTCATCGAACGCAACCCGGCGAGCGTACATCCCGATGCGCCGCTGGCGCTCGACGGCGACGAGCTGGAGCTGGTCTCGGTTTCCCTCGACGGGCGCACGCTCGCTCGCGCGGATTACAGCGCCGATGCGAAGCGCCTGACGCTCGCCTCGGTGCCCAGGCGTTTCACCCTCGACACGGAGGTGCGCATCCGTCCCCGGCAGAATACCAAGCTCGAAGGGCTGTACGCGGCCAAGAGCGGCTTCGTCACCCAGTGCGAAGCGCAGGGATTCCGCCGCATCACCTATTTCGCCGATCGCCCCGACGTGATGGCGAAATACACCACCACCATCCATGCCGATCGCGAGCGCTACCCGGTGCTGCTTTCGAACGGCAACCTCGCGGGCGCCGGCGAGGAAGCCGGCGGACGCCACTGGGCGAAGTGGGTCGATCCGTTCCGCAAACCCAGTTACCTCTTCGCGCTCGTCGCCGCGAAACTCGACCGGCTCGCCGATACCTTCGTCACCCGCTCCGGGCGCACGGTGCAACTCGCGGTGTATGTCGAACCCGGCTACCTCGACCAGTCGGAATTCGCGATGCGCTGCCTGAAGAGCGCGATGAAATGGGACGAAGACAGGTTCGGCCTGGAACTCGACCTCGATCACTACGCAATTGTAGCGGTCGGCGATTTCAACTCGGGCGCGATGGAGAACAAGGGCCTCAACATCTTCAACGCGAAATACGTGCTGGCGCGCCCGGACGTCGCCACCGACACCGATTACCTCAGCATCGACCGGGTGGTGGCGCACGAGTACTTCCACAACTGGACCGGCAACCGCGTCACCTGCCGCGACTGGTTCCAGCTCTCGCTCAAGGAAGGCCTCACGGTGTTCCGCGACCAGGAATACGGCGCGGACCGTTACTCGCGTGCGGTGCAGCGCATCGCCGAGGTGCGAACGTTGCGATCCGCCCAGTTCCCGGAGGACGCCGGCCCGATGCGCCACCCGGTGCGGCCGCAGTCCTACCAGGAAATCCGCAACTTCTACACCCTCACCGTGTACGAGAAAGGCGCGGAAGTCGTGCGCATGCAGCACACGCTGCTCGGCGCCGCAGGATTCCGCAAGGGCATGGACCTGTACTTCGAGCGGCACGACGGCCAGGCGGTCACTTGCGACGATTTCGTCGCGGCGATGGCCGACGCCACCGTGACCGACCTCGCGCAGTTCAAGCGCTGGTACGACGTCGCCGGCACGCCGCACGTCGCGGTAGCGGGCGACTACGATGCGGCCGCGCGCCGCTACACCCTCACGGTGCGGCAGTCGATGGAACCGCCGTTCCACATCCCGTTCGCGCTCGGGCTGATAGGCCGGAGCGGCGAGGACCTCATCGGCACGCGCATGCTTTCGATACGCGAGAGCGAAGAGCGTTTCGTGTTCGAGCGCATCGAGGCAGAGCCGGTGCCTTCGCTGCTGCGGAACTTCTCCGCGCCCGTGATCGTGGACTACGCCTACTCGGAAGCGGACCTCACTTACCTCATGGCGCACGACACGGATGCGTTCAATCGCTGGGAGGCGGGACAGCGTCTCGCTGCGTCGATCATTCTCGAACGAGGCGGCGAGCCCTCGGCCGCCTATCTGGACGCAGTGCGGCGCGTGCTTGCCGATGCGGGGCGCGACCCTGCTTTCGCAGCCGAGGCGCTCGCTCTGCCCTCCGAATCGTTTCTCGCCGAGCAACTCGAGGTCGTCGATCCGGATTCGCTGCATGCCGCGCGAAACACGCTGCGAAGGAGGCTTGCCGACACGCTGCGCGCGCAATTTGCAGCAACCTATGAGGGCATGCGCGTCACCGGACCGTATTCGCCGGACGCTGTCTCTTCCGGTCGCCGCGCTCTGCGCAACCTGTGCCTCGGTTACATGATGGAAACCGGTGACGATGCCGCGCGTGCGCTCGCCGTGCGTCAATTCGACGCCGCCGACAACATGACCGATTCAATGGCCGCGCTCTCCGCACTCGCCAACTGCGACTGCCCGGAGCGCGAACCTGCGATCGATCGCTTCTATGCGAAATGGAAGGCCGAGCCGCTGGTGGTGGACAAGTGGCTCGCCGTGCAGGCGATGTCGCGGCTGGCGTCGACGCTGGCTGACGTGAAGCGCCTCGCGGCGCATCCGGCGTTCGACATCCGTAATCCGAACAAGGTGTATTCGCTCATCCGCGCCTTTTGCGGCAATTTCGCGCGCTTCAATGCAGCCGGCGGAGGGGGCTATGCCTTCGCGGCAGACAAGGTGATCGAGATCGACCGCCTCAATCCGCAGGTCGCCGCGCGCGTCGCCCGTGCATTCGACCGCTGGAAGAAGTTCGGCGCGGGCCAGCTGCCTCACGCGCGCGCTGCGCTCGAGCGCATCCGCGACGCGCAGGGACTGTCGCCGGATGTCGCGGAGATCGTCGGCAAGGCCCTCGCGGGTTAAGAGCGCAGGGGAACCCAGGTTCCTCCGCACCCCTTCCTGAGCGCAGGGGAACCCAGGTTCCCCCGCACCCCTTCCTAAGTTTTCCGGCAGAGGGGCCGATAAGGCGGGTGAGACGCTTTCCGAAGAGGTAGTCCGTGTCCGCTTTGCCGCACAGCACGACCGGCTGGGTGTGGCTGTTTGCCCGCGCGAACGTACCCGCGCGCAGGCTCAGCCTCACGGGGCTGGCTGCGCTGCGCGAGCGCATCGAGGATGTTTCGCCGCGCAGGCTTGCGGCGCTGGTGCTGCGCGACCCGCTGCTCACCGCGCGCCTGTTTGCATACGCCGCGGCGCACCGCGGGCCCAATTACGTCGGCAACCTGACGACCGTGGACGGGATGGTGCTGACATTCGGCATGACGAAGGTCATCGAAGCGCTCGCCGGCGCGCCATCGCTGGAATCGCGGTTGGCGCGCAAACCCGAGGCGCTCGAAGGCCTGTTCGAGGTCCTGCTGCGCGCGCGTCAGGCAGCGCGCTACGCAGCGGAGTTCGCCGGTCATCGCCAGGACCGGGAGATCGAGGAAATCGCGGTCGCCGGGCTGCTGAGCGACCTCGCGGAAATGCTGCTCTGGTGCGAAGCGCCCGAGGCTGCGCTGGAGATCCGCCGCCGCTTGCACAACGACCACAGGCTGCGTTCGCACGCGGTGCAGCAGGAAGTGCTCGGCACAGCATTGCACGACGTTCAACTGGCGGTGGCACAGGCCTGGCGCCTGCCCGGGCTGCTGGTCACCATGATGGACAGCCATCACGCCGAAAACCCGCGCGTGCGCAACGTGGCCCTGGCAGTGAACCTCGCGCGCCACAGTGCGAACGGCTGGGACAATCCCGCCCTGCCCGATGATTTCACTGCCATAGGCGCGCTGCTGCACCTGGACGAGACGCGCGTGCGGCAGATGGTGGAGCCTCGCCAGTTGCATGCTCCGGCGGCCTGACGAAGGTCGCTTTCTCCGGGATTGCAGGCCGATTTGATCGAGGTCAATGAGAATCCTCTTCGCTGGCTTACGGTGCGCAAAGAGTGAAAAAGTGTCTGTGAACCGCAGCCTTGGTGGAGGAAGCAGAACATGAAATACGAAGATCCCGCGTGCGCCTACTGCCCGCCGACGGTGCGCGCATGCCGCGACGGCGAGGCCGGGGAACGCGGTCCCGGGTTTTGCCCGACCAAGGTCGACCCGGAAACGCAGAAGCTGGCGCGTGCCCTGTATCACGATCCGGTGACGCGCGAGATCTCCCGGGTGTCCGCGCTGGTCGAATCCGAGGGCTACTGCAAGTGGACGCGGGTCGAGGAAATCGTGCAATTCGCCAAGCGCATGGGCTACAGGAAGATCGGTATCGCGAACTGCATCAGCTTTGTCGATCACGCCTACGTGCTGGGCGCGATCCTCGAGAGCCACGGATTCGAGGTCGTCTCCGTCGCGTGCAAGAACGGCAGCATACCGAAAGAAGAACTGGGAATCGCCGATCACGAGAAGATCCGGCCCGGTCAGTTCGAGGCGCTGTGCAATCCGGTGAGCCAGGCGGAGATGCTCAATGCGCACGGCTGCGAGTTCAACGTCGTGATGGGCCTGTGCATCGGACACGACAGCCTGTTTTTCAAGTACGCCAAGGGACTGACGACCGTGCTGATCGCAAAGGACCGCGTGCTGGGACACAATCCGATCGCGGCGCTGCAGCTCGCGGATACCTATTACAGCCGGCTGTGGGGCCCGGATAAACCCGCAAAACCGCCCAAGCTGCCGCCCGCCGGCCGGCAGAAGGCCTAGTCCAGGAAGTCCGCTTCGTTCATCTCCAGCAGGTTGGCTGCGCCGGATTGGATTGCCGCGAGATGCCCGCGCGTGCGCGGCAGCACGCGCTGAAAATAGAATCTCGCCGTCTGCAGCTTCGCCTTGTAGAAACCCTCTTCGCTCGTGCCCGCCGCGAGCTTCTGCGCAGCGACCTGCGCCTGCGCCGCCCAGAAATAGGCGAGTGTCGCGTAACCGGCGTACATGAGGTAATCCACCGAGGCCGCCCCCGCCTCGTCGGGATTGTTCATCGCCGCCACGCCGATCTTCATCGTCACCTCGCCCCATTCCTTGTTCAGCTGCTGCAGGGGTTCGACCAGGTGCTTGATCGCGCCGTTATCCTGGTTGGCCTTGCAGAACTTGTGCACGATTTTGGTAAAGCTCACCAGCGCCTGTCCCCGGCTGCCGAGCACCTTGCGCCCGAGCAGGTCGAGCGCCTGGATCCCGGTCGTACCCTCGTACATCGTAGAAATGCGGGCATCGCGCAGGTTCTGCTCCATGCCCCACTCCGCGATGTAACCGTGCCCGCCGAACACCTGCATCCCGAGGTACGCCGATTCGACGCCGGCTTCCGTGAGGAAGCCCTTGGCGATGGGCGTGAGCAACGCGAGCAGCGACTCCGCATCCTTCGTATCCGCCTCGTTCGGGCTATGGAGCGTGATGTCCACCTGCTTGGCGCAGAAATACATCAGCGCGCGGCCGCCCTCGCGGAACGCCTTGATGGTGAGAAGCATGCGCCGCACGTCTGGGTGCACGATGATCGGGTCGGCCGGCTTGTCCGGCGCCTTCGGGCCGCTCAACGAGCGCATCTGCAGGCGATCGCGCGCGTAGCGAGTCGCGCCCTGGAACGCCACCTCCGCGCTGTCCAGGCCCTGCATGGCCGTGCCGATGCGCGCGGCATTCATGAACGTGAACATGCAGTTCAGGCCCTGGTTCGGCGGGCCGATGAGAAAACCGGTTGCGCCATCGAAATTGAGAACGCAGGTGGCGTTCCCGTGGATGCCCATCTTGTGCTCGAGGGAGCCGCACGCGAGACGATTGCGGGTACCGAGCCCGCCATTCGCGTCGGGCAGGAATTTCGGCACGATGAACAGCGAAATCCCCTTGGTGCCGGGCGGCGCGTCCGGCAGCCGCGCGAGCACGATGTGCACGATGTTTTCCGCCAGGTCGTGCTCGCCGGAGGAGATGAAAATCTTGGTGCCGGTGATGCGGTAGCTGCCGCCGGCATCCGGCTCTGCCCGGGTGCGCATCATGCCGAGATCGGTGCCGCAATGCGACTCCGTCAGGCACATGGTGCCGGTCCAATGTCCCGAGGTCAGCTTGGGCAGGTAGATGCGTTTCTGCTCCCCGGTGCCGTGCGCGTCGATGGTCCGCTTGGCGCCATTGGATAATCCCGGGTACATGGCCCAGGACCAGTTGGCCTGTCCGATCATCTCCACCAGCGAAAGCGCGAGCGACTCGGGCAATCCCTGCCCGCCGTGTTCCGGCGACGAAGCAAGGCTCGGCCAGCCGCCCTCTACGTATTGCCGGTAGGCCTGCTTGAACCCCGCGGGCGTCGTCACCACCCCTCCCTCACCCCACTTGCAGCCCTCCTGGTCGCCCACACGGTTGAGCGGTGCGAGGACCTCTTCCGCAAACTTGGCGCCCTCTTCGAGGATGCTGCGGACGAGATCCGGGGTCGCCTCCTCGCAGCCGGGCAGGTTCCGGTAGTGCTCCGGAAATCCCAGCAATTCGTCACGGACGAACTGGATGTCGCGCAGTGGGGCTTTGTATTCGGGCATGGCGTGGGACCTTTGTCGTATTGGCTAGAAATCCGTCTCGCTGTCTCCGGCGACCTTCGACTGGTGGCGGTAATGCTGCCAGATGGCGAACACCACCGAGGCCACCGAGAGGGCGATCAGCGCGCCGGAAATCGGGCGCGTGAGAAACAGCCAGGGGTCCGCGTCGGTCATGATCGCGCGGATCAGGTTGATCTCGATCTGGTCGCCGAGGATCACGCCGAGGATGAACGGGGCGAGCGGAAAGCCGCCCTTCACCATCGCGTAACCGATCAGGCCGAACGCAAGCAGCACGTAAACGTTCGACATGGTGTTGTTGAGCGCGTAGGCGCCGATCACGCACAACACCAGCACCACCGGAAACAGCACCGCCTTCGGCACGGTCACGATACGCAGCATGAAACTCGTCGATAGCCCGATGATCAGCACCATCAGCGGATGCGCCAGCAGGTAGGCCGCGAAGATCCCGTAGGCGAGTTCCGGGTTCTGCAGGATGAACAGCGGTCCGGACTGGATGCCGTGAATGGTGAGCGCGCCGAGCATCACCGCGGTAACCGCGTCCCCCGGGATGCCGAAGGCCATGATGGTGACCAGCGAGCCGCCGACATTCGCATTGTTGGAGGCTTCGGAGGCAATGATGCCCTCGGGCACGCCGCTGCCGAATTTCTGCGGATGCTTCGACAGCTTCTTCGCCTGGTCGTAGGCCATCATGCTGGCCGCGCTGCCGCCGATCGCCGGCAGCACGCCGATCACCACACCGATGAACGCGACCCACAGCAGCAGGAACGGCCGCCCGAGGATCTCGCCGATCACCTTGAGATGGGACACCGCGAGGCCGAGCGAACGGTCGACGGCGTCGGCAAGCTTTTCGGCGCCGCCCATGCGCTCGACCTCGGACATGATCTGCGCAAACGCGAACACGCCGATCAGTACCGGCAGGAAATCGATGCCGCCCTCGAGAAAAGGAATGCCGAGTGTGAGCCGCTTCTGGCCCATCACGGGATCACTGCCGAGGATCGTGACGATGAGGCCCAGCCCGCCCGAGACGAGACCCTTGGCGAGAGAAGATTCAACCAGCCCCGCGACCATGGATAGCGCGAACACGAACAGCGAGAAGAACTCCCAGGGACCGAACTGCAGCGCGAATTTCGCCAGCGGGCCGGTGGCCAGGATCAAGAACGCCCCGCCGAGCAGCCCGCCGAAGAACGAAGCCCACACCCCGAGCCACACTGCCCGCCCCGGCTCGCCTTTCTTCGCCATCGGGTGGCCGTCAAAAGTGGTGGCGATCGCCGAGGGCGTGCCCGGAATGCCGATCAGGCAGGCCGTAATCAGCCCGCCGGCCGATCCACCGACGTACACGCCGGTCATCGCGGCGAGACCCTGCAGGGGATCAAGGCCGAAAGTGAACGGCAGCACCACGATGATGGTCATGGTGATCGTCACGCCGGGCAGTGCGCCGCCGACCACCCCGGCGAGCGTGCCGAAGAACAGCGGCAGCAGGTACTTCACCTGTGCAACGTTGACCAGCGCGGTGCCGAGGAGATCGAACATGATTCAGAAATCAGTCCAGCTCCCGCGCGGCAGGAGCACCGACAGCCAGCGCTCGAACACGAGCCAGGTCACCACGGTCGTTGCAAGCGCGAGGATCAAGGGGGCAGACCAGCCTTTCGCCCCGCGCGGCGGGGCCAGCAGCGAGCTCGAAGCCACGACATACGCGAAGGTCGCAATTCGAAAGCCCAGCCAGGGCAGCGCAACCACGTAGAGTGCGAACACTCCGAAGCTGATGGCCACCAGAGGATAGTTCAGCTTGGTCGCATCAGCGGCCGGCGCAGGACGCCGGCCGCGGTGAGCGAGAACATCCGCTACCGCCAGCCCGAGCGAAAGCACCGCGGTGAGGGCGAGGACGATGCGGGGGTAGAACCCCGGTCCAACCGGAACCAGCGGGCTGTCCTTCAAATCGAGCGTAAGGACGAAAAGCGCGAGGCTCGCGGCAAGCACCGCGAGCCCCGCAATGCCGTCACGACCCATCACCGCTTGAGCAACCCGAGGTCCTTCGCCAGGGTCTTGTTCAGGTCATCGTTGCCCTTGAGCCAATCGGCGTACTGCTTGCGGCCCATGTAGCGCACGTCGGTCGCCTGCTTCTTCATCGAATCTGCGAACGCCGGCTCCTTCGCCGCCGCGGCACAGGACGACTCGAGCTTCACGAGCACGTCGGCGGGCGTGCCTTTCGGCGCCAGCACGCCGCGGTTCACGTCGTAGACCACGTTGACGCCCAACTCCTTCAGCGTCGGCACACCGGGCATCTCCGGGCTGCGCTTCTCGGTCGCGATCGCAATGAACTTGAGCTGCCCGGCCTCGACCTTGCCCTTCTGCGTCATGTTCGCGTCAGTGAGGTCGGTATGCCCGCCAAGGATCGCGTTCATGCGCGGCGCAAGCCCTTCGTAGGACACGTACTTGAACTTGATTCCGGCCGCCTTCTCGATCAATGCAGGAAAGAAGTGGCTGGTCGAACCGAGGGTCGCGCCCACCGAAATCTGTCCAGGACGCGCTTTCGCGTCTGCCAGCAGTCCGGCCCAGTCCTTCCACGGCGTCTTCGGACTTGCAGTGAGTACCGACGCGGTCGACGAGATCATGCAGATCGGTTCGAAGTCGGTGTAGTTCACATCCGACACGCCTGTGTAGTAGGTTGAATGGATGTAGTCGTGCACCGCGTAGAGCGTGTAGCCGTCGGGGGGCGCATCCTTCGCTTCCTTCGCGCCCTTGGTCCCCGATGCGCCACCGACGTTGGCAATCACCACGGTCTGGCCGATGTGCTTCTGCAGCAACGGCGCGTACGGCCGGAAAATGTTATCGGTATCGCCGCCCGCGGGCCAGGGCACGATCAGCTTTACCGGACGGTCCGGATAC
This sequence comes from Betaproteobacteria bacterium, assembly GCA_016195915.1. Lineage (GTDB taxonomy): Bacteria > Pseudomonadota > Gammaproteobacteria > Burkholderiales > SG8-39 > JADGRQ01. The sequence goes on along the minus strand of JACPYS010000042.1, from coordinate 265,575 downwards.
GCGGCAAACGCGCCCGCCGTAGCGAGCAGTGCGAAGCCGGTCAATGCAATGGCAAGTTTTTTCACGGTCCCCTCCTTGTGGTTATGCGGCAATCTTACTATGACGGAATCGCTCGAGCATCAGGCGCCGAATTGCCGCACCAGTCCCTTGAGGGTCATGTTCTCTGCAATCGCCGTGTGCGGAATGAGCACATAGCGCCACGGTTTACCGCCGTGGTTCGCCGCGTTCTCTGAGGCGTTTTGGCACCACTTGAGAGCCGATTCCTTCTTCAGAAGCACCACCGGATCCGCCATTTCGTTGCTGGCCTTTGGCTCCAACATGTAGATCGCACCATCGGCTTCCGCCACGAAGTCCGGCTGGTATTCGAGGTGCTCGGTTCCCTGGCGGTAGTAGATCTGAAACTGGCCCTTGGCGGGCTTGAACCATCGCATCGCATCGCGATCCAGGATCACCGCGAGCTTGCGCTCTGCATCCGAATCGAATTTCTGCACCGCGTACAGGCAATGCCCGAACCCGCCGAACAGGAACTGCGCCATGTTGCTCTTGTCGACGGGCGAGACGCGGTAGTCGGCCGGCGGCTGCTGGGCCGTATAGGTATACGCGCTTTGTTTCAGCTCGGTGTAACCCTTGCTTACCTTCACTTCGAAACCGACGGCGTCTTCCCAGTAGTGGTCCTGCATTTGCGCGTGGATGAAGCGTGCGATATCGCGCTGGTAGCAGCGCAGCACATTGGCCGTGTCCTCTTCCGACAGATACGAGCGGAAGTGGTTCACCGTCTGCCTGGCGAGGTCGTAGAGCAGGTCGGCATGTTCGTCGTAGGAGATGTCGTTGAAATCCACGAGACCGCTCACCACATAGTCCTCGGGTCGCGCTTCGGCGATACCGCCGCGCGCCAACGCCACCGTTTCGGTCCCGCCCGTGCGCAAGTACTGCACCCAGAGTTCCTCGGAAACGGCCGGGTACTTCAGGGTGTCGAGCTTCAGCGTGAACGGCTTGAAACCGGACTTCACCTCGCCCTTCGGCACGACGAGGATGCGCGGAATATTGATCGTCTGCTGCGTGACCAGTTCCACCGTCTTCGCCACGACTGCTGCAATGTCCGGCTTCTCCGCAATCCCTTCCAGCTCAGGCTGCGCGGGCTGGCGCTCCTGTTCGACCGCCTTGACGATCGCGGCCTGTATCTCGGGCCTCTTGAGGTGCTCCACGGTGGGCACGATCTGCGGTTGGTTCTCCAGCTTGCGTATCACCTCCCAGGCGATTTGCGCGACCTTCTGCTCTTCGGGATTGGCGAAGGCCGGCGCCTGTTCCTTGCCCGCGACGGCGGTGCTCTGCGTCGCGTGCTCGGGTTGCAACCCGAGCTTGGTCGCGAGGGTTGGCTGCGACACCACCGTGGCGGTCCTCTGGCCGAGCTGAGAGGGGTCAAGCACAACCGCCTGAAGCCGGATCGCGGAATCCGGTTTTCCCGCTTCGTCGATGATCTCCTGGAACCTGTCGTGGGCGATGATGTTCAACCGGTCCACCGCCGTAACGCCGGTGCGCTTGCCGTATGGCAGGCGCAGCCCGCGGCCGATCGACTGCTCGATCAGCACGCGTGCGTTTGCGGCGCGCAGCGGGACGATGGTGTAGAGGTTGGTGACGTCCCAGCCTTCCTTCAGCATGTTCACGTGGATGACGATCTCTGTCGGTTCCTCGGTGTGCTCGACCTTGAGCAATCGCTCGATCATGGCTTCTTCCTCGGCGCCGGTCCTGCTCGAATCCACCTGGATGACCTTGTCCTTGTAGCGCCCCTCGAAAAAGCCGTCCGACTGGATCAATTGCAGCAGCCGCCCGGCGTGTGTGGTGTCGCGCGCAATCACCAGGACGAACGGTTTAACGATCGGGTTGTCGCTTTCGCGCGCGTAGGTCTCCAGCTCGACGGGCGGTTCATCGTCGCGCCTTCACCGCTTCCAGCTCATCAAGCCGGGATTCCGGCCGTACGCCGCGGCGCGCCTTCCACGAGATAATCGAGGATCTCGCCCTGCATGCGCTCGATCTCAAGCCGATAGCCCGAGCTCATCGCCGGCCATTCCTCGGGCCGGGCCGTCTTCTGCAGCGCCTCGAGCAAACGCTCGAACTGCGCCACACGGGCGCGCATGACTGCCAACTCCTCATCGTTCCGTATCATGGTTTGATCTCCAGTATTCCGCGTTTCGTCCCATCCCGCTTTCTCTGCCAAGTTTCCAGAAAGCTTTCCATCAGATCCTCCGGGAACATCCCTTCGCGCACCCAGAACACACTCGCGCCGAAACGCGCCTCCGCGTCCGCGTGCGAGAAGAGCGTCTTCGACTCCCGCGGCGCATCTTCGAGCCGGAAATCCGCGGCCATGACCAGCGCCACATCGACATCGTGCGGCTCCGCTGTCACGGAAAGGAAGCTCCCGAACACCAGAAAACGCCTGAGACCGCCCGCTCTCTCCGCCAACTCGTAGAGATGCCGGAGTTTCGCGCATGCGCGCTTCCGCAGCAACGAACCCTCCCCGAAACGGCGTTCGATCTCGTCCCACCCCGCCGCGTGTATGCCCACGGGAAGGTCACTCGACTCGGTGAGGGGCGGCAGCATCGGTCGCGCTATTCCAGATCCAGCGCCTGCTGCCCCGGCTCGGGCGGTTTTTGCGGCAGGTTCTCGACCCGCAGGCTGTAATCGTCGTGGCCCCACTCGCAGCGCGAGAGCACCTGCTTGGGGATCTTTTTCACCGTCAGGTTCGAATAGTCGGCCCGGCCGCGGAACGCCGTGCACAGCACCAGCAGCGAACGCTCCGGCCCCACCTCGTCGCTCAACTGCTGCAACTGCTCGTGGCCGAGCTTGGCGGTGGTGACGTAGATGAAATCCCGCTCGGTCGAGCGGCCGTGCTGCCAGTACACCGAGTCCGACGGTGCGTACGTGAAGCCTTCCAGCTTGCACAGCGCCTCCGCGAGCATCGCTGCGTTGTACTCCTTGTTGATGACCCAGTTGCCCCACTTGTCCTTTTCCAGGAGGGAGGGCGCGAGGCGGTAGTAGCGGAAACCCCCGCCGCCCTTCCAGTTCACCGCTTCTGTGATACCGCCCTTGTCCTCGCCGTCGATCACCTTCTTCAGGCGCGGGATAATGTGCGTGTGGCAGTGCTCGCCGAGTTCAACCATGATCCAGCGGCGGCCCATCTTGTGGGCGACGGCGCCAGTGGTGCCGGAGCCGGCGAAGGAGTCGAGGACGAGGTCGCCGGAGTTTGTAGAGAGGTCCAAGACACGTTTCAATAGTCTTTCGGGCTTTGGCGTCTGAAACACCTCTGCTTCCTCCGGGACAGCGCTCATTACCTCCTTCTTTGCTTCCTGCGTGTGACCCACTTCGTCTTGCAGCCAGATTGTTTGCGGAACGATTCCATCCATCACATCAGAGAGGAATCGCTTTAGTCGAGGTACATTGTCGCCATCCGCACCCCACCAAATTCGATGGTCTTGATCCAACTTTTGTAGGTTTTCCTTCGACACGCGCCAGTACATTCCCTTCGGTGGCCCAGCTATGACACGACCGGACGGCGTATTCACTGGGTAGATTCCCGCCGAGTACGGATTTCGTGCGGAAAGGTCTCCCGATGTCCAGACGCCACGAGTATCGTTGTCGGGATTCTTGTAGTTCTTGTTGTGCTTCTCATCTCGGGGAAGAAGATTTCTCTTCCAAGAATTCTTCTCCTTCGCATATACAAGCACGTGATCATGCGAGTCCGACAAGAACTGCGCAGTACTGTTCGGCGCAAAGCGCTTTTGCCAGATGACGTTTGCGACGAAATTTGCCCTTCCTAACACTTCGTCACACAAGACCTTCAGGTAATGCGACTCGGTGTCATCGATTGTGATCCAAAGCGAGCCATCATTCGAGAGCAATTGGCGAATTACCTCCAAGCGTTCTCGGATGAGTGAAAGCCAGATGGAATGCTCTACTCCGTCGTCGTAGTGAGTGAACGCGCTCCCTGTGTTGTACGGCGGATCGATAAAAACACATTTGACTTTGCCCGCAAGCTTGTGCTCCAGCGCCTTCAATGCCAGCAAGTTGTCGCCGAAGATGGCCGAAAGCTGCGCGCCGATGAATTCACTCCGCAGTGCTGGCGTCCGCTCCAGCCCGCTGCCCAAGCAGTAATCAACGAGCCGCGCGGTTGTAGATTTACCACTGCTGACCGGCCCGTGAATAAACGTCACGTCGGCAGTAAAGTCGACCTCTTCGGTTGTTTCCTTCGTGATGACTTTCAGTCTGTGGATGCGGACTTTCATGTTTCAATTTGTTCGTTCATCTTCAATGAGGCTATTTCAGGGAATGTGGCGTAAACGAAGCGCATGATTCCAGTTGCCGTGAGGTTGAGCGAATCCTTGAGCACATCGGCACGTCGCGCAACAACCTCATAGTCGGAGCTATGGGCGATTTGCTTCGCTAACGCTCGCCCATTCTCAGTTAGCCCGACCATCCGTCCTAGGCCCTGCCTTCGAATACGTACCAGCCCCTTGCCTTGGAGTAGAGCCAAGAACTGCCAGTACCGATGGTCCCATGGGCCATAGCGGTAGCGAACCATCTTCGATTCGACACTATTCCGTTCGTGCGGTTGAACCTCCGCGGATTTTGCTGAACGGTTCCGTACCTCCAAAGCTTTCTCCAGCATCACGGGGTACCGCAGGAGAAAATCGAGTTTTGCGAGCTTGGTCAGGCCCTCAATTTCGCCTTGGCCCTCTTCACCAGCGAATGCGCCCAGGAGGACAAGCAGGCGAGCACAGTGAAGCTCGCGATTGGCTTCAAGTTCGGCAAGAGATTCAAAAAAATCCATGCGCTAGCGCTCGTTTAGGTCGAACGGCTTGCTCCACCAAACTTTGCATGCGCCTGTCAGTTCGTAGGCAAAGCCCTCCAAGTGCTCCTCGCGGCAGTCGAAAACTGCAGCGCTCCCTGCTTGAGTTCTCGCAATTAATCGAGCGCGTAAGCTTTCCAGCATCTTTCTACCGAATATTTCTTGGTCACGCTTGGTGTCTTCGTGCGCAGACGCACAGTCCTTGAGAACCAGAGTTTTCAAGTGGTGGTAGCGGCGTAGCGCTTCCTTCTCTCCAAACCGCTCACACCACTCTAAGAAGCGGTGAAGGGCTGATGCGGATAAGTCTGTCGCGAGGTTGACTGAGACAACCGACAATCCGCCCGCTTCAAGTTTCTTTTCGAGCCGATTGCGAGCCTCACCTGGTGGCACCGCAACATCGGGGGACGCATGTCCGAGGAGCGATGAAGTGGACAGCGATTCTTGAAGAACCTTCCTTACCCGTTCGGGAGTAAACAGCTTGGCCTCAATTCGCCTACGCGCCTCTACCGCCTCAGCGTCTTTCAACAAACATAGATAGGCCGGCAGTAAGTCCCGATGCTCCAGAGAGGAAGCTGCGCGAACCGCAGCTACCAACTGGCTTGCGGCTTTCTTAAGCACGTGGGCCACAGCGTCCTGAGCCGGTGAGTAAGCTCGTATGATGGACTCGCGGAGTACTTTCCCGCTGTCGTTCAATTTGGGAAGATCAGCGGTACATTTCGTCTTCTTCAGCGTGCTCAGCACTTCCTCCGCGCTGCGTTTCGTCTTCTTCGCAAGTTTATTTGCGAGTCGTTTGACGATGGTCGGGGCGCTGGCTAGGTCAGTCGCCTTCACTGCTTCCGCCAGAACATGGGGAAGATTCTTCCCGCTTGGTGAGATCTCGAAGAAGAAGTGGTTTGTAGCGAATACAAACTTCGCAAACTGGTTTGGAAACTGGGCATCGAGAAGAACGAACCGGCAGAGAAACTTAAAAACTCCTTCATCGTCGGCCTTCCAAGGAGCACCTGCCAATTGGCGCGTCTTGATTTGGATTCCTTGAAATTTGCCGTCCACCTGCTTGAGCAAAACGTCCTCATGGTGTTCACAAAACAACTCCGTAAATTCCGCCGGCTCGTCGATCAGGGCGCACGCGATAGTCGCTGCCCAAGCGTCCTGATATCCGAAACGATAGCCCGTTTCAGCCCCTACATCTTCGGATGGGGCAGAGTTAGCTGGCGTCGGTTGTGGCGTCATACCGCGAAGCCTCGAAAATCATCTCAATCTCCCGCAGTGTGAAGCCAACCAAGGCCTCCCGGAATTCGTTGCGAGTGGATTTGCTGACTAGGTCCATACTCATTGCATGCAAACTGGCGCGTTCGCCACGGTCGAGTTCACACAGACTCCCCGTCAACCGTAAGTGTATTGAGATACGCGGTTAGCCGTCTGACTTCAGCAACCTTTAGATCGATGGGCAGCTTTAGGTAGGCAAGCCGACCCTCGCGCAACGGGAAGGGATACTCGACCAGTCCGCTGCTCACAGCCTGTGCCGTGGAACGCTCGCTGCCAGACGACGTTGCTTCGCCATTCATGTCGGAAGCGGCACCTTTTTCCTTCCGCGATGATCGCTCCTGGAATGAGGGCTTCCACGCGGAGGGATCCTTCGCGTAGTCGAGGAACAATTGAACTGCTTGAGCAAACCGGCGCTTATAGGCCTCAAGACTTTTCGGTTTGAAATCCTTGCTGCGTTTGTTCTGAAACCGCTTGCACAGTTCGGCAATGTCGAGGCCGCGCACGTCCAACGCTTCCCAGCCATCCTCAACGCTTAGGACCTGACTGCAGGCCGCACGTAGCCCGGCCGCCGTGTTCGAATTCATGAGCCCTTTTTCTGCGGCCCAAATCCAGTGTCCGACAAGGGCTTTGCCCGAGGTATCGATAGCTTCCATGTTGCGAACTCCTTTCTTGAATTCATTTCACTTTCTACAACATTGGATTAGGATAGCATGGAATTGCATGACATGCAATAGCGTTTTCTTACCTTGTCACGCCATTGGCAACGCATTGATTGATCGAGGGTTCTAGTTTAAAACGCCCTTGTGGCACATATCAACATAAATGGGAACTGAGAGAAAACAAGTTGTTGCGCCTGTTCACCCGAGGCAGGAAGGCGTCCGAGTTACATCGCGCTACATACCGTCAGGCCCAATACGGAACGTATGTTGCCTTTTTCTTGGCGCCCGACCCCTCGCCATGCGCCTTTAGCAAATCTTCCTCGATGGTATCCCGAATGATTCGGGAAGCGAGCGGGTAGTTCGCGTCAGTAATGCCGAGACGTTTCCGCAGAGACGCGTTCGACATTCGCTTGCCGGACACGTACTGAATGCACGCGTGCTGATAACACGCCCGCATTCGTTCCTGCCTGCCCATCTGGGCGAACTGGCGGGGGCTGTACAAAACCGCGACCGTGCCATCCCCCGCAACCCGGAAGTCCGGGGCTGGCAGCTGAAACAGTTCAACGCTGAATATCACCTTGTCGATGCCGCTGCCGCGCTCCTCGCAAATGTTCAATCGCCGCATCAACGAGGCCAACGTTTCGTTCCGCGATCGGGGTGGCTCGTCGATGAAGCGCCGCGTATCGATGAGAGGTTGGCCGGGGTTGGATATCTCCATGCGGTCGGAAAAGATCTCGACCATCGGTCCTGCGCCAACAATGCTGAAATCCTGGTGAATGAGTGCGTTGGCGACAAGCTCCCGGACTGCAATCTCCGGGTATGCGGGCACTTCACGACGAAGCGCCTGGCCGATCTGTTCGTTCCGCGGAAGTTGATCGTTGAGATACCTGATGGCTTCCTCGAAATCGACGCCGTATCCCGCCGTGCGTTCCTGCTCTTTCACCGCTTTCACCCGATTGTCACCTGAGTAAACGACGATCCGCAGTGTCTTTCTGGCAAGGCGGTCGAACTCCTTGAGGCTCCGCGCAAAAAGTGTCGCCCCGATATTCGAAATGTCATAACCGTCTCCGGCGACCCGCGCAATAACCCTCTCCGAGGTCAAACGCTCAAGGATTGCCTCTCGATTTTCCGGAAGCGGTGCTTGCGCCAACCGGAAATAGTTCGGGTAGTCGAGGAGGTCCAGGACTTCATCCGCCGCCGCGTTCTTTTTCGCGATCCCTTTCTCAAAGGGCGTCTGCTCGAAAATCCGCCAAAGCAAGCGCTCCTTTTCCGGATGGTCATGGAGCCTTTTCTTGTAGGTACCCACGCGCACGTACTCCACTCCCTTGAACCGAACAGGGCGACCGAATGCGGACTGAATTTCAAAAAGCACAATCGGCGTCCCTTCAAAATCACCTTCTCGGATCCGTACGTCGATTCGCGGATCGAGTTGAGTGACCAGCCAGTTCTCAAGTTCCTCGTTTCCCACCTTGGTTTGCCGTGGACGAAATGACGTACCAATGACCTCGTGCGTCCTGTCGGCAATTCCCCATACGATGTATGCGCATTGCTTCTTGTGCAGGACTGCGGAGTTGGAAAGGGCCGAGATGTATTCCCCAATGTCCGCTGGATCGGCATTGTTGTGTTTGAACTCGAGCCACTCGCTTTCAGCCGGCAAGGCCACCAGTTCTCGGACGAGATTAAGCAGCTTGCCGCTCTCCGTCATGCTGTCCTCATTTGCAGAAATTCGAACGTCGGCACTGATTGTTTTCGAGAAACGCCATGGCCCGCAGAGCGGCAAAACCATCCAGACTTCTGCTCCAGCAACGATTTAGCGGTGGCGTGAACTTCTTTCCACTCGGAGAAATAACCTCAAAGAGATTGGCCGATTTGCCGGACTTGGCAAACTGCCGGCCTCTTGCACCCCCCACGACTTTCAACGAGCCGCAAATCGTCATCGAATGCTTGTACCGCTGCGTCGGAACTGCTTCTAAGAAAGAGGGATGCGGGTTGCCAGTGGCCCCATTCCAGGCTCTCAGTGCTGTTTGCCTCGATCTTTACGTCGATCGCGTCGAGCCGGGCCTCCGGAAAGCAGCGTTTGATCGGACTGTTGTCCGCGAGGCGGGCGAGCTTGGCGCGAACGTCATCAATCATTCCGACAAAGTACTGCTTGTCGCCAGCGACGTCACTCAGCATCATCAGTGTCCTTGCCTCGGCCATCCTGGCCGAGCAGAGCACCCGCATCCCGCTTGTCCAGTTCCAGCTTCGGCGTCGCGCCCTTGAGGCGCTTCGCCACTTCCTTGATGTGCTCGGCCGGCGGAATGTTCTCGGGCAAGGTGCCGCCGATCCGCTTGATGGCGTCACGCACTTCCGTGCCGACCTGTTCATGCGTCCGGATCGCCTGGGGTTGGCTGCGCACGCGCTCGCGCGCCAGCTTGTCGCGCGTCTGCGTCATGCGGAACTGATTGGCGGCCAATTCCGTGGCGTTCATGCGATCGAGCAGGTTGTCCTTGTCGCCGATGGCTTTTCGCTGTTTGATCGCGTCGCGGCCCAAACCGCCGTACAGTCCCTTGTAGCCGGCATCGTGGAAAACGCCGAACATCTTGCCCTGTACACCCGCGTCCTGCGCCGCGCTGGAGAGGGCCTTGAACTCCTCGGCGGTCTGCTTGCGCAGTTCGAGCCGCTCGACGTCGGCGGCGGCTTGGTCGCTCAGCTCCTGGCGCCGTGCCTGGACGGCGAAGTACTTTTGCGCGTACGCGATCTCGGGCTTTCGCGGGTCGCCGTTCTGAGCGATGAGGTAGCAGGCGAAGCGCGACAGGTGGTAGTCATCGACGACTTGAACGGCGCCCTTGCCGCCAGTGATCGGTTTGCCGGCGCCGGCAAAGTGATGCTCAGGGTTGTTTCCCGAGGTCGCGCATGAAGCCTTGGCACGGTCGATGGCCTGTTGGAAGCGCCGCCACTGGCTGTAGCCCAGCAACGGCTGCAGTTTTCGGGCGCTCCAGTACTCGGCGCCATGCTCGTTGCTCTGCTTGAGCGACTCGAACGATTCGCGCGCCGCCGGCAGATGGGCCTTGCTCATTGCAGCCTCCGCTGAGAAACCAATACTGTATGGATTTCCACCTATTGCCGCAAGTGCGGTTCCAGTTCTTCGATGAACCTGCCGCCGAGCGTTGAGACAGCCGTCGCGTAGGCACCCTCCCCGTCAACCGCCAACGTATTCCGGTACGCGGTCTGCGGTTTCGCCTCGGCGACCTTCAGGCGAACGCCTGTACACAGGTCTCCTCGGGCACTTCGGCGTAGATGCGAAGCTGCCCGGCTCTTTCCCGTTCCTGCCGCGTGAGCTTCCCGCCCGCATGCTTCTTTGCCTGGAGCCTGGCATATTCCGCCCGCCCCTTCACGGCTCGCGGCGAGCGGGTGTTCTGCAATCCGAACGCCCGCGTCAGCAGAATGGTGTCCGGCCGTGCGGCAATGACCCTTTCGTACTCTTCCTTGGTGAGCGGCCCGGGCTGCACGTCGCACCCGGGTTCCTGTAAGACGAAGAGGCCGTTCGGATCGGCCGCCTGGCAAATGATGGGGCTATGGCTCGTCACCAGGAACTGAATGTTCGGAAAATGACGCTTGAGCGAGAAGCCGATTCCCCGTTGCCATTCGGGATGGAGATGGGCGTCAATTTCATCGATCAGCACGACGCCGCTACGCTTGATGCGCATCTCGTCATCCGGGCCGTGCTCCGTCAGACCGTCAATGCCATAGATGCCGATGAGATGTCGCACGATGTCGGCAAGCAAGGCTGCGGCAGCACGGTATCCATCGCTCATCTCGCCCCAAGCCAGTTGCACGCCGTTTCGGTCCTTCAACCACAGCCCGTCCGAGTCCACACGGTCTACGGCAATCTCGTTGGGCATCAGATCGTCCCGTAGAAGTTCCAGCACTAGCGCGAGTTGCTCGCGCTCGGACGCCCTGTTCTCCAATTCCTTGTGCTTCAGGTTTCGCAGCCACTGATCCACCTCCGCGAGTGACGCAGCTTCCTGAAACATCGTGACAAAACGTTCGGTCGCGGGGGCAACCATCTGCCGGGTTGCTTCGGGCGAGGCTCCAAAAACACGGCGAAACGGACCGTACCCGCAAGAAAACCAACCCCGCGAATCGGGCGACCACATCGTTCGCTCCGGCGTGGAATAGTTCGACGGTTTCTTCGCGGGAACCGCTGCCGCAAGTTGCGGTTCCTTCCCGCCGTTCTTCAGAATTATCTTGGCCGGAAAGCTATCAGAGGGCGCCTTGCCGGACTCGACCAGGGCGTCGTCCTCTGTGCGGCGAACGATTTCCAGTTGGATGGAGGCTTCACCGTTCTCGGCGCCATCCCGAATCCAACGGTGAAAGCTCGGTTGCAGTGCGCGAGCCGTATCCTTGCCGGTCAATCCGATGGCAATGGCCTTGAGCAGAGTGCTCTTGCCCGAACCGTTGTCGCCAGTGAAGACGGTCCAGCCAGCGTACGTCCCGTCGGGACGCCTCAAGTCGAAATCGAGATCCGCAAAACCGCGGATGTTCCGGAGATTTACTTTGCTGACGTACATGAATTGAGCCTCATGGCAGCGTAAGTGCCTGCGTGTTGGGCGCTTTGCGATACATACAATACATGACAAAACATGATGTTTCGCGGACGCCTCACCCGAGCCGCCACCGCAGGGAAAGCAACTCCCGCCGTTCCGTCTTCTGCGCTAGCTTACCCTCGATATTCGCAATGATCTCCTCCCGCTGCCGGTCCACCTGGTCCTGCGCATCAAACAGCGACCGCCGCTTCTGGTTGCGCTGCGCCTCCAGCACCTTGATCGTCTTCTGCCCCGCGAGCTTTTCCTCTAGTGTAAGGGCCATGGTCGCCGCGCGCCGCGCCTCGCGGATCTGGCGATCCAGTTCCTTGATCTCTCGCTCCAGGCCGAGCTTGAGATCGTCCGCCCAGCCTTCGAGTTTGTCGACCTCGGCTTCGAAGATCCGGCCGTTCCGCTCGGAAATGCCGCGCTGGATCGCCTGCTGCCGCTCGCTCGTGACCGCATTGAGCGGTGTGCCCGGTGGCGGTTTGCCGGCGCCGCCGGTCACCCGGCCAGGCAGGGTCAGCAGCCGGACCGCCGCTTCGTCATCCAGCGCCAGCCCGTCGTCGGTCGCGGCAGAGAAAATCAGATGGTCCTCCCCCTGATCAAGCGATTCGATCGAAAACAGGCTGAGCGTGAGCCACCCCGCCTTCCCCACTATGGGTTCGAGCAGGCTGATCTTCCCCGCGTGGTCGCTGTAGGCAAGATGGATTTCCGCGGCAGGCAATTCGCGGCCCTTGGCGCGGGCCAGCACCGCCTCCGCGAGCGGATGGGTCATCCGGTAGAGATGGGCTTCGCCCGAGCGGCGCGGAAGCTCGTACAGCCCCGCCGGGATAGAATCGCCGAAGGGACTCGATTTCAGCCGAAACGCCGAGTCCCCCACAAACTCGGCATGGCCCGCCAGCTCGTGCCGAGTGAGCTGCATGAGCATGCGCTCGAAGCGATTCAGATAGGCCTTGGTGGTTTCGTCGCGCAGCTTGAGCTTCTCCCGCACCTCGTCGTCGAAGTGATCCAGCAACTGCTGGCGCGTGCGCATGAAGGAATCGTCGATCTCCAGGGTCAGCTCGAGCTGGAGTTGATCGAAGGCGCTCTGAATTTCCTCCGGCCTGCGGCAGCGCTGGTAAATGCCCGCGATGCGCTTCTCGAAGTCCACACCGGACTCGATCGCGCCGAGGATTTCGTCGCTCGCCCCGAACACGCCCTCGAAGAGCAGGAATTTCTCGGCGAGCAACCGGAACACGTGCTGGTCGGCCGCGTTGTTCCGGTTGATGAAATTCACCACCACCACGTCGTGCTGCTGGCCGTAGCGGTGGCAGCGGCCGATGCGTTGCTCGATCCTCTGCGGGTTCCAGGGCAGGTCGTAGTTCACGACCAGGGAGCAGAACTGAAGGTTGATGCCCTCGGCCCCGGCCTCGGTGGCGATCATGATGCGGCCCTGCTCGCGGAAATAGTCCACGAGCGCGGAGCGCATATCCGCCGTGCGCGAACCGGTCACTCGATCGCTGCCTTGATGCTTCTCGAGCCAGGCGGCATAGATCTCCCTGGACCGTTCGTCGGTGTTCGAGCCGTTGAAAAGCACGATGCCTTCCGCAAAAGGGGTATCGGCCAGGACGCGCAGCAGATAGCTCTGCGTGCGGCGTGACTCGGTGAAAATGATCGCTTTCTGGGCCGCGCCCAGCGCCGCCGCCTTGGCAAAGGCGATCCCGAGCGCTTGAAGCAGCGCCTTGCCTTTCGCGTTGTGCTCGATCGAGGCGGCAAGATGCGCGAACTGGTCAAGGTCGGCCACTTCCGCTTCGATGGCCGCGCGACCAGTGTCCGACAACGGCGGGGGCCGTTCGTCTTCGCTCCACTCCTCAGCGGTTTCGCCGAGCGCCTCGTAGTCCTGGTCGAGCTCGTCGGCCAGTGGCTCGGCCGCTTCCTGCCTGCGCAGCTTGGCCTTCAGCCGGTTCGACATCGACGTCAGCGCCCCCGCGATCGCAAAGGTGGACGACGCAAGGAGTTTCCGGAGCACCAGGGTAATGAGGGACCGCTGGCTTGCGGGCAGTGCCTGGAGATTGTCCCGTTGCAGGTATTCGGAAACCAGGTGATACAGATGGTCTTCACTTTCTTCGGGGGTGAACTCCTGCAGCAGCGGCAAACGTCGCGTGAACTTGATGTAGGCCAACACCTGGCGGCGGAGCGTCCGGTGGCAGACCGGCCTGAGACGCGCCTTGAGCGTCTGAAACACCTGCTCCTGATTGAGGTTGGCAAACTTCTCGCGGTAGCTCTTCAGGTCGCCGAACACGTGCTCGTCGATGAAACTCACGAGGCCGAAAAGCTCCAGCAACGAGTTCTGCAGCGGGGTTGCGGTGAGAAGGAGCTTGTCCTTTCCTGCGAGGGCCTGCTTAAGCGTATTGGCGATCACGTTCGAGGGCTTGTACACGTTGCGCAACCGATGCGCCTCATCGATTACGACGAGATCCCACGGCATCGCGTGCACGTCGCCCGCCTTGCTCCGGGCGAACTGGTAGGAGCAGATGACGATCTCGGGTGCTTCGAACGGCCGAAACTGTCCCTGCCTGATCGCGGCGTTGTACGACTTCGATTCCAGAATCCGGCAGGGCAGGAAGAACTTTTCGGTCAGTTCCTGGTACCACTGCTTGCGCAGGTTCGAGGGCGTAATGACGAGGACACAGCGCTTGCGCTCGGCCCATTTCTGCGAAAGCACGAGGCCCGCTTCAATGGTCTTTCCGAGCCCGACCTCGTCGGCAAGCAGGGCGCCTCGCGAAAGCGGGGATTTGAATGCGAACAGCGCGGCATCGATCTGGTGCGGGTTCAGGTCAACCTGGGCATCGGCGAGAGCGGCCGCGAGCTTCTCGACGCTGTCGGGCGGACAGCGGCGCGTGAGTTCGTAGGCGAAGTATTTGGCGTGGTAGTCCGTCAGTTCCACGCAGTTCCTGCGAATTCGTGAGGACTACGCCGCTTGAAAATCTTCTGCACATTTCACCTCTCGGTCCATTCTCCCATAGACCGCGAAGCGCGCAGGCATCTTGCTATGGCAGAATCGACCCGGGGAGGAAGCATGCGCATAGGCATCATCGGAGGCGGCGTAATCGCGCGCCTCGCAATGGAACACATCCGCAAGGGCGACCTGGGCGACGCGACAGTGGTCGCGATCGCTGGTCGAAGCGCCGGCTCCAAGGGCCGGCCGCTGGCGGAGGAATTCGGCGTGCCTTTCGTCGTCGGACTTGAAGAAATGATGGCGACCGAACCAGAGGTCGTGATGGAAGCCGCATCTCACGAGGCGGTGCGCGAATACGCCGAACCCGTGCTTGCGCGCGGCGTCTCGTTTGTCGCTTTGTCCGCCGGAGCGCTGTGCGACGACGCGTTGCGCGAGCGTCTGGAACGAACCGCGGCGCAGCATCGCGCGCTGCTCTATGTCCCCTCGGGCGGAATCGGTGGTCTCGACACGCTCAAGGCCGTCTGTCTGGCCGGCGCCGAAGAGGTCAGTATCGCCGTGACGAAGCCGCCGGCGGCGTGGAAAGGCATCCCCTACGTCGAAAGGCTCGGCGTAAATCTCGACGCGCTTTCAGGCGCAACGGTGCTGTTCGAAGGCTCAGCACGCGAAGGCGTGCCGCATTTCCCGGCCAACGTAAACATCGCCGCCGTGCTGTCGATGGCGGGCATCGGTTTCGACCGCACGCGCCTCAAGGTCGTGGCCGACCCCGCGCTGCAATTCAACACGCACTTCATCGTCATCACGGGGCGCACCGGGCGTGTGGACATCAAGTTCGAGTCGGTGGCCATGCCCGAGAACCCCAAGACCTCGATGCTCGCCTGCTTTTCCGCGCTGGCCGCGATCCGCGAACTGGGGGGCAGCACGCGTTACGGCACCTGACCGGGACCATCGCACCGCGGCGTATTACCGCTTCGTGCTGTGATACAGTCCGCGCCGCCATGCGCGCCGGAATCATTCCCGTCACTCCGTTCCAGCAGAACTGCTCGATCCTCCTGTGCGAGGAAACGAACCGGGCCGCGATTGTCGATCCGGGCGGAGATCTCGACCAGATCGTCGCCGCCCTGGAGAAATTCGGCGCGGCGCCGGAAAAGATCTTCCTCACGCACGGCCACATCGATCATTGCGGCGGTACGGCGGAGTTGCGCAAGCAGCTCGGCGTGCCGGTCGAGGGTCCGCACGAGGAAGACCGTTTCTGGATCGACCAGTTGCCGATGCAGGGCAGCCGCTTCGGTTTCCCGCATCTGGAGGCCTTCACCCCGGACCGGTGGCTGGCTGGCGGCGACAGCGTGCGTTTCGGCAACCAGGAGCTGGAAGTGCGCTTCTGCCCGGGCCACACCCCGGGGCACGTGATCTTCTTCCACCGCGGCGAGCGGCTCGCGTTGGTGGGGGACGTGTTGTTTGCGGGTTCGATCGGCCGCACCGATTTCCCGCGTGGCGACCATGACACGCTGATCCGGTCCATCACTGCACAACTATGGCCGCTCGGCGACGACGTGACGTTCATTTCCGGCCACGGACCGGTTTCGACTTTCGGTGCCGAGCGGGAGTCGAACCCGTTCGTGTCCGACCGGGCGCTCGCGGGAGCCCGAGGCGGCCCGCGATACATGTAAATTGGGGATGTTACGCACCACGACACCCTCCCTCTTGCACTCGTCGATTGCCGCCCCCATTTAGGGCCGGGAAGATCGGGGTGGCGGCGGGAACCCCGGCAGTCAGTTGCGGTCGAAGTCAGGTAATCTTCGCGCCAGGCATGTTTGAGAGGAAACGTAAACATGAAACGCATCGTGCTGTTCCTGGTCACCAATATCGCGGTGATGCTGGTGTTGTCGGTCGTCGTGTCGGTACTCGGCGTGGACCAGTACCTGTCGGCCGAGGGTCTCAACCTCGGGATGCTGCTGATCATGTCGGCGATCATGGGTTTCGGCGGCGCGATCATCTCGCTGCTCATGTCCAAGCCGATGGCGAAGTGGAGCACCGGCGCACAGATTGTCGACGGTTCCGAAGGCAGCACGCAGTACTGGCTGGTCGAGACTGTGCGCCGCCTGTCGCAGAGTGCGGGTATCGGCATACCGGAGGTCGCAATCTACGAGGGTGAGCCCAATGCATTTGCCACGGGCGCTTTCCGCGACTCCGCGCTGGTTGCGGTTTCCAGCGGCCTGCTGGAGGGCATGACGCGCGAGGAAGTCGAAGCGGTGCTCGGGCACGAGGTGGCGCACGTTGCCAACGGGGACATGGTCACGCTGACGCTGATCCAGGGCGTGGTGAATACGTTCGTGTTTTTCCTCGCGCGGGTCGTCGGCTACCTGGTGGACAAGGCGATCTTCAAGACCGAGCGCGGCGTGGGCATGGGATACTACATTACGGTGATGGTCTGCCAGATCCTGTTCGGCATCCTTGCGTCGATGGTCGTCGCATGGTTCTCGCGCCAGCGCGAATTCCGCGCCGACGCGGGCTCGGCCCGGTACCTCGGCTCGCCGGCGCCGATGATGCATGCGCTCGCGCGCCTCGGTGGCCTCGAGCCCGGCGCGCTGCCGCCGGCGTTTCAGTCCTCGGGCATCAGCAACAAGGCCGGGATCATGGGGCTGTTCTCCACTCACCCGCCGATCGAGGAGCGCATCGCTGCGCTTCAGTCGCGCGCACCCGGACAGGCCTGACGCGCGACCTGTTACGATTCCGCTCATGCGGGTCGGAATCGTAGGCGTCAGCGGATATGGCGGCAGCGAGTTGCTGCGGCTATGCATCGGGCACCCGGCATTCGAGGTGGTCTATGTCGGTGGTGCGTCCAGTGCAGGTCAGACGCTCGCCGAGCGCTATCCGGCCCTCGCCGGACTGACCGCCGGCAAGCTCGCCATCCAGCCCTTCGTCCCGGAAAGCGTCTGCGGCGTGGACTTGCTGTTCGCGTCGCTCCCGACCGGAAAATCGCGCGAGCCCCTTGCGCGCGTACCAGCCGCGACGAAGATCGTAGATGTCGGCGGAGACCATCGCTTTGTCGAAGGCTGGACTTACGGCCTCACCGAGCTGCCAGGCCAGCGCGAGCGCATCCGCGGCGCGGCACGCGTAGCCAACCCCGGGTGCTTTCCGGCGGCCGCGCTTCTGCCGCTCATCCCCCTGCTGCGCGAAGGCCTGATCGGGCCCGAGGCAATCGTAATCGACGCGAAGAGCGGCGTCACCGGCACCGGGCGCGGCGGTGCGAGCGATTTCGGATTCGTCGAAACCAACGAGGACCTGTTCGCCTACGGACTGGAAGCGCACCCCCACGTGCCCGAACTGGAAGCGGCACTGACGCAGGTCGCCGGGCGCAAGGCCAGCGTCGCCTTCACTCCGCACATCGTACCGATGGCGCGCGGCATCCTCGCGACCTGCTACGCACGATCGAAGGGAGCGCCAACCGCGGCGCGGCTGTTCGAAGCGGCGCAGAGCTGCTATCGCGGCGAGCACTTCATCAGGATCCTTCCGCTCGAACGCGGCCGCAGCCCGCACACCGGCTGGGCCACCGGCTCCAATCTCGCATTCCTGTCCTATGCGTTGAACGCGCGGACCGGCCTCGTCGTTGCGCTGGGCGCCATCGACAACCTCGGCAAGGGCGCCTCCGCGCAAGCGGTGCAGAACGCGAACCTGATGACCGGGCAGCCGGAGACCGCCGGCCTTGCCGGGTTGCCGCTTTGGCCATGAGGTGAGGGGCGTAGCGCCGGATCCCCGCCGCTGGATCGACGCGGCCCTCGCCTGGTACTTCGTGGCCGTATGGGATTCGGGCTACCTTGCGACCAAGATCGCGTTGCAGTACGCGCCGCCATTCACCTTTCTCACGCTGCGCTACCTGTTCGGACTTGCCTGCCTGGTGCCGGTGGTGTGGAAGAGCCGGCGCGAGCCCGCCGCGGCCGTGGACTGAGCGGCGCTAGACTGAGCGATGTCTCCCCTCGCCTTCTTCGTCGCGCTGGTGATCCTGGCACACACTTCGTTCGTCGGCAGTCGCATGGCAACCACGCTGTACGCCATAGAACTCGGCGCCTCCCCGTTCACCGTGGGCGCGCTCCTGGCCCTGTTTGCGGCGCTGCCGATGCTACTGTCCGTGAGCGCGGGGCGACTAGTGGACCGCACCGGTCCGCGCCGGCCGATCCTGTTCGCGCTCGCCGCGCAGGTCACCGGTGTCGCCTTGCCTTTTGTGCGGCCGGGCCTGCCTGCGCTTTTCATTGCCACGACGCTCATCGGTACCGCGTTCCTGTACGTGCACGTAGCAGTGAACTCGATCGTCGGTGCGGTCGGGCGCGCTGACGAGCGCTCGATCAACTTTTCCTGGCTCGCGCTCGGATTCTCCACCTCTGGATCGCTCGGTCCCCTGTTCACGGGCTTTGCCATCGACTGGGTCGGTCACGCACGCGCATTCGGCCTGCTCGCGCTCCTGCCCGCGCTGGCGTTGGCGCTGCTCTGGACGCGGCGGGGACCGGTGCCCCGGCTCCCCGGGCGCAGCGAAGACGGCGAACGCCGGGTACTCGACCTGCTGCGCATCGCCGGCCTGCGCCACGTGTTCATCGTGAGCGGCATCCTCGCGATGGGCTGGGACCTGTATGCCTTCCTGATTCCGCTCTACGGGTCGCGCATCGGCCTGTCCGCCTCGACCATCGGCGTGATCATGGCGACTTTCGCTTCGGCAACGTTCGCGGTGCGGCTGGCGATGCCGACGCTGGCGCGCCGCGTGCGCGAGTGGCAGGTGATCACCGCGGCGCTGGGAATCACGGGGGCCGGCTATCTTGCGTTTCCGTTCTTCACCGGCGTGCCGATGCTCATGACACTGTCGTTCGTACTGGGCATCGGGCTGGGATGCGCGCAGCCGATGATCATGGCAATCCTATACAACGTTTCCCCGCCAGGACGGCAGGGAGAAGTCGTCGGCGTGCGCACCTTCATCCTCAACGCGAGCCACACGGTTATCCCGCTCGCTTCGGGCGCGCTGTCCGCTGCGATCGGCATGTCACCGGTATTCTGGGCGCTGTCGGCCGCACTGCTCGCCGGCGGATGGTTCGCGTCCCGCAAGACCTGATTCTATTTGGCGGGATTGAGGATCTTGTCGACCTTGTTCAGCCGCAAGCGGTACGCATCGGGCAGGCCCGAACCCAGCAGGGGACGCAGATACATCCGATACGCGTCGGTCACGTCGGTGCCGCTGGCGGCAATGAACTCGGCTTCCATGACGCGCGTTTTTCCGGCCACCGACTCCAGCGGAACCAACTGGTAATCGACCGAGTAGAAGCCGGTGCGCTTGATGGCGACCGAACCGTCGCGATCGCCCCACATGGCGTATTGCACGGCTTTTTCGCCGACCTCGCGGGCCTCGCGCTGATCGACATCCGAGACGCAACCCATGAATGAACGCTGCAGATAGCCGAATGTGTCGCCCCGCACGCGCTTGATGCCGAGGTTTCTCCTCACCTCGTCACACAGCAGGTCGGCCAGGGCTCCGGTGCCCGAAAGCTGCACGTTGCCATGGGCATCGCGCTCCACCTGGCTCGCCAGCCGGGTGATGATGGGCGTGCCCTGGCCGTCATGGATGCCCTCCGAAGCCGCGATCACACAGCGGCCGTACCTGTCATAGGCGGCCTTGACATCGGCCAGAAATTTTTCCACGCTGAAGCTGCATTCCGGAAGATAAATCAGGTGCGGGCCGTCGTCGGGGAATTTCTTCCCGAGCGCCGCGGCCGCCGTCAGAAAACCGGCATGCCGGCCCATCACCACGGCCAGGTAGACCCCTGTCAGTGCCGCGTTGTCCAGGTTGGCCCCCATGAAGGCCTGGGCGACAAAGCGGGCGGCCGACGGGAAGCCCGGCGTATGGTCGTTGCCGACCAGGTCATTGTCGATGGTCTTCGGAATGTGGATGCAGCGCAACGAGTAGCCGGCGCGCTGCGCTTCTTCGCTGACGATGCGCACCGTGTCGGAAGAATCGTTGCCGCCGATGTAGAAGAAGTAGCCGATGCCGTGCGCCTTGAGGACCTTGAATATCTCCTGGCAATACTTCAGGTCGGGTTTGTCGCGTGTCGAACCGAGCGCGGAGGATGGGGTATTGGCCACCATTTCGATGTTGTGGCTGGTCTCCTGAGTGAGGTCGAGGAACTCTTCGCCGACGATGCCGGACACCCCGTGATAGGCGCCGTAGACCAGTTCGACGTTGCGAAATTTCCGGGCTTCCAGGACGACGCCGGCCATCGATTGATTGATGACGGCGGTCGGCCCTCCGCCCTGAGCGACCAAGACCTTTCCCTTCGGCATGATCCGGCTTTCCTTTCCGTTGTCTTCCGCCCGTTCAGCATAGAGCGGCAAGTCTATAATTCTACCGGGGGAAGGCGATGCGCCCGAAGCTGATGCGGCTTATTGCTGGAGACGATCCGCGGCAGATCCTGCGCATGCGCCGCTATTTCATGGCGCTGGGAGCGAGCGCGATGGCGCTCGCGCTGTTCGGCCTGGCGGGCTGGGCCGGGGTGATCGATTCCGCCACGCTGATCTCCGCAAGCGCGCTGACGCTGGCCTTGGCCGGCGCGTTTTTCCTCGTATTCAGGTGCGGCTGGAACCTGCGTTTCGGCGATCCGAGCCTCACGGCCCCCATGACCGTCGCCGCGCTCGCGAGCCTGCTGTTCGTGATCTCCCGGGCCGGCCAGGGCCATGTGATCCTGCTTCCGCTGATTCCCGTGGTCTATCTGTTCGGCGTGTTCCGCCTCGACAGCCGGACCATGCTGAAGATCACCGCCGGGGCATCGGCCGGCTATGCGGCGATTCTCGCTTTCAACGCGCCCGGGCAGGTGCCCGACGGCGACTACCGGCTTGCCGTGCTTTACTGGGCGGTGTTCACCGCGGTGGCGGCGTTCTTCTCGATGCTGGGCGGCCATATCAGCGATTTGCGCAGGCGCGTCTCGGCGGGCAAGCACAAGCTCCAGCGGGCCTTCGACCGCATCGAGCACATGGCCTCGCACGACTCCCTCACCGGGGTGCTCAACCGCCGGCGCGTGCTCGAAATCCTGGCGCAGGAGCGAAGCCGCTGCCTGCGCTTCGGCACGCTGTTCAGCATCTGCCTGATCGATATCGACCACTTCAAGAACGTGAACGACACTTACGGGCACGCGGCCGGCGATGCGGTGCTGCGCGGTTTTGCCGGCGCGATATCGGCCACCTTGCGCGATACCGACCACCTGGGCCGCCTCGGCGGGGAGGAGTTCGTGGCGGTGTTCTCGGGCACGCTGATCGACGGCGCTATCATCGGCGCGGAACGCATGCGCTCCGCGGTGGTGCGCGCGCATTATCCGGGCGCGCCGAACGAGCTGCAGATCACGCTCTCCGCGGGCGTCGCCTGCTACCGAAGCGGCGAGTCGATCGAGGAATTGCTCGCGCGCGCGGACGTTGCGCTGTACGGCGCAAAAAACGCGGGCCGTGACTGCGTGGTGTCTGCCGCGGCGTGAAGCGGCAAGCTTGCGAGGGGAAAAGCTGCCGGAGGCCGAACGCCCCCCGGCAGCCAGGGCGGTTACTTGAGGTGCTTGCTGACCAGCTTGGTCATCTCGAACATCGACACCTGCGCCTTGCCGCCGAATACCACTTTCAGCTTGTCGTCGGCATTGATCATGCGGCGGTTCTTCTTGTCCTGCAGACCATTCTTCTTGATATAGGCCCAGATCTTCTTGGTGACTTCGGTACGCGGCATTGCATTCGCGCCGATCACCGCGCCGAGAGCCGCGCTCGGTGTCATGGGCTTCATGAATGCTGCGTTCGGCTTGCGCTTTGCGGCAGACTTCTTCTTCGCTGCGGGTTTCTTCGCGGCTTTTTTCTTCGCCATCTTCAATTCTCCTCTGAACTTGCCTAGGGGTTCCGGATCGATCGTTTCGTACGCCTGCGTTATTTGCTTCGGTTGTTTACTTCGTTTACATCGGGCCGCCATCATTGCAGCGGAACCCGCAAGATGCCGAATCTCGCTCTGCATGTCAACGTCTATGAGAGCGAAAATGAAAATTTTTTCACCATCCGCGACGGTGGCGCAACGGTCCTTCACCCTGGATTCACGTCGAGCCAGACGCCGAGGCCCTGGGCATTGAGCTCGATATCCGCTCTGAAAAGCTCCAGCAGGCGTTCCCGCGAGAGCGGCCAGTGCTTGCGGCGCGCTTCCT
The DNA here is from genome assembly GCA_016195915.1 of Betaproteobacteria bacterium. Taxonomy (GTDB): domain Bacteria; phylum Pseudomonadota; class Gammaproteobacteria; order Burkholderiales; family SG8-39; genus JADGRQ01. Next base: position 243,103 of record JACPYS010000042.1, on the reverse strand, counting down.
GCAGCAGCAACAAGCGCAACGCCTGCTCGATGCGCTCGCGGCGCGCGGCACTCGCGGCGCGCGGCACCCGCGGCGCGATGCTCGAGCGCGATCCGGACATGCTCGTCGATCAGCCGGTGCAGGTCCGCTGCCACGCGCTGCGGGGCGTCTACTCTGCCGAAGTGCATGACGTATATGGCTTTCGGCTCGAGCGCGAGCATCCGGTCGATCGAGCGGTGCAGCGATGGCGGATCGAAATGCACCGGAGTGGTGGTCGGAAACACGAACTGGCGGCCGTCGCGGTCGAGTTCGCGGTACGACAGCCCGAAGGTGTCGCCGGCGAAGATATGGCCGCTCGAAGAGTCGCGCACCACGACGTGATGGCGCGCGTGGCCGGGGGAATCATGAAAACTCAGTTCGCGCCCTGCGAGCCGGATCGAACTTCCGTCCACCGCGGTGACGATGCGCTGCGCCGGTACCGGCGACACCTCGCCGTACATGCGGCGGGTCACCGCCGCGCCATAGACGGCAATGGTCCCCTCGACCAGCCGGGCGGGATTTGCCATGTGGCGCTTGCCGAGAGCATGCACCGTGAGCCGTGCGTTCGGACAGCGGCGCATGAATTTCCCCCGCCCCGCCGGCGTGGTCGAGATGGATGTGGGTCAGCACGATCCAGTCGACCCCCTCGGCTGGCACGCCCTTTTCCTCCAGCGCGTCGAGCACCCGCGGCACGCAACGGCTCGAGGCGGTGTCGATGATCGCGGCACGGCCGCCTTCGACTACCAGGTGCACCGCGCTCTGCATCGGCCGCAACAGGTGGGAATCGACGGCGCTGATGCCGTGGGTGTAATTGAAAACGCCTTGCATTTGAGTCCGATTCTAGCGTCGGCGGTAGAATTGCGCCTGCCATGAAAATATCCGATCTGCGCAGGGAATACATTCAAGCCGGACTCGCGGAGTCCGATGCCGATGCCGACCCGCTCGTGCAGTTCGAACACTGGTTCAGGCAATCGCTCGATGCCGAACTGGCGCTGCCCAACGCCATGACGCTCGCCACGGTCGGCGAGGACGGGCGACCCGACGCGCGTATCGTTCTGCTCAAAGGCCTGGAAAAAGGCGCGTTCGTGTTCTTTACGAACTATCAAAGCCACAAGGCACGGGAGCTGGCGCGCGATCCGCGCGCGTGCCTTCTGTTCCTATGGCATCAGCTCGAACGCCAGGTGCGCATCGAGGGGCGTGTCGAGAAGGTGGATCCAGCGGAATCCGACGCGTATTTTGCGAGCCGTCCGCTCGGCGCCCGCCACTCGGCCTGGGCTTCCTCGCAGAGCGCAGAAGTGCCGGACCGGGAAACGCTCGAGAAAGCGCTCGAGGCGATGCAGGCGCGTTACGGAGAGGATCCGCCCCGCCCGCCGCACTGGGGCGGGTACCGCGTGCTCCCCGAAGTGATGGAATTCTGGCAGGGCCGGGAAAACCGGCTGCACGACCGCCTGCATTACCGCCGCTCGGGCAGCACCTGGAAGCGCTCGCGCCTCTCGCCGTGAGCGCGTGGCCGCGGACGGATGTCGACGCATTCGCGCCCATCCTCGAATTGCTGCGCGCGGCCGGCCTCGCCGGCGCGAAGGAGCATCCGCGCGCCGTGCCGCTCGCCGGCGGGGTCTCATCGGACATCTGGAAAGTCGATCTCGCGCAGGGTCCGGTCTGCGTCAAGCGTGCACTGCCGCGGTTGCGCGTGGCGCAGCTGTGGGAAGCGCCGGTGGAGCGCAACCGGTACGAGCGGATGTGGATGGAAACGGTTGGCGCCATCATACCCGGTGCAACGCCGGGCGTACTCGCGCACGACGATACGGGGTTCTTTGCGATGGAGTACCTCGCCCCCGAGCGTTATCCGCTGTGGAAAACGGAGCTCGCAGCGGGGCGTGCCGACAAGATCCATGCGAGCGAGGTCGGCGATCGGCTTGCGCGCATTCACGCTGCCACCGCGGGAAATTCCGCCATTGCGGGACGATTCGCGACCGATGCCGGTTTTCACGCCATCCGCCTCGAACCCTACCTCGTCGCGACGGCGCGCAGACACCCCGCGCTCGCCACGCGGCTGCTCGCGCTGGCGGAGCGCACCGCAGCGACGCGTCTTTGCCTGGTGCATGGCGACGTGAGCCCCAAGAACCTGCTCATCGGACCACAGGGGCCGGTGTTCCTCGACGCCGAATGCGCCTGGTACGGCGACCCCGCTTTCGACGCCGCGTTTTGCCTCAACCACCTGCTGCTCAAGTGCCTGTGGGTGCCGGCCGCGCGCGACGCCTTCCTTGCGTGCTTCGATGCGTTTTCCGCGAGCTATCTTGCCGGCGCGGACTGGGAACCGCGCGCGGCGCTCGAAGCGCGCGTTGCCAGCCTGTTGCCGGGCCTGCTGCTTGCGCGGGTGGACGGCAAGTCTCCGGTGGAATATCTGACCGGAGAATCGGACAAGGCGCGCGTGCGACGAGTGGGTTCCCGGCTGATCGAGGCGCAGCCTTCGACACTGGCACAGGTTCGGGACGCATGGCTGCGATCGTAGACATTCGCGCAAGGCGCGTGTGGGACTCGCGCGGCCGGCCCACGGTGGAAGCCGAGGTCGTGCTTGACGACGGCGCGATCGGACGTGCCATCGCGCCGGCCGGCGCCTCGACAGGCTCGGGCGAGGCGCGCGACAAACGCGACGGCGGAAAATCTCTGCGGGGCCTCGACGTGCGTCACGCCGTGCGGGCGGTGAACGGCGAGATCCGCACCGCGCTGCTCGGGAAAGACGCGGCGGCGCAGCGCGACGTCGACAACGCCATGATTGCGCTCGACGGCACGCCCGACAAGGGCCGCCTCGGAGGAAACGCGCTCGTCGCCGTGTCGCTCGCATGCCTGCACGCGGCGGCGGCCTGTGCGCGCATGCCGTTGTGGCGCTACCTCGCGGGTGACAGACGGATTGCGCTCCCGGTGCCGGAAATCCAGATCTACGGCGGCGGCGCGCACGCGCGCGAATGCGTCGACATCCAGGACTACCTGGTGGTCTGTCCGGGTGCAGGCAGCTTCGCCGAGTCGCTCGAATGGACCGCCGAGGTCTACTACGCGGCGGGCGCACGGCTCGCAAAAAAGGGCGCGCTCCGCGGCGTCGCCGACGAAGGCGGCTACTGGCCGTCGTTCAAATCGAACGAAGAAGGCGTCGCGGAATTGGTCGGGGCGATCGAAGACGCAGGCTTCAAGCCCGGCGGGGATGTCGCCATCGCGCTCGACGTCGCTGCGACGCAGCTCTATCACGGGGGTCGCTATCACCTGGCGCTCGAAAACCGCAGCCTCGGCGCGGAGCAATTCGCGCTCATGTTCGCGCGCTGGATCGACGCCTACCCGATCGTGTCCATCGAAGACCCGTTCGCCGAAGACGACTCGGCCGCGATGCGCGCGTTTACGCAACGGGTCGGGGCCAGGGTGCAAGTGGTGGGCGACGATTTTCTCGTCACCAGCGCGGCGCGCGTCAAGGCGGCGGCCGCGCAAGGCGCTTGCAACACGGTACTGATCAAACCCAACCAGGCCGGCACAGTGAGCGAGACCCGGGATGCCGTGGAGGCGGCGCGCGCCGCAGGCTTCGGCGCGATCGTCTCGGCGCGATCCGGTGAATCGGAGGACGTCTCGATCGTGCATCTCGCGGTCGGTTGGGGAGTGCCCCAGCTCAAGGTCGGCAGCTTTTCGCGCTCGGAGCGCATGGCGAAATGGAACGAAGGTCTGCGCATCGAGGAATCGCTCGGCGCCGGAGCGCTGCCCTACCCGGCCCGCCGGCTGTTCAAGAGATACATGAGTTGAGGAAGCACGCGTAGTGCGGATCCTGTTCCGCTTCGATGCCAGTCCCGCGCTGATCGACAAGGCGGTCAAGCTCGCCTGGCCGAATCAACTGCGGGTCTGCCCGGAAAGCGAGGACGCGGACTACGAGCGCGAACTCGCCGAGGCGGAAACGTTATGGCACGTCCTCAAGCCGGTGAGCGCAGCGCAGATCGCGTTGGCGCCGAACCTGAAGCTGATCCAGAAAATCGGCACCGGCGTGAACACCATCGATCTGGAGGCCGCGAAGGCGCGCGAGATCGCAGTGTGCAATCTGCCGGGTGCGAACAGCCGCGCCGTAGCGGAAATGGCGCTGCTGCTGATGCTCGCCTGCTTGCGGCGGCTGCGCGAACTCGATGCCAGCGTGCGCCGCGAAGGAGGCTGGCCGGAGAGCTGGGCGATGCAGGACGGATTCGGCGAGATCGGCGGGAGGACCGTCGGGCTGGTGGGCTTCGGCGCGGTGCCGCAGATGCTCGCGCCCTGGCTGTCGGCACTCGGCGCGAAGGTCGTCTACGCCAGCCGGACGGCGAAAACAGGGTCGCCGTTCCCGCGTGTCGGACTCGAACAGCTGCTCGCCCAAAGCGATATCGTGTCCCTGCACGTGCCGCTCACGCCCGAGACCAACTCGCTGTTCGACGCCCGAGCGCTCCGCGCGATGAAGCGCGGCGCGATTCTCGTCAACACGGCGCGCGGCGCGCTGGTGGATGAAACGGCGCTCGCCGCCGCCTTGCGCGATGGCCGTCTTGCCGCCGCAGCGCTCGACGTATTCGGCGAGGAACCGCTGCGTCCGGACCATCCTCTGCTCGCACTGCCCAACGTGGTGGCGACCCCGCATCTGGCCTGGCTGACGCAGGAGATGTTCGACCGGTGCCTGGCACTGGCGCTCGACAACTCCCGTCGCTTGAAGGAAGGCTTGCCGCTGCTCAATCGGGTGGCGTAGCCAGTTTAGCCGTCTGGCGGCGCAGGCTTTACTTCTTGGCTTCCGGCGCCTTGGCCTCCGCCGCTTTCTTCCCCGCTTGCGCGCGATTGAACTCTTCCTCGAGCGGCTTGAGCTCCGCCGCGTATTTTTCGGCCAACGCCTCAAATTGCTTTATTTTATCCCCGAGCTCGCGTTCCTTGTTCGCGTCGCCCGCCTTCTTCGCCTCGACCAGCTCTTGCTTGGCCTTCGTCAAATCGGCATTGTTCTTGGTGGTCTTCTTTACCAGCTCCATTATCGGCCCGGGATCCGGACCTGACTTGGGTCCCCAAATAAACCACGCGCCGATGCCGGCCACAGCGATCACCACCGCGATGATCACCGGAATCAAGCGTTTGGTCTTGCTCTGCGGCCCCTCGGCTTCCCGCGTCTTCACCTCGAGTTCGCGCTTCGCGTACTCGGCGTCGCGTATCGCCTGTGCTTCGGCTTCAAGTTTGGCCCTGGCTTCCGCCTCGGCCCGCTCCCTGGCTTCCGCCTCCTGCCTCGCCTTGGCCTCCGCCTCGCGCTTGGCCCTGGCTTCCGCTTCGGCCTTCGCCCTGGCTTCCGCCTCCCGCTTGGCCCTCTCCTCGGCATCGTGCCTGGCTTTTTCTTCCGCCTCCTGCCTCGCCCTGTCCTCGGCTTCGCGCCGCGCCCGTGCTTCGGCTTCGCGCCTGGCCAGGTCCGCTTCGAATTTCGCCTTGGCTTCGGCCTCGCGTTTTACGAGCGCCGCCTCGGCTTCCCTCTTCTCCCGCTCTATTTCTTCGAGCCTCGACTTGGCCTCGGCTTCGGCCCTGGCCTTGAGATCCGCTTCACGCTTGGCCTCGGCCGCCGCCCTCGCCTTTTCAGCGGCAGCGCGCTTGGCCTCGGCCTCGGCTTCGCGCTTGCGGAACTCCGCTTCCCGCGCGGCGAGCTCGGCTTCCGCCTTGGCTTGCTCCGCGGCGAGGTTGGCCATGGCCTCGGCCTCGCGCTTTGCGGCCTCCTCGGCCTCGCGTTTTTCCTGATCCTGCGCGTGCTTGAGCTTTGTTTCGCTTTCCTCGGGCTCTACGCCCCTCAGCTTCGCGATCTTGCGTTTCGCGAGCGCGGTATAGATGCCCTTGGGGAACTTCTCGACATAGAGTTCGAAGTCGTCCGCGTCGTTGCCGTCCTTGATCGCCTTCCAGAACTCGAGTTCGACCTGCTCGCTGACTCCCGAGTCCTGACGGGCCGCGGGCTTGGCCGCCGGTGCCATTGCCGCAGGCGACTGAAAGCCGACCACGGTCCTGTCGGAGGTATCTTCCTGGCCGCGGCCCTCGAGCGCGGCCTGGAGCGCGAGACCCAAATCCTTGGCGGTCTGATAGCGCGTCTCGACCTTTTTCGACAGCGCCTTGTTGACCACCGAGTCGAACAGCGGGGAGATCGTCTTGTTGATCGACGACGGAAGCGGCGGATCGTCCTGCGTGATCTTCTTCGCGATCGTCCACGCGCCCTGCCCGGTAAACGGCTTCTCGCCGGTCAGGAACTGGTAGAGGATGATCCCGGCCGAGAAAATGTCCGTGCGCCGGTCGACTTCCCCGCCGGTGATCTGCTCCGGCGACATGTACGCGGGGGTGCCGATCATCGTGCCGACCTGCGTGCGCTCGTTCTCGCCGGTGTCGGCGTCGGTGATGCGCGCCACGCCAAAGTCAGCCAGCTTGACGCGCCCCTCCGTATCGATCATCACGTTCGCGGGCTTGATATCGCGGTGAATGATGCCGGCCTCGTGCGCGAAATTCAGGGCGTCGCACAACTCGCACATGATGCGCACCGCCTCCTTGGTCTCGAAGCGGTCGTTCGCGTCAAAGAAACTCTTGAGTTCCTTGCCCTTGATGAACTCCATCACGATGTACGCGACGTCGCCTTCCTCGCCGAAGTCGAACACCTGTACGATGTTGCCCTGGTTGAGCCGTGCCACCGCGCGCGCCTCGCGGCTGAACCGCATCGAGTATTCCTTGGCGGTGTTCACGTCCAGCGCGCTCTTCAGAATGGTCTTGATCGCCACCCTGCGATGCAGCGTGGGGTCGACGGCGTCGTACACCACACCCATCGCGCCCTTGCCGAGGACGCCGGTGATGTCATAGCGACCGAGTTTTTTCAGGTCAGCAGCGGGCGCAGCCATGCCATGCTCCTAGAATGAGCCCCGCGGACGGGCCGCGAGCGTCAGATTTCCGCGCTTTTTCCACATCTGGCTATTATCGCGGTCACATCCCCATGTGACAAGGGCATATCTCACATCTCCGCCGGGTCGCTGGCGCACCGTTTTCCAGCTTCGCCTGATGCGCTTGCTGCAGTGCGGCCCTATCCGGGTGCGAGGCCCTCCGGGCGCAGGCGATATCTCCGGTCAGCGCTCGCCGCGGCGGCTTCCGAGTGCGTCACCAGGATGCCCGCGGCGCCGTGCTGCTTCACCTGCGCGCGCAGCAGCGCCAGCACCTGACGGGCGTTTTCCTGGTCGAGATTGCCGGTTGGCTCGTCGGCGAGCACCAGGCGCGGTTTCCCGATCAGCGCGCGAGCGATGGCGACGCGCTGCAGTTCCCCGCCGGAGAGTTCCCGCGGCATGCTGGTTTCACGGCCGGTGAGTCCCACCGCCGCAAGCGCCGCGGCGGCAAGGGCGGCTGATTCGCCCGGCGCCCGTCCGCGCAACAGCAATGGGAGGGCAACGTTCTGCGCCAGGCTGAGGTGCGCGAGCACGTGAAATGCCTGGAACACGAACCCGAACTGATCGCGACGCAACAGCGTCAGCGCATCGTCCGGCAGGCGGGTGAGTTCAACCTCTTCGAACAGGATACTGCCGGCGTCGGCCGGCTCGAGACCGGCCATGAGGTTCAGCAACGTGGACTTGCCAACGCCCGATTCGCCGATGATCGCGACATACTCCCCGGCATCGAGCGCGAGGTCCACGTTGGCGAACACCACCCGTGCGCCGAATCGCTTCGAAACACCCTTCAGGCGAAGCATGCGCCAGCGGCGCCGGGCCTCAGGCGCTTGCTCGCTGATTCGTTCGCCGGATCGGATTTCACTGGCCGCTCACTCCGGCTTGATCCCGGCGGTCTTCACCACCTCGGCCCAGCGCGGAATCTCGGCACGCACCAGATCGGTGAACACCTCCGGCGCGCCGCCGCCAACCTCGTTGCCCTGAGCGAGGATCGAATCGCGCACCTCCGGAATCGCCAGGACGCGGTTGAGGGTCGCGTTGAGCGCGAAAACCATCTCGCGCGGCATGGCGCGGGGCGCGATCACACCCTGCCAGTTGCTGGCGACCAGCGACGGATAACCCGACTCCGCAAAGGTCGGCACCTCCTGCAGCATCGGCAGGCGCGCAACCGTGGTGACCGCAAGCGGACGCACACGCCCCGCCTTGACCGAAGGCAGCGCCGCATAAGTCAGCTCGAACATAATCGGGATGTGGCCCGCAAGGAGGTCTGCCGCCAGCGCCGGGGCGGTTCTCGACCACCACCGGCTGTTTCCACAGTTCGGAGAGCCGTGCCGCGATCTGGCGCGAGCGAAGGTCGGCAAAGCCGCCCGGAGCATAAGGCACGATCCAGCGCACGGGTTTCGCCGGATACGCCTGGGCCTGCACCCCTGCAGCGACAACCAACCCCGAGAGCATTGTCGCGAGTCGAACGCCGAACATGAGAACGCCCCCCGGCGAAAAGCGAATGGCGGGAATACTACCCGGATCTCGCGACCGCGTGCCTATACCCCGAGATGCTTCTGGTGAACCTCCGGTTTCGAGCGCAGGTCCGACGACGCCCCGCAGTACACGACCTCGCCTTTCACCAGAATCAGATTGCGGTCGGTGATGGCGTTCACCGCGGCGAAATTCTTGTCCACGATCACCGTGGCGATGCCGGAGGCGCGCACCACGCGCACGATCTGCCAGATTTCCTTCGCGATTTTCGGCGCGAGTCCTTCGGTGGCTTCATCGAGGATCAGCAGATCGGGATTGGTCAGCAGCGCGCGGCCGATGGTGAGCATCTGCTGTTCGCCGCCCGAGAGCTGCGCACCGCCATGCGAAAGGCGTTCGGCAAGGCGCGGAAACGTCTTCAGCACGCGCTCGTAGTCCCAATCGCGCCGCCCTTCCGCTCCCGCACGGGCGGTCATGACGAGGTTTTCATGCACCGAGAGATTGGGGAAAATTCCACGGCCCTCCGGCACGTAAGCGATGCCCATGCGCACGATGCGGTGCGTCGGAGCCTGCGTGACCGGCACGCCTTTCACCTTCACCTCGCCCGAGCGCGGGCGCACGAGTCCGAGCAGCGTCTTGAGCAGCGTGGTCTTGCCCATGCCGTTGCGGCCCATCAGCCCGAGCGATTCGCCGCGGCCGATCGAGATCTCCACACCGTGAAGGATATGGCTCGCACCGTAATAGCTGTGCAGCCCTCGCGCCTCGATGAGCAGTTCAGCCACCGGGTTCGTCCTCGCCGAGGTAGGCTTCCTGCACCGCCGGATTGGCGCGAATCTCCGCGGGCGCGCCGCTCGCCAGCACCTGCCCGTTCACCATCACCGTCAGCCGGTCGGCGAGCGCGAACACCGCGTCCATGTCGTGCTCCACCAGCAGCATCGCGTGACCGGACCGGAGCGTCTTGAGCAGCTCGACCATGCTTGAGGATTCTTCGGCGCCCATGCCGGCAAGCGGCTCGTCGAGCAGCAGCACCCTGGGGCTGGTGGCGAGCGTCATCGCGATCTCGAGCTGGCGCTGCTCGCCGTGCGAGAGCGCCGACGCGAGTTCTCCGGAGCGCGCCTCCAGTCCGGTGGCGGCGAGGGAGCGTTCGGCAGCCCGGTTGACGTCGGCGTAGGCGAGCGCGCGGCGCACGAAGCGCATCGAACTCGGCAGGCGCGACTGCGCCGCCAGGCGGCAGTTCTCGAACGCCGTGAAGCCGAGGAAGACGTTCGTCTTCTGGTAACTGCGCCCCACGCCGAGTTGGGAGACACGGTAGGAGGGAAGCCCGGTGATATCCGTGCCGTAGAGCGATATCTTTCCGGCCGACGGCGGCAGGTCTCCCGAGAGCAGATTGATCAGGGTCGTCTTGCCCGCACCGTTGGGACCGATCACCGCGTGCAGCATCCCGGTGCGCGCTTCGAGCGAAACGCCGCCCACCGCGGCGAGCCCGCCGAAATTTCGCACCAGCCCTTCGACCGAAAGCGCCGCGGCCTCAGCCATGCTCTGCCCCGCCGCGCTTGCGCTTGCCGAACAGGCTCGCCAGGCCATTGGGGAACACCAGCACCACCAGCACGATGAACAGGCCCAACAGCAATTGCCAGTGCTTGGTCCAGGAGGTGAGCAGCAGTTCGAGAAGCTTCAGCGCGCCCGCGCCCAGGATCGGGCCGGCCGGCGTGCCCATGCCGCCGAGGATCACCATCATCAGCGCCTGTCCCGACTGATGCCAGGAAAGCAGCTCGGGGTTCACCAGTCCGTCGAGCGCCGCGGCGAGATAGCCCGCGAGTCCTGCGAGCACGCCGGCGATGACGAACGCGACGAGTTTGTAGCTGAAGGTCGGAAACCCCAGTGAGCGCATGCGGTGCTCGTTGGCCTTGATGCCCACCAGCACGTGGCCGAAGGGAGACGCGAGCAGCAGCCGCAGCAGGAAATACACGCCGGCCAGCGTGCCGAGGATCACGTAGTAGAACGCCGCGAGCTTGTCGAGGCTGAACGGCTGCCAGCCGAAAAACGACAGCACTGGTTTTACATAAACGTACTTCCCGTCGGAGCCTCCAAGGTACTTGGAATCGTGCACCACGTAGTACGCCATCTGCGCGAACGCGAGCGTCACCATGATGAAATAGATGCCGCTGGTGCGCAGCACGAGCAGGCCCACCACCAGTGCGGCGAGCGCGCACACGCCGAGCGCCGCGGCAAGCGAGATCCAAAGGCTCGCGCCCTCGTACTCCGGCGTCAGAGACATCAGCGTGTAGCCCGCGAGCCCGAAGTACATCGCGTGGCCGAGGCTCACCAGCCCGCCGTAGCCGATCAGCAGGTCCAGGCTCATCGCGAAAATGGCCATCACCATGACCTTGGCGAGGAACTGCATGTAGAACTTCTCGTCGGCGCCGAAAATCGGGAACACCGCCAGGCCGGCGAGCCCGATCACCAGCACCAGGGCGAGCGCGCGCGGCTGCGCATCGTGCATTGCCATCGTCACGCCCGTTTGAAAAGGCCCTCGGGCCGCCATAGCAGCACCGCGGCCATGAGCAGGTAGGCGGTCATCCCGGCAATCTGCGGCACCAGCACCTTGCCGAAGGTGTCTGCGATGCCGATCAGCAACGCGGCCACCAGCGCACCGCGCACGGAACCGATGCCGCCGATCACCACCACCACGAAGGACACGATCAGCACCTGGTTTCCCATGCCCGGATACACCGAGGAGATCGGCGAGCCGAGCATGCCGGCAAACGCCGCGAGCGCAATGCCGAGCGCGAACACCAGGCGATAGAGCAGTCCAATGTTGATGCCCAGGGCCTGCACCATCTCGCGATTGGTCGCGCCGGCGCGGATCATCATGCCCAGGCGAGTGCGCTGGATGAGAAAGTACATCGCCGCGGCGAGCAGCAGGCAGATGCCGGACATCACCACGCGGTACACCTGATAGGACAGCGTCTCGGTGAGCGGGATGGAGAAATTGAGAAACTCCGGGACCTGCACGCCGTGCACGTCATCGCCCCAGATGAGACTGCGCGCCTCCTCGAAAATCAGGATCAGTCCGTAGGTGAGCAGAACCTGGTAGAGGTGGTCGCGGTGGTACAGCCGCTGGATCAGCAGCCACTCGAGCGCCAGACCGAGCGCCACCGAAAGCAGCACGCCCAGAAACAGCGCCAGCCAGAAATTTCCGACCGCCGCGGTGAGCGAGAACGCGAGGTAGGCGCCGATCATGTAAAAGCTGCCGTGGGCGAGGTTGATGATCCCCATGATGCCGAAGATCAGGGTCAGGCCGCTGGCGACGAGAAACAGCAGCAGCCCGTACTGCAGGCTGTTGAGCAACTGGATGAGAAAGATTGCGGGGTCCATTGCAGCTTGCGCTCAAAAAAACAGCCGGGGCCTCGCGGCCGCCGGCTGTGGCAACTTCGCTGGCCGGCTTACGCCATGCTGCAGCCGCGCGCCGGGTCGGACAGGTTTTTCCACGCGATGCCGACGAACTTGTTCGATTCACCCACCACCTGGCGCAGATAGATGTCCTGCACCGGGTTGTGCGCCCTGGAGATGGTGAAACGGCCGCGCGGGCTGTCGATCGTCGCCTTCTCGATCGCGGCGACGATCTGCTTCTGCGCCTTGATGTCGCCCTTCGCCGCGCTCAGGCCAACGTCGAGCATCTGCGCGGCATCGTAGCCCTGCACCGCGTACACGTCGGGCTGCAGCTTGTAGGCTTTCGCGTAGGCGAGGCGGAAGGTCTTGTCCTTGGGAAATTCCAGCCCGTCTGCGTAGTGCAGCGTGGTCAGCAGGCCTTGCGCCGACGATCCCTGCGCCTGCAGCGTGCCGTCGGTGACGAAGCCGTTGCCGTAGAGCGGGATCTTGCCCTTCAGGCCCGCGGCGTCGTAATCCTTGACGAATTTCACCGCGCCGCCGCCGGCGAAGAAGCATGCCACTGCGTCGGGTTTGGCGGCCGCGATCTCGGTGAGCAGCGCCTGGAATTCCACGTTCGGGAACGGCAGCCACATTTCCTTCACGATCTTTCCGCCGACCTTCTCGTAGCCTTCCTTGAAGCCGCCGAACATCTCCTCGCCCGCAGCGTACTTCCAGCTGATCCACACGCAGCTCTTGTGGCCCTTCTCCATCATCACCTTGCCGAGCGGGTGGATGGTCTGCCAGTTGGAAAACGAACTGCGGAAGATGTTGGGCGCGCACAGTTGCCCGGTCGCTGCGCCGAAGCCCGCGTTGGGGATGATCGAAAGCACGCCGGATTCGCGCGACACCTTCACCATGCCCGCCTGCACGCCCGAGTGCACCGTGCCGACCAGCACGTCCACCTTGTCGCGGTTGACGATGCGATTGGCGTTATCGACGCCCTTGGCGGGCTCGGATTCGTCGTCGAGTACCACGTATTCGATTTCGCGACCGCCGACTTTTCCGCCCTTCTCGGCGATGTACAGCTTGAATGCATTGGTGATCGCGTTACCCAGCGCGGCGTAGGTGCCCGTGTAAGGCAGCATCAGGCCGACCTTGAGCCTGGCCGGTTGCGCGATGACAGCTGGTGCATGCAGGATCCCGGTGGCTGCCAGCCCGGCGGCGCCGGCCGCCCCTTTCAACAGACTGCGGCGCTTGCTTGAAACATTGTTGTCGTTCACGGATGCCTCTCCTGTGCGCGTAGTGTCGGAAGTCTAGCCCAAAAAAAGCGCTTCACCGTATCCCGCCGCCCGGCCGCAGTCTTTGAGCCGGGTCAAGAAACGCAGCGCTCAGGCCGTCTTCTGCCCGATCTTCCTGCGTCCGCGATTGATCTCGCGCAGGTATTCGATGCCCTCGGCCGCGATGGCGTCGCCGACCATGAAATCCTTCTCCCCTTCCAGCCCCTCGACATCGAGCCACGCGGCGTAGGTCGCGCGCGTGCGATCGGTGATGATGCCCGCGCCGAGCAGCGTCTTCACCAGCACGCGGAAGATGTTGGTCTGCTGGCGCAAGCCTTCGCGCCGGTCCGCCGCCGTGAATATCTCCCGGCACGCATCGCGCACCCATTGCCAGTCGAGGCCGAACTGCGCGTAGATCGCCTGGCGCTGGCGGATATTGTTGAGGTTGAACAGCAGCGTCTCGAAGCAATTGGCGGCCCAGTCCTCCACCCGCGCATGTTCCTCCGCAGAAAGCTTCGGGATCGTGCGCGAGGCCCAGATTTTGCCGAACTTGTGGTGGAAGGCCTCGTCGGTCATCACCAGCTGTACCATGCGTTTCAGGAGCGGATCGCGCGCGTTTGCGTGCAGGCCGGCGAACGCGCCCATTGCAAGTCCCTCGACCAGCATCTGCATGCCCACCAGCTTCTTGTACACCTCGGGCGCCGCGACCAGTTCCGCCAGCAGCGCGCCCAGCGCCTCGCCCACGGGCAGCGGCGAACCCCAGCGCAGCTGGATGTAGCGCGAAAACGCGCTCACGTGCCGCGCCTCCTCCCGCACCTGGTTGGCGGCGTACTCCTGTGCGCCCGGGTCGAGCAGGATATCGCACAGGCTCGCCGAGAGCGACAACGCCCCTTGCTCGCCGTGCAGGATGCCGCTCAGGTTCCAGCGCGCCACCTCGTTCGCAAGCCCGATCTTCTGGCCCTCGTCCAGGCGCTCAGCCACCGCGGTGCGCAGCTCGAATACCGTTTCGAGCGGCATCAGGGTTTCGCGTTGCATGTCGAAGGGCTGCGAAAAATCCAGGTAGGCCGGGTCGAGCGGATCCCAGAAATGATCGTGTGTAGCGGAGATGATCGTGTCGAACGCGGCGCTGCGCCGGCCGTAGCGCGGCACCTCGATCATGGCGGCGAAATTGTCCGCGGCGACGGTTTCGTACGCGGAATCGTGCGTGATATGGTTGTTCATGCGCGAAAGTGTACGCTAACCTTCAAGATTTTCGCAGGAGCAGGAACCATGGCTCGTCGTGGCACTGCAGCAATCCGGCGCATCGCCATCACCACCTGCGGCGGCGATGCGCCCGGCCTGAATGCGGTCATCCGAGGCGTGGTGATGACCGCTCTCCACCACAACTGGGAGTGCGTCGGAATTCTCAACGGCTACGACGGCCTGCTCGATCCCCGCCTGCGCGAGGCCGGCGTGACGCGCCTCACCCCGGAGCGCGTCTCGGGCATCACGCACCTTGGCGGCACCATTCTCGGCACCACCAACGCCGGCAATCCATTCAAGTATCCCGTGCGCACCCCGCAGGGCGTGGAAGAGCGCGATCGCAGCGACGAGCTGATGCGCGAGTTCAAGCGCAATGGAATCGACGCGCTGGTGGCGATCGGCGGCGACGGATCGCTCGGCATCGCCCATGGGCTGGCGCAAAAGGGCCTGCGCCTTGTCGGCGTGCCAAAGACCATCGACAACGATCTCGAGAGCACGGTCATCACGTTCGGCTTCGATTCGGCGGTGTCATTCGCCACCGAATGCATCGACCGGCTGCACACCACGGCAACGTCGCACCACAGGATCATGGTGGTGGAGGTGATGGGCCGCCATGCCGGGTGGATCGCGCTCAACTGCGGCGTCTCCGCCAACGCGCACGCCATCCTCATTCCCGAGATTCCTTACGACATCCGGAAGGTCGCCGCGTCGCTGCTCGCGCGCGAGCGCAGGGGTTCGCACCATTCGATCGTGGTGGCGGCCGAGGGCGCCATCCCGAAAGGCGGCCAGGCCTCGGTGATCGAGAAGAAGATCGGCGGGCACGCGGAGCGCCTCGGGGGCATCGGCGAGCGCGTCGAGAACGAACTCGCCGCGCTCACGCGCAAGGAAATCCGGCACGTCGTGCTTGGCCACCTGCTGCGAGGGGGGCCGCCGACCACGTTCGACCGCTTGCTCAGTTTGCGTTTCGGCGGGGCGGCGGTACGCGCGCTCGTCGAGGGCCAATCGGGCGTGATGGTCGCTCTCGATCCACCCAACGTGCGCTACGTGCCGCTGGAGAAGGCGACCCGGCGCATGAAATCGGTGCCGCCCGACTGCGACACGATCCGCACCGCGCGCGACCTCGATATCAGCTTCGGAGACTGAAATGGCGGTCCGCGCAGAGATCCGCCGCGCCACGCGCGCGGACACTCCGGTGGTGCTGGAACTGATCCGCGCACTCGCCGACTACGAGAAACTCGCTCACCTGGTGCAAGCCGATGCGAACCTGCTCGAAGACCAGCTGTTCTCCGAGACCACCCCGGCGGAGACGCTGTTGTGCATTGCCGACGGCACAGCGGTCGGGTTCGCTGTCTTTTTCCACAATTTTTCCACCTTCATGGGCCGCAAGGGTCTTTACCTCGAAGACCTGTTCGTGCGCCCCGAGCATCGCGGGCGCGGGTACGGCAAGGCCCTGCTGCTTCACGTCTCGCGCATCGCCCACGAGCGCGGCTGCGGCCGCTTCGAGTGGATGGTGCTCGACTGGAACGCGCCGGCAATGCGGTTTTACGAAGGTTTCGGCGCGCAATGCATGAAAGAGTGGCGCCTGTTCCGGGTCACGGGGGACGCGCTGAGCGCCCTCGCGAGGCAAAGCGTTTGAGCAGGCAGGGCAAGGCCACAGCGCGGAATGCAGGCCCGCGCGGGCAGACCGCGCTCGAACGCCGCGCGCGGCTGGCGAGCGGGCTGGTGCTGTTCACGTTCGTGCTTACCCACCTGCTCAATCATGCGCTCGGGCTGATTTCCCTCGATGCGATGGAGTACGGCCGCATCCTGTTCCTTTCACTCTGGCGCAGCGCTGCCGGGACGACCGCGCTCGCGGCGGCGATTCTCGTGCACCTCGCGCTCGCGCTGCGCTCGATCTACCTGCGCCGGCATTTTCGCATGCCGGTCTGGGAAGCACTGCAACTGCTGCTGGGGCTTTCGATTCCGTTGCTCGTCATCGGCCACGCGGTGGGCACGCGTCTCGCTCACGAGCGCTTTGGCTACGACGACTCGTACTCGGCGCTGATCCTGCTGATCTGGAAAGTGCGTCCCGACCTCGGCCTGCAACAGGCGCTGCTGCTGCTCGTCGCCTGGATCCACGGCTGCATCGGCATGCACTTCTGGTTGCGCATCCAGACCTGGTACGCGCGCTGGTCGATGCCGCTTTACACGCTTGCGGTGCTGATCCCGGTGCTCGCCCTGCTCGGATTCTCGCAGGCGGGCAAGGAAATCGAGACGCTCGCGGTCCACATCGGCTGGATCAACGACACGTTCGCAGCGGCTCGATTTCCTGACGCGCAGGCGCGCGCCGCGCTGCAGGAAACCGGGCGAGCGGTGCTCAACACGTTGATCGCGGCGCTTGTGATCACACTGGCACTGCGCAGCATCCGGCTCTGGCGCGAGCGGCGGACCGCCATCCGCGTGAGCTATCCCGGCGGGCAGACCGTGACGGTGCCGCTGGGATACAGCGTGCTCGAATGCAGCCGCCGCGCCCGCATCGGCCATGCGTCGGTTTGCGGGGGGCGCGGCCGCTGCTCGACCTGCCGCGTGCACGTGACCGCCGGCCAGGAGGCATTGCCCGAACCGTCCGCCCAAGAAGCGCGGGTACTGCGGCGTGTCGGCGCGGGACCGGACGTGCGCCTCGCGTGCCAGTTGCGCCCCACGCACGACCTGTCCGTCTACCTGCTCATGCCCGCGACCATTCCGGCGTCACGCGCGCTGCTGCAGCAGGGAGCAATCACGGGGGAGGAGCGCGAAATCTGCGTCCTGTTCGCCGACATCCGCGGCTTCACGCAGATTTCCGAACGTCGCCTGCCCTACGACGTCGTCTACATCCTGAACCGCTATTTCGCGGCGACCGGCGCTGCCATCGAGCGCTCCGGCGGCATCGTCAACCAGTTTACGGGCGACGGCGTGATGGCGCTGTTCGGGGTGCAGGCCAAACCCGAGGCGAGCGCCCTGCAATCCCTGGAAGCCGCGCGCGCGATGATCCGCGCCATCGCGACCCTCAGTGCAGAGCTCAAGGCCGAGCTGCTCACGCCAATGCGTATCGGCATCGGCATCCACTGTGGCCCGGCCGTGGTGGGCCTCATGGGCCACGGCGCCGCGACCTACCTCACGGCGGTCGGCGACACGGTCAACACCGCCAGCCGGCTGCAGGACCAGACCAAGGAGTTCAGCTGCCAGTTGATCATCTCGGAGCCGGTCGCGTCGCGCGCCGGCGTGGACGTCTCCGGGTTCCCGAGGCACGAGATCACCGTGCGCAATCGCGCCGGGCCCGTCGCGATCCGGATCATCGCAGATGTCGAGGCCTTGCAGTTGCCGGGGACGCAGGCTGCGGCGCATACTGCCCGGAGTGCATCCGGATCGCGCACTGGACCGTAACAGGCATCACCATGCATGTGACGCATAACTCCACCGCCAACCGCACCGGAAGTCAGTCCGGCGCGACGGATCTGCTGCTCGGCAGCGTGCCGCTTTTCTCCATGCTCACGCCCGAGCAGCGCGCGATCCTCGCCCCGGCGGTCCGCCGCCTCGCCTGCCGCAAGGGCGAAACGATCATCCACGCCGGCGAACCGACGCAATCGCTGTTCGTCATCATCTCCGGGCGCGTCGACGTGAGCGTGACCAATTCGGAAGGCAAGCAGGTCATTCTGGCCATCCTCAGGTCTGGCGACTACTTCGGTGAGATGAGCCTGATCGACGACGAACCCCGCTCGGCGGACGTGGTGGCGCGCGGCCCCTGCGAGCTGCTGGTCCTCGACCGGCCCGAGTTCCGGCGCTGTCTCGAAGCGAACTTCCAACTCGCCATGGACATCACCCGCAGGCTGGTGCGGCGGCTGCGCGACGCGGACAACCGGATCAGCAGCCTCGCGCTGCTCGATGTCTACGGACGCGTCGCCCAACTGCTGCTGCGGGAAGCCGAACTGGTCGACGGCTTGTGGATGCTGCCCGGCAGCTTGAGCCGCGTCGATATCGCGAGGATGATCGGTGCCTCGCGCGAGATGGTGACCCGGGTGCTCAAAGACCTGCAACAGCGCGGCTGCATCGAGCTGCGCGGCACGACCATCATCCTGCACGATACGATTTCCGGGCCGCGCTGAGACACTCCGGGCTCGACACGTTGCGCTCAGCCGCGTCCGAGTGAAAAATGGACGGTCGCACCCTGGCCGGGCATGCCTTCGGCCCACACACGACCGCCGTGGCGGCGTGCAATCAGCTCCACGATCGACAGGCCGATCCCGGTGCCCTCGAACTCATTGCGTGCGTGCAGGCGCGAGAATGGCTTGAACAGCTTCTGCGCGAACGCGATGTCGAAGCCCGCGCCGTTGTCGCGGACGTAGAACACCTCCTCGCCAGTATCCGTGATGACGCCGACTTCGACCACCGGCGCCTCGCCGCGAGCAGAGAATTTGACCGCATTGCCCAGCAGGTTGATCAGCACCTGCTTCACCAGCATGCGGTCAACGCTGCGCACCGGCAGGTCGGCAAGGCGCAACTCTACGCGTGCGCGAGGCAGTGACGCATCAAGTGCTTCCCAGGCCTCGCGCGCCAGCACCGCCAGGTCAACGGGCTCGATCACAAGCGGCTGGTGCGAGATCCGCGCGAGCCTGAGCAAGGCATCGACCAGCACGCCCATCTCCTCGGCGTTCGCCTCGATGATGCCGAGCAGCCGCAGCGTTTCCTCGCCTGCATCCGCGCCGAGTTCCTCGCGCAGGATTCCGGCGAACCCCGCCATGCGACGCGTCGGGCCGCGCAGATCGTGCGACACGGCGGAAGTGAATGTCTCCAGGTCGCGCAGCGCTCCCTGCAATTCCGCGGTGCGCTGTTCGACGCGTTGTTCGAGTTCCGCGTTCAGTTTACTCACCTGTTGCTGCATTTGGATACGCTCGGTGATGTCGAGCACGAAAGCGTAATAGCCCCGGATTTCGCCGGCGGCCGAGCGATCCGGCTCGAGATGCACCTCGATCTCGCGCCGCTCGCCGTCCGGACGTTCGTGGCTGCGCTGATATTCGAGTGTTTCGCCCGCCAAGACCCGCTCGATCCGTGGCCCGGTCTCCGGCCAGGCCTTCTCACCGACCGTCTCGCGCACGTGCCGGCCGGCGGCGGTTGCGCCAGGTTTGAAGAACAGTTCGTTATAACGGGGATTCGCGAGCCGGATCACCAGGTCCCGGTCGACATAGGCAATCGCCGCCGGGATGTTCTCGGTAATCAGGCGTAGCTGCAGTTCGCTCACGCGCAGCGCCTCTTCAGCCCGCTTGCGTTCGGTAATCTCGAGGACAAACGCGTAATGGCCACAAACCGCGCCGCCGTCCCGGCGATCCGGCTGGAGATGCACTTCGATCTCGCGCCGCTCGCCGTCGGGGCGCACGTGCGTGCGCTCGTAAACTGCCGCCTCGCCCTCGAGCACCCGTGCATTGCGCCTTGCGACCTCCGGCCAGGCCTTTTCGCCCACCACGTCGCGCAGGTGCCGGCCGATCACCTCTGCGCCGGCGCCGCAATGGAGCTCCGCGAAGCGTTGATTTGCCACCTGAATCGTCAGGTCCGGCGCAACGTAGGCGACCGCCGCGGGGATGTTCTCAGTCAGCAGGCGCAACTGGGCGTCGCGCGCGCGAAGCTCCCCCTCGGCGCGTCTGCGCTTGGTGACATCGAACGCGAGTCCGTAGCCGCCCAGGATCTCTCCGCTTTCCGAGCGATGCGGCACAATGTTGGCCAGGATATCGCGCCGCTCGCCGTCCGCGCCTACCGCCTCGCGCTCGTAGGTAATCGCTTCGCCCGAGAGCACGCGGGTGATCTGGTCGTCGATCGCCGCCCAGGCTTGATCGCCGAGCGCCCGGCGCAGATGCCAACCCTGGATGTCCCCGCCTGCGCCGGCATAGAAGTCTGCGTAGCGCCGATTGGCGTAGCGCACGCGGCGATCCTGGTCGAAATACACGATCGTCGCCGGCAGGTTCTCCGCGATGACGCGCATCCGCGCCTCGCTGTCGCGCAGCGCCTCGATCGCACGCCGCTCCTCGGTAATGTCCAGCATCGATCCTACAATGCACTTTTCGCCGTCGAGTTCGATCTCCTCGAGTGAATTCCGGACCGTACGGATCTCGCCTGATTTTCTGCGAATCGGATGTTCGATTCCTCTCACCGACCCGGTCGCCCGCAACCCCTCCACGACGCGCGCGCGATCGCCCGGCTCAACCCAGATCCCGAGTTCCACCGTGCTGCGGCCCCGCATCTGTTGCGGTTCGTAGCCGAACAATTCACAAGCGGCGGCGTTGACATTCAGAATCCTGCCGTCGGCGAGGTGGGTGACCAGAATCGCCACCGGGCTGGAATCGAAGGTCTTCGCGAAGCCCTGCTCGTTGCGCGCGAGCTGCGCGTGCGCCGCGTCGGTACGGCGTCCGATGGACCACGCGAGCCAGGCCGAAACGATCAGCGCAGCCAGCGCCAGCACGCTTGGGATCGGCTCACGGGTCTGAAACAGCTCGAAGCCCGCGATCCCTGCCACGAGCGACGAGACGACCAGCATGCCGAGCCGTACGCGCATCGGCCGCTGCGCATCAAGGTCCCGCAGTGCGCTACGCGCTCTCGCGGGTTCGCGCTCAGCGGTTACCATCGCAGGACAGTCCCGGTTGGTTGGTGGGTCTCGAGGCTCGGTGCAATGCCTGCCTCGCTCCTGAGAACATTATCCTGCGTTCCGCAGCGTTTCGGTTGCAAACATCTGTGAGACTCGGAGCGTACGCGAAACGCTTCGCGAACGGTCTCGCGAACTCGGGCGTCTTTCCCGCGCTTGCCAGGGTATTGACGCTCCGATAGCGGGCAACCCCTGGATAAGCACGCTACCGCCATCGGTCGATTCACACCATCGCGAATACCCTTCCCTCGGGGCGCGAAAACCCTGAACTCAAGGCAGCGAGTGAGCACCCAGCAGGTCGGCGAACTGCTCCGGAGCGATCGGCCTGCTGAAGTAGTAGCCCTGCATCTGATCGCAGGCGTGCTGCCGCAGGAACGTTTCCTGTTCCCGCGTTTCGACTCCCTCGGCGACGATGGTGAGGCTCAGGCTGCGTCCCATTGCGATGATCGCCTCGGTGATCGCCTTGTCCTCCGAATCGCCGGGGAGTTCCCGGATGAACGAGCGGTCCACCTTGAGCGTGTCGATCGGAAAGCGCTTGAGTTGCGCGAGTGACGAGTAGCCGGTACCGAAATCGTCGATCGCGAGCCTCACGCCCATCTGCTTGATGGCGCGGAGCAGCTGAATCGCCCGGTCGGTGTTGTACATCACCATGCCCTCGGTGATCTCGAGCTCGAGCCATTGCGGCGCCATGCCGGTCTGGCTGAGCACGGCGGCGATGTTCGCGAGCAGGTCCGGATCGGCGAACTGGCGCGGCGAGAGGTTCACCGCCATGCACACCGGCCGCAGGCCCTCGCGCTGCCAGGCCATGTTCTGCGTGCACGCGGAATGCAGCACCCACTTTCCGATCGGCACGATCAGCCCGGTCTCCTCGGCGATCGGAATGAACTGCGCGGGCGGCACCTGGCCGAGTTCCGGGTTCTGCCAGCGCAGCAGCGCCTCGACGCCGGAAATCGCGCCGCTGCCGAAATCGAGCTTGGCCTGGTAGTGGAGATACAGTTCGCCGCGCTCGAGCGCCCTGCGCAGGTTGGTCTCCAGCGCGATGTGATCGAGCGACCGGGTCTTGATGTCGCTGGAGTAGAACTGGAAGTTGTTCTTGCCTTCTTCCTTGGCGAGGTACATGGCGATGTCGGCGTTCGTCATCAACGATTGCTCGTCCTCGGCGTCCGCCGGATACATGGCAATGCCCACGCTCCCGGTGACGCGGCACTCCTGCCCCGCCAGCAGCACCGGCTCGATGATGCCGGAAAGGATCTTGCGCGCGACCAGTGCGATCTCGCCCGTCTCGTTCACTTCCTGCACCAGCACCACGAACTCGTCGCCACCGAGGCGCGCGACGACATCGCTCGCGCGCAGGCTCTGCCTCAGGCGCGCCGACATCTGCTTCAACAGCGCGTCTCCCGCCGCATGGCCGAGCGTATCGTTGATGATCTTGAAGCGGTCCAGGTCGATGAACAGCAGCGCGAACTTGCGCGCGTAGCGCCGTGCAGACTCGATCGCGAGATTGAGCGTCTGGCTGAACATCATGCGGTTCGGCAGGCCGGTCAGGCCGTCGTGCGTGGCCAGGTACTCGATGCGCGCCTCGGCCCGCCTGCGCTCGGTGATGTCCCGTCCGACGCTGCGGTATCCGGTGAAACGCCCGTCGCCGTCGAACATCGGTTCGCCGCTCACGCTGCTGTAGAAGCGCGTGCCATCAGGCAGCGCGCGCGAGGTGACGAAATCGCGGAACGGCCGGCGCGCTTCCTGCAGCGCCCGGAACGCCTCCCAGCCGCCCTCGGATTCGGCGGCGTGGCCGATCTCCCACGGGCGCATGCCGAAGAACATCCTGGCCGGCGACTCGCCGGGGCGCGCGGCGTGCCGGCCTTCGAAACGCGAGAAGCGCAACTCGGCATCCTGCTCCGAGTACCAGTCGGAGGACAGCCGCGTCAGGCCGCGGAAACGCTCCTCGCTTTCGCGCAGCGCCTGCTCCGCGCGCTTGCGCTCGGTGATGTCGCGCGCAATGCTGACGATGATCCAGCCCTCGCCCGAGCGCATCGCCCGCCGGTGCAGCTCGGCCACCGACCTGCGGCCGTCCTTGTAACGCGCGGGAGATTCCGTGGTGACGCCCTTTTCGCCCGCGGCGATGACCTCGTCGTACACCCGCTCGATCTCCTCGCGGCTGGCGGTGAGCAGGTCCTGCGGCCCCATGTTCAACAACTCGTTTCGCGTATAGCCCACGCGCGCGCAGGCCGTCTGGTTGACGTCGACGAAGCGCATGGTCGCGCGGTCGACCAGGTAGACCGCATCGCCGGACATGTCGATCGCCGCGCGGAAGCGCAGCAGTTCCTCATGGGTCTGCTCGCAACTCTCGGTCAGAGCGTCTTGATTCGGATCGGAAGCCTGGGTCATGGGCAGAGCACCTATTGCGGCTGGGTCAGTGCCGCGCGCGCCAGTTTACCCATGTTCACGACTTCATTGCGGAACGCCTCCGCATAGGCTTCCGGGCTGGCGAACAGCGATAAACGGTCCTGACCAATTTCTCATATACTGGACTATTTACGGATAGTCTTGTATATTGGACTCCATGAACCTGCAGGCCCTCGGCGAATTGATTGCCCGGCGGCGGCGCGACAAGCGCCCCACGCTGCGGCAGCTTGCCGAGGCGGCCGGGATCGGCCGCTCGACCCTCGCGGCACTCGAGCGCGGCAGGACCGCGGAACTCGGGTTCGCCAAGATCGCGCGGCTTTGCGCGGCCGTCGACCTGGTGCTCGAGGCCCGGCCGCTGGCGCTGGCCGCGCCGCTCATGCCGCACCGGCACCTGACGGAAACTGCGGGGCGGGAACTGACCAAGGCGGCCATCGAGGACATCATCCTGCGCGGAGGATTTTCCACCTGGCGCGGCCTCGCGCGCGCGATCCGGACGGACCGCACGGGCCGCATTGCCCGGCGCACGCGCGAGGTTGCGGCGGCATTGGGCAAGCACGACGCCAGGGCGCGAGCTTTGGCTACGCTTCTGCCGAAGCTCCTGCGAGAGCGCAAACTCCGCGGAGCCGCGAGTGGCTAGAAAGCCGAAGCTGCCCGGCTGGGAGACCCTGCTCGCGCACGCGGCGATCCTGCAGCGCAGGGTGCCGGGCGCCGTGCTCGTGGGCGGCACGGCGGCGGCGCTGCATGCCGGCCATCGCATCTCGTTCGACCACGATCACGTGATCGACGATCTGAGCGGGAATTACGGCGCCGCGATTGCCGCGCTGGAATCCATCGCAGGCTGGCGCACGAGCCGCCGCGTCAGTGGCAAGCTCGTGCTCGGCGGGATACTCGGCATCGACGCGGGCTTGCGCAATCAGCGCCGATCGGCGCCGCTTGAGACGACCACCGTCAGGTTGAAAAATGGCGGCAAGCTCAGGATTCCGACCGTCGGGGAAATGCTGCGCATCAAGGCGTTTCTCGTCGTCGAACGCAATGCGACGCGCGATTACCTCGATGTCGCTGCGTTGTCGCGTCACCTGGGTCTGCGCCGGAGCACCGGGGCATTGAACCGCATGAGCGATCTGTACGCGCAGTTCGCCGGCGAGGATGGCGACATACTCGTCAGCCTCGCGGTCAAGCTGGCCGAGCCCGATCCCTATGACCTCACCGAGGTCGACTTGAGCGAATACAAGGGCATCATCGCGCCGTGGAACCACTGGCACGCTGTGCAAGCGCAATGTCATGCGCTGGCGGTGGCATTGCTGAAGGCATCGCCGCCATCGTCATCCCCTGGCCCCGAGAAAGGGGCCTGACCCCTTTTTCAGCTCAGGACTTTCCGGCCTTGCGCGCCACTTCTTCGGCCAACTCGCGCCCCGTCAGGTAGTGGGGCACGCGAAACACCAGGCGCTTGACGCGCTGCACGAATGCGTTCGACCCGCTGACTTCTTCCCTCCAGTACTTGTCGGCGAGCGCGATGTTGCGCGGCAGGTCGAGGTAGAAGCCGTCACGCGAGCCCTGGCCGCCGAAGGTATAGAGCTTGCCGTCGATGATGCGCCAGGAGTCCGCATTGCCGCCCCAGGGAATCCCGTAGACGATGCCGTTGGCGCAGTATCCGCCGTATTG
This sequence comes from Betaproteobacteria bacterium, assembly GCA_016195915.1. Lineage (GTDB taxonomy): Bacteria > Pseudomonadota > Gammaproteobacteria > Burkholderiales > SG8-39 > JADGRQ01. The sequence continues at coordinate 218,090 of JACPYS010000042.1, read as the reverse complement.
CGGCAGGTACCTGGACGGGTCCTGGTCGAACAGCGCTTTGTGCTGCGCCGTCGCGAAACGGAAGGTGATTCCGTCAAGGACGGACTTGATCGCGGGATCGCCAGGCCGGTAACGGGCCTCGGTGAAGTAGGCGACCACGTCGGCACCGAACAGCATCACGTGCTTGTCCCCGCCGTCGGCGATCGCGTTCACCGGCGAGAGCCTTCCGCCCGGGCTTTGCACCGTCAACGGCGCACACGCCACGAGCGCAAAGGCGAGCGCCGCGGCGGCCAATCCGTTCAAGATCGATTTCATCGAAATCCTTTCGAACTGTTGTGAAGACGGCCTATTGCGGCTGAATCCCCGCAGCGCGCACCAGCTTGCCCATGTTATCGACTTCGTTGCGGAACGCTTCCGCATAGGCTTCCGGACTGGCGAACAGCGCGGGTTCCATCGCCTGTTTCGCAAAAATCTCGCGCACGTCCGGCATCGCCATGACCTTCGCGATCTCCGCGTGGAGACGGTTGACGACGTCCCTGGGCATGCCGGCCGGCCCCATCAGACCGATCATCGCGCCGAAGTTGTAATCCAGCCCCTGCTCGATCAGCGTCGGGACATCGGGCAGCGCGCTTGCACGCTTCTCCCAGGTGGTGGCGAGCGCGCGCAGGTTGCCGGCGCGGATATGCTGCAACGGTGTCTGCACCAGGTCGAACATGAGCTGGATGTTGCCTGCCAGCAGATCGACCACCGCCTGCGACGCGCCCTTGTAAGGCACGTCGACGATGTTCACGCCCGTCTTCATCTTGAACATCTCGGTCGCAAGATGCAGCGTGTTGCCCACGCCGGCCGTGCCGTAGTTAACCTTGCCGGGATTGGCCCTGGCGTACGCGATCAGTTCCCGCACGTTCTTCACGGGCACGCTCGGATGCACCGATATGACGAGTGGCGAGACGATCGCATTGTTGATCGGGGTCAGGTCTTTAAGCACGTCATAGGGCAGTTTCCTGTTGAGATGGGGCTGCGCGCCGTAGGTGTTCAGACCGACCAGCAGGAGCGTGTAACCGTCCGGCGCACTCTTCACCACGGACTCGGTGCCGATCAGCGTATTGCCGCCGGGCCTGTTCTCCACCACCACCTGGCCGCCGAGCAGGGGTCCGAGGCGCTCGGCGAGAGTGCGGGCGGTGAAATCCGACGATCCGCCGGGCGTGTAGGGCACGATGATCTTGACCGGCCTGGACGGCCACGCCTGCGAAGAAACGCTGCCGGAAAACACCGCGGCGATTGCTGCCAATGCGGCTGCGAGGAATCTGAGCACTTTGAATTATCCTGCGTTAATCGACCGCGCCACCCGGATGCGATCTGCGCATCGGGGCGTGGCATTGAAATGATAAGTGGGATATTTTATCGGTGATCGTGGAGAATCGCCCAGGCTCCGGCACGACAATTGAAAGGGGAACCATGAGCGCGCTGATCATTCGCATGCCGCAGTGCTTGAGCCGGCACGCCTCCTCCGCTACCATGCTGCTTTCCTAATGGGCTGCCGTGGGGAAATTTGAGAACACGCTGGAGTCGATTCTCCGTGGATCGTCAGACCAAAACGTAGCTTTTGGCGACCTCAGACACGTCTTGTCGAGGCTTGGGTTTGATGAGCGGATCAAAGGTGACCATTTCATATTCAGCAGAGACGGCGTAGTGGAAATCATCAATCTTCAACCGATCGGCAACAAGGCCAAGGCGTATCAGGTGAAGCAGGTGCGAAACCTGATTGTCAAGTACAAGTTTGCCGGAGATCGAGCATGAACAGTCACTATGAGCTTGTCATCTACTGGAGCCAGGACGATGATTGCCTGGTCGTTGAAGTACCCGAACTGCCGGGTTGCATGGCTGACGGCAAGACCTATCAGGATGCCGTGGCAAATGCCGAAACCGTGATTGCCGAATGGATCGAAACGGCTCGGTCGTTGGACAGATCGATACCTGAGCCCAAGGGCAGGCTCATGTTCGCCTAGCGGGTCTTGCACGGGGCCAGGCCCTGCATGGACGCGCCGATTCAAGACCTGTCCCCGGTCGCGCGGCGGCCGGGCTGAGCGAACCGGGTCTTGCAATGGGCCAGGCCCTGCATGGACGCGCCGATTCAAGACCTGACCCCGGTCGGTGTCCCGCAATGAAGCATTTCACCACCGCGCTGCTCGCAATCGCCCTCGCCCTGAGCGGCGCGCCGGTGCTCGCGCAGTCCTGGCCGGCCAAGCCGGTGAGACTCATCGTCGGCTTCACGCCGGGCGGCGGAGTGGACATCAATGCGCGGCTGCTCGCCTCGAAGCTCCCGGAGATCCTCGGCCAATCGGTCATCGTGGAAAACCGTCCCGGCGCCGGAACCAACATCGCCAACGAGCACGTCGCGAAGGCTGCGCCCGACGGCTACACGCTGCTCATCAATACCGCGGCGCTGGCGATCAACATGTCGCTTTACAAGAAGCCGGGCTTCGACACGCTGCGCGATTTCGTGCCGGTCTCGGTGTTCTCGGAGAGCCCGAACATCCTGGTGGTGAACTCCGCCGGGCCATTCAGGAGCGTGGGCGAGTTGCTCGCGGCAGCGCGCGCGCGGCCCGGCGCGCTGAATTTTTCTTCCGCCGGCTCGGGCACCACGCAACACCTCTCGGGAGAACTGCTCAAGCTGCGCAGCGGCACCGACATCGTGCACGTCCCGTACAAGGGCACCGCGCCTTCGCTCACCGCGCTGATCGCGGGTGAAGTCGATTTCACGTTCGCCAACATCCCGTCGATCCTGCAGCACGTCAAGAGCGGGCGCCTTCGGCCGCTCGCGACGACCGGGGTGAGACGCTCAGAGTTTGTGCCCGAGCTGCCAACGATGAAGGAATCCGGGGTAAGCGGGGTCGAGGTGACCGTGTGGTACGGCGTGCTGGCGCCGGCAGCGACGCCGCGCGAGATCGTCAACCTGCTCGCCGCTGCGATCGTCAATGCTACGCGCGCGCCCGACATCCGGACGCGCCTGGTCGAACAGGGCGCGGAGCCGGTGGGTAATACGCCGGACGAATTCGGCAAGCTGTTGCGAGAGGAGGTCGCACGCTGGGCCGAGGTGATCGGCGCAGCGAAGATACGGGCCGATTGATCAGTTCCGGTCGATCCCGGCCTGGTGGATCACACGTCCCCAGATCTCGTAGTCGTCGCGGATGATCTTGTGGAACATCTGCGCCGAGCCCCCGGCCGGGGTCGCGCCCAGCGTGGTCAGCCGCTCGCGTACGGCAGGCATCTGCAACACCTTGTTGATCGCCTCGTTCAACTGCGCGACGATCGGATCCGGCGTATCGGCGTGCATCGCGATGCCGAAGGTGGAGTACAGCTCGTAGCCCTTTACTCCCTGCTCATCGAGCGTAGGCACACCCGGAAACGTCTCGGAACGGCTCAGGCTGGTGACCCCGAGCGCCTTCAGCTTGCCGCCCTGTACCAGCGTCGCCGCGGAAAACATGATGTCGAAATACACGTCCACCTGCCCGCCCATGACCGCGGGCAGCGCCACGCCCAAGCCCTTGTAGGGAACGTGCGTCATCTGCGTTCCGGTCACCTGCTTGAACAACTCGGCGCCCAGGTGCGGCATGGTGCCTGCCCCCGCAGAGGCGTAGTTCAACTTGCCGGGATTGCTCTTCGCCGCACGGATCAGGTCCTGAATGCCGTTACCGGAGAAACCCGGCTGCACCACCACCAGATGCGGGCTCCTGGAGACCAGAATCACCCCGCGCAGGTCCTTGACCGGATCGAAGCTCACGCTCTTGTAGAGCCAGATGCCGGTCGAGATCACGTTGCTCGCGAGCAGCATCGTGTGGCCATCCGCAGGCGCAGCGAGCAGCGCCTGCATGGCCGGCACCGCGCCCACCCCCGGGCGGTTCTCGATCACGACCGGCTGGCCGAGCACGCCGCCGAGCGGTTCGCCGATCGAACGCGCCGAGATGTCCGCGGGCCCCCCGGGAGGAAACGGCACGATCAAGCGCATCGGTTTGGATGGAAATCCCTGGGCCAGCGCACCGGTGGCAATGCAAAGACCGAGCGCAAACCCCGCGGCCATGCGAACAAACCGGTTCGCTTTCAATTCAGGCCGCCTTGAACTTCATGATCTCGGAGCGCTCCGCTTCGGCTGCCGCGAGCGCGTCCTCTACGCAGATGAGGGCGCCGCGCTCGCGCAACATTGCGCGCACCGTTTCCACTGCGGGGTCCCGCAGACTTGCCTCGCCGCGTGCAGCAAGCGCCGCATAAATTCCGGCCGCCTCGCCCAGGCACATCGCGGTACCCATATGGCGGCTGCCCCCGTTGGCGTCGCGCGTTGCCGACATCGCGCGGCCGGCAACCACCAGGCCCTGCACCGACTCCGGCAACAGACAACGCAGCGGGATTTCGAATGGCACTTCGGGCATCCACAGCGCGACCCCGGTGCCCTTGGAATCGTGCAGGTCCATCGGGCCGGCGCCCAGCGCGATCGCATCGGCGAAACGCCTGTTGCCGACGATGTCCTCTTCCGTGAGCGTGTACTGGCCGATGATGCGGCGTGTCTCCCGCACCCCGACGCGCGCAGCGATGCCCGCCAGGATCGCGTTCTCGAAACCCGGCACCCGTTCGCGCAGGAAACGCACGATGGTCTTGACCTGCCGGCGGCCGGCGAGTTCCGCACGCGTCGCGTCGGCTGCGTCCAGCGCGTCGATATCGAAAATGCGGCTCATCAGGCTGACGGCGTCCTTGCCGCCCGGCGTGCTACAGAAGGACAAGCTCTCCCAATAGATGCGCCCTTCCTTGAGGCCCTCCAGGGCAATCGCCCGTTTTTCCTCGCGCGGCACGGCGCGGAAGCGCTTCACGTCGACACTGGACATGCGGAACACGAGCGTGCAGGGCTGCCGGTTGCGTTTCAGTTCGGGCTCGACCCCGGCGTGCGGCACGCAGCTCGCGGCCGCGATCATGCCGTCGCCGCTTGCATCGACCACCATCTTCGCGCGCAGCGCGCTTCGCCCGGACACGGTCTCGATCACGACCCCCTCTACACGGGACTCGCCGAGCAGAGGCTTCACGATCTGCGTATGCAGGTGGATGTCCACGCCTGCGTCCTGCGCGAACTCGTCGGCGGCGATCTTGACGATTTCAGGGTTGAACGGAAAGTTGATGAGCGGGACCGGCGAGGCGCTCGCCTCCGCGAGGAGGTAGCGCGCGAATCCTTCCGAACCGCCGAGCGCGCGGATACGCTGCGTGAGCTCGTAGGCCAGGCCGCCTGCGACGCGCGTTTCGCGGTTGTAGAAGCCGAGGTACTGGGCCACCATGCCCGTGGTCGCGTTGCCGCCGAGGCATCCCTGGCGCTCGATCACCGCGGTTTTCGCACCGGCGCGCGCTGCGGATACGGCGGCGATCAAACCGGAGGCGCCGCCGCCCGCGACGACGACATCGTATTCACCCGCCACATGGGTGCTGAACGATTCCCGTACGGATGTCACGTCAGCGGATTTCACGCTCGCGCTCCTTTCAGTCGATCGAAATGTTGTTCTGCTCGACCACGGGCTTCCAGCGCGCGAGTTCTTCGCGCCTGAAGGCATCGAACTCTGCAGGCGTGTTCGCCACCACTTCCATGATCTGCCGGGAGAGCAGTTCCACCGTCTCGGGCTTGCGCAGTGCGGCGACAACTTCCCTGTTGATGCGATCGAGCAGCGGCTTCGGCGTCTTGCCCGGCGCCACGACCCCGATCCACGCGCTCCCGACCACACCGGGCAGCCCCTGCTCGTGGACGGTTGGGATGTCGGGCAGCAGCGCAGCCCGCGTTGCGGTGGACACCGCGATCGCGCGCACCTGCCCGCCCTTCACCTGCCCGAGCACACCCACCGCCGGCAGGCAGCCGAAATGGACGTCGCCGCGGATGATGGCCGTGACCGCCGCCGGCGCCCCGTTGTAGGTGAGCGGCACAGTCTCGGCGCCGGTGCGCGACATGATCATCGCAGTCAGCAGATGCGTGAGGCCGCCCGCGCCGATCAATGCGTAGTTGTATTTGCCGGAGTTGCGTTTCACCTCCGCGATGAGTTCCGGCACCGTCGAAACCTTGAGATCGTTGTTGACCACCAGCATGCACGGCTGATGCACCGCAAGCGTAATGGCTGCCAGTTCCGTGAGCGGGTCATACGGCATCTTCTTGGTCTTGTAGAGCAGCAGGTTGTTCACCAGCGGCCCGGGAATGCTCACTCCGATGGTGTAGCCGTCGGCCTCAGCGCGCGCAATTTCCGCCGTGCCGATCATGCCGCCCGCGCCCGGCTTCGACTCGACCACGAACGCCTTGCCAAGACGCCGCTGCAGGTCTTCCGCAATCACGCGCGCCACCGTGTCGGTGCTGGTGCCGGCGTTGAACGGGTTGATGATGCGCACGTTCCTCTGCGGCCAATCCTGCGCCCCCGCCGGCGCGCACACCGCGAAGACCCCCGCGAAAGCCGCAATCAGCCCGAATTCGAGCTTCATGCGAGCACCGCGACCCGCTCGAGCGAACTGCGGCGATAGAGCGCCCCGCTCAGTTCGAGTCGTTCCTGCACCTCCGCCGCGGGAACTTCCGACGGATCCCGGCGCGAGCGCGCCGCGATTGCCGCCAGGTTGCCCGCCGCCTCGCCGAGCGCCATGCAGGTCGCCATGTGCCGGGCTCCGCCCAGCGCCTCGCGCGTCGAACACAGGTTGCGGCCGCACGCGATCACGCCCCGCGCGCCGACCGGCAGTAACGTGCGCAGCGGAATCTCGAATGGCGAAGGCGGCGCGTAGAGCGTAATTCCGGTCCCCGTCTCCTGGTGCGTATCCATCGGCCCGGCGCCCAGCGCAATCGCGTCGTAAAACGACGCTTCGTTCATGATGTCCTGCTCGGTGAGCATGTAGGCGCCGCGTATTCGCCGCGTTTCGCGCACTCCCACGCGCTCGGCGATGTCGGCGAGGATGGCGCGCTCGAACCCGGGGATCTCGCGCTTGAGGAAGCGCACGATGCTGGCAATCTGCCTGCGGCCGATCGTCTCGGCGCGCGACGCATCCTCCGCTGACAGCGCATCGATGTCCATGATCCTGCTCATCAGGCAGATCGCATCCGTGTCGCCCGGCGTGCTGACGAACGAGATGCTCTGCCAGTAGAGTTCTCCGCGCTCGAGGCCGCCGAGCACCAGCCTGCGCCGCTCGGCCGACGGCACCGAACGGAATTTCGGCACATCGACATTCGACAAACGGAACGAGAGCGTGCAAGGCTGGCGCAGCCTGCGCGCTTCTTGCTCCTCGCCGAGGCAGGGCACCCCTGCACTCGAGCATACCGCGGCATCTCCCGATGCATCCACCACGACGCCGGCCAGAAAGGCGCGGCGGCCCTCTACTGTTTCCGCCACGATGCCGCGCACGCGTCCGCTGTCGGCGATCGCGCGCGAGAACGCGACGTGGAATAGCGTCTTCACGCCCGCCTCCTCGACCGCCTCGTCGAGAACGATTTTCATCACCTCGGGATTGAACGGGAACGTGACCAGTTTGAACGGCGTGCCGGCTGCTTCGCCCATCGTGAAACGGTGAAAACCGTCCGAGCCGCCGCCGCGTTGCACGCGTTGGCGCAACTCCTCCGGGATGCCGCGCACGATCTGCGTATCGTGGTGGCAGAAAGCCACCCACTGCGCGATCAGGTTGGTGGTCGCTGCGCCGCCGAGGCAAGCACCGCGCTCGAGCAACAGCGTGTTCACGCCCGCGCGCGCCGCCGCGATCGCGGCCACGGTCCCCGAGGCGCCGCCGCCGACCACGAGCACATCGTATTCGCCTGCCACCGCGGTATGCAGCTGCTCGACGATGATTTGCTCAGTGGCCATGCCGGCTCCTCGATCGTTCACCCGCGTGTTCATGCATATGAACTTGTTCCCGTCGAAAAACTTACTCGCGGACGGCCCTGCCGTCAACCGCCGCGCCGATTCCCGTTGCGCAATGTCGCGTTCAGGTCGCGGATCTCCGCCCGCGCTGGTCCCAATACGCGTAGAACCTGCCCTTCGCAACCTGCATCGCCAGCAGGTAACACAGCACGATCGCAGCGATCGCGGCACCGAGCAGCGGCGGGAGCGGCACGAATCCCAGCAGGGGCGCGAGCGGCGTGAACGGAATCGCGGCGGCCAGCACGATCACCCCGATCGACAGCGCCGTGAGGCCGGGATTGGGCCGGCTGGCCAGGGGCTGGCCGCGCGTGCGGATGATGAAAATCACCAGCACCTGGGTCGCCAGCGATTCCACGAACCAGGCGGTGTGAAACAGCGTCTCGCCAGCCTGGAACACGTGCAGCAGCACGAGGAAGGTGATGAAGTCGAACACCGAGCTGACCGGCCCGAGGCCGAGCATGTAGCGGCGCACGAAGTCGACGTCCCAGGCCGAAGGGCGCGCGAGCGCCTCCTCGTCCACGTGATCGAACGGCAGCGCAAGCTCCGAGACGTCGTAGAGCAGGTTATTGAGCAGGATCTGGATCGGCAGCATCGGCAGAAACGGCAGCAGCAGCGTGGCGCCGGCCATGCTGAACATGTTGCCGAAGTTGGAGCTGGTGCCCATCATGATGTACTTCATCACGTTGGCAAAGGTGCGGCGGCCCTCGCGCACGCCGTCGAGCAGCACGCCGAGGTCGCGATCCACGAGAATCAGGTCCGCCGCCTCCTTCGCGACATCCGCCGCGCTGTCGACCGAAATTCCCGCGTCGGCCACGTGCAGCGACGGCGCGTCGTTGATGCCGTCGCCGAGGAATCCCACCACGTGTCCGCGCGCCTTGAGCGCGAGCAGGATGCGCGCCTTCTGCGCCGGCGTCACGCGGCAAAAGACATTCGCCTGCTCCGCGCGCGCCTGCAGTGCCTGGTCGTCGAGTGCGTGGATCTCCGGGCCGCAGACCAGGCCGGCAATCGAAAAGCCGAGTTCCCCGCACACGTGCCGCGTGACCAGTTCGTTGTCGCCGCTCACGATCTTGATCGCCACCCCGTGCTGCGCGAGCGAGGCGATCGCCCGGGCCGCGCTTTGCTTGGGTGGGTCGAGGAAGGCAGCGAAACCGGCGAACACGAGTTCGGTCTCGTCGGTCACCACCGCGTGCGGATGATCGGCGGGCACGGCGCGCCAGGCGATGCCGAGCACGCGGAATCCCTCGCTGCTCAACTGCTCGAACAGCGCCGTCACGCGCTGCCGTGCCGACTGGTCCATCGGCACCACGGCAGCGCCGTCTTCGAACTGCGTGCACAGCCGCAGGATGTCCTCCGGCGCACCCTTGACCATCAGTTGCCGGTCGCCTCCGCGCTCGATCAGCACGGAAACGCGCCGGCGTTCGAAATCGAACGGCACTTCGTCGACCTTGCGCCATGCGCCCGCATCGACGCGCCTGCCCTCGAGGATTGCCTCATCGAGCGGGCTGCGCAACCCGGTTTCGAAGTGGCTATTGAGGTACGCCAGCTCGAGCACGCGCGTGCACTCGCGCCCGGCGGCGTCGACGTGTCGCACCAGCACGATGCGGCCTTCGGTCAGCGTGCCGGTCTTGTCGGTGCACAGGACATCCATCGCGCCCAGGTCCTGCACTGCCGACAGGCGCTTGACGATCACCCGCTTGCGCGCCATGCGCAGCGCGCCGCGCGACAAGGTCACCGAAATCACCATCGGCAACAGCTCCGGCGTCAGCCCCACGGCCAGCGCCACCGCGAACAGGAACGATTCGAGCAGCGGGCGATGGAACAGCGCGTTGACCAGAAGCACGAACAGCACCAGCAGGATCGTCAGGCGCAGGATCAGCACGCCGAAAGCGTTGGTGCCGCGCTGGAATGCCGTCGCAGGCGGGCGCTTTTCCAGTGCGCCGCCGATCCGGCCCAGCGCGGTCGCGGCGCCGGTCCCCGCGATCAGCACCCGCGCCGAACCGCTGATCACCGAAGTGCCCATGAAAACGCTGTTGGTCGCCGTTCCCGCTTCCGCGTCCGGCGCCGTTTCCCCGGCATGTTTCTCCACGGGAAACGATTCCCCGGTGAGGAAGGCCTGGTTAGCGAAAAAGTCCCGCGCTTCGAGCACGCGCCCGTCGGCCGGAACCAGATCGCCCGCCGAGAGCAGCACTACGTCTCCCGGAACCAGTTCGGCGGCCGGAATCTCCCGTGCCTGTCCGCCGCGCAGCACCGATGCGCGAAGCGCGACGGTATTGCGCAGCCGCTCCGCCGCCCGTCCGGCGCGCGCCTCCTGGATGAAATCCAGCGTGACGCTCATGAGCACGATCGCGCCAATGATGACGAAGCTCTTGATGTCGCCGAGAAACGCGGCGATGCCGCTCGCAGCGAGCAGCACCAGCACTAGCGGGTTGCGGAACCGCGCGATGAACTCGACGAGCAGTGCGCGTTTGCGGCCCGGATTCAGTGCGTTCGGGCCGGCCGTCTTCAGTCGCGCCGCTGCCTCCGCCTCGCCGAGGCCTTCGGGCCGGGCGCCCAGGCCGGCAAGCAGCGCCGGCAGCGCTTGGAGCCAGAAGGTTTGTGCCGCCTGGGTCACAAACCTCCGCTGCCCTAGGCGGGGTTGAACGTGTCGAGCTGAATCCGCTCGCGCGCCATCGCGGCCTTGACCGGCTCCGCCGCCACGACCCGCTCGATGTAGGCCAGATAGGCCGGGAGCGACTTGGGGTCGATGCCGGCATAGCCGCCCCAGCGCAACAGGGTGAACGCGTAAGCATCGTGGAACGACACCTGATCGCCCAGCCAGTACCGGGGCTTGGTCTCGATCCACCCCTGCACCCTCTCCAGGCAGGTGCGGAACTGGGTCACCGCCATCCTGTGCACCTCGGCCCGCGCAGCTTCGCTTTCGGCATAGCGATCCGGAAACATGACGCGCCTGAACGTCGGATGCGCGGTGTTGTTCATCCATGCAAGCTGGCGCAGCGCCTGGGCGTGCGCCCAGGCTGCGGTCGGCATCAGCTCCGCCTTGGGAAAGCTACGGTCGAGCCAGTCGCATATCGCAAGCACCTGCGTGAGCGGCTTGGCGTCCACCAACAGTGACGGCACCTGGGCATCGGCATTGATGGCCAGATACTCGGGCTTCTGATGCTCGTCCTTGTGCAGTTTGACGAGCTTCGGTTCGAAATCCTGCCCGGTCGTCGCCTTGATGATCTCGAGCCCCACGTGGGGCACGAACGAGCACGCACCCGGGGCGAAATACAGTTGCATCTTCATGCCTGCCTCCTCGAGAAAGTGGAAATCTTACCCGCAACCCGGCGCACGCGGCTGAAAACGATAGACTTGCCCGGCTCGCATGAACCCGCGCACCTTTCTCTTCGGGCATTGACGATGGAGCCTCTGCGCCTGTCCAAACGCATGGCACAGCTCGGGCTGTGCTCGCGCCGCGAAGCCGATGAGTACATCGAACGCGGCTGGGTCAAGGTCGACGGCGTGGTCGTCAACGTGCTCGGCAGCAAGGTCCTGCCGGGCCAGAGCATCACCCTCGAGCGGCAGGCGAACGAGGCGCAGGCGCGACGCGCGACGATCCTGCTCCACAAGCCGGTCGGCTACGTCTCCGGACAGGCCGAGGACGGCTACACGCCGGCAGCCGCACTCGTCACACGCGCTTTGCAGTACTTCGGATCCGGGCGCGGCGGCATGCGTTTTTCGCCGGCACTCCTGCGCGGACTCGCGCCGGCGGGCCGGCTCGACATCGATTCGACCGGGCTGCTCGTACTCACGCAGGACGGACGCATCGCGCGCAAGCTGATCGGCGAGGCGAGCGGGATCGAAAAGGAATACCTGGTGCGCGTCGAGGGAAACCTGTCCCCCGCGGACCTCGCCCGCCTCAACCACGGCCTGGTGCTCGACGGCAAGCCGCTCGAACCTGCGCGCGTCGATTGGCAGAACCGCGACCAGCTTCGCTTCGTGCTGCGCGAGGGAAGGAAGCGGCAGATTCGCCGCATGTGCGAAGTCGTGGGCCTGCAGGTGACTGGCCTCAAGCGCGTGCGCATCGGCAGCGTGATGCTCGGCAAGCTGCCCGAGGGGCAGTGGCGGTTCCTCGGCGCGGAGGAGCGATTCGACTAGACAGTGCTGGGTCCCCGCGTTCGCGGGGACGACGTTTCTATCCGCCCGGCCGCTGCGAAAACGTCCGCTCGAACACGCCCTCCGCGATGCGGTTCTTGAGGATCTCGATCGAGCCGCCCGCGATCATCCAGCCGCGGCAGCGGCGCACGCAGTACTCGACCAGCGCTTCCTGGCTGTAACCCAGCCCGCCCATCACCTGCAGCGCCTCGTTGGCGACATCGAAGCCGGCCTGGTTGCAGAACGCCTTGGCGATCGAAGTCTCCTCCGCGGAGGGAAAGCCGTGGTCGGCGTTGGCCGCCGCGCGATACAGCAGCAACTGGCCCGCGTCGAGCTTGATCTTCATGTCGGCGAATTTCCACTGCAGACCCTGGAATTCGCACAACAGTCGCCCGAACTGCCTGCGCTGCATCGCCCACTGGCGCGCCGCCTCGAAAGCGTAGCGGCCAAGCGCGAGCGAGCGGGCGGTATTGCCGATGCGCTCTACGTTGAAGCCCGCGATCTGTTTCTTGAAGCCGCCCTCCTTCAGCACCACCATCTCCGGCTGTACGTACACGTCCTTGAAGTAGATCTGCGCCCATTCCTCGCCCGACATGAACGCGGAGCGCTTGCCGAAGCACACGCCCTCCGACTTCGTGTCGATCAGCACCGAGCCGATGCCGCCCACGCCGGGGCCGTAGCGCACGTAGGCGAGGATCACGTCGGCGTACGGCGCGTGCGTGGTGAACACCTTCGTCCCATTGACGCGGTAGCCGTCACCATCGGCCTTGGCCGAAGTCGAGAGATCGGTCACCGCCGATCCGGCCTCGGGCTCGGTCATGCCAACGCTGATGACCGCCTCGCCCGAGAGCAGGCGCTTGAGGAAGCGATCCTTCTGCAAGGACGTTCCATACTCGGCAAGCACGCGGATCGGGCCGAAGTTGCCAGCCTGCACCACGTCGGCGCTGCGCGGGCAGACCGAGGCGATGGTTTCGATTGCTATGACTGCGTCGATCAGCGTACCGCCCTGCCCGCCGTCAGCTTCTGAGATGGTGATGCCGAGCAGACCTTGTTCGGCGATCAGCTTCGCTGCGTCCCATGGGTATTCCGCCGCATGGGCACGCTCGAGCGCGCCACTCGCGAGGTGTTTTTCGGCGAAGCGCCGCACCGAATCGCGGAACTGTTCCTGCTCCGGCGTAAATCTGAAATCCATGTCACGAGTCCGTGTTGAATTCTCCGCGCGCCGGCCAGACGGGCGCATGGGTACCGAGCGGGACCGGCGGGCGGCTCCAGCGGGCAGGTGTCTCGGAAAGCATAACGACCGGGCGAAGGTGTCGGATCCGGCCGTCCGGCGCGTCGAGTTCACCAAGCAAAGGGCGTAACTCCTCGTCCGGAAGATCCCCGGGCAGTCCTTCGAACGACCCGGCCGGCACCAGGCCGCGATCGACGATCCATTTTCCGGTTCTCGCGAGGCCGGCACGCACCAGCCAGCTTCCACCCTCGCGGGCGCGCCGCTCGAGCGCGACCATCGCACCGAAGGCCATCAGATAGCCGCTCACGTAATCGATCGCAGACACAGGGAGCAGGCGCGGCTTCGTCCCGTCGCCCGAGGCATGCGCGATGCCGCTCACCGCCTGCACGATGGTGTCGAAGCCGCGGCGAGCGAACCACGGTCCTGTACTGCCCCACGCGCTCAGCGATACGCAGACGATCCCGGGACGCAATGCGGCGAGAGCCTCGGGTGCGAACCCGCGCGCGGCAAGTGCCGACGGCCGGTAGGACTGCGAGAACACATCGGCATCGCGCACCAGGCCGCGCAAGGTTTCCACGCCCTCCGCGGTCCGAAGGTCGATACGCGCGGAGAGCTTGCCGATACCCGTGTCGAGTTCCACCGCGCCGGAGTCAGGCAGGTGCGCTGCCGTAATCTTGAGAACGTCCGCGCCGTGTTCCGCGAGGCTGCGCGCGCAGGTCGGCCCGGCAAGCACGCGCGTGAGATCGAGCACGCGCACCCCGGAGAGCGGCCGGTTGCCCGATGGAAGCGGTTCCGGCGGCGCATCGCCAATGCGCTCGATTTCGAGCAGCGGCTGCACCGACACCGCCTGCGCCTGCGCGTGCCGCCGCCATTGCCCGGCAGTGCGCACGAACCCCGCGCAGCCGCCCCGCGCATGGATCGCATCCTCGAGTGCTTCGCCGTCCCAATTCGAACTTGCCTTTCCGGCCAGCTCGCGCTCCGCCGGGGTCCCGAGCACCGCGAGCGCCGCATCCCGGTGATTGGGAAAATTGCAGTGGATGCTGATCCAGCCACCGTCGCGCACCGGATAGAAACCGCTCAGCGGGTTCCAGGTCGGGGGCGGAGCCTTTCCATCGATGCGCAGGTATCTTGCGCTTCGCAACGAGACGGCAGCCGCCCGCGTATCGACGCTAACGCTTTGGCTTCGACCGGTGCGAAGCTTCCACAGTCGCGCCGCAGCGAGCCCCACCGCGGCGAGCGAAGCCGCGCCCGCGGTGCCGATGCGATAGGCCAAGGGCAGGACCGGGTCGGCGCCACGGATTTCGAGTTGCCCCGCTTCGGGCTCCTCGACACCGGCATTGCGCAGAATCTCCGAGAGCGCCGTGCGCGCCATGGCTCAATCCTCCGTGTCGCGAAACACGACCAGTCCATCCACCGCGACCACGCCCTCGCGCTTGACGATCAACGGATTGATTTCCGCCTCGGCCACCGGTTGCCGCGGGAGAAGCGCAAGCCGCGATACAGCCGCAATGGCCCTCGCGAGTGCGTCGAGATCCCCGCGCGGCAGCTTGCGGTAGCCGCGGAGCGTCGCCAGTCCCTTCACTTCGCCGATCATTTCCATCGCCTGCGCCTCGTCCACGGGCGCGAGGCGCAATGCGTAGTCGCCATAGATCTCCGCGAGCGTACCGCCCGCTCCGACCAGTACCAGCGGTCCGACGAGTGGATCGTGCCGATAGCCCACGATCGCCTCGGCAAGACCGCTTTCCATACGCTGCACCAGCACCCCTTCGATGTGCGCCTCCGGATGCGCGGCCGACACCGCAGAGAGCATCGCGCGCACGCGCGCATCGTAATCGCCGCGACTCGCGACGCGCAGCGCCACGCCCCCGACCTCGGTCTTGTGAGCGACGTCGCTAGCGCACACTTTCACCGCTACGGGATACGCAAGCGCATGCACGAACTCAGGCGCACGCGCCGTGACTGACTCGACCACCGGCACACCGAGCACGCCGAACAACGCGAGCGCCTGCGCTTCGTCGAGGCGTCCGCGATCCGGCAGGGCAGTCGGCCACTGCAACGGGACAGGCACGGGCCGCTCGTTCGGAGTGCGCCAGGCGAAGAAAGCCGAGAACGCATCGGCGCAGGCTTCGGGTGTGCGAAATCCCGCGATGCCGTTCTCGGCCAGAAGCGCGAGCGAACGCTCCGCGTGCGGCGTGAAGAACGCTGCGAGCGGTCTTGCGCCCGGCTGCGAGCGCAGGATCGGCTCCACCGCGATCTGCGGATGAAACTGCGCCGACGAACCCACGCAGGCGAGCACCGCGTCGCATGCATCGGATTCGAGGAGCAGCTCAAGCACTGCCGCGTAGGTCTTGCCGCTGCCTGCCATGGTCAGATCGACGATCGGCGAATCCAAGGCGCGCACGCCGAGCGCGGCGAGTTTCGCGCGCAGCGGCGGATCGGGTGCGATCGCCTCCATTCCCAATGCGCCCATGCGATCGACGACGCTCGCCGCGCCGCCGCCGGTCGTGGTCACCACCGCGACGCGCGGCGCGCGCTCGAGCATCGGGGGCGCGCGGCCTGCCACCAGCGGCGCGATTTCGAGCAGCGCTTCGAGCATGTCCACGCGCAGGATTCCGCAGTCGCGGAAATAGGCGTCCAGCGCAGCGTCGGTACCCGCGAGCGCGCCGGTATGCGAGCGCGCGAGCGATTGCCCGAGACCCGATCGGCCAAGCTTGTACGCCACCACGGGCTTGCCCGCCGCATGCGCAATTCGCGCCGCCGAAGCCAGGCGCGCCGCGTCGCGTACGGTCTCGAGAAACAACACTACGACCTTCGTCCCGGGATCCCGCGCGAGCAACTCCACCAGCTCACCCACGCCGAGATCGGCCTCGTTGCCTACGGAAACGAGTTTCGCGAAGCCCAGCCCGCGCGCCGCGCCGCGTGACAGGAGCGTGCCCAGCATGGTTCCGCTCTGCGAAACCAAGCTCGTCGCGCCCGCGGGAAGCTCATCCATTTCGAGCACGGCATTGACGGTGAGCGCCAGGTGGCCGGGAACGTCGATCACACCCATGCTGTTCGGGCCGAGCAGGCGTACCCCGAGTTCCTTCGCGCGCGCGGCAAGCCGTTTCTGCCGCGCCATGCCTTCCTCGCCCGCGTCGCCGAAACCATCGCTGAACACGCTCATCACGGGCACGCCCCGCGCGCCGCAATCCTCGAGGGCGCGCTCGACCGCGTCGCCGGGCGCCATCACGAACGCGTGATCGATGTCTCCGCGCACAGCGGCCAGGCTCGGATACGCGCGCTCCCCGAGCACTTCGCCGCGCGTCGGATTGACTGGCACGATGCGCCCCGCGTAGCCGTGCTTGCGCAGGAAACGCTGCGGTCGCGCAGTGTTCTTCGCCGGGTCTCCCGACGCGCCGACCAGCGCCACGGCGCGGGGCGCGAACAGGGCCTGAAAGAGATTCACGCTGAAAAATCGAGCTGCCGGTCGCGCTCCAGCCGCCACAGCCGCGCGAGCAGCGCGCGCGCGCGCTCCTCGCCAAGAACCGGCGAAGCGAGTTCCAGAAACTTGCTGCACAGTTCCTCGTCGCTGAGAGGCGCGTCGGGGTCTCCCTTGCGAGTGGGCTGAAGGAATTCCTCGTGGCGCCCGTCGCGCGCTTCGATCGCCACGCGCGCGGCGCGCTGCGCGGGAAAGCTCAGGTCCAGGTGCCGGTCCACGGTGACCTCGATGTGCTGCATCAGCTCGCGCGTGGCCTTGTCCTCGAGCCGCGCGGGCTCGAAGGCGGCGAGGCGCACGCTGCCGTGCACGAGCGCGCTCGCCACCACGTATTTCAGCGAAAAACGCGCTTCTGCCGGAGTGTGCGGGGTTTCGTAATGCGCCACGTCGAGCGCCGCCTTGTAGGTGCCGATCGTGACTTTCTTTATGTCGCCCGCCGCGATGCGCATGCGCGCCTGCACCGCCAGCGCGCCGTCGATCGCGGCGAAGGTGTGGCCGCAGCAGGCATGGTTCTTGAACGTCATCTGCGTGATGTGGAACTCGCGTCCGAGCGTCTTGAGCGCGCGTTCCCAGTCCGGCGCATCACCCATCGCCCGTCCGAAGCCCGCCTCGCCTTCGAGCATGTCGAGCGATCCGGTGACGCCTTCGCGCGCCGCAAGCGCTGCGCTCACACCGGCCTCGGCTGCACGGCCGGCATGCAGGGGCTTGGACATCGAATCCATGCGAAACGCCTGCTGCAGCCCGGCCGAGAACGTGGCGACGGTCGCCAGCGCGTTTGCGAATCTCTTGCGATCGAGTGCGAGCACCTCGGCCGCCGCCGCACACGCGCCGAAGCATCCGATGGTGCCCGTGTTGTGCCAGTACTTGTAGTGCGCGCGCCCCATCAGAGCGCCGATGCGCGTGGAGATTTCGTAGCCTACGATCACGGCGCGCAGGAATCCCTCGCCCGAGATGCCCTGCGCCTGCGCCAACGCCAGTGCCGCCGGAATGGTGGGTGCACCCGGGTGGTAGATGCCGTCGCGGAAGATGTCGTCCACCTCCACGGTGTGCGCGGCCGAACCATTGATCAGCGCCGCGGCGCGCACCGTAGCCTTGCGGCCCAGCGCAAGCCGTGCAGTGCCGCGGTCGAGTTCCTCGGCAAGCGAGCGCTCGAGCAGCGTTGCCGGAGCGACCACCGCCCCCGGGAACATTGCCGCGTAGAGGTCGATGACCGCGCGCTTGGCGTGGTGCATCACCTGTGGTGCGATCGGCTGCCTGCGGTAATTCTCGGCGAATGCGGCGAAGCTTTCGACGACGTGCATCGGTTTTCTCCCTTGCGCAGAATCCATCCTACCGGAATCCCGCCCGAGCTGACGGCGAAGTAAAATGGTTTGCCTGGCGTCGATGCGCCGGTCACTTTCCATTCGATGAAGATCGCCGAACGAAGAGATCAAACGCGGAGTCGACCCGAATGTCTGAGCCGGTCCATCCCACCCCCACCGTCATTCCGCAGGAGCTGATGTTGCAGCGCCTCGCTCAGTCCGAGCAAATGCGCGAATTTTTCATTCAGATGTGGTTGCAGAATCCCGCGCTGGCCAGACAATGCGGAGCGAGAGTCCAGAGCATGCTTGCGCCATTGCCGGGCGCCGCGCAGGAGAAGCAGGAACCCTGATCACCCGGGCAGTCCCGCCATTCAGGGAGTCTGCCGAACGAAATCCAGCAGCTCCGGCCCGATGGAGGCGTCCTCGGTACCGAGGTGCAGGATCTCGCTCAGATGGTTGTGTCCGGCGATGTCCTTCGTTCGCGGGCAGGTTCCGTCGCGCTTGCACAGCGCCTCGCGCAGCTTCGCCGATTCGCTTCTGAACGGAGGCGGATCGTATTGCGCGTACAGAATGAACACCGGAATGCGCCGCCCGTCGAGCTTGCCGAACAGCGAGCGCTCCGCCCATTGCGCGCGGTCCTTACCGTAGTAGGCCTCGACGTTCGGGCCGCTCGGTCCGCCCGCCGGATCGAGCACCGCCGACTGCAGGATCACGCCGGCCACCCCGTCCATGCCATCGGCAGGCTGCAGCCGTTCGTCGAACGCATAGTGCGCCGCGTGCGTGCCGCCCGCGGACTGGCCGAACAGGAAGATCCGCCCGGGATCTCCGCCGAACTCTGCGATGCTCCTTCGCACCCATCGAAGCGCGGCGGCCACGTCCTCGCCGCCCGCCGGCCAGGGATGTTTCGGCGCAAGCCGGTAATTGATGTTCACACCGATCATTCCATTGCGCGCGAAGTAGGCGCCGACGTTCTGGTAGAACGGCACGCCGGGCCGGCTCTTCGCACCGCCCACATAGCCGCCGCCTGGCACGAATACCACCACCGGCGCTGCTCGTGCGGGCTTCGCGGCCGGCGAAAACACGTCCAGACGATGCCGCTCGTCGGGGCCGTACGCCAGGTCCTCGATCACCGCGACCTCGGGTCCGAGGCGCGGCATCAGCGGGATATACAGGTCGAACATCGCCTGGATCATCGCCGGATTGAGAATGGCGCCAGTCTCCTTCACCTTCGCCTGCACCTGAGCGGGAATGGTTCCGCTTTGCGCGAGCGCGGTACCGATCGCGGCGCAGAGCGCCGCAGCAGCAAGAATTCTCTTCATCATTTCACCTGTAGCGATAGACCACGAGTTTGTCGGCCGAGGATTCGGGCGTCCACACCTCGCCCTTGCGTCCGTGGATCTGTCGCACGCTCGGGCTCGAGCTCGAAGATTTGAAGGTCTCGAATTTCTGCGTCGCGGGATCGAAGCGCAGCATCACCCCCTCCGACCAGTCGGCGGCCCACACCTTGTCCCGCTCGTCCACGTACACCGCATACACGCGCGGGTTCGCACCCGGTGCTTTCCACTGCGCCCAGGCGCCGGTCTTCGGGTCGTAGCGGCTGAGCTGCCCCGAGTTCCACTCTGCCACCCAGACCAGGCCCTTCGAATCCGACCACACGCGCCGTGCGCCCTGGTCGCGCGTGGGAGGTTCGATCACCGTGGCCTTGCCGGTCGCGCCATCGAGCCGCGCGATGTAGGAACCGGCGAGCGAAGCGTAGTAGACGGTGCCATCGGGCGTGGCGTGGATGCCGTAAGGCCCGCGTCCCTTCGGTGCTTCGAACACTTTCATGTCGCCGGTCCTCGGGTCCAGCCGCCCGTAGTAGCCGCTCTGACCCGTAAACCAGTGGATGCCCGCCTTGTCGAAGATTGCGGTGTTGAGATTGGCGTAGCCGGTGCCTTTGGGCAGTGGCCAGGTCTTCATCTCGCGCGTCTTGGGATCGACGCGCACGATCGCGTTCTGCCCGCCGTCGGTGAGCCAGGGCGCGCCGTCCTCCCCGGTGATCACGCCGTGCGGCGAGGACTTGGGACTGAGCGCGATCATCTCGACTTTTCCGGACTTCGGATCGAGCCGGCCGAGCTGGCCGCTCCTCTGCGCGGAGAACCACACCGGCCCGTCCGGCGCGGGGTCGGCCCAGACGTCGTGCGCGCCGACGCGCGGCGGCAGCGGGTATTCCTGGACAGTGACTTGCGCCACTGCGGCGCTTGCGGCCAGCGCAAGGATCAACGCTGCGGAAAGCTTCATGGCGGGACTCCTCCTGTTCGCACAGGCGGGAGTCTACCCGCACGCCGCATTCGGAGCGCGATTGCGTTTTGCTCGATCTGGCGCCATATTCGAGGTTCGATCCAAATGCGCGAAGATTGCTACGATCCGGGTTGCAGGGCGCAAGGTACCGCGAATGGAGATTGCGATGAAGCGAGCGCGCGCCGTTGAATTGCTGACCCAAAGCAAGCCGGTACTGGCGGCACGCTATGGGGTGACGCGACTCGCCCTGTTTGGTTCGACCGCGCGTGACGCCGCGGGCAGCGAAAGCGACGTGGATGTCCTGGTGGCATTCGACGGTCCTGCGACTTCGGAGCGATACTTCGGCGTCCAGTTCCACCTTGAAGACATGCTCGGCTGCCCGGTCGACCTTGTGACCGAAAAGGCCCTGCGCCCGGAGCTGCGTCCTTTCATCGAAAAAGAGGTAGTGCGTGTCTGATTCTGTGCCGCGGGAATGGCGGTTCTACATCGACGACATGATCGGTTTTGCAGAGAACGTCATTGCCTTTACGAACGGATTCGACCAGGCAAGCTTTGTCGCCAGCCGGCTGAATTATGACGCCACCGTACGCAACCTCGAACTCATCGGCGAAGCCGCTACCCATCTCCCCGAGGCGGTGTGTGCTGCCAATCCGCGCGTTCCGTGGCGACTCGTCATTGCCACGCGTAACCGGCTCATCCACGGTTACCTCGGGATCGACAACGACACCGTGTGGAGCATCATTCAAGACGATGTTCCGGCCTTGCTCCCGGAATTGCGGGCACTGAAGGCCCGACTGGCGTGATCGAGAACAGCCGGCAAAAGGCTCACGCCTCCGGTAGCAGCTTGCGGATCAGGCTCAGCAGGTTGAACGGGCTGTAGGGCTTCGCCAGATAGGCGGTCGCGCCGGCATCCTTGGCTTTCTGCTCGTCGCCGCTCAGCGCGAAGGAAGTGATGACGAGGATCGGAGTGTTCGCGGTCGCCTCGTGCGTGCGCAGCACCCGCGTGGCCTCGATGCCGGAGATCTTCGGCATCTGGATGTCCATCAGGATCAGGTCCGGACGCTCCTGCAGCGCCATCGCCACGCCCGCCTCGCCGTCGAATGCTTCGATCAGACGGTAAGTGGTGCGCTTGAGCAGGTCGCGCACGATCTTGCGGTTCATCTCGTTATCCTCGACGTAGAGGATCGTCTTCGCGCTCATGGTGTCCCTCCTGCTTCGAAGCGAAGCGGGATCTCGAATAGGAACGCCGAGCCCTTGCCCAGTTCGCTCTCCACCCAGATCCGGCCGCCGTGCAACTCCACGAACTTCTTGCTGATGGAGAGGCCCAGCCCGGTTCCCCCGTACTCGCCCGCGATCGTTGCATCCGCCTGCCTGAACTCGGAGAACAGGTTGCCGATCTTGTCCGGCGCCATGCCGATGCCGGTGTCCGAGACACGGTAGGCGAGCAGCTCGCCGCGTATTTCGACCGCGATCTCCACCTTCCCCGCCTTGGTGAACTTCAGCGAATTGCCCGCGAGGTTCATCAGGCACTGCGTGATCCGGCCTGCATCGCCGTAGGCAAGCGGGATGTCCTCCGCGACCACCGCGACGAACTCGAGCCCCTTGTCGGCGGCGAGCGGGCGCAGCGACGAGCGTACGGTTTCCACGATGTCGTTGACCACGTACTCGGAGGGCGCCAGTTCCATGCGTCCCGCCTCGATCTTGGCGAGGTCGAGGACGTTGTTGATGAGACGCAGCAGGTGCTTGCCGCTCGTCTGGATGTCGGTGAGCGGTTCCTTCATGTCGGCCGGAACATCGCCGTAGATCTCGCCGAGGATCATCTCGTTGAAGCCGAGGATTGCATTCAGGGGCGTCCTCAACTCGTGACTCATGCTGGAGAGAAAGTCCGACTTGTGGCGGCTCGCGACCTCGAGTTGTTTGCCCTTCTCCGCGATCTCGCGGAACAGCCGTGCGTTCTGGATCGCCATCGCCGACTGGGTGGCGAAGGTCTTCAGGAGTTCAACCACCTCCGGCGCGAACGGCCCCGGCGTCTTGCGATTGACGAGCAGCCCGCCGAGGAGATGATCCTCGCGCAGCAGCGGCACCGCGAGCAGCGCCCGGTATCCCGCGCGGATGAGAAGCTCCCTGCGCCCGCTGTGGTAGTCCGCGTCGAGCGTATCGGGGATCTGCGTCGGCTCGAGCGTCACCGCGGAGCGCCCGAGCGCGCCCTCGCCCTTGCGGATCGGCGCCCGGCGGATATCGTCGGCAATCTCCTGCGGCACGTTCTCGGCCGCCGCGAGGTGGAATTCCTCGCTGCGCTCGTCGTACTCGTAGATCGAGCCGCCGTCCATCCCCGTCAGCTCGACGGCGTGCGAAACGATCGTCTTCAACACGGTCTCCAGGTCAAGCGTCGAGCTGATCGCCTGCCCCACGGCGCCGAGCGCCGTGAGCTGGCCTACGGAGCGCGTGAGTGCCTCCGTGCGCGCCTGCAGCTCCTTGAACAGCCTTACGTTCTCGATCGCGATCACCGCCTGGTCGGCGAAGGTCTGCAGGAGCTGTCGTTGCTTCTCGGACAGCCCGCCCGGTTCCGTGGATGTCACCGCGATGACGCCGATGCCCTTGCCTTCGCGCAGCAGAGGCGCGGCGCTGATGGAACGAAAACCAAGTCTGTCGGCGTTCCTCGATGCGAATGCCGAGGCGCCGGAGGCCTTGGTGTCGATCACTTCAAGCACTTTGCAATCGAGCACAGCCTGTCCGACGCTGCTGTCTCGATCGACGGGCAAAACACGGAAACGGTCAGCATACTCGTTCGATGTTCCTCCGCTGCTCAGAGCCCGAAGAATCAGTTTCTCCCCCTCGACGATTCTCAGGACAGCGCGCCGGCCGGTAAACAAGCGCTCGGCGCTCTCGACGATGGCATCAAACACGGGCTGCTCGTCGGTCGGCGAACTGCTGATGACCTTGAGGATGTCCGCCGTCGCCGTCTGCCGCTCGAGCGCTTCCTTGGTCTCGTTGAACAGCCGCACGTTCTGGATCGCGATCACCGCCTGGTCGGCGAAAGTGCTGACCAATTCGATCTGTTTCTGCGTGAATGGCCGCTCCTCGGGGCGGTAGATAACGATGCCGCCCACGACGCGGCCTTCCTTCAGCATCGGTACGGCCAATAGTGTCCGCGCACCTGCGACATCGACGGTTTTCACCACCGATTCGACTCCCTCGCGGTATCCAGCGGATTCCCGGAGGTCCTGATGATGAACCGGCTTTCGGTCGCGCAACATGCGTCCGATAGCCTGCCCTGGATGCGGAACAAAGGGTCCCCGCGCGAGCCACTTCGCGTATTCACCGCTGCCGCCGCGCTGCGCAACGTGCACGTATCTTTCCCCGTCGTACAACCCGAGAAACCCTAGATGCGATTCGCACAGGCGCATCGCGTTTTCGAGAATGGCATCGAAGACGGGCTGCAGATCCGTGGGAGAACTGCTGATGACGCGCAGAATCTCGCTCGTCGCCGTCTGCCGCTCGAGCGCCTCCTTGGTCTCGTTGAACAGCCGCACGTTCTCGATCGCGATGACGGCCTGGTCGGCGAAGGTCCGAAGCAGTCCGATGTCCTTCTCCGCGAGCGCGCCCGGTTCCTTGCGCGTCACCACGAGCGCTCCGGCCGCGATGCCTTCGCGCAGCAGCGGCGCGGCGGCGATCGCGCGGTACTCGAGCGCCCGGCCGAGTTCTCGCGCGATCTCCGGCATTTCCGGCGCCTGGCAGTCCGCGAGATTCACGACCACCCGGTCGAGGATCGCCTGCCCGCTCGCCGATCCGCGATTCAGCGGCTGAGGGAATCGCTTGCGCGCCGATTCCATGTCGATCGTGCCACCCGCGGATCCGAGCAGCAGGCGGTCCCCGTCCGCGAGCAGCAACCCCACGCCCTGCCCGTTGAATATCCGCAAGGCGCTCTTCACGATCGCATCGAACACCGGTTGCGTGTCCGTGAAAGAGCTACTGATCACCTTGAGGATCTCGGCGGTCGCCGTCTGCCGCTCGAGCGCCTCCTTGGTTTCGTTGAACAGCCGCACGTTCTCGATCGCAATCACCGCCTGGTCGGCGAAGGTTCGCATCAGCGCAATCTGATTCTCGGTGAAGGGCCGCGCCTCGGTGCGACGAACCAGGATTACCCCGATTGCAGAGCCCTCGCGCAGCAGCGGGGTCGTGAGATTACCTCGATAGCCGAGCTTTCGTGCATTTGCACTTCCTTCGGGGAATCTCTCGGTCTCAGCCTGCAGGTCAGGAATGTGAAACTGTTTTCCTTCCAGTACTGCGCGACCAATGACAAAGCCAGGGGAAATTGGATAGGTTGCACCAGCCGGACGAGTCGGAATAGGTCCGTGATGAGCTGCGTATACCAGGTCGTCACCGTTCCTCAACAAGATAATTGCATCAGAGGCTTCGCATAGCCGCGCCGCGCTCGCTGCCACAGCGTCAAGCACCGGCTGCACGTCCGAGGGTGAGGTTGCAATGGCCTTGAGAATCTCGGCTGTTGCCGTCTGCCGCTCGAGACCTTCCTTGGTCTCGTTGAACAACCGCACGTTCTCGATCGCGATCACCGCCTGGTCGGCGAACGTCTGAAGCAGTCCTGTCTGGTGGCTGCTGAACGCACCGGGATCGCGGCGGATAACGCTGATCGCGCCGATAGCCTCACCGTCGCGAATCATCGGCACGGCGATCACGCTTCGATAGCCGCGTGCGCGCGCTATTTCCAGAAACTGCGGGGAAATCTCCCGATCGGTTTCGATGTCCGTCCTGAATGCGGGTGCCCCGCTCGCAATGGCATTGCCGAACACTCCGTCGTCACCGATCGGACGCGGAAATGTTCCTCGCAGAATCTCGTCGCCGGACTCGCTGGTGGGGGTGAGAGCCGCCAGATGAAGCTTGTCACCGACTACTCGCGTAACGGAGGCCGCGAAACCGCCGACCAAGCGGGCCGCTGCCTGGGCAATCGCGTCAAAGACCGGCTGTACGTCCGAAGGCGAACTCGCAATGACCTTCAGGATCTCCGCCGTCGCCGTCTGCCGCTCGAGCGCCTCCTTGGTCTCGTTGAACAGCCGCGCGTTCTCGATCGCGATGGCGGCCTGGGCGGCAAACGTATTGACCATCTCGACTTGCTTGTCGGTGAACACGCGCTTCTCGTAGCGCCAGATGGTGATTACGCCCAGCAGATCGCCTTCGCGCAGCAGAGGCACCGCAAGAACGCTCGGCGCGTTCGGACGGTAGTTGGTCGTGCCGGACGGGACCAGCGGGCGATAGCCGGGCTCGGCGAATACGTCGAGTACGTGAACGATGCGATGCTCCAGTCCCGCCTGAGGCGTCGGGTTGTAGGTACCGAGCGGCAGGGGATTGTCGCGCAGATAGCTGTCTCCCTCGAGCGTCGTGTTATTCCCCGCCGCGATACGCAAGACCTGACCGTCGTATTGAAACAGCCGCGCCGCATCGCCTTCACAAAGCCGGATTGCATTTTCCAGGATGGCGTCGAATACGGGACGAATGTCGGTCATCGAGCCGCTGATCGCGCGCAGGATCTCGTTCGTCGCCGTCTGCCGTTCGAGCCCCTCCTTGGTCTCGTTGAACAGCCGCACGTTCTCGATCGCGATTACCGCCTGAGCGGCGAAGGTCCGAAGGAGAGCAATCTGCTGCTCAGGGAACGGATTCGGCTGAGACCGAAGGACTGTAATTGCCCCGAGGGGAATTCCGTCGCGAAGCATTGGCACCGCAAGGACGCTTCGGAAGTCTGCCGTTTCGGCGGCTCCACGTAACGCGTACTCCGGATACTCCCGGATGTCGGGAATGTGAATCGTCGTCCGTTCGAGAACGGCGCGGGTCGTAGCGCTGCCTGGGCCCGGCGGCTGGGGCCAGGCGTTCTGAATCGCGACCGCGGCCTCGGGAAGTACGTTGGTAAGAGCGGCAAGGTGAATGAGTTCGCCGTCGAATCGAGTGATGGCGCTGAAGCCCGCATCGCAAAGCTTGAGCGCGATCTCTGCTATGGCATCGAACACTGGCTGCACGTCGGTCGGCGAGCTACTGATCACCCTCAGGATCTCCGCCGTCGCCGTCTGCCGCTCGAGCGCTTGCTTCGTCTCGTTGAACAGGCGCACGTTCTCGATCGCGATCACCGCCTGGTCGGCGAAGGTCGTGACCAGCTCAATCTGCTTGTCGGTGAACGGTTCGAATTTTTCGCCCCGCGACATGGTGATCACGCCGATAGGCTCGCCGTCGCGCAGCATCGGCACGCAAAGCAGCGACCGGTGGCCTCCGGCATCCAAGCCATCCTTCCGCGCGTACTCGGGGTCCGAGCGCACGTCCGGAATGTGCACGGTCCGCTTCTCCAACAACACCCGCCCCGAGCCCGAAGCTCGCCCCGGGGTGACCGGATTCCGGCGCATAACCTCGAGCAATGGGTGGTCCTTATCGTATCCGTGCGCCACGGAGGGAACATAGTTGCCGTCCGCGTCGGGCCTGACCATGACGCCGTGGGTCGCGCCGCAGAGCTGCGTTGCGTTATCCATCAGCGTCTGAAGCACCGAATCCAAGTCGAAGGTTGTGCGACTGATCGCCTTGAGCACCTCCGCCGTTGCCGTCTGCCGCTCGAGCGCCTCCTTCGTCTCGTTGAACAGCCTTACGTTCTCGATCGCGATGGCGGCCTGGGCGGCAAACGTCTTGACCATCTCGACCTGCTTGTCGGTGAACAGGCGCTTCTCGTAGCGCCAGATGGTGATTACGCCCAGCAGATTGCCATCGCGCAGCAGGGGGACCGCAAGAACGCTCGGCGCATCCGGCCGGCAGGTTGTCGTCCCGGACGGGACCAGCGGGCGGTAGCTCGGCTCGGCGAATACGTCGAGCACGTGGACTACGCGCCGCTCCAGTCCCGCCTGAGGCGTCGGGTTGTAGGTACCGAGCGGCAACGGCTTCTCGCGCAGGTAAGTGTCTCCCTCGAGCGTCGTGTTGTTCCCGGCCGCGATGCGCAAGACCTGTCCGTCGTATTGAAACAGCCTCGCCGCATCGCCTTCGCAAAGCCGGATCGCGTTCTGCAGGATCGCGTCGAATACCGGGCGGATGTCGGTCATCGAGCCGCTCATCGCGCGCAGGATCTCGTTCGTCGCCGTCTGGCGGTCGAGCGCCTCCTTCGTCTCGTTGAACAATCGCACGTTCTCGATCGCGATCACCGCCTGGTCGGCGAAGGTTTGTACGAGCGCGATCTGCTTGTCGCTGAACGGGCGAACCGCGGTACGCCGAACGTTGATCACCCCAATAGCGGTTCCCTCGCGCATGAGTGGCGTCGCGAGGGCGGTTCGATAACCCATTTTCCGCGCGATCTCGCTCCCCACTGGGAACTCGTCCTTTTCCGCCTGAATATCGTGGGTGTGGAACGATCGCCCCTCCATGATGGCTCGACCGGACGCCCACCCGCGCGTAATGGGTATGATGACGCTAGTCGATCTGGTGGGGATTTGTCCGTAGTGGGCGGCCAGTCGAAGCCCATCGCCCTGCCTCAGCTGAATCAGAGTGTCAGTCGCTTCGCACAGCCTGGCCGCACTCGCCGCCACAGCGTCAAGCACCGGTTGAACGTCAGTGGGTGAACCGGAGATGACGCGCAGGATTTCCGCAGTCGCTGTTTGCTGCTCGAGCGCCTCTTTGGTCTCGTTGAACAGCCGCACGTTCTCGATCGCGATTACCGCCTGGTCGGCGAAGGTCTTGAGCAGATTGATCTGGTGATCGGTGAACCGCCCGGGTTCAGCCCGGGTGACGTTGATTGTGCCGATCACGACGCCCTCGCGCAGCATGGGCACGGCGAGAGCGCTTCGAAAGCCTCGGGCGCGGGCGAACTCCTGTAGCTCGGGAGGCAGATCCGGGTCGTTTTCGGTATCGCTCCGGTACGCAGGCTTACCGGACCGCACCACAGTGTTGAAGATGGTAGTAGACGAGCGCGGCATGGGAAACAGGCTTTTCAGCGCCTCGTTCCCCGCCTCACTGCTGGTCGTAAATCCGGCCAGATGAAGCGTGTCGCCGACCACCCGGGTGACGGCCGCAGAATGGCCAGCGAACAGGCGCATCGCGCTTTCGGCGATCGAATCGAATACGGGCTGCACGTCCGACGGTGAACTCGCAATGACTTTCAGAATCTCCGCCGTCGCCGTCTGCCGCTCGAGCGCCTCCTTCGTCTCATTGAACAGCCTCACATTCTCAATCGCGATCGCCGCTTGGTCGGCGAAGGTCTTGAGCAGCGCGATGTGCTTGTCGTCGAAAGACCGCACCTCGGCCCTGCGCAGCAGAATGGTCCCGAGCGCCCGGTCCTCGCGCAGCAGCGGCACGGCGAGTATCGTGCGGTGCCCGTAATTGCGCGCGAGCGTGCGTCCGAGCGGAAATTCGCTCTCCGGCGCGTTCTGGAGATCGGCCACGTGCACGACGGCCTTGTCGACGATCGCTCGCCCCATCACGCTGGTCCGATCGAGCGGCACCGGCTCAGAGCCGCCAGGCCGCCCGAGGTCGCCGATCGATGCCGCCACACGCATGGTCCCGCCCTCGGCAAGCACGATGTCGGCAATCTGCGCGGCGCAGATGCGCGCCGCGCGCTCCGCCACCGCAACGAGCACCGGCTGCACGTCTGCCGGAGAGGAGGAAATCACCCGCAGGATTTCGCTGATGGCGGTCTGCTGCTCGAACCCCTCCTTGGTCTCGTTGAACAGGCGCACGTTCTCGATCGCGATTACCGCCTGGTCGGCGAAGGTCTTGAGAAGCTCGATCTGGTGGACGCTGAAGAGTCCCGGCTCGCGGTGCGTCACGTGGATGGTGCCGATCGCAACACCCTCTCTAATCATGGGCACGTACATGATTCGTCGAAATCCTCTCGCTCGCGCCACCTCCTGTGACTTGGGCGGCATCTGAGGATCCGATTCGGTATCACTGATTACGATCGGCGATCGCGCGCGAATCGCTTGCGCGCTCAGGTGGTCGCTGGTGAGTGGAATCGGATACAGGTCCTTTAGCGCTGCGTCCCCCGACTCGCTTGTCGTGGTGAAGGCCGCGAGGTGCAGCTTGTCCTCGAAGACCCTGGTTACCTGTGCCGAGAATCCGCCTATCAGCGCCATTGCGCTCCGGACGATCGCGTCGAACACCGGTTGCACATCTGTCGGCGAACTGGCGATGACCTTGAGGATCTCCGCAGTCGCCGTCTGCCGCTCGAGCGCCTCCCTGGTCTCGTTGAACAGCCGCACGTTCTCGATCGCGATCACCGCCTGAGCGGCGAAGGTCTGCAGCAGCTCGACTTCCGAATTCGAGAACACGCCCGCTTCAACACGGGAAACCGCAATCGTGCCGATCGGTTCACCGTTCCTGAGCAATGGCACCGAGAGCCCGGCGCGATAGCCGCGTTGCCGGGCGATTTCCCGGATCGAAGGATCAGGATCGGCCTGGGCGTCGCCGACCTGGAAGGGAGCGCGTGCCTCGATGGCGCGCGACGACAGGGATCCTGGACCGGGGCGCCGCGGGTAGCGGCTGCGGAGGTATTCCTCGGTGTCCGGAAGGGAACCGCGCGCCGCGCCGAGATGCAGCATGTCTCCGTCGAAGGAAAACACCGCGGCTGACCATGCCTTCAACAACCGCATTGCGCTTTCGGCGATCGCCTCGAACACCGGCTTCACGTCCGTCAGCGACTGGCTGATCGCGCGCAGGATCTCGCTCGTCGCCGTTTGCTTCTCCAGCGTCTCTGCCAGTTCGCCGTTGCGGGTCTCCAGTTCCTTGAACAGCCGCGCATTCTCGATCGCGATCACCGCCTGGTCGGCGAAGGTCTTGAGCAGTTCGATCTGCTCATCGGGGAAGCGACCCGGCTCGCGGCGCGTGACACTGATGCAACCTGTCACCTCGCCGCTGCGCCACATCGGTACCGCGAGCGTCGAACGAAAACCGCGCTCGCGTGCCATCTTGCGGAACTTGGCCGCGAAACCGGGATCAGTCTCTGTATCGGCGATGCAGCACGGCGCCCGGCTGCGGATCGTCCTCGCGACGACGCCGGTTCCGGCGGACAGCGACTGGGGAAAGAGGCCCCTGAGCGCCTCGTCGCCTTCTTTGCCGGTCGTCGTCAGCGCATCGAGCAGAATCTTGTCCCCCTCGACGCGGGCGAGCGCAGCCGAAAATCCGCCGACCAGCTTCATCGCGCTGGCTGCAATTGCGTCGAGCACAGGCTGTGCATCCGACGGCGAGCCCGCAATGACTCTCAGGATCTCCGCTGTCGCAATCCGCTGCTCGAGCGCTTCGGCCCGCTTCCTTTCGAGCCGCTTGCTTTTCGCCTTTTCCCGCGCGAGCGTCTTCTGCAGCGCGCGAAGCTGCTCCGCCAGCTCGGCTTTAGTGGCCCCGGCCATCGCTCAATGTGCGAAGGTCATGATGCCGACCCTCTCCTCTCCCCGTAACTTTGCAGTCTACGCCATCGCCTCGCGCGCATGGAATCGTGTGCGCCATTTAGAATGACGGCTGCGATGCCCATTCGACCCGTCGTGCCAAGAAACGAAGCATTGCGCCGCGCCATTGCCTGGCTCGCGGGACATGGGACGTGGAGCGCGGAAACGATCGGGGAGGCGAGCCTGCGCTTCGATCTCTCGCCTGCGGACCAGGAGTTTCTCCTTCAGGAGTTCCGCCGGCTCCGTACGCGCGATGTTCCGCCGGCCGGGGAGGAATAAAAGGGGATCCGATGCCGGTAAGCAACGTCGGCGGCCTCAACATGTACTACGAACTTTCCGGCAGCGGGCCTCCGGTGGTATTCATTTCCGGCATCGCCCTCGATCACCTGCCGTGGACGCTGTTCCAGGTACCCGCGTTCATTGCGGCCGGGTATCAGTGTCTGGTGTTCGACAACCGCGATGCCGGGCAAACGGACGAAAGCCCGGTCGACTCATACGACATCGCGCAGTTGGTGAAGGACACAAACGGGCTCCTCGGGCAGCTCGGATTGGGACGCTTTCACCTCGTTGGCTCATCGATGGGCGGCTTGATCGCTCAGGAGATCGCCCTCGATCACGCCGAACGAGTCCGCAGTCTGACCCTGGCTTCGACTTTCCCGAAAGCCAATCCATACCTTGCAACGGTGTTCGCTACGCTCAACGCCGCCCAACGCAGCCTGACCCAGGGAGAATTCCTGCAAGCGCTGGGCCTGCAGGCTTTCACGAACCAGTTCTACGCGAACCAGCAGGCGGCTCAAGCCTGGTTAAGCGGGGCGCCTTCCCATCCGCGGCCGCAATCTCCCGCCGCCTATCTGCGCCAGGCAAACGCGGGGGCGAATCACGACACCCTGGCTCGCCTGCATGACATCACGATCCCGACCCATGTCGTCGTCGGCGAGAACGACGTCGTCACGCCTCCAAGCCAATCCCGCGTTCTGGCCGAATACATCCCCGGGGCTCGATTGACAGTCATCCCCGGGGCCGGGCACGCAGTGGCCATGGAAAATGCGGCCGAATTCAATCGGGCCGTCATGAGTTTTCTCGCGCAACACTAGGCGCTGGGTATACGCAGATTGCGTATAATTGCTGAATGAAGGCGATCTTCGTCGAACTGCCAGCTTTCGAGCGCTGCCTGTGGGTGATCTACTACTGATGGGTGACCGGCTTGCAGTTCTGGCTGTTTACCCTGTATGACAAGGACGAGATGGCCGACTTGACGTCGCAGCAGCGCAAGGCGCTCAAGGCAATGATCAATACGGAACTGGAAGACAGGAGAATCACATGAAGACGATCGTCAATGCAACGCCGAAGCGCGCCGGCAGGCGCGACCTGTTCAACGAATTGAGCGAAGGGGTGGCGGCTCTCGCTGAGGCGCGGAAAGGCAAGCGGACCCTGCGGACCCATGCGGCCGAATACAAGCCGGCGCCGGAAGTCACCCCGAAGGAACTGATTCGCGTGCGTGAAAGCCTCAGGATCTCGCGCGCCCTGTTTGCCGTTTATCTTCGGACGAACGTTCGCACGCTCGAGAACTGGGAACAAGGCCGTGCGAGGCCGAACGCGCAGGCTGCGTTGCTGATCAATCTCGTCAAGCGGTATCCGGATACGGTTCAGCGGCTCGCGGCAATCTGAGCCACTGGGGCGACCCCGTCGAAGCTCGCCTCCGGCAATCCGGTTTCCGGCACCTGCCCGTTCACCATCACGGTGCTGATGTCGACCGCCGCGAACACCGCGTCCATGTCGTGCTCTGCGCGCAGGATCGCGTGCCCCGGCGTGAGCTACTTGGCGAAGTCCCCGTGGCGCCCGGGACCCGCCTGTTCGAGCGATCGCTGCGCTCGGTCCCGCGCAGAAACAAAGTCAGGTACGGTGACGCGATATGCTAATATCAAATAGTCTGAAATTCACAATATAATAATTATGGAAACCAGCAAAATCGGTCGCAACGGCACCCTGGTCATCCCCGCCCGGCTGCGCCGCCGTTTCGGCCTGACTGAAGGCGGCATGGTCGTGATCGAGGAATCCGGGGACGGGATCAGCATCCGGCCCGCTGTGGCCATGCCGGTCGAGGTCTACTCTCCCCGGCGCAGGGCCGAGTTCCTGCTGAACAACGCGGTCGATGCGGCGGATTACAAGCGCGCGCTGCGCGAGGTGCGCAGGCTGGGGATCGATCCCGGGGACGTCCCGCACCGGCGCCCGTGACGCACCGCGTCTTCCTGGACGCAAACGTGCTGTTCTCGAGTGCGTGGCTGGAGGACTCCGGGCTCGCCAGGCTGTGGCGGCTGCCGCGAATAACACTCCTCACTTCGCGCTACGCCGTGGCGGAGGCGGAGAGAAACCTCGATAGCGACGAACAGCGCGCCCGGCTGCATGCCCTGGCCGCGAAGTTGTCGATGGTGGATGCGCCGGAGCACGCCGCGCTCCCGGCGGGCGTGCAGCTGGTCGCGAAAGACGCGCCGATTCTGCTCGCTGCCATGGAAGCGCGCGCGACCCATTTGCTCACCGGCGATCGCGCGCACTTCGGCGCGCTTTACGGGAAAACGCTCGCCGGGGTCAAGATTCTACTGCCGGCGGATTATCTCAAGCTGCCGCAGGCGCATTGATGACGTGGCGGCCAAGCCGGTACCGCGCCTGGCAGCGCTCGCCCTGAGGGGATACGAGACCCGCGCCGTGTGGGTCAGTACCTAGACTTCATGAAATCGATCCCGGGCCGCAGCATGCGCCGCCAGGCAGCCTCGATTTCCGCGTCGAACATCGGGTCGAATTCCCCTACGGCCTGCACCAGCCGGTCGAGCCACAGATCGTAGAGTTCCGGCTTGATATCCAGCTCCGCCCTGCTGTGGCGTTTGGCGAGCCGCTCCAGATGGACGACGCGGTCGGATTCACCGCTCGCCGTTATCATTATGTATAGCGATGCCTTGAGCAGGCTCGCCTGTTTTCGCAGGTCCGTGTGTTCGAATTTCTTTGCCACCGTATCGGAAGAAGCGAGAAACAGGGTATAGAAGCGGCGCAGGAATTCGGGGCTCGCGGAACACCGTTCGATGCTGTCGTTGAACAACTCGATGTCCCTCTCGTCCATCTCAAGCCTTGAAACCCGTGACGTTGAACGCCTTCACCGGCTGCACGATGCCCTTCAGCGTGAGTTCGCCCAGCGCTTCCGCCTGCGTCGTGTCCTCGATCCGCGCCAGCGTTTTCTGGTTCGTCAGTATCTGCCCGCCCTTGGCCTCGCTGCACAAGCGCGCGGCAAGATTGGTGACGCTGCCGATGCAGGCGTAATCCCAGCGCCCCTCGAAGCCGATCGCACCGAGCGTCGCATAGCCCTGCGCGATGCCGATACCGAGATCGAGGTCGTAGCCGCGCTTCTTCCACGCCGCGCGCAGCGCCACGAATTTCTGCTGCATGTCGAGCGCCATCTTCACCGCATTCGCGGCAGGGTTGTCGAGCCTGATCGGGTCGTTGAAGAAGATCATCAGTCCGTCGCCGGCGAAGCGCTCGAGCGTGCCTTCGTGGGTCATGATCAGTTGCCCCATTGCACGGTGATATTCGCCCAGCACCGCCATCACCTCCTCGGGCTCGCAGGTGTCGGTGAAGCTGGTGAAGCCGCGCAGATCGAGAAACACCACCACCACCTCGCGGCGGTGCGTCTTCAACAGCTCTTCGCCGCCGCCGCTCACGATCGACTCCGCGAGCTGCGGCGAGAAAAAACCCTTCAGCCGGCCCAGGCGCTCAAGTTGCGCCACCTGCTCCTGCACGCGCTGTTCGAGTTTCTTTCCCCACTCGCGCACTTCGTCGCGCAGCGCCTTCTTCTCGAGGCTCGCACCGACCCGTGCGCGAAGGAGCGTCGCGTCGAAGGGCTTGGGCAGGTAGTCCTCGGCGCCGAGCTCGATGCAGCGCACCACGCTTTCCACCTCTCCGACCGCGGAGATCATGATCACCGGGAGATGCCGCAGCTCGGCATCCGCCTTCAGGTGCTCGAGCACCTGGTAGCCGTTCAACTCGGGCATCATGATGTCGAGCAGCATCAGGTCGAACTTCTTCGAGCCGAGGAGTTCCAGCGCCTCGCGGCCGTCGTTGGCGGTGGTGAGGTTCGTATAGCCCTCGCGCTTGAGCCGGCGCGTGAGCGTATAGCGATTGTCCTCGTTGTCATCGACCACCAGCAACGCGGCTTCAGCCGGGCTCACGATGCCTTCACCCCCGGCACCAGCGCCTGGATCTTGCCGAGCAGGCGCGGCAGCTCCACCGGCTTGGTATCGAAGTCGTCGCAACCCGCGGCCATGGCTTTCTCCCTGTCGCCCGTCATCGCATTGGCGGTCAGCGCAATCACCGGAATATGTTTCGTTTGCGGCGCGGCCTTGATCTGGCGTGTCGCCTCCCAACCGTCGAGCACCGGCAGGCCCAGGTCCATCAGGATCAGGTCGGGCAATTCGGCTGCCGCCATCGCCACGCCCTGGGCGCCGTCGCGCGCGATCATCACCGTGAAACCGGAGCGCTTGAGCCGTCTCTCCAGCATGTAGATGTTGTCGTCGTTGTCCTCAACGTACAGGATCTTCATGTCTTTGCCTCCACCACCTTCCTGCCGCGGCCGCGCTCGATCGAGCCGGGCAGAATTCGGCCGATCTCCCGAAGCAGTTCGTCCAACTCGGAGGCCCCTTTTTGCAGCACGTGCTCCACCTCGCCATTGAGGCGGCTGCGCTCCTCCGCGCTCAGGTCCTTCGCGGTGACCACCAGCACGGGGATGTCACGCCATTCCGCCCGGCTGCGCATCTCGACGAGGAACTCGAAGCCGTCCATCTCGGGCATCATCAGATCGAGCATGATGATGTCGGGACGCGTTTCGGCAAGCCGCGCCAGCGCCACCCGGCCGTTCTCGGCCTCGCTCACCTGCCAGCCGTCCTGCTCGAGCGCAAGCCGCATCCCGCGTCGCATCATGTCGTCGTCATCAACCACGAGCACCCGGCGGCCGACCACGCCGCAGATCTTGCGCAGCATCCCGGAGAGCCGCGCGCGATCGACGGGCTTGACCATGTAGTCGGTGGCCCCAAGCGAGTAGCCGCGGGTCTTCTCGTCCACGATGGACACGAGAATCACGGGAATGCCCGCCAGCTCGGGATCGCCCTTGATCGCGGCGAGCACCGTCCAGCCGTCGAGGTCCGGCATCATCACATCGAGCGTGATCGCGTCGGGATGCAGTTCCCGCGCCAGCCGCAGCCCTTCTTGGCCACCGTTTGCCGTCACGACCGAGAAGCCCTCGCGCGCGAGATAACGCTCCATCATCTCGCGCACGGTCTGATCATCGTCCACCACCAGGATCGTTGGGGCCCCGGATGGTACTGCGCTCGGTCGAGGCGTCGCGGCCTCCCGAGGCGCTGCCGCAGTGTGAGTAGTTACGCCATCGGCTGGCAGGCGGAGAACGAAGGTCGAGCCGCGGCCCGGCTCGCTCGCCACCGTGATGTCGCCGCCCATCATCTGGCAAAAGCGCCTGCTGATCGCGAGGCCGAGCCCCGTGCCACCGTACTTGCGCGTTGTCGAGGCCTCGGCTTGAACGAACTCCTGAAACAGCTTTCCGATCTGCTCGGGCGTCAAGCCGATGCCGGTGTCCGTGACCGCCATAGTCACCCACTCGCGGCCCTCCTCGGTTACGCGCTTCGCGCTGATCGTGACCGTGCCGCGCTCGGTGAACTTGTTGGCGTTGCTCGCGAGATTGAGCAGCGCCTGCCGGATGCGCGTCTGATCGGCATTCATCGTCCCGATGTCGGCAGCGCAATTGACCACCAGCTCGTTGCCGTTCTTTGCCGCCATCGTGGCTATGGTCTGCACCACGTCCTCGATCAACGGCGCGATCGCGAAGGACTCGATGTGGATGTCCATCTTGCCGGCCTCGATCTTGGAGAGATCGAGAATGTCATTGATCAGCGCGAGCAAATGCTTGGCGGCGCGCAGCACGCGCCCGAGCGGCTCGAGCTCGTCGTCCCGCTTCAGATCGACCGCGTCCTCATGCAGCATCTCGGTCACGCCGATGACCGCGTTGAGCGGCGTGCGCAACTCGTGCGACATGTTGGCGAGGAACGTGCTCTTAGTTCGGCTGGCCTCCTCCGCCTGGTCGCGGGCATCGGCTAGCTCCCGGTTTTTCTTTGCCAGTTCCGCCTCCGCCCGCTTCCGCGCGGTGATGTCGCGGACAAAGGCGGTGAAGGCCACGGTTCCCTTCGAGCGCACCGGCAAGATCGTAAGCTCCACGGGAAACTCATGGCCGTCCCGGTGCAGCGCTTCGATCTCGATCCGCGTGTTCAGGACCGGCCCGGCACCGGTATCCAGGAAATGCCGGAGGCCGCGCTCGTGGGCCTCCCGGTACCGGGCGGGAATGATCGTCTCGGACAGGCGCCGTCCCTGCGCCTCCAAGCGCGACCAACCGAAAAGGGCCTCGGCCTGGGGGTTCCACTCCGTGCTGATCGAGCCTGTAGCATCCATGGCGATGAC
Source organism: Betaproteobacteria bacterium (assembly GCA_016195915.1). Taxonomy (GTDB): domain Bacteria; phylum Pseudomonadota; class Gammaproteobacteria; order Burkholderiales; family SG8-39; genus JADGRQ01. Next base: position 180,858 of record JACPYS010000042.1, on the reverse strand, counting down.
AGCGTCCGACGCCGTGTCAAGGATCAGCTGGGTGCGGTCCTGGCTTTCACGCAATGCGGCGGTCCGCTCGACGACCTTCTGCTCGAGCTCCTCGGAGCTGCGACGCAGTCGGCCGACCACCAAGGCGAGTCCGAACAGCCCCAATACACCTATCGTCGCCAACAGTATGACCGTTTCCTGCAGCACCGAGCGCGACTGCGCCGCGAGACGGTCCAGAGGATGGACGATCTCCAGTACGCCTCTCACGTCACCGAGCTTCCAGTCGGTCTTCAGACTGGCAGGGTGGCTGTTGTGACACGCGATGCAACTTGCCCGCATCAGATCCGCGGTGGCGTACCGCAGCGACGGGCGGCCCTGGAAATCCTCAAAACGGTAAAATGGCGTTTCGGGGTGTTCTCTCAACTGTTTCAGCGCGTCCTTTTCGAACGCATCTCTCGGGCCACCGTCTTTCCGCCAGGGAAATGGGTAATCGCTAAACAGCCGGACCTGCGTCCCGGAGCCCTTTTCGCCGATACGCCTGCCGAGCTCTATGGTGAAGGTCGCTGGAAGCGGTATGGCGCCTTCGTGCAGATTGTAGTCATGCGTAACGTTGACGCCGTGCGCCATGAGCCGCCCCACGACTTCGGAGGTGTAGAGGGTTCTCAGCTCCTCAAGCGTTTCGGAATGCAGGGACGTGCCTCCTACGGCTGCTGATTCGATAAGGCTCGACGACAGACGCCCCAGATGCCACAAGGTGATCGCGACTCCCGCGCAGAGCATGATCACCAACACGAGGATCGTGCGGTCGTTAAGCGGACGGACCCACGTGGCCAGGCCACGCACAACGGATTGTTCGGTCACGGTTTGGCACTCCGGTTGACGAGCGGATAGATCTCCGCCGGCGAGAGCAGCATGAACAGGAACCGCCGGCCTTTCTTGAAAAGCGAAGTGGTCGCAACCTCCGAAGCCGCTTTCGGCTTCCCGCGTTTTTCTGTCACGGCCGCGGCTGCGTCCGTAATCGGAGAGGAGTACGGCGAAATTGCAAGGTCGCTCTTATCCTGCGTAAGGAGCCGCTCGTGATTGGCAACCGCTGCGGGGATCTGCAACTGGTCATCCAATATTGTCAGTTCGAGCTTCCGTCCGAGTACTCCACCCTTCGCGTTCGTTTCCTTGACGCGGCGTTGGTAACCGCGCGGAATCGTCTGTCCGGACTCAGAACGGAACCCAGCCAGCCCGAGGGAAGTTCCGATGCGTATCGGCGCCTGGGCGTGGGTCGGGCCGCTGAGTACTTCAAAAAAAATTCCGGGCGCGACAGATCTGTCAGGTCTTCGGTGCCGGTAAGCGCTGCCGGGGAGTGGAAGCAGTGCCGGCAAACCATGCGACAAATGCAGGAAACTGCGAGCAATAGTCGCGCCGCGCGCCATTGGTCCCCCCCGAAACTCGGGCCCGCGCATGCGAGCCTCCCCCTCACGCATTACATGGTACCCGACATCCCCTGAACTCGCGATCAGGGTCGCCCCCGCGCGTGGCGTTGCGCGTTTGATCGCGCAACGGGTTGTTGCGACGCACCACGCTCGCCATGTGTTCAATCGCCGAGGTCATGACTATTGGGAGATACCGCAGCTCGGCATCAGCCTTGTTTTGGACGTAGAGGATCTTCATGTCTTTTCCTCCACCACCTTCCTGCCGCGGCCCCGCTCTATTGACCCGGGCAGAATGCGGCCGATCTCGCGCAGCAGTTCGTCCAGCTCGGAAGCGCCTTTTTGCAGCACGCGCTCCATGTCGCCGTTGAGGCGGCTGCGCTCCCCCGCAGTCAAGTCCTTCGCCGTCACCACCAGCACCGGGATGTCACGCCACTCGGCGCGGCTGCGCATCTCGACGAGAAACTCAAAACCATCCATCTCGGGCATCATCAGATCGAGCATGATGATGTCGGGCCGCGCCTCAGTGAGCCGCGCGAGCGCAATCTGGCCGTTCTCGGCCTCGCCGACCTGCCAGCCGTCCTGCTCCAGCGCAAGCCGCATTCCCTGTCGCATCGTCTCGTCGTCATCGACCAGCAGCACCTGGCGGCCGACCGAGCCGCAGATCCCGCGCAACGCGCCCGAGAGCCGTGCGCGATCGACGGGCTTGACCATATAGTCGGTGGCGCCGAGCGCGTAGCCGCGGTTCTTCTCATCCACGATGGAAATGAGAATCACCGGAATGTCCGCAAGCTCGGGATCGCCCTTGATCGCAGCGAGCACCGTCCAGCCGTCGAGGTCCGGCATCATCACATCGAGCGTGATCGCCGCGGGATGCAATTCCCGCGCGAGCCGCAGCCCTTCCTGGCCGCCGCTTGCCGTCACGACCGAAAATCCCTCGCGCGCGAGATAGCGCTCCATCATCTCGCGCACCGTCTGATCGTCGTCCACGACCAGGATCGTCGAGGCCCCGGACGGCGCCGTGTCGGCTCGGGTGGCCGCCGCCGGCTGTACCACCCCGGCTTCGGCCGGCAGGCGGATCGTGAAGGTCGAGCCGCGGCCCAACTCGCTCGCCACCGTGATGTCGCCGCCCATCATCTGGCAGAAGCGCCGGCTGATCGCGAGGCCAAGCCCCGTGCCGCCGTACTTGCGGGTGGTCGAGGCGTCGGCCTGGACGAACTCCTGGAAGAGTTTCCCCATCTGCTCGGGCGTCAGGCCGATGCCGGTGTCCGTGACCGCCATCGTCACCCACTCGCGACCCTCCTCGACTGCACGCCTGGCGCCGATGGTGACCTTGCCACCCTCGGTGAACTTGTTCGCGTTGCTCGCGAGATTGAGCAACGCCTGCCGGATGCGCGTCTGGTCGGCATTCATCGTGCCGATGTCGGCCGCGCAATCGACCACCACCTCGTTGCCGTTTTTGGTGGCCATGGTACCGATGGTCTGCACCACGTCGTTGATCAACGGTGCGATCGCGAAGGACTCGATGTGGATGTCCATCTTGCCCGCTTCGATCTTCGAGAGATCGAGAATGTCGTTGATCAGCGCGAGCAGGTGCCTGGCAGCGCGCAGCACGCGCTCGAGCGGTTCGAGCTCGTCCTCGCGTTTCAGATCGACCGCGTCTTCATGCAGCATCTCGGTCACGCCGATGATCGCGTTCAACGGCGTGCGCAGCTCGTGCGACATGTTGGCGAGGAACTGCGACTTGAGCTGGCTCGCGACTTCGAGTTGCTTGCCCTTCTCCGCAATCTCGCGGAACAGGCGCGCGTTCTGGATCGCCAGCGCCGACTGCGAAGCGAAGGTCTGGAGCAGCTCGATGGTCTCCTGCCCGAATGACCCCGGTTCCTTGCGGAGTATCATCAGCGCGCCGATGATCTGGTCCTCGCGCAATAGCGGCACCGCGAGGATCGCCCGGAACCCCTCGCGGTCGAGCAGTTCACGAAACCGGGCTGGATAGTCCGGGGCGTGCGTGTCGGGAACCTGCCTCGGCTTGCGCGCCACGACGCTCCCCCCCACCGCTCCCTCTCCCACGCGCAATGATGCGCCACGCATGCCGTTGACGCTCTCCTCGTCGAAATTCTTCGAGGCCCGCAATTGAAACAGCTCGCTCGGCGCGTCGTATTCGTAGATCACGCCGGCGTCCAGCCCGGTGAGCCGCACCGCACGCGTCACCACCGTCTTCAGCACCTTCTCGATGTCCAGCGTCGAGCTGATCGCCTGCCCCACCTCGCCCAGCGCCGTAAGCTGCCCCACCGTCTTCGACAGCGCTTCCGTGCGCGCCTCCACCTCCTTGAACAGGCGCACGTTCTCGATCGCGATCACCGCCTGGTCCGCGAAGGTCTCGAGCAGCGCGATCTGCTTGTCGTTGAGCGATCCCGGCTTGAGCCTTGCGACCCCGATTGCGCCGATTGCTTCGTCACCGCGCATCATGGGCGTGATGGTGATCGCCTTGAAGCCGGTGGCAGCAAAGTCCGCGGTGCCGGGCTTCAACGGTCTCGGCAAGGCGTCTACGTCCGGAATATCGACGATTGCGTTGTCGAGGATCGCCGTGGCGTTGAGGTAATCGCGTGTCAGCGGCGTGGGGAAGGCAGCTCTCCATGTTGCGATCCGTTCCGGGTCGCGCGCCGAGAACGCACCCGCCCGGATGGTATCGCCGTCGCGCAGCACCACCGAGACGTTGGCATCCTCGAACAGATGAAGGCCGCTCTTTGCGATTGCCTCGAACACCGGTTGCACATCGGTGGGTGAACTCGAGATGACGCGCAGGATCTCGGAAGTCGCCGTCTGCCGCTCGAGGGCCTCTTTCGTCTCGTTGAACAGCCGCACGTTCTCGATTGCGATCACCGCCTGGTCGGCGAAGGTTTTCAGAAGATTGATCTGGTGATCGCTGAATTCTCCCGGCTCCCGGCGCGCGACGTTGATCGTCCCGATCGCGTTTCCGTCCAGCAGCATGGGCACGAAAAGTTCGCTTCGGAATCCCCGGGCGCGTGCCATTTCCTTCCCCTCGGGCAACAAGTCCGGATCGTTTTCAACATCGATTCGGACTTCGGACTTCCCGGTGCGCGCAACCCGGGCGTGCAGCGAGCTGGAGTGTGAAAGGGGAAGAGGAAACAGGCTCTTGAGCGTTTCATTGCCTGCGTCGCTGGTCGAAGTGAACGCAGCGAGCTGAATGGTGTCCCCAACCACCCGGGTCACGGTCGACGACTGTCCCTTGATCAGGCGCACGGCACTGTCGACGATCGCATTGAACACCGGCTGCACATCCGACGGCGAACTTGCGATTACATTCAGAATCTCCGCGGTCGCCGTCTGCCGCTCGAGGGACTCCTTGGTCTCGTTGAACAGCCGCACGTTCTCGATCGCGATCGCCGCCTGGTCGGCGAAGGTCTTTAGCAGATCGAGGAGCCTGTCGCTCAATTTGCCGGGATTGCGCCGCAGGAGCGTGATGGTGCCGACGGCTTCGCCCTTGCTCATCATCGGCGCAACCGCCAAGGAACGGCTTCCAGAAACGCGAGCGTTGGCGCGAGTGTTGGCGGGCGTCTCCGGCGCGTCCGTATCGAGAATGCTGACCAGGCGGCGATCGAGAATTGCACAACCGGCAATGCTCTCGCGGTCGAGCGGCATGCGAAAGCCGCCGCGAGCTCTGGAAGTATTCCCGCCCTCCGAAACGTAGTGAATCGCATTTCCCTCCACCCGCGCAATAGCGATGCCCATGCCGTCGAAAATGGGCAGCGCGCTGCGCACGATTGCGTCGAACACCGGCTGCGTGTCGGTGGTCGAGCTGCCGATGACCTTGAGAATCTCGGCCGTCGCCGTCTGCCGCTCGAGCGCCTCCCGGGTTTCGTTGAACAGCCGCACGTTCTCGATCGCGATCACCGCCTGGTCGGCGAAGGTCCTGACGAGACCGATCTGATCCTCCGAAAACGGCGTGCGCCGGCCCACCGCGATGATTCCGATTGAGGTTCCGCCGCGCAGCATCGGCACCGCCAGGATGGCGCGATAGCCGTCTGCGCGGGCCAGATCCTTGAACTGGTAGCCGGGATCCGCCATCACGTCCGGAATGTGAACCGCCACGCCATCCAGAACCGCAATGCCAGCTGACGAACCTCGCGTCGGCCGGCTCGGGAATCTCGCTCGAAGAATCGCGAGCGCCTCCGGGCTCACGTTGTGATACGCGACAAAACTCAACATCGCACCGTCATACAGCCCGACATACGTGTAGAGGCCGTCGCACAGCCGTACCACGCTGCGTGCGATCGCATCGAACACCGGCTGCGTATCAGTCGGCGAGCTGCTGATCACCTTGAGGATCTCCGCCGTCGCCGTCTGCCGCTCGAGCGCCTGTTTCGTCTCGTTGAACAGCCGCACGTTCTCGATCGCGATCACCGCCTGGGCGGCAAAACTTCGGACCAGGTCGACCTGCTTTTCGCTGAATGGCCGTACTTCGCGCCGATAGATGGCGATTCCGCCCATCACCCGGCCCTCCTTGAGCATGGGCACGACGACGAAGCTCCGCACGCCGCCAAGATCCACCAATGCGACGATATTCGGCGCACGCTCTCGGTACGCGGCGGTGTCCTTGTAATCGGCAAACTGTGCCGACTGACGTTCCTCGATCATTTTCCGTAAGGCGGAGTTGGCGGCCGGGACGAACGGCCCCCGGCCCATCAGGTGCTTTGCCAATTCATCGCTCGCGCCGCGCTGCGCCAGGGTTTGATACTTTTCGCCGTCGTGCGAACCGTACAGCACGCCCAGATGCGCGTCGCAGAGCCGGGTCGCGTGTTCGAGAATGCAATCGAACACCGGCGTCAAGTCAGTCGACGAACTGCTGATGACCTTGAGGATTTCCGCGGAAGCGGTCTGCCGCTCGAGCGCCTCTTTCGTCTCGTTGAACAGCCGCACGTTCTCGATCGCGATCACCGCCTGGTCGGCGAAGGTCTCGAGCAGATTGATCTGGTGATCGGTGAACGGCCCCGGTTCGGGGCGGGCGACGCCGATCGTTCCGATCGTGACGCCCTCGCGCAGCATGGGCACGGCAAGCGTGCTTCGATAGCCGCGGGCGCGGGCCAGTTCCTTGACCTCGGGCGGCACCTCCGGGTCGCTCTCGGAATCGCTCCGGTACGCAGGCTTCCCGGAACGCGCCACCGTGCCAAGGAGCAGTCCCGGAGTCCCGAGCGGCCTGGGAAACATGCTCCTCATCGCGTCGCTGCCTGCTTCACTGGTTGCGGTCGTTGCCGCGAGATGCAGCATGTCTCCGACCACCCGGGCGACGGTCGCCGAACTGCCGCCAATCAAGCGCATCGCGCTTGCGGCGATCGCATCGAACACCGGCTGCACATCCGACGGCGATCTCGCAATGACTTTCAGGATCTCAGCCGTCGCCGTCTGCCGCTCGAGCGCCTCTTTCGTTTCGTTGAACAACCGCACATTCTCGATCGCGATCGCCGCCTGGTCGGCAAAGGTTCTGAGAAGCGCAATGTGCTTGTCGTCGAAAGGCCGCACTTCGGTCCGGCGCAGAAGGATCGTCCCGAGCGCCCGGTCCTTGCGTATCAGCGGCACGGCAAGGATCGTGCGGTGCCCGTGCTTGCGCGCCAGCATTCGTCCGATCGGATACTCGTCCTCCGGGACGTTCTGCAGATCGGCCACGTGCACGGGCCTGCGGTCGATGATCGATCGCCCCATCACGCTGGTGCGATTGAGCGGCACCGTTTCGGTGGCGCCGAGACGCTCGATATTCCCCATCGAAGCCCTGAAGCGCAACGCCCCGCCTTCGACCAGCACGACGTCGGCAATCTGCGCTTCGCAAATGCGTGCTGCGCGCTCCGCCACGGCATCGAGCACCGGCTGCACGTCGCTCGGCGAGTTGGAGGTGACGCGCATGATGTCGCTGATCGCCGTCTGCCGGTCAAGCGACTCCTTCGTTTCGTTGAACAGGCGCACGTTCTCGATCGCGATCACCGCCTGATTGGCGAAATTGGTCACCAGTTCGATCTGCCTGTCGGTGAACGGCCGCGGCTCGCCGTGCCGCGTCAGGGTGATGGCGCCGGCCAGGTCGTCGCCGCGCAGCAACGGAACCGAGAGCACGGTACGCGCGGCGTCGGCCGTCATCAGGTCGCGCCGGGTGTACCCCGAATCGGCGAGAACGTCCGAGATGTGGATGGTGCGCCGCTCGAGAATGGCGCGGCCGGTCGCGCTGCTGCAATCGTTGCGGACCGCCGCCTTGCGCAAGGCAACTTCAGTCGGCGAACCGGGTGCGTAGTGGTACATCACCGCGGGGAAGTAACGCCCCTCGCCGTCGGGGCGGAAAATGAGGCCCCGGTCAGCCCCGCACAGCCGCGCTGCCGAGTGCAACAGCGTGTTCAGAACCGCATCGAGGTCGAAGGTCGAACGGCTGATCGCCTTGAGCACGTCGCTCGTCGCCGCCTGCAGTTCGCGCGCTTCGGCGATCTTGCGGTCGCGCGCGGCAACTTTCCTGTGCAGCCGTGCGTTTTCGGCCGCGATCGCTGCATCGCCGGCACGCGGTTTGTTTGCCGCTGACGATCGCGCCGCGCTCTTCACCTTCGCACGCTCGAGCGCGGCCACCCGCTTGAGCAGCCGCTCGTTTTCTGCGAGGAGTTGCGCTTTGGTTACCGCGCGCATTGCGCGCCCGGCGCAGACAGCGCCTTGAATGCCTTTGACGCATTCGCCCCCAGCCTGGGCAATGCAAGACCCTCGTCATGCCCGTACATCCGATCCTCCTCCGATCGTTTGAAAGCAGCGCAATGCGCGGGCGGAGAGCCCGGTCGATTCCGATCGGCGGTCAGTGTACGCCTAAGCGCCGCCGGTCCGGGACGAATCGCCGCCGCCGACCCGCCGGGGTCGGGCCGGCCTTGAGCACTTGATCGAGAGCACTACAGGCGGCGCGTACCGTCGAGTTTTGCAACATTCCGGTCGAAGGTGCCGAGCGGAAGATGACCGGCCTTGCGGGCGATTTCCAGAACCAGACAATCGGAGAAGCCCAGCGAGGGGCGGGAGCGGAAATGATCCAGCGCCAAGGCAACGACATCCGCATCCTGAAGCGTCAATTCCCTGTGCTTCAGCATTCGGTCGATTGCATCTGCGATCTGCGTAGCCGAGCGATGGTAAAGCGCGTCGAGAACCCACAGCGTTTCCGCCAGTACGAGGTGTGACACCCACGCACCTGTTGCGACAAACGCCTCCCCGGCATCGACCCGATCCGCATCGTCACGCACCACCAGTCGCACGAGCAGATTGGTATCAACGGCGTGCATGCTTCTGCCGGATGTGCTTTCTGATGCCTTCCTTCACGCTGGTAAACCGCTTTTGCTTGGGGCTGCCATCGGGAAACAGCGCTTGGTGCACATCCGCCAAGGTGTGCCGACCCGCCTTGCGGACGACGATCTGATGGTTCTGCTCGTCCCACTCGAGGACGGAGCCGGGCCCGACCCCGAGTTTCTTGCGAATTGCGGAAGGCACGGATATCTGGCCTTGGGCCGTCAGTTTGGAATGCGCAAGCGCCATCTATTCACATTACCATGGTAATGAATTAAGGTCAACGCAAGAGCCTGCTCCTGCTCCGACGCGACTCCGCCTTCATCTCGGCTTCACGAAATGCGCGTCCCCAGGCATCGCGTTGCTGCACGATCAAGCTCCCGGGTTCCTCGGATGTGGAGCCCCTGGTTTGGATCAGGTCAGCAGAGCCCTTACGTTTCGATGAAAAGCGGGCTCGAGGTCTTGCATTTGCCGTGCAATATTGACTTGCATCGCCGCCTTGGAAACTTCAATCAGACTGTCCTCAATCGCATAATTCCCCTTTGCCTTGAACCATTGCAGCACTTTGGAGAGATGCCAGATTGCGGCACTTCCCTCATGAATCGGCGACGGAAACAGGGATCGATGCCCAACCACGAGTTTCCGGATATTCTGCCGGCTGCACCCCAATATTTCCGCAATATCCGTCAAGCCAACCAAATCCGGGGTAGCTTCAATCAGTTTGGCGTTGGGAACAGCCTTTCTCACGTCAGCGATGGCACTTGAGACAGCTTCGAGCGCAGAAGCGGCTTGTCTTGTGAAATTCAACGCGATACGTCCAGACTGACCAATTCCAACGGTGGCGTCATCGCACCCCGCTTCATATAGCGCATCGACGAATTTCTCCGCATCGGCGTCCGGATCGGCAAGTTCAAATTTGAGCAAGAAGTCGAACTCAGTCATGGCTGTTCCTCGTCATCGCTAGTCTCCCGGGCTCGATGCACGCTGCATTTATCAACGACCCGGCGCAGTTGTTTAGCGTGATTGCCGGGGCTCTTCGGAGTGCTCCAGATACTCGTTCTGCAAAATTCGCCACATCGGCATTCCTTGTCGTTATAGGGACAATACATCTGTCCCCACGCATGGGAGCCGCCTTCCACAACACGCCAACCCTTACTCCGCGCATACTCAATCGCGGCAGCAATCTCCTTTTTCGGGTGGGACATTGCGGCGCTCTGGTAGGCAATGAAAGGATATTAGGTTGCCATGCAGAGGTTGTCAACTGACAACCTAACAAAGACACCTGGTCTGGCTACCCACCAGGGTCCTGATGCCGATAGCGCAAGCCATCGCGTCGATACTCGAGGATCGTCGGGCCGCCGGACTTCGCGCGGTTTTCATCGAGCGGTCATTCCGGCCCTGCCTGCGTCTCCCGGTTTCAGGCGATTCCGCTAAGTCCACGGCAATGGCAAACCGCGCTCGCGCGCGCGGCGAAACGGAAAGAACACGTCCCCGATCAGGCACTTTCGAAACCGGCGCGAAAATTCATCCGTTTTCCCGGCAAACAGCTTCTCCACGCCTTGTTCGGAAAAGCCCTTCAGGTTCGTGCCTGAAATTTCCCCGTACTCGTCGGCGGACATCTGCTTCCAGTTCAGATGGCGCAGCGCCTTCGGGCCCAACACCTTGAGCACATCCGCTTCGGCCACCCACGGCTCGCCTTCGACGACCATGACCCTGATCCTCTGCCCGTCGAAGGCGTAATAGCGCCCGCTCTCGCTTCGCCAGAGCAGCGCCCGCACCGCATCGGCCAGCGATCCCATCACCGCAAACGCCGGACGCACGAAAGCAAATACCCAGACCACGCCGCTGGTGAGTATCGTCATCGCCCAGATGACTGTCTTTTCAGAGCTCTGGCCAGTGGCACCGAGCAAGGCCGTGAACATGAAATAACAGGCGGCCGAAACCAGCAGGCAAAGCAGGGCCCGAACGAGAATGACGAGCATCAGCCGGGCGAGGGACATTTGAGCGCAAAGGAAAGCGGAACCGGATTGTCACTGCACCTTGAGCTTCACCGCAAACACCGGCACCGTTGCCGCCTTGCCCTTGAACTGCACCTCGCCCAGCGGCTCCGTCGGCACCCGGTCAGCGAGCGCGGCGTGCGTGTCGCCATCCACGAGGATGCCGCGCCCTGCCTCCTTGGTGTGTGCCTCGAGCCGCGCCGCCAGGTTCACCGTGTCGCCGATGCAGGTGTAGGTGGCGCGCTGCTGGGTGCCCGTATAGCCGGCCACCATCTCACCAGACGCAATGCCGATGCCGATCGCTATCGGCGCCTTGGCCGAAGCAACACGTTCCAGATTGAACAGGTCGATCATCTCCACCATGTCGAGCGCCGCCCGCACTGCCGCGAGCGGCGGCTCGGCCAGCGGCAGGGGCGCACCGAAAATCGCCATCAGCCCGTCGCCGATCATCTGGTTGACGACGCCGCCGTGGCCACTGATGGCGTCGAACATCAGCGTGTAGTAGGTGTTGAGCAACTCGATGGTTTCTTCCGGCGGCTGCGACTCCACCAGCGCGGTGAAGCCGCGGATGTCGGAAAACATCACGGTGCCGCGCACGCGCCGGCCGCCCAGGGCGAAACCCGATTGCTGCAGGTCTTCGGCCACTTCGGAGGTTGCGAAGCGCTTGATCAGTTCCTTTTGCTGGTCCCGCAGGCGCTTCTTCTCGAGGCTGGAATTGATGCGCGCCTTGAGCACCACAGGGTTCACCGGCTTGTGCAGGTAATCGTCGGCGCCAAGTTCCAGGCAGCGCACCACGTGGGCCACCCCTTCGAGCGAACTGGTCACGATCACCGGAAGATCCCGCAGCTTCGCATCGCCCATCATTTGTTCCAGCACCTGGAAGCCGTCGATTTCGGGCATCTCCATGTCGAGCAGCATCAGGTCGAAGGCCTCGGCGCGCAGCATCTCCAAGGCCACGCGGCCGTTTTCCGCACTCGCTACGCGGTGGCCCTGCAGCTCCAGGCTGCGCGTGAGCAAGAGGCGATTGACCTTGTTGTCATCCGTGACCAGCAACCGCGCGCCGCGTTCAGCCACCGCACAGCTCCTTGAGCGCGGCGGCGACTCGCTGGTACTCGGCCTCCAGCTCGTCCAGCGGCCCGCTGTCGGCGATCAGCCCGCCCAGTTCCAGCTCGCGCGCCAGCGCGCCCAGCCGCGTCGCGCCGAAGGTGTTGCCGTTGGACTTGAGCGAATGCGCGGCACGCCGGAAGGTATCCGCCGCGCCGGCTGCCTGCGCGTTGCGCAACTCCGCCAGCATGGCCGGCGCTTCTTCGAGAAAGGTGCCCACGAGCTCGGTCACGAACTCGGCGCCGGCCGCTTCCTGCAGCGCGGTGAAGGTCGGCTCATCGATGGTTGGTTCGCTCATCTCATTCCTTGCGGGTCGCCGCATTGTTCAGCGCCTTGACCAGCTGGTCAACGCGAATGGGTTTGGTGATGTAGTCGTCCATGCCGGCGGCGAGGCACATCTCGCGGTCGCCCTGCATCGCATTGGCCGTCATCGCGACGATGCGCGGGCGATCGCCCGCGGCCAGCAGGGCGCAGATGCGGCGCGTGGCGTCCAGGCCGTCGAGCTCGGGCATTTGGATGTCCATCAGCACCACGTCGTAGGTCTGGCGCTCGACCGACTCCACCGCTTCGAGGCCGTTGGATGCGAGATCTGCGCGGTAGCCCATCTGCTGCAACAGGCGCAGCGCAAGTTTCTGGTTCACCACGTTGTCCTCCGCCAGCAGGATGCGCAAGGGATGCCGCTCGGCCATGCCGGGGTCCATCTGCGGCTTCGCGGCAGCCGGCACCGCGGGTTTGGCGGCCTCGTCACGCGCCAGCAGGCTCACCAGCGTGTCGAACAGATGCGACTGGCGGATCGGCTTGGCCAGATAGGCCTGGAACAGCCCTTCGTCATCCCCCGCTTCGCGCCGGCCGAGCGAACTGAACAGCACCAGCGGCAGCGCGGCATGGCGCTTGTGAATCTCGCGCGCAAGCGTGAGGCCGTCCATCTCGGGCATGTGCATGTCGAGGATCGCGAGATCATATTTCTCTCCCTCGGCGAGCCAGCGCAAGGCTTCCCTGGGGAACTCGGTGTCGCGCGAGGCCATGCCCCATTTGGCCGATTGCAGCGCCAGCACGCGGCGGTTGGTGGCGTTGTCGTCGACGATCAGGAGCCGCTTGCTTTGCAGTTCGGATTGCACGCCGACCAGGTCGCGTGCGCGCGCCGGCGGCAGATGCACCGTCTGCACTTCGATCGTGAACAGGAACGTCGAGCCCTTGCCCGCGCCTTCGCTCACCGCCCACATGCTGCCGCCCATCAGTTCGGCGAGCCGCTTGCTGATCGCGAGGCCGAGGCCCGTGCCGCCGTATTTGCGCGTGGTGCTTGAGTCGGCCTGCGAGAACGACTGGAACAATCGCCCCATGCCCTCCGGCGTGAGGCCGATGCCGGTGTCGCGCACCGCGAAGGTCAACTGCACGCGCTCGGCCTCGAGGGGCTTCGATGTGACCGTCAGCACGACTTCGCCCGCGTCGGTGAACTTGACGGAATTCGCGAGCAGGTTGAGGAGGATCTGCCGCAGGCGCGTGAGATCCCCGTTGATCGCGACCGGCAGCTCGCCCTCGAACACATAGGCCGTGTCGAGATGCTTTTCGGTCGCGCGAGTGCTGATCAGGTCGAGCGCCGACTCGACGCACTCCCGAAGATCAAACGCGTGCAGCTCGATGTCCATGCGCCCGGCTTCGATCTTGGAGAAATCCAGAATGTCGTTGATGATCGTCAGCAGCGCGTCGCCCGAATCGCGGATCGTGCCCGCGTAGTCGCGCTGTTCTTCGTTCAGCGGTGTATCGAGCAACAGGCCGCTCATGCCGATCACCGCGTTCATCGGGGTGCGGATCTCGTGGCTCATCGTCGCGAGGAAGGAACTCTTGGCTTCGTTCGCCGCCTCGGCCGCGGCGCGGGCTTCCTGCGCCTGTTTGAACAGGCGTGAATTCTGGATCGCGATCACCGCCTGGTCGGCGAAGGTCTTCAGCAAGGCCAGTTGCTTGTCGCTGAAGGCACCGGCATTTACGCGGCCCACCCACAGTGCCCCGATGGCCTGACCGTCCAGGTGCAGCGGCGCGAACGTGATCGAGCGAAATCCGATGATCGATGCTCCACGCTTCACGCCGTCGGGGGCGTCGCCGGGCGCATCCACGTCGGGAAACTGGATCGGCCGTCCCTCGAGAATGCAAATGCCGGACCCGGTACTGCGGTCCAGCCTCAGGGGATAGATGGCGCGCATCTCCTGCTCACGCGGGCCATGGTAGGCAGCCAGATGCACCGCACCGGCATCACCCACCAGGTTCACGCCCACCAGATGGCCTTCAAACAGGCGTTCGCATGCCGCCAGGATGGCCTCGAAGACCGGGCTCGTGCTGGCGATCGAACTGCTGATCGCCCCGAGCACTTCGGACGAAGCGCGCTGCTGGTCCAGCGCCTCCTTGGTTTCGTTGAACAGGCGCACGTTTTCGATGGCGATGACGGCCTGATCGGCGAAGGTCTGGAGCAAATTGATCTGGTGGTCCGTAAACGCCCCGGTTTCGCGGCGCTGTACCGCGATCGTACCGATGGCAACGCCCTCGCGCAGCATTGGCACGGTCAGCTGGCTGCGAAAACCAACGGCACGAGCGACTTCCTTGTTGACGGGTGAGACATCGGGGTCGTTTTCAAGATCACTCTTGTAGGTTGGCTTTCCGGTACGCGCAGCAGTGGCAGTGATGCCGGAGGACGAAAGCGGCCTGGGAAACGAGGATTTGAGAGTTTCGAATCCTGCTTGATCGGTCGCGGCAAACGCGGACAAATGCACCATGTCACCAACCACCTGGGTGACAACCGACGAAAGACCGCCGAGCAGCCGCATCGCGCTGGCGGCGATTGCATCGAACACGGGCTGCACGTCGTCAGGCGAGCTTGCGATGACCTTGAGGATTTCCGCCGTCGCCGTCTGCCGTTCGAGCCCCTCCCTGGTCTCGTTGAACAGGCGCACGTTCTCGATCGCGATCACGGCCTGGTCGGCAAAGGTCCGGACCAGTTCGATCTGCTTGTCCGTCAGCTTGAAGCCGGCTTCCGGATGCGTGAGGATGATGGTCCCGATGCCTTGAGCCTCTCTGATCAGCGGTACGAACACGCCGGAGCGGAATCCCCCCGCGCGTCCCGCGGCCTGAGTAAAGGCGGGCGCATCGGGAGCCTCCGCATCCAGCACCTCGATGATGCGGCGCTCGACGATCGCTCGCGCCGACGGGCTGCGTTCCGGATCGAACGGCAGCGGGTAGACGGCCTGTACCCTTTTGACATCAAGTTGCCCGAGGTGCACCCCCGCCGTTGCACGCCACTGCAGCAAGCCGTTTTCCAGCATCGTGATCGTGGCGTTGCACGGATCGAACAGGCGGCTCGCACTTTGTACGATCGCATCGAGCACCGGCTGCACGTTCGTGGGAGAGCCGCTGATGACCGCGAGGATGTCCGCTGTCGCCGTCTGACGCTCGAGCGCCTCCTTGGTCTCGTTGAACAGCCGAACATTCTCGATCGCGATGACGGCCTGGTCGGCGAAGGTCTCGAGCAGGCTGATCTGGTGGTCGGTGAACGGCCCCGCCTCGGGGCGAACAATGGCGATCGTGCCGATCGAGACGCCGTCGCGCAGCGTGGGCACCGCGAGCATGCTTCGATAGCCCATGCTGCGGGCGGCTTCCTTGAGCTCGGGCGATATCTCGGGATCGTTTTCGGTATCAGTGCGGAACACAGGCTTCCCGGAGCGCACCGCGATCATGTGCAGATTGGAAGGCAGGAGCGGCTTTGAGAACAGGCTCATCATCGCTTCCTTCCCCTCGTCAGTGCCCGAGGTAAATGCGGCCAGCTGCAGCCTGTCGCCGACCACTCGGGTGACGGCCGCCCCCCGGGCGCCGAACAGGCGCTTCGCGCTTGCTGCGATCGCATCGAACACGGGCTGCGTGTCGTCCGGCGAACTTGCAATGACCCGCAGGATCTCCGCCGTCGCCGTTTGTCGCTCCAGCGCCTCTTGGGTCTGGTTGAACTGCCGCACATTCTGAATCGCGATCACCGCCTGGTCGGCGAAGGTCTTGAGGAGGTTGATCTGGTGATCGGTAAACGCCCCCGGTTCGACGCGAGTTACGCTGATCGTGCCGATCACTGCGTCTTCGCGCAGCATGGGCACTGTAATCTGGCTCCGATAGCCGCGGGCGCGGGCCAACGCCTTGCGCTCGGGAGATTGCCGCCCGGGGTCGGTCTCAATGTCGATCACGTACACGGGCTCGCCCGAACGCACAACTTGGCCGTGCGGGCTGACGGTAGATGAGACTGGCTGGGGAAACCAGCTCTTGATCAACGCATCGCCTGTTTCACCGGTAGCCGTAAATGCCGCCAGATGAATCATGTCCCCAGCTACCCGGGTGACGACCGCAGCGGGGCCATTGAACAGGCGCTTCGCGCTTTGGGCGATTTCGTCGAACACCGGCTGCACGTCGTTCGGTGAGCTGGCGATGACCTTGAGGATCTCCGCCGTCGCCGTCTGCCGTTCGAGCGCCTCCTGGGTCTCCTTGAACAAGCGCACGTTCTCGATCGCGATCACGGCCTGGTCGGCGAAGGTCCTGAGCAATGCCATCTGCTTTTCGGACAGCGCCCCGGGTTCGCTGCGAGGCACCGTGATCGCGCCGATCGCCTTGCCGTCGCGAATCAGGGGTGCGATGCTGGTCGAGCGAATGCCCCAGGCGCGGCTGCGCGCGACAATCGCCGCCGGGGCGCCGGGCGCTTCCATATCCGGAATTTGAATCGCCTCGCAATTGAGGATCGCCTGGCCGACCCAGCTGCCCTGGAGCGGCAACGAAACGACGTTGTTCCCATCTTCGTCGAAAGTGCCGGGGCCATGACGCGCCCGCATATGGAGGCGATCGCCTTCGACCAGAAACAACCTCACCCGGCCGGCGTGAAACAGGCGCACCGCGCTTTGCACGATGGCGTCGAAGACGGGCTGCGTGTCGGTCAGGGAACTGCTGATCACGCGCAGAATCCCGGCGGTCGCCGTCTGCTGGTCGAGCGCCTCTTTGGTTTCATTGAACAGCCGCACGTTCTCGATCGCGATCACCGCCTGTGCGGCGAAGGTCTTGAGCAATTCGATCTGCTTATCGGAAAACGGCCTGACCTCCCTGCGGCGCAGAAGGATGCTGCCGATGGCCTGTTCCTCGCGCAGGAGCGGCACCGCCAGCGTCGTGCGGTGCAGGTACCTCTCCTGCTGTTCGCGCGCATCCGGATATTCGGTCTCCGTCTCCTGCGCAAGATCCTCCACATGAACTACCGACCGGTCAATGATCGATCGCCCGACCACCGTGCCCCTGGTCATCGGCGCGGCGCTCCGGACACCGGAAAATTCGCCAAACCCGGAAACGTAGCGTGCGACAGCACCATCGGCGAAAAATATTCTCGCGTCCATGGAATCGCAGAGCTGCGCCGCGCGCCGTGCCACTGCGTCGAGCACGGGTTGGACGTCGGTCGGGGAACTACTGATGACCGCGAGGATCTCCGCCGTGGCGGTCTGGCGCTCCAGAGCCTCCTTGGTCTCGTTGAACATCCGCACGTTCTCGATCGCGATCACGGCCTGGTCGGCAAAGGTTTCGAGCAGTTTGATCTGGTGATCGCTGAACGGCCCTGCCTCGGCGCGGCTGACGTTGATCGTTCCGAACGCGGCGCCATCGCGCATCAAGGGCACCCAGAGAATGCTTCGATAGCCTCGCGCGCGGGCCAGCGCCTTGCCCTCTGGCGCGATCCCGGGTTCGTTTTCGATATCACTGCGGAACGCGGATTTTCCGGAGCGCACTACTCGTGCAATGCCCGGGACGGACGAAAGCGGCAGCGGATAGTAGCTCGCCAGCGCTTCGCTGCCTGCCGCATCGGTCGAGTCGTGGGCACACAGATGCACCATGTCGCCGATCACCCGTGTCACCGCCGAAGAACGCCCGTCGAGCAGACGCATCGCGCTCGCGGCGATTGCATCGAACACAGGCTGCACGTCCGTCGGCGATCCCGCAATGACGTTGAGGATGTCCGCCGTCGCCGTCTGGCGCTCGAGACCTTCCTGGGTCTCCTTGAACAACCGCACGTTCTCGATCGCGATCACCGCCTGATCAGAAAAAGTTTCGAGCAGTTTGATCTGGTGATCGCTGAACGGCCCCGCCTCAGGGCGAGCGACGTTGATCGTGCCGAACGCGACGCCATCACGCAGCAAAGGCACCCAAAGCATGCTTCGATAGCCTCCAGTGCGGGCCAGTTCCTTCCCTTCCGGTGACGCGTCGGGGTCGTTTTCGAAATCGCTCCGGTACTCGGCCTTTCCGGAACGCACGACTCTTGCCTGGGCTTTAGCAGACGAAAGCAGCCGGGGATAGTTTTTCTGCAGCGCGTCGATTGCTGCTTGATCGGTCGCGGTGTGTGCTGACAGATGGATCATGTCACCGACCACCTGGGTAACGGCCGCCGAACGGCCACCGAGCAGGCGCATTGCGCTTTCGGCAATCGCATCGAATACTGGTTGCACGTCCGTCGGCGATCCCGCGATGACCTTGAGGATTTCCGCCGTCGCCGTCTGACGTTCGAGCGACTCCTTGGTCTCGTTGAACAGCCGCACGTTCTCGATTGCGATTACAGCCTGGTCGGCAAACGTGCCGAGCAGTGCGACCTCCTTCTCGTCAAAGGCGCCCGACTCGAGCCGCAGGACCGAGAGGCCCCCGATCGCCCGGCCCGCGCGCAGCAGCGGCGCGTAGATTCCCGAGTTGTAGCCCAGCTTCAGACCGAGTTGACGCAGGCGGGGATACTCCACCACTGCTTGTTCCAGATCCGGCAGGTGGATCACGCGCCCTTCAAGCACGCACGCTCCGATCCCGCTTTCGCGATCGAGCGGCATCGACTCGCTAAGCTTGCCGGTACTCGCACGGGGCTCGAGCCGGTCATCCCTGATGAGCCAGAGCCCGACCCGGCTGCCCTCGTACAGGTTGCCGCAGTTCTTCACGATCGCGTCGAACACAGGTTGCGTGTCGGTCATCGAGCCGCCGATGACGCGCAGGATCTCGGCAGTCGCGGTCTGGCGCTCCAGAGCCTCCTGGGTTTCATTGAACAAGCGAACGTTCTGGATCGCGATCACCGCCTGGGCGGCGAAGGTCTGCATCAGTGCGAGCCGTTTTTCTCCCAGCGCGAAACCGGCCTGCGGGTGCACAACCGAGAGCGCGCCGATGCCGCGCCCCTCATGCATCATCGGGATCTGCGTATTCGACCGGAATCCCATCGCACGTCCCATTGCTGCAATGCGCGGCGGCGTGCCCGTAGACTCAACATCCGGAAACTCGAGCACTTTGCCCTCGGCCATCGAGCGCGCGGCGGGGCTGACCAGCGGGTCAAACGCTATCGGATA
Organism: Betaproteobacteria bacterium; assembly: GCA_016195915.1. Classification (GTDB taxonomy): domain Bacteria; phylum Pseudomonadota; class Gammaproteobacteria; order Burkholderiales; family SG8-39; genus JADGRQ01. The sequence continues at coordinate 161,679 of JACPYS010000042.1, read as the reverse complement.
GACGCCTTCCAGATACTTGCGACTCTCCGCGCTGACGAATGGGCCCGCCTGCCCGCACAGGCGGATCAGATCGCCATCGCGAATGTTAAGCGCTACGGCCGCAGGCGCAAGCAGGCGGGCGGCGCTCTGCACCACCGCGTCAAAAACCGGCTGAACGTCGGTCGGCGATTCTGCGATGACTTTGAGAATCTCCGCCGTGGCAGTTTGTTGCTCGAGCGCCTCTTTGGTCTCATCGTGCGCACGGCGCAACTCCTGTTCGGCGAGTTTGCGCTGCGTAATGTCGCTCGTGGCACCGACGAGTCTCGTCGCGCGGCCCTGCTGGTCGCGCACCGCGATGCCGCGATCAAGTACCCAGCAATACTCGCCACGCGCGTCGCGCGCGCGCATCTCATGCTCGAGAAACGCCGTGCGCCCCTGAAAGTGATCGATGACCGACTGCCGGTAGGCGGGATAGTCCTCCGGGTGAATGTGCGCGATCCAGTCGCTGCTCTTGAGCGCACCCGGCGGGAAGCCCCAGAATTCTCTTGCCTTGTCGGACAGGTAAAGGTCCCCCGTCTCGACGTCCCAATCGTAGATCCCCTCGGTGGCAGCGCGCGTCGCGAGGGCATAGCGTTCCTCGCTCGCCCTCAGCGCCTCTTCGGTGCGCTTCAACTCCGTGATGTCGCCCGTGGAGCCGATCACCCGCAGGACGCGCCCGCGCTCATCACGCATCGCGATGCCGTGCTGCCGGGCCCAACGCCAGCTGCCCTCGAGCGCGCGGTAGCGATAGTCGCACTCGAAGCGTTCCGTGCGCTGCTTGAAGTGATCCAGGATCGCCGCGTCATATTTCGGCAGGTCGTCGGGATGAATCCGCGCGCGCCAATCCTGCGGTGTCCGGATGGCCTCGGGCGTCATCCCGGTCGCCGCGTGCACTCTGTCCGAGTAATAGATCGTCCCGTCGGAGACGTTCCAGTCGTAGACGCCCTCGTTCATCGCGCGCATCGCGATGTCGTAGCGTTCCTCGCCCTGCCGCAGGCGTTGCTCGGCATCGCGCAACGCAGCGGCGAGAGCCTCGACTGATCGTTTCGTTTCCTCGGCCAATCCGATCCTCTTTGCGTTGCGGCCACGAAGCGCAGGTACCAATACCAGCTTACCGCTTTTTCTCCGGCGACGACCTGATTTGCATGTGCCCAAGTCGCGATGCACTACACACGAAATCGCGTTGCGGCGAACCCCGCTAAAAGGGATAGATTCTTACGGTCACACCCGAGGAATCGGTGCTCACGCGGATGAGAGGATGGGATTCGTCGGCCGCTGCCAATTCCGTGGCCGCCGAGCCGGTTTTCGAATAGCGCAGCTTCCAGGTGCCTGCGGGATACCTGAAATAATGCCGGCTACCCCAGGCCAGGTCCACGTTCTTACGGGTGATGCCGGACTCCTTCACTTCCCGCCATATCGTCGCTGAAATCCTCCACTCCGCCCTGCCACCCGCGTAAGCGCTCTGGATTGCCGGTGCGTCCGCCATGTCGGCCGCGCTGGCACGCCAGCAGACCGCTTGCTCGGTTTCGGACAAAAGGCCGAGTTTCCATATGTCCATGTTCTGCAGGCCGGCCCGCCCCGCGCCCGGGACGAAGGCGCTGGTGCCCGGCCTGATTCTCCAGCCCTCTGCCAGTTCTTGCGGCGCCAGCACCAGGCATTGGCGGTTTGGCGCCTCGGTATTGGCCGTATCCGGTGAAACTTCCCGTGACACCCGGGTCTTCTCTTCCGTTCTTGTCGTGGTGATGGTGTGATCCATGCTCATGCGGCCGAACGAATGCGGCAGGACCGCGATTTCGATGCCCAGCTGTTCGATTTCCTGAGCGGAAAAGAAACGCGAAGGCGGGGTCCAGGGAACGCTGATGACGCCTGTCTTCCAGAGAATTTCCGCTGGTTCCGCCGCGTTCAGCTCGAGCGTGGGCACGGCGAACGACAGACGGTCCGGCCCATGGTCGAAAGCCTTGTAGGATTTACCGCCTATCGTCAGCTGTGGAACAGCCTCGCCGGTATAGGAAGCAGGGAAGTTTCCGCTGACGTTGATGGACTGCGACGGTATCGACGGAAACAGGAAAATCGGGCCGTTGGAATTCAGTAGCGGGACGGCGCCGGAGGAACGCAGTCTGTAGGCGATCGCCTGCGCGCGCTCGCCGGCATCCTTCACGTCAATGTCCGCGGGCGAGTAAAGCTTCGATACCAGCGTTTCCAATTCGCCCTTGAAGCTTTTCTCCTGCTCGCCAAGAGCAGAGACGCTCCGCGACAGGCTGTCCCTGAATGCCGCCCGGCCATGCGCAATTGCGCTCCGCGCGCGCACGCCGGCCACCACCAGCACTTCACGCCGGGCCTGCATCGCTCTTTGCACCAGAATCCGGACTTCCGATTGACTGGCGGCGAGAAACGCGTCGAAGCTGCCTGGGGTAGCCGGTTCCTGCGCCGTCTCCTGGTCGCGCTTGAGCGCTTTGTAAATTTCGGGCGCGGCCAGCCCAGCCACCGCCCCTGCGCCGGCACCGACCGCTACGGTAGCCGCGCCGCCATGCGCGGCAATAGCGGCCGCGCCGGCCTGGGTAGCGGGAACGATGGCGGCGCATCCGCCGAGTACCAATGCGCTTGAAACAATCAGGCCGGCAAGAACGTATCGCATGGCTTGGCTTCTGCAGCGGACTCCCTGGTCTGCGACTTCGGTTTTCAATGCGCGGCATCGACGCAAATACGGGGATCGGCGTGCGCAGAGCACCGCCAATCCCGATTCGACCGCAAATTTACACCACAAGAGCGAATCTTAAAGCGACTTGCCGCGCCGGGGATGCGCGCTCACAATGTGCCGCCCCCATCCACCAGGAGACCCGCATGAGCACGCCCTACCTGCCCGGCAAGTTTGTCTGGTTCGAGTTCCTGACCCAGGACATCGACAAGGCCATCGAGTTCTATGACGGCCTGTTCGGCTGGCGCTCGGTGCGCGTGCCCATGGGCAGTGGTGAACCGTACCCGATGATCAACAACGGCGACCAGGCGATCGGCGGCTACCGCAAGGGACCGCCGACGGTGAAGAGCCACTGGGTTTCCTACCTCTCGGTGCCGGATGTAGACGCCTCACACAGCGCCGCGGTGGCCGCGGGATGCCGCATCATGATGGCGCCGACTGACTTCAGTCCCGTTGGGCGGGCAGCCGCGATGGCGGACCCGACGGGAGCATCGTTTTGCGTATGGAAAGGCGCTAACGGCGACCCGCCCGACGTCGAGAAGACCCCGATGGGCGGCTGGTTCTGGAATGAGCTCTGGACGTCCAACGACCGCGAGGCGCTCGCGTTCTACGAGAGGATGTTCGGCTACACGCACGACGCGATGAACATGGGGCCGGCGACCTACTATATGCTCAACAGGGACGGCCGGCCGCGCGCCGGGCTGTGCCAGTCGGTCAACCCCGAGGCGAAATCGATGTGGCTGCCTTACGTGGCGGTGCCCGACTGCGACGGCACGGCGAGCAAGGCCACGGCCCTGGGCGGTGAAGTGGTGACTCCGCCGCACGACATTCCGGGGATCGGGAGGTTCGGCATTGCTGTGGATACCGCGGGTGCGGCGGTGGCGTTCATCACGCCAAAAAGCCCATGATCGCCGAGGCCTGACGGGCCGACAAAGCGCTCCGGTGGCAGACGGGCGGGCGACGGCCGTTGCGCAAACACCGCCGCAATGAGCGGAGCGCCCGGGACATCCAGACTCGATCTTTCCCCGCCTTTGTCCTGGTCACTACGCTCTCCATGGGCGCGGCGAGTATCTCCAGCGCCCAGGAATTGCTTGCGGTCTGCGCGACAGCGTCCAAGCCCTGTGCGAGCCGCGACAAGACTTTCGCTCCCTACGAGCTCTCTTTCCGGCTCCCCGAGCGACTCGGGCCGAACGTCGAATACCGGTCAAGGTTTTTCTACGCCGTCCTGCTTGTGACTTTCCCGGGCTTCGCGCCAGGGGGCGAGGAATGCGACGCGGGGGAATACTCCCGGGAGGTCGAGCGGCGGCGCAGGCAAGCGCAAAAGCTCTATCCGAACGCAAAAGTATTCGCGGGGCATCAATGCCCGGATATGGGCGCGGTGTTGTACCGGGTCAATGGCAAACCCTACGACCGCGTGTTCATTGCCGTTCATGCAGGGGAGGCCCGGGCCGAAGCCGAGCAAGCGCTCGCGACGGCGAAAGCGCGGTTTCCGCGTGCTTCGCTGCAGCGTATGCAGGCCGTGTATACGCGACTGGTGGAATAAAACAGGTCCGCCGGCGCCGCACACGCCACGACCGAGGCGGACTCCTACTCCCAAAGACCTTCCGGGAGCGGCAGTCCGGCCAGGTCCGATGCGCTCAGGCGTCCGTCGGGTTCGATGCCAAAGCGCTCGAGCACTGCGACCAGCTGTCGCGCGTGCTGGGCCGAATGCCAAGTCGAGCGCTCGAAGAGCATGTGAATTGCCTGCATGCCGAAGAAGGTAGGCACTTTCTTCCGGCACGACCGGTCGGCAAGCCCCTCCCACCATCGCTGCAACCGCAGAATCACGTCGTCACCGTAAGCGGCAATCTCGTCGCCGGTCGTGAGCGTGCCGCTCGCGGGTGGCGCGTTGGCGAGCAGCGGCGCATATTCGGCGCCGTCGATGACGGTTTCGAGAAATGCTTCCGCGATGCGGAACACATGGTGACCCATCAGGCGGATCGACCGGTCGCGGTTATCGATCACGAGTTCGTCAATCCTTGCCGCGGGAACCTGGCGGATGTGGCGCCGCACCGCGCGCAATACAGTGAGCCATTTCCCGATCAGTTGCTCGGGAGGCAAAGGCGTATGACCGGTGCCCTGCAGTCCCACGAACTCGGCGACGTCCTCGAGACTCTGGGCAAATATGAATTGTTCGCCGCGCGCGACGACCGGCACCGTTCGCACACCGAATTCGAGCAGCTTTTCGAGCCCGCCGGCGTCGTTAGCAACGTCGATGGCGACGTAGTCTATGGCCTTTTTCGAAAGAAACTCTTTCGTTCGAAGGCAGCTGCTTCACCCGGGCTGGGTAAAGAGAATGAACTTTTCGGCCGCGGCGCCCATGTGCGTGGTCGGAAACAGGGAGTTCGAAGCCTATTATTATTCGCTTCGGTCCGTCAAGCGTCTCAGTACCTGCCGTATTCCTTCAAGGCCCTTGACATCGCCATGACGTTTTCCATCCTGCAGTAGTTGGTAAGACTGTTGGCGCTGCTGATGATGTACCCGCCGCCCTTGCCAGCCACCGCGATGCGCTCCTTCACCTCCTTGTCCACCTCCTCGGGCGTGCCCAGGGTGAGGGTGTAGTCGAGGTCGATGTTGCCGATCATGCACACCTTCGATCCGTACTGCGCCTTCATCCTGCCGATGTCCATGGCCGATGGCTGAATCGGGTGAATCGCGCTCATGCCGAGCTTCAGCAGGCCCTCGAGTATGGGGAAGAGATTGCCGTCGCTGTGCAAGGCCCAGGGTTTGTTCATCGCGTCGGCGACCGATTTCTGGTACGGATACAGGAACTCCTCGTACATCTCCATGTTGACCCAGGGCATCCTGGTGTCGGCATGATCGTCGAAAGCCCAATAGAAATCGAAGTCGAGCTTGTTCAGGTTCTCGAGCACGCGCACCGTCCATTCGGAGAAGCGCCGGTGGATCTCTTTCACCAGATCCGGATCGTCGTAGAGCATGAGCGAAAATACGTCGAGTCCCATGCTCTCGATCGTGTTCGCGGTGCCGAGGCGCACGCGCGCGAATACCGCGTAATCTTCGCGGTATGCCTCGATCCACTTCGCGATCTGCTCGTAGCGCGCCGGATGATCCGGATCGGGCAGGAACTGGTCGAAAAGTTTCAGCGAATCGCGATCGGCCAGCAGGCCTTTCTTGATGAAACTGCGCCCGTTCGCGTCTACGCTCATGTCGGCGATCCACGGCGGCGAGAAATCGAAGCTGATTTTCTTCGGAAAATAGAACGCCTCTTTCGCCGAATTCGGGGGCTGCAGCGCCTGGCTCGCGAGGCCGACCCCGACCGTGGGAAAACGATAGCCGAATCCATCCATGCCGAGGGCGCGGCACAACTCCCCCGGGGTGAAATCGGAACGCCCGCCCATGATCCGGGTCTGCAGCAACTCGTCGAACGAGCCTTCGAGCCAGGGCACCTGGTCGGGCTGTCCGCGGCGCAGGGCGGTCATGACTCGTTGTTTGGGCGTCATTTGCATGTCTTCCATCGGATATTTGCAGGCCTGCTCGCGCACGCATTCGCCGTCGTGCCGGCCGCGGACTGGTTCAGTTCACTGGAATCTTTGCTTCCGCGATCACCTTCTTCCAGCGCTCGACCTCGGTCCGGGTATGTGCAGCGAGCGCCTCGGGGCCGGTCAGCGATGCATCGAGGAGCTGATAGCCCTGCTCGAGCAGCTTGTCGCTGAACGATTTGTCCTGCATCGATTCGGTGAACTGCGCGTGGACGCGATCGACGATGGGGCGCGGTGTGCTTTTCGGCGCGTAGATGCCGTACCAGGTGGCTGCCTCGAACCCCGATAGTCCCGCTTCCTGCATGGTCGGCACGTCGGGGAACTGGGACATGCGCTGGCGCGAAGTGATCGCGATGGCCGCGACTCGTTGTCCCCGGACCTGCGGCAGTGCGGTGTTGGATTGATCGAACATCCCGTGGATCTGTCCGCCGACGATGTCGGTGAGTGCCGGTGCATTACCCTTGTAGGAGACGGACGTCACCTCGATTCCGGCAGCGCTTGCAAACAGCGTCGCCACGAGGTGCCCCGTTGAACCGACACCGGCATTGCCGAAATTGATTTTTCCCGGACTTTGCTTTGCCTGCGCAATCAGCGCGCGGATATCGCTGAGACCACTCGTACGGCCGACGATGAGAACCAGCGGAGTATCGGGAAACCGGGCGATGGCATCGAAATCCTGCACCGGATCATAGGGAAGCTTGCTATACAAGCCGACTGCCGCCGCCATGTAACCCATATGCCCGACCAGAAGCGTGTAGCCATCGGGCTTTGCCTTCGCGACACGTGCCGCGCCTATGGTCCCGCCGGCGCCCGCGATGTTTTCGATGATGATCGTCTGCCCGAATCCCCGCGACATGCGCTCCGCGAAATGGCGCGCGAGCACGTCGGTGGCGCCGCCGGCCGCGAACGGCACCACCATGCTGACGGAACGCGCAGGATACGACTGAGCGTGCGCACCCGCACACAAACCGGCAAACAGCGCGAAGCATAAAACACGGCGGCTCATGTCTCTCATCCTCGTTGATGGTTTACCGCTTGGAAGTGATGAGTTGTCGAACGGCCCCGCGTAGCTTGCGGCAGGTGGAAGATTGCGGATCGAGCGCAGCGTAATCTACACCCTGAACGGCCGGCGCGGGTCGTTATGTAAATTTGAGGTTAGAACTGGCATCCTTGGGATCGCCAGCAACGTGAAAAACTTCAAGGCAAAAACGAGTGATCCGTGGGACATCAGAAAACTGATCGAAATAATTCGCTCGCCCCCAAATATAGAATTTTGCGTACCCTTTCCGCATTTGAAAATCGCGTATGGGTTCGGCTTCGTGTGTGAACGCACTAATATTTCCGACGGCTTTGGGTCCGAGAAACGTAGAAACGGTCTTGCTTCCAGGATCAACATCGCAGCGACTGAAACCTTCTGGAGTGGGTTGGCCGGTCAACGCGATATGAACTCTGAACGTCATGTCTTTCGTCGAAGTATTGCCGCCGTTTTCCCAAAGTGGAATCACAGCCACTCTCATATCGTCCCCGCTCTTGAAGGGAGAAAGGGAAACGTCGCGCAAAAAGACGGAAGCTCGGTTACTAATGCGCGCAGTTTCGTCTGTTTTGTGAAAAATGTAGGCGTGAACGATCAAAACTCCAACAGTGACGACGCCAACAACGACAAGGCCCCGGGTCAGCCGCGCAACAGACCTAGTCCACCTAACCAATTCCCGTTCGTTGTCTCGATGGTCACTTTTGCCTTCCGGTTGGCGGGGCGTTTCGCCATGTGTTGCTGTTTTGTGAATGTCACGTGCGCGTATCGGGCGCATCATGGTTACGGTGTTACTAGTATCTCTTTGTCGTTAAAGTTGCGCGCCGTTGTGCTCGCGGCTCGTGGGGTGTGGTTGTTGTTTATCGCGATTACCGCGACCTCTCCGTCGGCCCATCTAGCAACCCATGGTCGCTGCGCCAAAAAACTCCGCGTTCATACGGTCATTATAAATCCAGCAACCGCTATTTAAGGGTCTTGGCTGCCAACCGGATAGCCATGGAACGATCTACCGGCCCACGCAATGATCGGCGGGTAGATCGAGCGACTGGATCTCTGCCTCCGCGGGGGCGACGAATTCAAGCCGTGTGCACCGGCTCGTATCGCAGAAGCATGAATTGCCGCGGCCTCAGCGCAACCAGTGCGTAAGCGCGGCCTGAGTCGTCGCTCAACTCCACCTCGAAGCATCCGTCGGGAAGGAATTCCACGACTGTTCCGACGTGCCCGCGGACGAGCCGGCGCTGAGGAAAGTCCTCGGTCAGCGCCACCACGTCAAGCGCACTGGATCCCCGCGTCCGCGGGGACGACGGAATTAGGCCGGCTGCGCCGCAGCCCGGCGCGTCTCGATTTCCTTGCGCGACGGCAGCATCAGCGCCGCCGCGAGCGTGAGCGCCGCGAGCACCGAGAGGACTGTGAAAACGTTTTGAAAACCGCCGGTCGTGCGATGCAAGAACGCAATCAGCGGCACCGCGATTGCGGCCACACCGAGAGACACCACGTAGCGCACCGCATAAGCCCGCGCCCGGTATTCGTCGCGCGTGTAGCGTCCGATGATGGCATCGTTGAGCGGGATCTGGCCGAACACCATCAGCATCATCAGCACGGCCACCACCAGCATCGCCACGCCGTCGAGCGTGCCGGCGAGAAACAAAAACGGGATCTGCAGCAGCGTCACCGGCACGAACACGCTCTTGAGGTCGACCTGGTCGATCAGGGTTCCGACCACCACCTGCGCGAGCGCGGCGATGCAGTACACGATCGACACCAGCATGCCGATGCCCAGGCCAGTTTGCGTGAACATCGCCATGCGCTCGTGAAACACCTTCGGCATGGCGACCGTGGTGGCGTTGAAGATGATGCCACCGCAAACAGTGGCGATCAGCACGATGCCGAAGATCCGCCACATCATGTGCACGTCGATGTCCAGTCCCAGTTTCTTGCCGGTCTTCACCACCCTGCCCGGGTCCTTCACGAGAATCAGGAAGGCCACGCCGATCGCAATCGTCACCGCGCCGGGCACGAAAAACGCAGCGCGCCAGCCGGCAAGGTCGATCAGCGCACCCGCGACCAGCGCTGCCGCCGCCAGGCCGAAGTTGCCCCATAGCCCGTTCCAGCCGAGCACGCGGCCGATGCGCTTGGGGTCCACCACCAGCATCGCGGTCGCCACAGGGTGGTAGATGGCCGCAAAAACACCGACACAGAACAGGCCGATGCCGATCTGCATCGGCGATTGCGCGAAGCCGGTCAGAAACAGGCATGTGCCGATGCCCAAAAAGAACACCACCATCATCTTGTAGCGGCCCCAGTGATCTCCTAGCCACCCCGCGGGCAGCGCGAACGCCCCGAACGCGATGAACCCGCCCAGTGCGTAGGGAAGAAGTTCCGAATACGGCCGGTTCCACTCCTGCGAAAGCGCGATCACCACCGTGGGGAAGATCAGCATCGCGAGGTGGTCGAGGAAATGCCCCAGATTGATGAAGGGGTTTAGAAACCGGTTGTGCGTCGGATCGCGCGTCTGATCGATCTGCATGCACGCAGTCTCCCACGGACGCGCAAGGCCGGCAAACCCCGTTTCGCCCGCGTAATATTCGCCCTATGACTGGTGTGACCGGAATCGTGCTCGCAGGCGGCCAGGGCCGCAGGATGGGCGGCGTGGATAAGGGTTTGCAGGCCTTGCGCGGCCGGCCGATGATCGCGGCGGTGCTCGAACGGCTCGCGCCGCAGGTGGACGAGGTGCTGATCAATGCCAATCAGAACCTGGAAGCCTACGCGCGTTTCGGGTATCGCGTCGTTGCCGATGAAGTCGGCGGTTTTGCGGGGCCGCTCGCAGGACTGGCGAGCGGAATGAAGGCCGCATCGCAGCCGCTGGTGGTCACCGTTCCCTGCGATTCACCCTTCCTGCCGGCCGATCTGGTCGCCCGGCTACGCGCCGCGCTCGAAGCGCGTGGTGCGGACCTGGCGGTCGCCAAGACGGGCGCGCAACCCCATCCCGTTTTTGCGCTCGCGCGGCGCAGCCTGCTGGCGAACCTCGAAGCATTTCTCGCCGCAGGCGGGCGAAAGATCGACGCCTGGTACGCGCCCCTCGCAGTCGTCGAAGTGGCGTTCGACGACGAGGCAGAAGCCTTCTCCAACATCAACACCCGCGACGAACTCGCCGCGCAACAATCCGCTTGAGGCCGGCGCGATGAACTCGGTGCAGAGCATCGTCAGCTGCCTCGATGGCTACGACCCCGACGCGCTCGCCGTCGACAAGGCAAGGGAGGCAATCCGTGCCTGCCTGACGCCCGTAGACAAGATCGAGCGCGTGCCGGTTCGCGAGGCGCTCGGCCGCGTTCTAGCGCAGGAAATCGTGCCTGCAATCGATGTACCGGCGCACGACAACTCCGCCATGGACGGCTACGCGGTGCGCTTCGCCGATCTGAATCCCGGTTCGGAGGCGACACTGCGGGAGATCGGCGCGGCGTTCGCGGGGCGCAAGTTCGATGGAAGTGTCGGCGCGGGCGAATGCGTGCGCGTGATGACTGGCGCGGTGATGCCTGCCGGCGCCGACACCGTGGTCATCCAGGAAGTGGTGCGCGCCGAAGGCGGCGGGGTCGTCGTACCCGCAGGACAGAAGGCTGGCCAGCACCTGCGCCGTGCCGGTGAAGACCTGAAAACCGGCGTCGCGGTGCTGCATCCCGGCCAGCTTCTGCGACCCGCTGAGCTGGGCCTGATCGCCTCGCTCGGCATCGGCGGGGTGGCGGTGAAGCGCAGGCTGCGCGTGGCTTTTTTCGCCACCGGCGACGAACTCGCCACGATCGGCGCGCCGCTCAAGGTCGGGGAAGTGTACGACTCCAATCGCTACACCCTGCACGGCATGCTCTCGCGCGTCGGCGTGGAAATCGAGGACCTGGGGGTGGTGCGCGACGATCCGGCGCAACTCGAAGCTGCGTTCCGCAAGGCGGCATCCGGCGCCGACGCAATCGTCACCACCGGGGGAGTTTCGGTCGGCGAAGCCGATTTCATCCGCCGGCTGATGGCGCAACTGGGCGAAGTGCTGTTCTGGAAAATCGCCATGCGCCCCGGCCGGCCGATGGCTTTCGGCAGGATCGGCAAGGCCGCATTGTTCGGCTTGCCGGGCAACCCGGTAGCGGTGATGGTGACGTTCTACCAGTTCGTGCGCGACGCACTGCTGTACATGTCCGGCCGCAGCGGGGATTACTCGCTGCCGCTGCTGAAAGTTCCGAGTGCCGGTGCGCTGCGCAAGGTGCCCGGCCGCACCGAGTTCCAGCGCGGCATCCTCGCGCGCGACGCAATCGGCGAATGGAGCGTGCGCCTCACCGGCCAGCAGGGCGCGGGGGTGTTGCGATCGATGTCCGAGGCGAACTGCTTCATCGTGCTCGAGCACGGGCGCGGCCGGGTGGAAGCCGGTGAACTCGTATCGGTGCAGCTGATGGAAGGCCTGGTGTAGCGGCCGCTGTTAAAATCGCCTGGCCCGCACCGAGATTTTCCATGAACCCATTGCACGATGCCACCGCCCCGCTGGTAGAAATCCGCGACCTGCATTTTTCCTATGGCCCGAACCGCATCTTCCGCGGACTCAACCTCAGCGTGCCGCGCGGCAAGATGGTCGCGATCCTGGGCGCGAGCGGATGCGGCAAGTCGACGCTGCTGCGCCTGATCGGCGGGCAGGTGAAACCCGAAAGCGGCAGCGTCACGGTCGAAGGCAAGGTGGTGCACGAGCTCGACACCGACGCCCTGTATGCCATGCGCCGGCGCATGGGGATGATGTTCCAGGTAAGCGGACTGTTCAGCGATCTGTCGGTGTACGAGAACATCGCGTTCCAGATGCGCGAGCACTATGACCTGCCGGAGGAACTGATCCGCACGCTGGTGCTGATGAAACTGCACTCGGTCGGGCTGCGCGGCACGCATGCGTTGATGCCGGGCGACCTCTCCGGCGGGATGAGCCGGCGCGTGGCGCTCGCGCGCGCGATCGCGGTCGATCCGATGATCGCGATGTACGACGAACCTTTCGCCGGACTCGACCCGATCTCTCTCAACGTGATCGCGGAGCTGATCCGCCGCTCCACCGATGCGCTCGGCAGCACCTCCATCGTGGTCACCTACGACGTGAGCGAGTCGCTGAAATTGGTGGACTACATCTACGTAATTGCCGATGGCGTGGTGGCGGGAAAAGGCACGCCGGCGGAGCTGCTCGCCTCGGAGGATCCGTTCCTCAGGCAGTTCCTGCACGCCCTGCCCGACGGGCCGGTGCGGTTTCATTTTCCGGGCAAGACGCTCGCGGAGGACGTGGGGCTGGCGCGGAGTGCGTCGTAATCCCTGACGAAATGACGATGTCGTTCGGCAAGCGCCTCACAGCGTGGGACTGACGATTTCACCGTCGAGCGCGGCCAGCCCCCAGGCGGAGAACTGCGCATCGGTGCTGAAACTGATGTGCCCGGCGAGGGCATGCGCATCGCGGAAGATGCGCTGGATCGGGTAGCTGTCGTAGATCCCGTTCGCTCCGGCCATCGCGTGCAGGATGTCGACCGCCTCGGTGCACAGGCTTGCCGCGAAGGCGAGGTTGCGCTTGAAGCGCAGCTTCCGTTCCGCATCGGCGATGACGTTGCGGTTGGCGATCTCCTGCGCCTCCAGACAGTCGTTGCGCAGGATCCGCCGCGCTGCGTCGATGCGCGCGCCGGCCGCGCCCACGCGAAGTTGCACCGCCTGGAAATCACGCATCCTGTATGCGGTGTAATTGGTGCTTCGCTCCTTCACCGCGTCGCAGCTCAACTCGAGCGCGGCTTGCGCATTGCCGACGGCTACGCCGCCGATGCCGTGGCCGCCGAGCGAGGAAAGCGGCACTCGATAGACCGGGTTGGGATTGCCGCGCGCACCGGGGAAACCGTCACCGCCGCGCACGTCGTACGCGCACAGCGCGCGGTGCTCCGGTACGAACACGTCCTTCGCAACCACGGTCATGCTGCCGGTGCTGCGCATGCCGAGCACCTGCCAGTCGTCAATGATCTGGTATTGCGATTTGTGCAGCAGGCACATGCGATGGTCGATGACGCGCTCGCCGTCCCGCACCGTCACGGCGAGCATGTTCCAGTCGGCGATATTGACGCAGCTGGAGAAATTCCAGCGTCCGCTGATGGAAAACCCGCCGTCCACCGCGCGCCCCTGGCCCTGCGGATAGGCGATGCCCGAGGCGATCAGCGCATCGGGGTTCGCTCCCCAGACCTCCTCCTGCGCCCGTTCGTCGAACAGGGCAAGCATCCAGTGGTGGATGAGAAGGTTGGCGGCGTTCCAGCCGGTGGAGGCACAGCCGCGCGCCAGTTCGTACGGGAAATCGACGTAGGCGACACAATCGAACTCCATTCCGCCCCAGCGCCGGGGCTGCATCGTGCGCAGCAACCCCGTGCGGTGCAGGTCCGCCGCGGTCTCATCGAGCAGGATGCGCGCGGCCTCGCCGCGGGCGGCGCGCTCGCGCAGCGCCGGGACCAGCCCGCGCGCGCGCTCCAGCGCCTCATCGTAGGCAACGCCCGCGAATCCGCGCGTCCCGCCTGCCGGTGCATTCATCACCTGATCCCGGAAACGCGCGGCATCTGCGCGTAGTTCTCGCCGCCCCAGTCCGGCGCCGACTTGACGCCGAAGAAGTTGAGCTCGATGGTGAGGCCGTCGGGATCCTTGATGAAGATCTGGAACAGCTCCGACTCGGGCAGGCTGCGCGGGCGGTAGCCGATGCCGAGTTCCTTGAGGCGTTCGACGAACTTCTCCGGCTCGCTGGCGAGGAACGCGATATGGTCCACCACGCCGGAATTGTCGGTCGCGGCGTGCCGCGGCGTACCGAGGTAGTACAGCTCGGCATTCGCGATGCCGGCGGGGCCCATGTGGACCTGGATCTTGCCGTTGATTCCGAGCCAATAGCCCGGAAACGGAAAGTCGGGTCGCGGCATGATCTCGAAGCCGAGCACGCCGACGTAAAAGTCCTTGGTCCGCTCGAGATCGTTGGCACGCACGAAATAGTGGTTCAGTTCGGTCAGCGGCATGGCGCCTCCTTGAGTGTCTCCGGCGATCGGTCCGCGCAGATTACATGACGCCAACGCCGTATTCCACGCCGCGCCGCTATTTCTTCGGGCCGACGCCGATCGGCGGCGGGGCTAGATTGACGATGCGGGTGAAAAGGACCTGAAAATCCTTGGTGTCGCGCTGATCGGCAAGCGGATCGCGGTTTTCCTCGAAGGCGCGATCGATCGCCTCGAAGTCAGCGGCGCCAAGCAGCTGCTGCGCAAGCGGGAACACTCTGTCCTCCTCCTTGCGCATGTGCTCCCGGTAAGCTGCGACGAATTCCTCCACCGCTTGCGCGAAGGCGGGAAACTCCGCGTCACCGCCCTCCTGGTAACGCAGCAGATACTGCTCGAGCCGGCGTAGCGACTGTTCACCGCCGGCGTGTTCCTGTTCCAGCTCGGCGATGATCGCATCGGCCTCGGCGCCGCGCTTGCGCATCGCGGCGAACAGGTAGCGGTCCTCCTTGGGGTGGTGCATGCGTTCGGCGAAGGTGTCGAGGTAGTAGAGCATGGCGCCGAATACGCGAAGGTCGACGTTCGCCTTGCGCGTGCGCACCTCGTTCACCAGGTATTGCATACCGTGCAGGACCGCCGCGATGGAGCCGTGCTCGTCACGAATGATGTTCAACACTTTCGACATGATGTCCTCCTCGCCGTCTGAATGCCGACTCGCCGCTACAGGCCCATGTACAGTTTATGGACCAGCTCGTTGTTGCTCAGATCGTCGCGCGACCGCCCTTCGAATTCGATCCTGCCGTGGACGATCACGTAGCCGCGGTCGGCGATGCGGATCGCCTGGTTGAAGTTCTGCTCCGCCATCAGCACCGTGAGGCCGTAGCGCTGCTTCAACTCGCGGATCTTGTCGATGGTGTGGATCACCAGGAGCGGCGACAGCCCGACCGAAGGCTCGTCGATCAGCAGGATCTTCGGCGCGGTCATCAGCGCCCGCGCGAGCGTCAGCATCTGCTGCTCGCCGCCGCTCAGGCTGCCCGCGAGCTGCTTGCGCCGTTCGATGAGCTTCGGAAACGCCTCGAAGCAGAACGCCAGGTTGCGCGCGAGCGCGGCGCGCGCGGCCCGCCGGTACGCACCGAGCTGGAGGTTCTCCTCGACGCTCAGGCGCGGAAACAGCCGCCGTCCCTCCGGTACCAGCGCGATTCCGAGCCCGACGATTTCCTCGGTCGCCCTGCCGACCAGGTCGTAGGGGACGCCGTCGATGACCGCTTCGATGCGTCCGGCGCCCGGCGGCACGATCCCCATGACGCATTTCATCAGCGTGCTCTTGCCGTTGCCGTTGGTCCCGAGCAGCGCGACCGTCTCGCCGTCGTTCACCGAGAGCGAAATGCGCTCGAGCACCTGCACCGAGCCGTAGCCGGCGCACAGACCGTCGATGCGGATGCTATTCGCCAAGGTAGGCCTTCACCACTTCCGGAATACCGGCGACCGCCTGCGGATCGCCATCGGCGATCTTGCGACCGGCGACCAGCACCGCCAGGCGCTCGGAGAATTTCATCACCGCGCGCATCACATGCTCGATCATGACGACGGCGACACCCAGGCCCTTGAGCCCGCAGAGCAGCGCCAGGATCTCGTCCACCTCGGAGGCCGATAGGCCTGCCATCGCCTCGTCCGAAATCAGCAGCTTCGGCTTCGACGCCATGGCGCGGGCGAGCTCGAGCTTGCGCATGTCCACCTGGGTGAGCCCCCCCGAGGTATCCCGGGCCTTGCCGGCCAATCCGACCTGCTCGAGGATGCGCAGCGCCTCGGCTGCGACCTCGCCATGCGAGAGTTTCTTCTGCGCACGCGCATTGGCGGCGTAGAGCAGCGGCACGCGCAGATTGTCGAGCACCGACATGCTGGCGAACGGCCTGGGAATCTGGAAGCTGCGCGCGAGCCCGAGCCGGATGCGACGGTGCGCAGGTTGCGTGCCGATCTCCTGCCCGTCGAAGCGGATGCTGCCTGCGTCATTGCGCAGCGAGCCGCAGATGCAGTTGACGAGCGTGCTCTTGCCCGAGCCGTTGGGCCCGATCAGGCCGACCCGTTCTCCGGGCTGCACCTCGAAATCGATGTCTTCGAGCGCGTTGAATCCGCCGAAATTCTTCGTCACCCCGCGCACCTCGAGCAGCGGCCCGGCCATCAACCCCTCCCCCGCCGCCGCCAGAGGTCGATCCAGCCCATGATCCCGTTGGGCGCCAGCGTCACGAACGCGACCAGCAACACACCCACGATGAGCAGGTTCCAGGCCGACGAAATCGTGACCTGGACCAGTTGCTGCACCGAGCCGAGCAGCACCGCGCCGATCAGCGGCCCGACCCAGCTCATCATGCCGCCGATCAGCGGCATCGCGATGCTGTTGACCGCGTACGACAGGTTGAACGCGGAACTCGGCTCCACATAGGACAGGAAGTACGGAAACGTCGTTCCCGCCATGCCCATCAGCGCGCAGCTCACGGAAGCCGAGACGATCTTCAGGCGCAACGTCGGCACACCCGAGCATTCGGCCGCGAGTTCGTCGTCGCGGATCGCCGCGAGCCCGCGCCCGAGGGTCGAGGTCTCGATCGTGCGCGCCACGATCAGCGCCAGCGCGGACATCAGGACCATCGCGATGTACAGCAGATGAACGTAGCGCGGCAGACCGAACGGCACTTCGCTGGGTTGCAGCACATAGGCGCCGCGCGCGCCGCCGACGTAGTCCCAGTTGACGACGAAGGTATACAGCACCACGGCGAGGGCGAGGCTCGCGATCGCGAAGAACACCCCGCGCAGCCGCAGCGTGAGATAGCCCAGGCCCAGCCCGGCAAGGCCCGCAATGAGCGTGCCTGCGACGATCATCACCGGCAGCGGCGCCTTGAACGCGTTGTACAGCACCACCGAGCTGTAGGCGCCGATGGCAAAGAAGGCCGCGGAGCCGAAATTCACGTAACCGGTATAGCCGCCCAGGATGTTCCATGCGGTCGCGAGGATCACGAACTGGAGCACCGTGTACGCAGCGGTGAAGTAGTACTCGTTCGAGATCAACTGGGTCACCGCGGCAAACGCGATCGCGACAGCGAATGCGACAGCGGCGAACACCCGGTTCGTCATCGGCGGTTCATCTGCCGAGCAGTCCCGCAGGCCTGAACGCGAGTGTGGCAAGCAGCAGGCCGAAGGAGACCGCGGGCGCCCACGACGGCCCGAAGAACGTGGAGGTGAACGACTCGGCGAGGCCGAGCACGAACGCCCCGAGCAGCGTGCCCCAGATCGAGCCCATTCCGCCAAGCACGCACACGGCAAATACCAGGCCGATGTACTCGCGCCCGATCGCGGGCTGCACCGGCTGGATCACGATGAGGAACGCCCCGGCGACCCCGGCAGTGGCGATCGAGAGCGCGAACGCGCGTTCCTTGACCCGGATCGGGTTGACTCCCATCAGGCGCAGCGCGAGCGGGTCCTGCGCCACGGCCAGCACGGCACGGCCGAAAAACGTGTGGCTGAGGAACAGCTGCAGACCCACCACCATCAACATCGAAACCAGGAACGGGACCACCAGGCGCATCGGAAAATCGAGCGCGTCGAGCCGCCACGTCGTGTCCGCATAGGCGGTCTTCGACATGCGGTAGTCGACACCGAACACGAGCACCAGCATCACCTCGGTGATGAACAGGATGCCGAAGAAGAACGCGAGGCCGCGCAGCGACTCCTGGCCGCGTTGCTCGAAGCAAAGATAGTAGACGCGGTACAGGCCCGCCCCGAGCACGAAGAACAGCGGCGAGAGCACCACCGACACCGCGATCGGGTCCAGGCCCAGGCGGTCGTTCATGGTGTAGGCGATGTAGGAACCCAGCAGGATGAACGCGGGGTGGGCGATGTTGACCACGTCGAGCATCCCGAACGAAATCGAGACGCCGACGCTCATCGCGGCGTAAAAGCCGCCGAGCAACAGTCCGGCGACGATGGCGTTCGCGAACAGTGCCGTCGTGGAGTCCATGCCCTGGAAAAGCGGCGCCGCGCTCCCGCCCGCCCGCGCCGCTCAACTCCTATTTTCTGTTTTCGTGGTAAGGCGCCCTGACCGTGCCGGTCTTGTACTCGTTCGGGTACAGCACCGTGATCAGGCCGGATTTCTTCCACTGTGCGACATCGTTGCCCGCGATGCCGCCGTACTGCACCGTCATCATGCGCGGCTGCGCCCATTCGCCATTGCTGGCGAAGCTGACCTTGCCCACGAAGGTATCGAAGCTGTTCTTGTGCATGTACTCGGCAAGCTTGCCCTGGTCGAGGCCGCCGGTCCCCTTGATCGCCTGCTCGAGCACCTGCATCATCGCGTAGGCGTAAGGCGGGAGATAGAACCCGAGCGGATCGACGCCCTCCTTCGCCGCGCGTGCCTGGTACTTGGCGAGGAACTGATCGAGGAACGGGAACTTGGCGCCGACGTCCGGCGCGTAGGCCTCATAGTTGATGATGCCGTTGAGCAGCGGGCCGAGCTGCGTCTTGAGCGCCGCGAATTGCGGGCCGACCAGCCCGCCGCCGAACATCCGCGTCTTAAGGCCCACCTCGCTTGCCGCGCGCACCATGCCGGCAGAATCCGGCGGGTACGAGGCCAGGTAGACGAGGTCCGGATTGGTCGCCTGGATCGCGCGCACGATCGGAGAGTAGTCCACGGTATTCGGCGGATAGGTCTTGTCGTAGACCAGCTTGAGGCCGAGCCGCTTGACGTGCTCGCGCGCGCCTTCCAGCGCAAGGTGCGGGTATTCGGCGTCGGCCCCGACGAGCGCAACGCTCTGCGGCTTCGGATTGAGCGTCGCCGCCGCCTCGAAGAAGCCGCGCGTCCAGTCCACCGCCGGGTCGGGCCCCGCGGGCATGATCTGGAAGTAGCGGTCGTATTTGAACTTCGAATTGACGTTCAGCCCGAACAGCGACATGAACACGAGTTTGCGCTGCATCATCAGCGGCATCGCCGGCGCGATCACGGCAGTGCCGTAGCCCGAGACCACCAGGTCCACCTTGTCGACATCGAGCAGCTTGGTATAGAGCCCCGGTACCGTGGAAGGATTGGTCTGGTCGTCGTATTGGACAAATTCGACCTTGCGCCCCAGGATCCCGCCCCTCGCGTTGACGTCGTCGCGCCAGATCTCCATCGATATCAACGCCGCCTTGCCGTTGCCTGCGAGCGCTCCGGTCTGGCTCATGCCGAAACCGATCCTGAGCGGCTGCTGCGCGAGCGCAGCGCCGGAAAGCACAAGCGAAACCAACAGGGCGCCGAGCATGCGCCCGATGAAGCACGGCAGGTACTTGATTGACATTTCCCCCTCCTCCTCGATCCCACGGGCCGTCCGGTCGGACGCCACGGCGATTATGAGAGGGCGAACCTGTTTGTCAAGCGATCCTTCCGAGCGCCCTCAGTATGCGCTCGGGCGTGAACGGCATCGCTGTCACGCGAGCGCCCAGGGGTGCAAGCGCGTCGTTGATCGCGTTCATCACCGCGCCGGGCGCGCCCGCGGTGCCCGCTTCACCGACGCCTTTCGCGCCAAGCTGCGATTGCCGCGTCGGCGTCTCGATATGCGCGCATACGATGTCGGGAATTTCTCCGCTCATCGGCACCACGTAATCGGCCATATTGCCGTTGAGCAGTTGCCCCTCGGGACTATAGAGACACTCCTCGTACAGCGCCGCGCCGATGCCCTCCGCGACGCCGCCGCGCAGCTGCTCGTCCACCAGCATCGGATTGATGACCGTGCCGGAGTCCTCTACGCACCAGTGCTTGAGCAGCTTCACGAATCCGGTGTCGGTGTCGACCTCGACCAGCGATGCCTGGATTCCATTGGTGAACGTGAATGCGTACTCGCGCGGCGTGTAGTGCCGCGTCACGGTCAGCTCGGCCTGAAAGTCGAGCGGCAGGATATCGGGGCGGAAGTAGGTAATGCGGCCGAGCTCTTCGAGGGGCATTTTTTTCTCTTGAGTCAATTTATCGACGATTGCATTGTTCTCGATGTCCAGGGTTTCTTTTTCGAGATTCAGCACCTTTGAAGCAACATCCAGGATATTCGACAGCAAAGCCCGACCCGCCAGCAGGACGGCTTCGCCGCCGATGCCGGCGCCGCGCGAGGCCCAGGTGCCGCCGCCGTAGGGCGTAACGCCGGTGTCGCCGGTGATGACGCGCACCTTGTCCATGCTGACGCCCACCGCGCTCGCCGCGATCTGCGCGAAGATGCCCTCGGTGCCTTGCCCCTGCTCGGTAACGCTGCACATCACCGTCACCATCCCGGTCGGTTCGAGGCGCAGGGTCGCGCCGTCCTGCGCCGAGATGCGCGCGCCGCCGACGCCATAAAACGCCGGCGACGGGTTGGTGACCTCGATCATGGCGGCGAGGCCGATGCCGCGGAAAATGTTCCTGCCTCTCAGGTCGGCCTGCTCTTTTCTCAAGCTCGCGTAATTCATCAGACCCAGGAGCTGGTCGAGGCACTGGTGATGGGAGAGCTTCTCGAACTTGACGCCCGACGGAAACGTGTACGGATAGGCGTCGTCCGGGATCAGGTTCCTGCGCCGGAACTCCGCCGGATCCATCTTCAGGTTTTGCGCCGCGAGATCGACGATGCCCTCGGTGAGCGCGACCGCGATCGGATGGCCGACCGCGCGGTACTGGCAGGTGACGTTCTTGTTGGTGAACACCACGTTCAGCTTGGCCCGGTATTTCTGGTGCTTGTACGGCCCGCCGGTGAGATTGACGACCTGGTTGCCCTCGATGCCGCTCGTGCGCGGGTAGACCGAATACGGCCCGATCGCGCTCAAGTCGTCGAGGTCGAAGGCGAGGATCTCACCGTCCTTCGAGCACGCCAGACGGATCGTGACTTTGTGCTCCCTCGCGTGGATGTCGGTGAGGAACGATTCCAGGCGGTCGGCCACGAACTTCACCGGCCGGCGCAGCATCACCGAAAGCGCCGCAGTCGCCATCTCGTCGGGGTAGACGTGCACCTTGATGCCGAACGAGCCGCCGACGTCCCTCGCGATCACTCGAACGTTCGCTTCGGGGATACCGAGATGACGCGAGAACACGTCCTGCATCATGTGCGGCGCCTGCGTCGAGTGGTGCACCGTGAGCGTGTGCTCCGCCGCGTTGTAGTCGGCGAGGATCGAACGCCCCTCGAGGCACACCCCGGTATGCCGGCCGAAGCGGTACGTCTCCTCGACCACGAGGTCGGCTTTCGCGAACGCCTCGTCCACGCCGCCGGTGTCGTGCTCCCGCTTGAAGCAGATGTTGTCGCCCAGCTCGGGGTGGATCACGCACCTGCCCGAGAGCGCCTCGTCCATGTCGAGCACCGCGGGCAGCTCCTCCCAGTCCGCATCGATCAGGTCCACCGCGTCCTCGGCCTGGGTGCGCGACTCGGCGACCACAGCGGCCACCGCCTCGCCCTGCCAGCAGGCGCGCTCGATTGCGATCGCGTGCTGCGGCGGAGATTTGATGCCCTTCAGGTGCGCGAGCACCCCGACCCAGGGCGTGCAGTACTCGGCAACAGCGCGCCCGTCGAACACATCGATCACGCCCGCCGATTTGAGCGCGTTGCCGAAATCGAGCCGCTTGATCCTCGCGTGCGCGTGGGGGCTGCGGAAAAACGCGACGTGCGCGAGGCGGGGAAAGCGCAGGTCGTCTACGAACGCGCCTCGTCCCTGCAGCAGGCGTTTCGCGTTGGGGCGCGGCACGCTCTGGCCGATGTAACCCTTGTCGACCCGGGTGCCGGGCGCGTGCAGCGGAAGCTCAGCTTTTCCCATGCAGGACCTCCTCGATCGCGTCGACGATGGCCTGATAGCCCGTGCAACGGCAGTAGTTGCCCGAAAGATGGGCGCGGATCTGTTCGCGGCTGGCTGCAGGATTCTTCAGTTGCAGGTCCCGCGCCGCCATCAGCATCCCCGGCGTACAAAATCCGCATTGCAGGGAATTGCGTTCATGGAATGCGCGTTGCAATTCGCCCACTTCCTTCGAATCGGAAAGTCCCTCGATCGTATCCACCTTGCAGCCGTTCGCCTGCACCGCGAGCATCAGGCAGCCGCGCACGATCTCGCCGTCAACGCGCACCGTGCACGCCCCGCACACGCCGTGCTCGCAGCCGACATGCGAGCCCGTCAGGCCGAGCTCCTCGCGCAGGAAATCCACCAGGTGCTGGCGCGCCTCGACTCGGCGGCTCACCGGCGTCCCGTTCACCGTCAGTGTGATGTCGAGAGCGTGTTCCACGCGCGCTCCAGCAGCACCCCGGCGAGGTGCAGCTTGGTGGCAGAAGAGTTGTAGAGGTCGGCCGGCGGATCGAGGTCCGTCGCCAGCGCCGCCCTGGCTTCCTGCAGGGATGTCTTCGAAGCAGCGTTGCCGGCAAGAACCGGCTTCGTTCCCGCCCCGAAGAAAACAAACCTGGAGTTGTGGGCGGCGAGGCCGATGATCGCGTAGTCGCCGCGCCGGCGCGAGAGTTCGAGGAACACCGACTTGTCGTTCCTGCCCGCGACCGGAAACTCGGCGGCCGTGACCACCTCGCCGGGCTTGAGGTCGGTCTCGAACAGGCCTTTGAAGAATTGTTCCGCCTTGATCCGCCTCTCGCCATTGCGCCCCGAAACCACGATGGTCGCCTCCAGCGCGACGGCGCACGCGGGGTACTCGGCGGCCGGGTCGGCAAGCGCAAGGCTGCCGCCGAGCGTGCCCCGGTTGCGGATCGCCGGATGCGCGATGTGCGAAACCGCTCTTGCGACGAGCGGCAGGTGCTTGCCGATCTCGGCGGATCTTTCGATCTCGGCGTGCGTGGTGAGGGCGCCGATCCTCACCGAGTCTACGGAGGCATGAATTCCCGCGTATTCGCGCAGACCGGTGATGTCGATCAGCAGCTCCGGCGCGGAGAGCCGCATGTTGAGCGACGGGATCAGGCTCTGGCCGCCGGCGAGCAGCTTCGCGCCCTCGCCGTGGCGCTCGAGCAACTCGAACACCGCGTCGAGCGTCGACGGTTTGACGTAGGCAAACGCAGGGGCTTTCAACTTTCCTCCTCCTCCGGCGTGATGCTAGCGCAGGTCGAGCTCGATGTCGCGCAGCAGCCCGTCTCCCGCGACCACCTGGATGTTTCACTTGTACATGGGAAACGTCTATTTTATGATGGCCGCATGCAATCCGGTGCCGCCGAGAAAAGACCACTCGTCCTGGTCATCGAGGACGACGACCAGATCGCCCTGTTCATCCGGCACGTGCTCGAGCGCAGCGGCTACGAGGTGCGCGTTGCGGCCGACGGCAAGGAGGCCGAGGCGCTGATCGGTCATATGGAGCCGCCGAGCGTGGTGACGCTCGACATCGACCTGCCCCATATGAGCGGCGACGAACTGATGCTCAGGATCAAGACCGCGCCCGGGTGGGAGCGCGTCCGCGTAATTATGGTGACGGCGACGCCGAAGACTGCGGACAGCACCTGGGCGGTAAAGACCGGCGCCCGGGCCTACCTCGTCAAGCCGTTCAAGCCCGAGGAACTGGTCGAGACGGTGGGCCGGCTGATCGCCCCGAAGAAGCCCGCCGCATAGCCTTTACGCACTGACCGGGGCCTCTGCGCACGCGCACCGGATCCCACTGCGGTTCGTCGGCACGCCATTCCGTCCGGGCGCGATGCTTAACGGGGGACGCAAAATGAATTTCAGAATTCCTGACTTGGTGGTTGCGACGCTTTTCGGCCTCGCAGCTTTCGCAGCGAACCCGCAGGATCGGGCTCCCTATCCGGCAAAGCCGGTCAAGCTGATTGTCAATACACTGCCTGGCTCGCCTCCTGATGTGTTGGCGCGGCTGCTGGGGGACAAGCTCGCGAGCAGCCTCGGACAAGCGGTGGTCATCGAGAACCGCACCGGGGGCATCGGCATGATCGGCCTCAACGCGGTCGCCAAAGCGCCTCCGGACGGCTACACGCTGGGCATTCTCACTCTCCCCAATATCGTGGGTCCCAGCCTGATCGCCAGGATGCCTTTCGACATTGAGAAGGATCTGACGCCGGTGAGCTTGTTCGCGCGGGATGCCAACCTTCTCGTTGTCCCGAGCGGCGCGCCTGCAAGGTCAGTCGCCGAGCTGATTGCGCTGGCAAAGGCTCAGCCAGGTGTTCTCAAGTTCGCTTCCGGCGGAATCAGTACGCCGGCGCATCTCGCGGGTGAACTTTTCAAGCGGGAAGCGGGCGTGGACATCGTCCATATTCCCTATAACAGCGCCGTCTTGGGAGCGAGCGCTGTTCTCACCGGCGATGTCGACATGATGTTCGGGGCCACTTTGGCCGTATCGCCGCACGTCAAATCCGGGAAATTGCGCGCCCTCGCCACCACGGCAGCGCGACGGATTCCAGCGTACCCTGATGTTTCCACTTTGGTCGAGCTCGGTTACGCCAATGTCGCATTTTCCGGTTGGTTCGGCGTCGTTGCGCCGGCCGGGACACCAAAGGAAACAGTCACGCGCCTGCACCTCGAGATACGAAAATTCGGCGCATTGCAAGAGACCAGACAGCGTCTCGAAGCGATCGGATTGGAATCGACGGAAGCGGGGCCTGAGGAGTTTGCTGCGTACATGCGGTCCGAACTCCGGAGATGGAACAAGGTCGTGCGCGATGCCGGAATCAAGGCGGATTGAGCCGGCCTGAGTCGCGCGCGCTCCGAGCGCGAAGGCGGCGATTCGCGGAATTGCCCGGTAATCCGGGCTGCGAGATGGACGCGGTCTCGCTCGCCCCGGCGACCGGACGTTCGTTCGAACCGCCGCCTCATGGCTTTTCCGCACTCACCGGGCCCTTCGCGGGCGCGTACTCGATCACCACGCCCTCCAGGTGCGCGCGCACCACCGCGGCGCGCGCCTCGAGATCGCGCGGGTCCCCGGCCAATGCGTCGCCCTCGATGGCGCGGCACTGCGCCGCGGCCCACGCGAAGCCATACAGCCCGAAGCTGCCGGAGAGGCGATGCGCAAAGCGCTTGAACAGCGCCCGGTCGCCGGCGGCGAGCGCGGCCGGCATCTGCTCGAGCAATTCGCGCCGCGAGCGCAGGAACTCCGGCAGCGCAGCTTTCAGGTCCTCCTCGACGATCACCGCGTCCGACGCGCTCGCCGCGACGGGCGTGACCTCGGCGGCCCCCTCGCTCGCGGACCCGCCCAGGATCCGCCACAGCACCTGGCGCGGCGCCGGCTTGACGACATACTGGTCGCAGCCCGCGGCGAGCGCGCGCTGCACGACCTTCTCCTCGTCGTTGGCGGAAATCGCCACGATCAGGCAGCGCTTGAGGCCCTGCGCGTGCTCCATTTCGCGCAGCCGGCGCGCTGCCTCGTAGCCGTCCATCACCGGCATCTCGAGATCGAGCAGCACCACGTCGGGCCACTCGCGCCCGGCGGCCTCGAGCGCGGCGCGGCCGTTCACCGCGAACGCGACACTGAGCGGTGGCACGGGCAGGTAACGGCGCAGCACCAGGCGATTGAACTCGTCGTCGTCCACCACCAGCACCTTGCGCGGCGGCAGCGCCGCCCCTGCCGCGGCGCTCGCAATCGCTGCGGTGCGGCTCTCGACGGCGCGCGGCAGGCCTGGGTCGGCCCGCTTCAGGCGCGCAACCAGCGTCGTGCCTAGCGCGTCGGAGCTCTCGAGCGAGAGTTCGCCCTCCTGTACGCGCGCCATGAGCCGCGCCGAATAGGTCCCCAAGCCGAGCCCCGCGCTCTTGCCGGTCGTGGCGTACTTCCGGAAGAAGCGCGCGCGCATCGCCTCGGGCACTTCGCCCGGGTTGTGCACCTCGGCGACGACAGATTCATTTTCTCGTTTCAGCGAAATCGAAACCGTGCCCCCTGCGGGCGAGGCCTCGATCGCGTTCTTCACCAGGTTGGCGAACATGGAGTAGGTGAGAAGCTCGTCACCGCGCGCGAGCACCTCCTGCGTCGCCGCGGAGACGCCGTTGGCGCGCACGCGCACGTCGATGCTCTTGGAGGCAGCCTGGCTCTCGAGGTCGGCGGCCACCCTGCACGCCACCTCCGCGAGGTCCACCGCCTGCGGATGGAACTGGTAGGTGCCGGTTTCCATGCGGAACAGATCGAGCGAGAGGTTCACCATGTTGAGGATGCGGTAGCCCGCGCGCTCGATGGTGCCGAGCAGCTCGGCGTCCTCGGGCGCGGCGCGGCCGCCCTCGCGCAGCAGGCGCGACATCGCGATCACGCTGTTCAGCGGCGTCTTCAGGTCGTGGCGGGACATGCGCTCGACTTCTTCGCGCAGGCGCACGCTGTCCCTCAGCGCCTCCTCGTGCGCGCGCCGCCCGGTGATGTCGGTATACGAAGCCGTGAAGCGCTTGCAGTAACCCTTGGCGTCGCGCACCGAAATCCCCTGCGCCTCGACCCAGACGTACGAGCCGTCGGCGCGCCGCAGGCGGTATTCGAGCAGAGGATGCCGCTCGGTCTTGCCCTCGGGGCCGGTACCGAGGATATGCTGGCGAAAGGCCTTGCTGACGCGCTCCTTGTCCTCGGGGTGAACGATGCCCTCGAAGCCATCCGGCCAGCCGGAGGTGTCGGTGTCCGGCGGGTATCCGAGGATCTCCTTGAACCGCGGCGAGTAGTAGACGGTGCGCGTGACGCCGTCCCAATCGAGCGTTCCCAGCTTCGACGCGCGCACCACAAGGTCGAGGCTGCGCTGCTCGGTGACGAGGGCCTGCTCGGTGGCGCGGCGTTCGGTGGTGTCGAGGCTCGCGACCAGCACGCCGAGAATCTGGCCCTGCGCATCGCTCATGACGGTGCGCGTCTGCATGAGGTGGCGGCCGCGGAACGCGTATTCGGTCAGCTCGATCGGCACGCCGGCGCCGCGCTCGAGCGCGGCGCGGTCGTCGGCGAGGATCGCGTCGGCTTCCTCCTTCGGCAGGCAGTCGTGCGCCAGCATGCCCACCACCTCGTCGCGCTTCTTGCCGAGGTAGGTCTCCCACATGCGGTTCACGTAGAGGAAGCGCCCCTGTGCGTCGCGCATCGCGAGCGACAGCGGCACCGAGTCGAAGAGATCGTTGATGAACTTGACCTGGTTGCGCAGCGCCTCCTCCTGCGCGCGGCGTCCGCTGATGTCGGTGATCGCCGCGATGAAGCGCGTGGCGTAGCCCTTGGCGTCGCGCACCGATACGCCCATGCTCTGCACCCAGAGGTAGCTCCCGTCGGCGCGACTGAGCCGGTACTCGATCGGAGCCTGAAACTCCTCGGCGCCCTCGGGTCCCTTGCCCTTGATGTGGTCCTGGAAAGCGCCCAGCACACGCGCCTTGTCGTCGGGATGGATCATCTCGAACGAGTCCGGCCATCCCGAGGTGTCGGCGTCGGGCGCGTAGCCGCGCAGCTCGCGCAGCCGCGGCGAGTACAACGCGGTGCGCGTCGCGCCGTCCCAGTCGACGATGCCCACCTTCGCCGCGCGCACCACCAGTTCGAGCCGCCGCTGCTCGGTAGCGAGAGCCGCCTCCATCGCGTGGCGCTCGGTCATGTCGACGCTCGCGGAGAGCACACCCACCGGTTTGCCGCCGGTGTCGACGAACGCGCGCCTCGTGTTGAGGTAGGTGCGGCCGAGCTGATGCTGCTCGTGCGCCTCGACCGGATTGTCGGGGCCGCGCTCGAGCGTCTCGCGGTCGAGCTTCTCGACCAGCACGGCCTGCTCGAAGAGCTGCGGATCGTCGCGCCAGCCGGGCAGCTCGCGCAGGCGCCGGCCGAGGATGTCGTCGCGCTTCAGGTTGAAGTAATGCTCCCAGGTGCGATTGACGACCACGAACCGCCCCTCGGTGTCGCGCAGCACAAGCGAAATGGGAAGCGCGTCGAACAGCTCGCTGACGAACTTCACGCGGTCGGCGGATTCGCGCTCGGCGCGCTTGAGCGCCTCTTCCATCGCGCGCCGCTCGGTGGTGTCGAGGGCGGTGGCGATCACCCCGACCGTGCGCCCGGCCGTGTCGGCGAAGACCTGCCGGCTGTTGAAGTACGATCGGCCAAGCCGCTGGACCTCCACCTGCACCGGCTCGCCACCAGGGCCGCGGGCAATCACGTCGCGGTCGATCTGTTCGGCGTCCTTCGCCACTTGGGCGAGCTCGGCGTGGTCCTTCCAGCCCGGCAGCTCGAAGAACCGCTTGCCCATCGCGTCCTCGCGCCGCAGGTTGAAGTAGCGTTCCCAGACCCGGTTCACCAGCACGAAGCGGCACTCGGTGTCGCGCAGCGCGATGGAAACCGGCAGCGCATCGAGGAGTTCGCTGACGAACTTCACGCGATCGGCCGCCTCGCGCTCGGCCTGCTTGAGCGCCTCTTCCATCGCGCGCCGCTCGGTGGTGTCGAGGCCGGTGGCGAGCACCCCGACCGTGCGCCCCGCCGTGTCGGCGAAGACCTGCCGGGTGTTGAGGAAAGTGCGGCCGAGCCGCTGGCGCTCGACGTGCACCGGCTCGCTGCCGGGGCCGCGCGCAATCACGTCGCGGTCGATCTGTTCCGCGTCCTTCGCTACTCGGGCGAGCTCGGCATGGTCCTTCCAGCCCGGCAGCTCGGAGATCCGCTTGCCGAGCGCGTCCTCGCGCCGCAGGTTGAAGTAGCGCTCCCAGGTCCGGTTCACCTGCAGGAAGCGGCCCTCGGTGTCGCGCAGCGCGATCGATACCGGGAGCGCATCGACGAGTTCGCTGATGAATTTCGCGCGGTCGGCGAGCTGCGCTTCAAACTGCTTGAGCCTCGTGATGTCGGTATTCGCGCCGATCAGCCCGATCACTTCGCCGTCGGCGCGGCGCAGCACCGCCTTGCGCACGATCACCCACTGCGGCTTGCCGTCGGGACCGGTGCGCAGTGACTCGACCTCGCTCGAGCCCTCGCCCTGCGCAAGCAGGCGCATGTCCTCGGCGTGGTAGCGCTTCGACTCCTCCTCGGGGAACAGCTCCAGCACGTTGCGCCCGATGGCGCGCTCGCGCGTCACGCCCACCATCTTCAGCCAGGCGTCGTTGACCGTGACATAGCGCCCCTGCCGGTCCTTGAGGTACATGGCGCTCGGGTTCTCGTCGATCAGCGAGCGCGTCAGCACGATCTGGTCGCCCAGCCGCTCGCGCTCCCGCGCCAGCGCCTGCTCGATCTGGAATTTCTCGGTGACCTCCAGGCTCGCGATCAGCACGCCGCGCAGCTTGCCGTCCGAGTCAACCATCGCCGTGCGCGTCTGCAGGTAATGCCTGCCGCGGTGGGAAAACTCGCTCAGCTCGAGCGCCGCCCCCGGGCCGCGTTCGAGCACGGCGCGGTCCAGGGCGAGCACGCGGTCCGCCTCCTCCAGGGTCAGCCGCTGGTGCAGGGTCGTGCCGACCACTTCCTCGCGCGCGGCGCCGAAGTATTTCTCCCAGCTGCGGTTGACGAACAGGTATTTCCCGTCGCCGTCGCGCATCGACAGCGCGAGCGGCAGCGAGTCGAAAACGTCGTTGGTGAATTTCGCCTGGTGGGCGAGCTCGGACTCGACGCGCTTGAGTTCCGAGATGTCGGTGCTCGTACACACCAGGCCCCGCACGCTGCCGTCGTCGCCGCTCAGCACCGCCTTGCGCACGATGCGGAACTGATTCTGGCGCGGCCCCTCGTGCACCGCCTCGATCGGCGGCGCGGCTGCGCCTTGTGCGAGGAGCTTCTCGTCCTCGGCCGCGAAGCGCAGCGCGACCTGCGCGGGGTAGATGTCGTGCACGGTGCGGCCGATCGCCTGCTCGGCCGGCACGCCGCTCATCGCGCTCCAGCCGCGGTTCGCGAGCGTGAATCGGCCCTCGCGATCCTTCACGAACACTGCGCCCGGGATCTGCGCGACGATCGCCTGCGTCAGGGCGATCTGGTTGCGCAGCGCCTCCTCCTGCGCGCGCCGCTCGGTGATGCCCTGGTCGATGTTCTCGAGTGCCGTTTCGAGGATCGCCTTCTGCTCGGCAAGCTCGCGCTCGCGTTCCTTCAATTCCGTGATATCGCCGGTGGAGCCGACCATGCGCACGGCGCGGCCATGCTTGTCGCGCGATGCGAGGCCGTGGGTACGCGCCCATCGCCACGCGCCGTCGATCGCCCGGTACCGGTAATCGCACTCGAAGCGCCCGGTCCGGCCCTTCAGATGCGCGATGGTCGCTTCACGAAAGCGCGGAAAGTCTTCCGGATGGATGCGCTCGTGCCAGTCCTTGAAGCTGTTGAGAGCCTGGGATGGCAGACCGAGCACCCGTTTGACGCTCTCGAAGAAGTGAACGCTGTCCCTGGCGATGTTCCAGTCGTAGGCGCCTTCATTGATCGCCCCCATGGCGGTCTCATAGCGCTTCTCGACTTCGCGCAGGCGCCGCTCGCTCTGGCGAAGGCGTTTCTGCAATGCGGCCACGCCGCCATCACGTGCCGTGCTGCGGCTTTTCGCTTTTCGGGCCTTCACACGTCCCCCCGTTTCACGTGTCGGCGGCAGCATACGCCTTAGAATTTTCGCTTTCAACGAACGACGAGATCTTGTCAAGTCGACGTGAAGAAGTAATCAGGTCGCGTTGAGACGTTCCCCGTGATGACGAATGCTGCCCGCGTTCGCTCAGTCTTCCAGGCCGTTGATGGCAATGCCCTTGGCCTTGACTTCGGCGATCAGCTCTTCGAGGTGGTGAAACGCCGTGTTGGAGACCGGCACGCCGCAATAGATGGCCTGCTGCAGGAGGATTTCCTTGATGTCTGCAATGGACATCTGGCCTTCGAGTGCCGCGCGCAGGTGCATGCGGAACTCTTCCCAGCGACCCAGGGCCATCATGGTGCCCAGCACCAGGATGCGGCGGGTGCGGTGGTCGAAGCCCGGCCGCGTCCAGATCTCGCCCCAGCCGTAGCGCACGATGAGTTCCTGGAACTCGCGCGTCACAGCGCTGATGTTCCGGTTGGCGCGGTCCACGTGGGCATCGCCCAGGATCTTGCGCCGGACCTTCATGCCTTCCTCGTACAACTTGTCAACCGCCATTTTGAAATCTCCTCGTGGGATGGCAGGGGCTCAAAAAAAATCCGGCCGGCTTCAAGGCTCAGCCGCGCATGAATTCCAGCACCCACCGCATGGCGCGTCACTCCACCTTGACGCCGATCTTGCGGATGATGTCGGCCCAGTAGACCAGCTCGGTCCGGGTGAACGCATTAAGCTGGGCCGGACCCATGAAGGTGGCATAGGTGCCTGCCTCCTCGGCGCGATGCTTGAAGTCGGCACTCTTCACGACCTTCTCGAGTTCGCCGGCCAAGCGGTCCACCGCGGACTTGGGCGTGCCGGCCGGCGCGTACAGCGCAAACCAGGCGTCGAGTTCGATGTCGGGCACGCCGGCCTCGGCCGTGGTCGGAACGTCGGGCAGCATCGGGTGGCGCATCTTGCTCGCGATGGCCAGCGCGCGCATGGCATTGTTGCGAATGTGTCCGACCACCGCCGGCGGCGTGGTGATCAGCAGGCTGACCTGGCCCGAGAGCACGTCGGCCAGCGCGGCGCCCGCACCCTTGTACGGCACGTGGACCATCCTGATGCCGGTGCGCAGGGCCAGCAGTTCCGATCCGATGTGCTGCACCGAGCCATTTCCCGAGGAGGCATAGTTGATCTTGCCGGGGTTGTTCTTCGCATAGGCGACGAATTCGCCCAGGCTTCTGGCCGGCAGGTCCTTGTTGAGCACGAGCACCTGCGGCGCGGTGATGGCCAGCGCCACGGGCGTGAAGCTCTTGAGCGGGTCCCACTGGAGGTTGCTGAACAGGGCCGGGTTGGCCACGTGCGTGCCCGAGTACGCAAGCAGCAGCGTGTGACCATCGGGCTGCGCTCGCGCAACATAGGTGGCCGCGATGTTGCCGCCGGCGCCGGCCCTGTTTTCCACCACGAAGGGCTTGCCGAAGGACTTGGTCAGGCCCTCGGCCAGCAGGCGTGCCGTGAAGTCGCCGCCACCGCCGGGCGCGCCCGGCACCACGATGGCCACCGGGCGGGCCGGGAAGTCGGAGGTCTGCGCGGGAGCGGCCGCGCTGCCGAAGACGAGGCCGAGCGCTGCCGCGAGGAGCAGGAGTTGTTTCAGCATGTCTGTATTCCTCTATCAGTCAAGCTTGATGCCGAAAGACCGGATCAGATCGCCCCAGCGCCTTTGTTCAGCCTTGACGAACGCGACCGAGTCCTCGCCGTTGATGGACAGCGGAACACCGCCGAGCTCGACGATCCTCTTCTGAATCTCCGGATGGGTCATCAACTTGCGCACCTCGTCCGCCAGCCGGGCCCGGATCGCTGCGGGTACGCCGGGCGGGGTCACCACGCACACCCATCCGTTGACGACCACATCGGGATAGCCTAATTCGGTGAGCGTCGGAATATCAGGCAGCGCGCTCATACGCTGTGCCGACGTGATCGCCAGCGCGCGCATCCTGCCGGACCGGACGTACGACAGGGCGGCCGTAGCGGAATCGAGCAACAGCGGCACCTGCTTACCAAGCAAGAGCACGGCGGCCTGGCCGCTGCCGCGGTTCGGTATGTGTCGCAGCCTGGCGCCCGTGGTGCGCGTGAGCAGTTCGCCGCTGAGGTGCATCGTGGAGCCGATCCCGGCCGTGGCGTAGTCGAGGCCTTCCGGCTGCGATTGCGAGACCTTGATCAGATCCGCGAGGGTCCTGAGCGGCGACGCCGGGTCCACCAGAATCAGCGTCGGCCCCAGGAAGACGACCGACACGACCGACACGCCCTCGACCGGGTCGTACGGCAGCTTGCCAAAGAGCGCGGGGTTTGTCGCCATTGGGCCGGTCGCGCTCACGCCCAGCGTGTAGCCGTCGGCAGGCGCGCGCGACAAGGCAGTCATGCCGATAAACGAACTGGCGCCCGGCTTGTTGTCGATCACCACCGGCTGTGCCAGCGCGGCGGCCAGTCGTTCACCGATCAGGCGCGCGACGATGTCGGTCACGTTGCCCGCCGCGAACGGCACGATCATCGTGATCGGCCGGGTCGGATAGGCGTCCTGGGCGTGCAGGTTCGGTGCGATTACCGGGACCAATGCTGCGATGAGAGCGCAGCGTTGCAATGCTGGAGAGAGTGTCGTCATGTTATGCGTCGTGTCGTAGCTTACTGCGCCGGGTTGGTTGTCGAGCGAGCTGGCTCGTCATGCGCGTTCCTCTGGTCGACCACGGGACGCGCAATCGGAGTTGTCACGAATGCTGCCCGCTTTTGCCCCGCTCGGGCAAGCGAAACCGCGATCAGGGCCGAGAGGTCGACAGTCACGCCGGCTCAGAGCGAGAGAATGCCTGGCGCGAGCATCAATCCCGGAATTGTTCAGGCGCGTTCATGGATGAGACGCAGGCGGCGTTTGATGCGGTACGCACGTTCGAAGAGCCGGCGCCGGTGGCGGCATACCTGTTCGCCGCGGCGTGCCAATCTCAACCGTCCTTCGGAAAGACCTTGAGGCGTCGTCTGAGCAGCGTCTCCATCGGCTTGGCGTCGCCTTCCATGCCCGCGATACCGGCTTGGCCGTAGGGCGACGCTGGACGGGGCCGCGACCTCAGCACGGGAGGCAGCGTGGGCCCATGTCGCCAACTCAATTGCCGCCTCCAGTCCGTCGCGGCCAAGTTCTTCGCCGCTCTGCAAGAGCTTATCGAGCCCGCTTGAAACAACCTGGAACTGCGCGCCTTCGGCGTCCCGATCAGCCACGAAGCATTTCGCGGACCATCGAAACGACCGGGCCGGCCGCCCGCGGTTCCCGCGTACCCTCCATCGGGTCTTCGGCAGCGAAGGCTAGCTCGGCGTCGATGAAGGCCTTGATGGCGCGTTTATAACCGGGGTCGGTCTCGCGGTAGGCCTTGATGTTTTGCAGCGCCCGATCGAGCTCGCTCTCGAGGGTGCAGACCTGCCGCTCGATGAGTGCGGCAAGGGCAATGTTGACCCATTCATTTGGAGGCCGTTTCACGCCGCTGTGCGCCTCGAGAATCCGGAGGCCTCTTTGCACGCCTTCGTCCAGGCGAATCGTCGTGACCTGAGGCCTCGCCTCCGGGGTGGGTTTCGCGACGCGGGCGGGAGGAGATTTCTTCAGCTTTGATTGGCCCATGGCACAGGATAGTGCCCCGCGAGACATAGGTCAAAACGGCACTTTGGTTTTATCGAACGATCGGAAGAACATGAGAAACTGCATACTACCCGCCCGCGCCGCTCAACCGCGGCTCGAGTACCAGCCGGAGAAAACGTCTTGACTCTTTTCCGCTTGTCGGAGGGCTATGGGTACAGCGCCTGGCGGAACTGCCGCGGCGTTACGCCGAAGCGCTCCTTGAAAGCGCGGCTGAAATGCGCCGCGTCGTTGAAGCCCCAGCCGAAGGCGATGTCGCTGACGCCCCGGCGGCGCAGCGACGCGTCGGCGAGATCGCGTTTGATGGCGTCCAGCCGCTCGGCCCAGATCCAGTGCGCGAGCGAGCAAGGCTCGCCCTGGAAAGCGCGATGCGCAGTGCTGACCGAAATTCCGAGGGCGGCGGCGGTCATCGCGACGGAGAGCCGCGGATCGCGCAGATGCTGGCGCACGAACGCGCCGACCTGGTGGCGATGAAGCGCGGTGAGGTTCGACACCGGCGATTTCTGCGCCGCCGGCATGGTCTTGAGTCCCGCGACGAGGATGTGAAGAACGCTATCCGATACGGCGCCGGCGGAGGCGGGCTCGAGCACGTCGATGTCGCGCCACAAGGTTTCCATCATCCCGATCATCAGGTGGCCGGCGCCGCGCTGGCCCGACACCGCGGTCGCGGTCATGCGCTCCGTGTCCCGCAACTGGGAGCGCAGCGTCTCTCCCGGCAGCATCAGTACAAACTGCTGGAAGTCGCCCTCGAATAGCAGTTCGTAGGGCCGCGTGCTGTCGTAGAGCGCGAAATCGCCGGGCCGCAGCATCGCCTCGCGCCCGTCCTGCCGGACCACGCCTAGGCCGGCGGACTGGATGCTGACGAGAAACGAGTCTTCGGTCGCCTTGGCGATCTGCCTGGACGTGCGGCGGACGTGTTGCGGCGTCGAGGTGACCTGCGAAACATCGAGCGTCGCCAGCGTGTCCCTGCGGATGCTGCCATTGAACGCCTGGCGTTCGCCCACCGGTTCGCAATCGAGCTGAACATAGACGTCGCAGATCAGGTCGGTCCAAAGGGCCAGCCGCTCGCCCGCAGCCACGGCATCGGTGGAAAGAAGTTGCGACACGGC
Organism: Betaproteobacteria bacterium; assembly: GCA_016195915.1. Classification (GTDB taxonomy): domain Bacteria; phylum Pseudomonadota; class Gammaproteobacteria; order Burkholderiales; family SG8-39; genus JADGRQ01. Next base: position 126,259 of record JACPYS010000042.1, on the reverse strand, counting down.
GGATTTCCCTGTGCTCCCCTGTGCTCAAGTGCGCGCGTTCAGTGTGGGCCCGGCTCCATGCTCAGTCAAATACTCTGCCACGGACAGGCAAGCGGTGCGCGGCTGCGGCGCATAGCATGCAGGCAAGACTTCGACCGGTTCGTAGCACGTCACGAGGAGGTGATCCCATGTCCGTCCAGCATCCGAAATTCCGCGCCGCGGCGATACAAGCGGCACCCGTGTTCCTGGATCTCGACGGCTCGATAGACAAGGCCATCGGGCTCATCAGGGAAGCGGCCCAGAACGGCGCCAAACTGATCGCGTTCCCGGAGACCTGGCTGCCAGGCTATCCGTGGTTCGCGTGGCTCGATTCGCCCGCCTGGGGCATGCAGTTCATCCAGCGCTACCACGACAACTCGCTTTCCTACGGTACGCCCAGCGCCGCGCGCATCGCCAAAGCGGCGAAGGACAACGCCATCCACGTCGTCATGGGTCTCAGCGAAAAATCCGGCGGCAGCCTTTACATGGGGCAATGGATCATCGACGCGGACGGCAACACGGTGGCGGTGCGCCGCAAACTCAAGCCCACCCACGTCGAGCGCACGATCTTCGGCGAAGGCGACGGCAGCGATCTGGCGGTGCACGACACGGCGCTCGGTCGCCTCGGGGCGTTGTGCTGCTGGGAGCACCTGCAACCGCTGTCGAAATACGCGATGTACGCGCAGAACGAGCAGGTCCATGTCGCTTCGTGGCCGAGCTTTTCGCTGTATCGCGGCGCGGCCTACGCGCTGGGTCCGGAACTCAACAACGCGGCGAGCCAGCTGTACGCGGCCGAGGGCCAATGCTTCGTGCTCGCGCCCTGTGCCAACGTGTCCGCGGAGATGGTCGAAATGCTGTGCACCGACGACGTGAAGCGGCAACTGCTCAAGGCGGGCGGCGGTTTCAGCCGCATCTACGCGCCGGACGGCTCGCCGATGGCCGAGCCGATTCCCGAGAACCAGGAAGGCATTCTTTACGCCGACATCGACCTCGGCATGATCTCGCTCGCGAAAGCGGCGGCTGATCCCGCCGGGCATTACTCGCGGCCCGACGCGACGCGGCTGATGCTGAACCGGACGCCGGGCGAGCGCGTGATCAACTTCACGCTGCCGGGCGCGGTTGTCGAGGAGGCCGGGAGCGGCGCGCTCGAGCAGGCAGCGCTCGTTGGTGTACGGGAAAGCGCAAGAGCGGCAAAAAAGCAGCCCGCAAAGGCGTGAGGAGCGTACTGAGGATCAGTACACGCGGGTGAGAGGCACCCGCGATATTTCTTTCGATGATTCGAGACATTCGTTCGGCAAACCGAATCTGCGCGAGGAACTGCACCGCAGGATGAAGCTGCGCTTTCGCGAAATACCGTAGTTAATCGATGACATCGAAGAGCGAACACTCGCGCTACGCGGTATTCCCGCGGGCGAGCCGCTGCCTAAGACACAGCGCTAAGGCCGCCTCCGCCGCTTTCATTCCCCAACCGCTACTTGCCCGATGCACCCGGGTTTTGCGCGGATGCCTCGAAGGCCTGCTGAACGCGTGCGTGCCAGTGTTCGCTCCAAGTCTGGAGCTTGCGGAAATAGGCGACCTTTTCCGGGTACTCGCGGATGTAGTTGCGGTGCCAGTCGCTTTCCTCCCAGATCGATGTGCTTGATGAGGTGATGCCTTCCGATTCCGGATTGAAGTAGTAGATGGCATTCACGAAGCCCTGTTTGTCCGCCAATCGAAAGTAGGTGGACATCAACACGCTGGGTAAAGCTATCGCCTTTGCATCCAGTTCCCCGACAGCTGCGCGGAATATGCCTGGAGCGGTCGGCTCCCTGAGAGGCGCCACCGGCACGTGGTTGATGGTCCAGCAGTCCTGCTTGTCGAAGTCCTGATTGCTGAGAGTCTTGGAAAACAGAAGATTGGTGCGCCCGCATTGAGGCGACTTCCTGAATCCGTTCGCCTGGTCGGCGGGAAGGCGCGCCGCTTGAGCCACAAGGGCTTTCAGCAGCTTGCCGTCCCGGGATTGCGCCAGGACCACGGATTCGACGCTGCCAGCGCGACTAACGGGGAAATGCGCGGCCACCGTCCAGTTACCATCCGGGAGCGGAATCGTCCTTCCCTGGATCGCCAGTTCCCCGGTCAGGGACTGGCCCATCAGCGATCTCGAAGCATCGACCGCCGGTGATGACGCTACGACGGAAACATTCGGAGCGACGGGCGTGACCGGGCCGGCAGGCACTCCCGGGGAAGGAGTCGCAGGGGTGGCCTTGGTTGCGGGGGCGGCATGGGAGGCCGCGATGGTCCGCGACGGATGCCTGTCGGCAGAGGTCTCCGGGGAGGCCGCGCGGGTCTTCTGAGGTGCCTGGGCTTCCGGCTCCTTGCCGGTGTGCCGCAAATCGCGCGCAGGCGGGGCGTACCGGCTCTGCGCGACGGAAGGCTGCTGCGTACCCTGCGCGTCCACGCTCGTACCGGGTGCGCGCGCCACGGCGACGAAGAGCGCGGATAGCCCGCACGCCAGCCAGAAAACGATTTTGAACTTGGCCGAGCGGCGCCAGAGATCGCCGAAATGACTCCTGTGTGCGGCGAGTTCCTGTGACATGGGCTCAGGCGGCGGGCTCGGCTGAAACCGTGTCTCCGCTGATCATCAGCCGCACCTTTGTGAGTTTTTGCTGCTTTGCCGAGACGAGGGAGTCGGCGATGGTTTCCTCGATTCGCCGGACCAGGTCCCGCGACGATGCGACGGACCCCATCTTTTCTTGGCGGCGAATAAGATCGTACAGGACGTCGACGTCGATCCCGCCGTCGGCGACCTCGAGCCCGTAGCCGTGGATCATCTCCTCGATCTCGAGCGCGCCCACCCGGGCTATGTCGAGCCCCTTCAGCGGGCGGAACACAAAAATCCGATCGATCCGGCTGAGCACTTCTGGTGCAAAACCCGCTTCGCGCAGCACCTGAACGGAGACCTTGCGAAGTTCTTCCGGCTCGGTTGCGTAGCGCTTGACCATCTCGCTGAGCGCGTCGGTCGCCGCATTCGTAGTGAGCACGAAGACGGCACGCGTCGTCGAAATCTGCGCGCCGTCAGATGCTTCCGTTATGAAGCCGTCGTTCCAGGCGGTCAGGAAATTCTTATGAACCTCCGGATGCGCCTTTTCGAACTCATCGAGCAGGATGATCGAGTCCGGGACGTCCCGAAGTACCGCGGTAAGCTTGCCGTAGGTGTCGGAACCCACGTATCCGCGCGACATCCCGAACAATTGGGTCGCTGCCGAGCTTCCCCGCGAGAACTGGCTCATGTCCAGGTGCAGCAGCTTCTTATCCATTTCCGCGGCGAGGCGTTTCGCGAGATACGTCTTGCCCGTGCCCGGGGGACCGGCAAAGAGAAACACGCCTATGGGCTTGCCGCGCTGCTGCAGCGCCGAGCGGCGCCGTATCTGAGCCGCAAGGTCCTCGCAAACATCGTCCTGGCCGATCAGCCTCGACTTGAGCGCCCCGGCCAAGGCTTCCGCGTTGACGTAGACGACGTCTGCCTGTTGTGCAATCTTCTCCTCGAGAGCGCGTTTGTTCGTCAATCGATCGAGAATGTCCTTCATCCATCCTCCACGCTGCGGAATGCGCAGGCGCCCTGCCTCGTACAAATGGCAAAAGATGACAACAATCCAAAGTGCTAAGGCAACAGTCAGTATAGTCCAAGCCCATGTCCGGGCGTAGCTTGCCGCCGCCCGCGCACCGTGCACGATGCTTCCCCAGCCGGGCCCGTAGCGCGACCAGAACTCGACCAGCCCGATCACAACCATGACAAGGAACAACAGCGGCATATAGCGCCATAGAGCGGACAGGAACTTGTTCATGGCTCTACCTCGCGACGACCGGAATGCCGAGCACCTGCCCGAGGCTCATCACGGGCAGGGCAACGCGACGCGCGCCGGACATTGCGCCGATCGTGATTCCGCCTCCGCCGTCGTGCACGCCCGTCACGTTGATGACTCCCTGATCGGGAACCGGCACGGCGAATGTGACGGGCGTGTTAGCAAGCGTGACCACCGATGAAAACCCGCTGCTGTCGATCCTTACCGTATCACCGTCCTCCGCGTCCGTGTCCCATAGGGTGATCCAGGCCAGCCTGATCGCGGGCTTGGTGGACGCTTTCGGCAGCGGGGCAGGCCTGGGTGCTTGCGGGTCCCGAGCCGAGGCAGCCGCCGGATCGTTGTCGGTGCCGGTTTGGGGTCCCCGTTGAACTTGCGACTCCGCGGATGTCTCCGCGACGACGGCTTCGAGAAGACTCCTGTCGGACGGCGAAAGCTTCATGGAGGCGAGCGCTTGCGGAATCTCGGCAACTGCGACCCGCTGCAGCTGCAGGGGCGTCGCCGCGACGAAGGCTTTCGCGCGATCGCGCGCCTGCGATTCACTGATGCTGTCCCGCTCCGCCAGAAGGGGAATGAGGGTGTCGATCGCCCCCCATGCGAGTAGACCCGAGATGACAATGAAAATAAGCGTAAGGACGGCGCGATCAGCCGCGGGCAGCGGAGCCTTCCGGGAAGCGTCGAGTTCCGATGCTCGTGCCTGCCTTGGTCCTTCCAGCTCCTGCACTTGTGCTCCTTGCGGCAAACCCGGCAGTACGTTGGGGCGACAATTTTTGTCCCCGCCCAATTTCCCGGAGTCGCTACGCGTCCGGATTGCATCGCGAAAGAATAGGAATCCTCACACCACCTGCTCGCGCGAACGACCTCGTTGCTGCGCAAATTGCGTTTGCGCCGGGTCGGTTGAACTGTCCACCCTGTAGCATAGATCCATCGTGTTCCTACCGCACGTCGAGCTCGATATCCCACAATAACCCGTCCCCGGCGTGCGCAATCTCGTTCTCGATCAGCGCGCCACACCCTGGGCAGTGGAACTGGCGGAACACCGGCCGTTCGTCGATGTAGCGGCGCCAGTCGCCGATGTTCGGGTTGGCGGTGCCGATCTCGGCCTCGTGCAGCATGCAGCGCTCCTTGTAGTTCCCTCGCACCGATCCGAGGTCTGCGGCGCACTTCGTGCAGCACAGGCGCGCGCCGCCGCGCTCGCGTCGAAGGTCGAGATTGTCGGTGACCTTGGATCGCACCTTTCCTGTCAACCGCGTCACCGGGCCGTCCTGTTTCCTGTTGACCTCGCGCCGTTGGCTTCGAAGCACACGCGCGGCCTCTGAATCCACCGCGCCATCCTTCGTAATCACCACCCCGTAAATTTCGCGCGCGGCATCGATCGACACCGAGCGGCTGTCGAGCACATCATCGCGCACCTTCTCCGGATCGCGCTCGAGCGGATCGCCGAATCCCCCTGCCGCCGACCAGATCACGGCGTACACGTCCGCCGGGTTCTGCACAAAATTCTCCTGGCGCAACTGCAGCGTCACCTCTTCCCCAGCGATTTCAGCGATGTCCGAAGGGATCTGTTTCTTCATCAGCCGATCAAAGATGTCCGTCGCCTGCTTGAACTTGTACACGTTCACCGAGCCCGGATATCCGCCCATCATCCCGAGCGAGGTCGGAATCGCGTTGCCCGAGGAAAGCGTGTCCTGCGTGATTGATTCAGTGCGGTGCGGAATGAAGCACGACTCCGCCGAAAGCCCGCCGCGGAACCGGCCCGCGCCGCCGGAATCCACCACCTCCTTGCGGTATAGAAACAAGAGCGGAAAGCTCTGCTCGGTGTGCTCCACGTTGGGCAGCTTGCACATCGGCGTACGCGACTGGCCGCCGGTCGAGATGCCGTCGCCGGTGGCAAACGCGCCGATCGCGCCGCCGATCGGATCGACGAGGATGTAGCCGTAGCGCTCGCCCCACTGGTCGATGCCGCGGAATATCGTCGCGGGCCACTGGCTGGTTCCGCCGATGCACATCACGTCTTTGCGCATCTCCGGATCGCTGTGGATCATCTTGGAGAGCACGTTGTAGGCCGGGTAGAGCGAAATCTCCATCGCTTGGATCGGCGCGGTCGACACCGAGGCCGGGAAATTCGCGCAATTGAAGGTGCCGGGCGTGGGATCGAAATCCACATGGCGCAGCGCTCCTCCGATGGAGAAGTACTGGTCCCAGCACAGCAACTGGTTGAGCGCCACCATGATCGAGCCGCGCCAGCCGGAATAGGTGGCGTTCATCGCGCCGTCCTGCGGCGCGGTACCGTCATTCTCGAAGGTTAGCCTGCTGCCCTTTTTCTTCAGAGTCAGCATCACGCGGTGCGTGCGGCGGTCACCCGGCCGGCAGCACTCTACATAGGTACGCTCCCGCCACACGCCGTCGGGCAGGCGCGCGAGCTTGTGCAGGAAAGCTTTCTCGCCGTTATCGAGGACCTGCTTCATCACGCCCTTCACCACTTCGGGCCCGTAGCGCCGGATGAGCGCGAGGATGCGGTCGCGCGCGGTGATGTTGCCCGCGAACTGGGCGCGAAGATCGAGCGCCACGGCCGCAGGCTTGCGCGAGGAGCGCAGGTACAGTTCCTCGATGTCGCGCCGGATCTCGTTGCGTTCGACGATCTTCACCGGCGGGATGCAGATTCCCTCCTCGAACGCGTTCTCGGCCGAGCCGCAGAACGAAGAAGGCGTGATGCCGCCGAGGTCGTACTGGTGCAGGCAGTTGGTGACCCAGCAGAACAGTTCGCCTTTGCAGAACACCGGGCAGACCAGCATCACGTCCTGCTGGTGCGCCGCGCCCACCCAGGGATCGTTGGCGAGGAACATATCGCCGTCGCGGATGCCCGGGTTGTCGCTGCGGTACTCGAGCACCCATTTCACCTGCGTGTCGGTGACGCCGGACATGTACTGCATGTACGGTCCGAAGTACACGAACTCGCCGTCCTCGGTGAGGATCGACGGGTTGAGGTCGAGCGCGTACATCGCCACCGGCGATCCGGACAGGCGCTGGATGGTCGCGCCGTGCTCCTCATTCACGTGCCACAGCGCATGCCGCACCACCTCATAGGTGATCGGGTCGATCGTCTTCGCGCGCTTGCCGTGCAGCTTGAGCTTGGGCGAGATGCGCAGCTTCGCCGGCGGCACATAGCCCATGCCGATGCCGTCGAACACGGCATCCGGCATTTCGCTGATCTTCATCGCCTTCCCCGCCGCGGCGGCCAGACTCCGAGGCGCTCGAGTTCGTCCATCGATTCGCGCGTGAACTCGGCGCTCGGCGCGTCGCCGCCGATCACGAACATCAGGATCGAGTAGCGGTTGCGCGCTCCGCGCGTCACGTTCATGAAACGGCGCGACGCGCCCGGCGGGAACGAGATCACGTCGAGCGGCTTCAGGTCCACGTGCTCGAGCCGTCCGCGCTCGTTCTGCCAGCTCGCGCGCCAGGTCGCGGTCATGGCGATGAAAGTCTCGTTGGTGTCGTGGTTGTGCAGCATCGGGCCTTTTCCCGGCAATGCGCGGCAGTAGCCCAGGTTGAAGCCCTCGGAGATCTTGATCGCCGCCATGCGCGCAGCGTCCTCACCCACCGGCGACTGCTTTCCCGCCCGCTCTACTTTCGGCGGCTGGAAGCCGATCACGTTGTAGAGGATGCGCTCGCAGCCCGGCATGCGGCTGTCGGGCAGCCCGCCGTCGAAACCCTTGAGTTTCGAGAAGCGCGCCACGCGCTTTATCATTTCGCTGCGCGCGATGCCCCGGCGCGGCAGAGTTTCGCGGTATGGCATGTCTTCCTCCTAACGGCCGAAGCCGATCTCGAAATTGCCGTGTGCGTCCACCGCCAGTGCGCAGCCCGGCTGCACCGCAACCGTGGTATCGGTGGTCTCGATCACGGCAGGCCCCTTGATGCGGTTGCCCGGCACGAGCAGCGCGCCATCGAACACCGGCGTCGCCACCCCCTTCTTCAGATCGGCCCAATACACGCTGCGCTTGCCCCGCTTTGCGGCCGGATCGATGCGGCTGCTCATGCGCTGCGCAACCGCAAGCCTGGGGCGCGGCGTGGCCGCGCTCGCCCGCAGGCGCAGCGTGACGATCTCCAGGCGCGCGTCGCGGTACGCCGAGCCGCGGCCGTAGAGCTGCTCGTAGCGCGCGGTAAAGCGCGCGTTCAGCGCCCCGACCGACGGTCGCTTCAGCCGTCGTTCGAACATCATCACCTCGACCTCGTTGATCTGTCCCCGGTGGCGCATGTCGAGCGAGAAGCGCAAGCGCCGGCGTGCCCGGGCGATCCCGTCGCTGTCCATCTGCGTGTGAGCGCGCGCCTCGAGCTCGGTGAGCGCCGCATTCACGCGCGCCGGATCGAACGGGCTTGCCTGAATGTCGACCTGCTCGTACACATGCAGAATGTCTGCCGAAGCCGCGCCGAACGCGCACCAGGTGGAAGCGATTTCCTTCTGCGGAATGACGACCTTGCGCACGCCGAGTTCGCGTGCAAACACCCCCGCGTGGGCCGGCCCCGCACCGCCGAACGCGAACAGCACGAAGTCCCTCGGATCGAAGCCCTTCTCGACCGTCATCTTGCGAATGATGTCGGCCATCTTGAATTCCGCGATGCGCACGATTCCCGCCGCGGCTTCCATCAGCGTCATGCCGAGCGCGTCCGCGACCCGGCGCACCGCGGCGAGCGATCTTGCGCGCTCGAGCCGCATGCGCCCGCCGAGGAAATTGTCCGGATTGATGACGCCGAGCACCACGTCGGCGTCGGTGACCGTTGCGGTGTCGCCGCCTCTGCCGTAGCACGCCGGTCCGGGATGGGCGCCCGCCGACTCCGGGCCGACCTGCAGCGTCTTCGTGAGCGCATCGACGCGCGCAAGCGAGCCACAACCCGATCCGATCGCCTGCAGGTCCACTTTCGGCAGGAAGTACTCGTACTGCGCCACGTTCGATACGAAGGAGTAAGCCGGCTCGCCATCGAAGATGATTCCCACGTCGAACGAGGTCCCGCCCATGTCGGTGGTAATGATGTTCGGGCAGCCCATCAACCGGCCGAGGTAGAGCGACCCGGTCACCCCGGACACGGGCCCCGAATCGAGCGTCAGCAATGGCGAGCGCATCGCCTTGTCCACCGAGATCGAGCCGCCGGCGCACTGCGTGATCTGCAGCGGCCGGGCGTAGCCGGCGGCCCTGAGCTCGCGATCGAGGTCGCCGAGGTAGCGGGCCATCACCGGGCCGATGCAGGCGTTGAGCGCGGTCGCGGTGACGCGCTCGTACTCGCCCCACTTCGGCGCGATCTCCACCGAACAGGAGACGAACACCTCCGGCGCGATGTCCCGGATCATCTGTTTGACGCGCAACTCGTGCGCGGGTCGCCGGAACGACCAGAGAAAACACACGCCGATCGCGTCGACGCCCTCGGCAACCAGCCGCCGGATCGCGCGCTCGGCCTGCGCCTCGTTCAGCTGCACCACCACCTCGCCGAAACAATCCACGCGCTCGGAGACGCCTTCGATCAGGCGCTTGGGCACGATCGGCACCGGCTTCGCGCTCTCGGGAAAGTGCACCACCTTGCGCAGTTCGCGCGAGGTAACGCCGCGCGAGCCGCGCATGATGTGGATCGCGTCTTCGTGCCCGCGGGTGGTGATCAGCCCGACCTTCGCGCCCTTCCTCTGGATCAGCGTGTTGGTGCCAACGGTCGTGCCGTGCGTGAGCACCGCGATCTCGCGGCAGAATTTCTCGAACGGCAATCCCAGGCGTTCCGCGGCGACGCGCAGCGCCGCCAGCATGCCGTCGGCGAAATTGCCTGGCGTCGAAGGCGACTTGGTCGCGGTGATGCGGCCATCGCCGCCGAGCACCACGCAGTCGGTGAACGTGCCGCCGATGTCGACGCCGACGAGAAGCTTCCCCGGGCGCATTCCCCCCTCCGATTTGAACAAGGATGGTACCGTAATCGCGCGGTCTCGCTCAGGCAAGCGTCGCCGCGCGGGCGGTGAGACGGCGCTCCCACAGCAGCGCGAACAGGCCGGCCGCGACGATGACGGCAGCCCCTGCGAGCGTCCATGCGTCGGGGAACTCGCCGAGTCCGAGCGCGCCGATCACGATAGCCCACAGGACCAGGGTATAACCATAGGGCTGCAGACGCGGCGCGGAGCAGGCCTCGTAGGCCTTGATCAACGTGAAATGCGCGCTCGCGCCGAGCAGGCCGGAAGCGAGCAGCAGTCCCCAGCCTGCAGGGCTTGGATCGGTCCAGAAGAACGGGCCGACGCAAGTGGTAAACGTCAATCCGATCACGACCGTGTACGCCAGCGTCGTATTGGCCGAATCGAGCCGGCTTACCATGCGCACCAGCGTCTGGTAACAGCCCCAGCTCAGCGCACCCAGCACCGGCAGCGCGTGAAACCAGCTGAACTCGCGCAGGCCCGGCCGCAATACGACGATCACGCCGAGCATGCCTACCGCGACGGCCAACCAGATCGCGAGCGTCACGCGCTCGCGCAGCATGATGCCGGAGAGGGCGAGCACCACCAGCGGCGCGGCCGCCGCCACCGCGTGCACGTCGCCGATCGGCAGGTAACGGAAGGCGAGAATGAAAATGCCGATTTCGAAAATGAGGGCCACGCCGCGCAGGATCTGGACGCGCGGCAGCGCCGATTGGAACGACGGCAGGAGCGCACGCGGGCCGATGATCGCGAGGGCGAAGAAGAAGAAGATGACAAAACGCACCCACAGGAGTTGGGGCACCCCGAGGCCCATGTCGCGCGTCAGGACACGCGAAATCGCATCCATCAGCGCAAACAGGAACATCGAGACGACCGCGTAGGCGATGCCGCGCGGCAGATTGTCAGGACGCCGGGCCGGGGTCGTCATTGCATAGTGTAAGAACCGCGTGCGCACCCGCGACGCCGCGCAACTCGAATTGCCCCAGCGAGCGCAGCGGGCGCCGGATGAAGGCTGCGAACTCCTCCGACAGCAGCAGCGGCACGCCGGCCTCCTTGGTGAGCGACTGGATGCGCGCGGTCTTGTTTACCGCCGGTCCGACGACATTGAAGGCGAGGCGGTTCGGCGAACCGACGTTGGCGTGGGTCACGCTACCGACGTGCAAGCCGAGGCCGAATTCGATCTGCGGCAGGCCGGCGCGGCGCCGGCGGTGATTGACCACCGCGATCGAGTCGAAGGCGTCGATCGCGGCGTCGAGCGCAGCGTTACAGACCTCGGCCTCGTCCTCCGGCCGCCGGATCTCGAACACGATCAGGATCGCATCGCCGATGAACTGCAGGATCTCGCCGCCGCGGGCCGCTGCCGCCGCTGCGCAGTTCTCGAAGTAGTCGTTGAGCAACTGCAGCAGCTGCCCGGCAGGCAGGGATTCGCTGAGCGCGGTGAAGCCGCGCAGGTCGGAGTACCAGAACGCCGCTTCGATGCGGTCGCCGTCGCCGCGCTTGACTTGCCCGTCGAGGATGCGTGCGCTGATGCGCGGGCCGACAAAGGCATCCAGCAAGCCGAGCGTCATACGGCGCACGTGCAGGATCTCCACCAGCGGCGCAAGCAAGTTGGCGAACGCGGTAAAGCGGTCGAGGTCGTCGTCGTAGAACCCCTCGGGCGCCGCCGTCGCCACCGTGAGGAAATTGACGGTGCCCGAGCCGAACACCATCGGCAACGCGACGTAGTCGGTCATGCCTTCGGCGCGCAGTTCGTGCAGCATCGCGTGGTCGCGTTCCTCCTCCAGGTCCACGAGACGGCGCCGGAACGAGCGTTTTTGCTCCTGCACGAACTGCACCGGGCTGCCGCGGTAGGCGTCGCTGTTTTGCACCCCGTGGCGTCCGGCAAATTCCCGGGCGCCGTCGCGGCGCGTCCAATAGCAACCCCAGGCGAGGATCTGCGGATGGATCGTGGCGACCGTGAATCCCAGCCGGTCCAACCTTGCGCCGGCGGCATCGAGCCTTCCCGCGAGCGCCTCCAGCAACGCGACCGGGCCGACGATATGCCGCCCCTCCAGCATCAGCCAGGCCCCGACCGGTGCGAGCGACCAGCCGTCTTCCGGGCCCAGCAACCCGCGGCGGCTCAGTTCGCGCACGAAACGAGAGAGCGGTTCTTCATTGGCGACCCGCGAAGGGAAAGCCGAATGCTGCCCCGGTTTGCCCGTTTCAGGCAAGCGACGCTGATGCCGGCGGCCGTGACTCCGGCAGGGCTTTCATCTGCGCCGCGGAGCGCCCGTTCCACCCGCATCTCGCCTCGAGCCTGGCGGCAATCCTGCGCACGACCTGGTGGTTGATGACTTCGAGGAACTGGCGGCTCGCTTGGGTGCATAGCAGCTCGCATTGCGCAATCAGCAGCACAGGTGCCCAGCATCGTTCATTTCAGTCCATCGTCACGCAATCCCCCGGGAGAGAATTGCAATCAGCAAGGCGGCATTGATGGTCAGCTATCCGGCCTGCGCGGTGAGCGCGATCTGTCAGCGCTTTCCTGCGACGCATTGGAATCAAGTGTCGGCCAGCCCGAACGCCGGGACGATTGACACGCGGACGACCCTCGTGTGTAGTTTCAACTCATGAACGCTTCGCGGTTCGTCGTGTTGCACGATTCGAATTTCGACTTGCAGGTTCTCGCGCGCGCCGGTGTGAGCGTGGTCGACTTCTGGTCGACCTCGTGTATTCCGTGCCGCCAGATGACGCGCCTGTTGCAACAGCTTGCGGGCGAAATTCCGCCCGATGTGATGATCGGCCAGGTCGATGCCGACAGCAATCCGGCGCTGGTCGCGCGTTACGGAGTTCGCGCGCTGCCGACGCTGCTGTTCTTCAAGGATGGCGCGCTCGTCGAAACAAGGACCGGCATCGACCGCAGGCAGGTGCTGCGCAAGGCGATCGAATCGCATGCGTGAGGCAACCTCACGAAACCGGAGGAGGTAGACCATGCCCAATATCACGATGCTGGACATCGACGAGCTCCGCAAGACCAAGCTCAAGCCCCTCATCGACCAGTGCCTCGAGCAACGCGCGCCCGACCCGGCGTTTCACGCGATGATGGGCCACAACCCGGATCTGTCGGAGGCGATGTTCATCGCGTGGAGCACCTGCTTCAATACCGGCCGCATCAGCCACACCCTGAAGGAAATCATTCGCGTCCTGCTCTCCCGCATGGCCGCGTGCAGTTACTGAGGGAACGTCAGATCCGCTTCGGCGAAGCGGACCGGACTTAGCGAAGAGCTGCTGGACGAGGGCGTCGAGAACTATGCCGCCAGCAGCCGCTTCAGCGCCGCGGACAAGCTGGCGCTGCGCTATTGCGAATTGATGGCGGCCAGCCCGGAAGCCGTCGACGCAGCGTTCTATGCCGAACTGCGCCGCCACTACGACGAGGAGGAAATCGTCGAGCTCGGCACGTTCATCGGGTTCAACATCGGCTACCACACATTTTTCGGAACCCTCAATTTCTACCCGATGTTTTCGCCGGATGGAAGGCTCGTGAGCCAGGAGGAATCCGAGCGCTTGTATGGCGCGGCGCCGGTCTCGCTCAAGGGCGGAGAGAGGGGCTGATGCCACACATCGAACCGCTCGACCCCGCGCAGATCCGCGACCCCGAGTTGCTCGCGTTGATGGCGCGCGCCGAGGAACTTGGCGTGCCCGACGGGCTATTTACGCGTATCGTTGCCCGCGTGCCCGGCTATGCCAAGGTATTGCTGAATGCGCTCCTGGTGTCGCACGCGCAGGGCAATGTCGACCACCGCTTGAAGGAAATCATCCGCATTCAGCTCGCGCGGTTCGCCGGTGACGGCTATTTCAGCGCGCTGCGTTCGAAACAGGCGCTGGCCGCCGGACTCGATGAGGAAACCATCGACGCCGGCTGCGGCGATTACGACGATGATCCGCGCTTCACCGAGGCCGAAAAGCTCGCGTTGCGCTACGCAGACCAGATGTACCTCGACCCGCAAAAGCTCGACGCCGCCTTTTACGAGCAGATGAAACGGCACTACACCGAGGCGCAGATCATGGAGTTGGGCGGCTTCATCGCGTTTCACTACGGCATGCAGGTGTTCATGCGGACGCTCGACGCAAAGCCCCTTGCTGCCGCCAACGCACAATAGACGGGAGCGTGTAACTTTTCAGCGCTTCCTGACGAACTACCTTCAAGACCAATCTGAGAGGTGGTTTGCTCATGAATTCGCGCAACTGTGCCATCTGCACCCTCGTCGCCGTCTCGTCGGCTGTTTTGCCTGCCACAGGCTTCGCGGCCTGCGACGTGCGCAGCGGGCCGAATACAGCCGCACTGGTCGAGCTCTACACCTCCGAGGGCTGCTCGAGTTGTCCGCCGGCCGACCGGCAGCTCAGTCGCCTGCGGCAGGCGCTGGATCCGGCGGCTGAAGCGGTTCCGCTTTCGCTGCACGTGGGCTATTGGGACTACATAGGCTGGAAGGACCCGTACGCGCAAACCGCCTTCGGGGAGCGCCAAAACTGGCTGGTGCACGCCAACCAGCGTAAGACAGTCTATACGCCCCAGGTTTTCGTCAGTGGTACCGAGCTGCGCTCATCGCAGGGCGCACTGCGCGACAAGGTGCGGCAGCTCAATGCCCAGCCCGCTGCGGCTGCCATCCACGTGCAGGCGAGGATCACACCGGACGGCGCGCTGGCGCTCAACGCCGAGGCGATGGCGCGCGCCGCGGCAGAGCCGGCCGCGCTGTACGTGGCGCTCGCCGAGAGCGGCTTGGTATCGAGCGTGACGCGCGGCGAAAACAGCGGAGTGACGTTGACGCACGATCATGTGGTGCGCGAATGGATCGGGCCCGTCCGCCTGACCGGCGGGTCAGCGCGGGTTCAACGCGAGATCCCGCTGCCGCCTGCCTGGAGCCGCGCACGGCTGGAGGTGGTTGCTTTTGTGCAGGACGAACGCAGTGGCCGCGTGCTCCAGGCGATCAGCGCGCAACAGTGCGCGGGCTCGTGATTCTTGATCAAGGCGCTCCCATGACCGACGATACACGGCCCATCCACCCAGCCTGGCTGCGCGCGACGCACTGGCTGAATGCGCTCGCGGTGGTGATCCTCGCGATGAGCGGCTGGCGCATCTACAACGCAGCGCCTTTCTTCGATTTCACGATCCCCAGGGAAATCACGCTGGGTGGCTGGCTCGGAGGCGCGATTCAGTGGCACTTCGCGGCGATGTGGTTGCTCGCCGCCAACGGCCTGGCGTACCTGTTGTGCAACGCCGGCACCGGGCGGCTGCTGCGCAAATTCTTCCCTCTGTCGCCGCGCGCCATCGTCGCCGACCTGCTTGCCGCGCTGCGCGGACGGCTGTCGCATGCCGACCTGCACCACTACAACGCGGTGCAGCGCGCGGCCTACCTGTTGGTGATGGTCGACGCGGTGCTGCTCGTACTGTCCGGACTGGTGCTGTGGAAGTCGGTGCAGTTCCCGCTGCTGCGCGAGTTGCTGGGCGGCTACGAAACCGCGCGCCGCGTGCATTTCTTCGCCATGGCCGCGCTGGTGGCTTTCATCGCGGTGCACCTGGCGATGGTGGCAGTGGTGCCGCGCACGCTGGTGGCCATGATCCGCGGCCGCTGAGGAGTGACTCCAATGATCAAGACATCCCCCCGACGGCTCGCGATTGACGGCGACGCCGTGGTGAAGGAAGCGCTGCGCCGCATCGAGCAGCCATCCCGTCGTCTGTTCCTGCAGCGCTCGCTCACGCTAGGCGGCCTGTCGCTGCTCTCCGGCTGCGCGATCGTCGACGAGGAAAGTGCCGAGCATGCCTTGATGGCGGTCTCGCGCTTCAATGACACGGTGCAGGGCTGGCTGTTCGACCCCAGGCAACTGGCGCCGACTTATCCCGAGTCGATGATCACGCGGCCGTTCCCGTTCAACGCCTACTACGGCGAGGACGAGATACGGCAGGTCGATGCGGACAGCTTCCGTCTCGAGGTCACCGGCATGGTGGCCGACAAGCACGCCTGGACGCTCCCCGAACTGCAGGCGCTGCCGCAAACCGACCAGGTCACGCGCCACATCTGCGTCGAGGGCTGGAGCGCCATCGGCAAATGGGGCGGCGTGCCCTTCTCAAACTTCCTTTCCCGCATCGGCGCCGACACGAGCGCCAGGTACGTCGGCTTCAAATGCAGCGACGACTATTACACCAGCATCGACATGCCCACTGCGCTGCACCCGCAAACGCTGCTGACCCTCAGCTACGACGGCCAGCCTCTGCCGCCGCGCTACGGCTTCCCGATGAAGCTGCGCATGCCGACCAAGCTCGGCTACAAGAATCCGAAGCACATCCAGGTGATTTTCGTCACCAACACCTACCCCGGGGGCTACTGGGAAGACCAGGGGTACAACTGGTTCGGCGGCAGCTGAGTTCGACTCGGACGCCCTGGAGCATCTGCATCACTTGTAGGGTACCTGCGCGATCCGCCGTCCGCCCGCCACCGCTTTGCGCGTCCCGGGACTAAACTTTGAAACGACAGGCCTGCACTACCCTTTCCCGCGACGCCACTGGCGGCGGACCGCGTAGCTGCCAGCAAGCAGCGACGCGGCCAGCAGCCAGAACAAAGGCGCCACGCCGAGTGCGGTTCCAATGGCGCCCGCAAACAGCGGAACCGCGGTCTGGCTGCCGTTCATCAGCATGACGCGCAGCCCGACCACTTCGCCGATGCGATCCGGCGGTGACGCGTCATGCAGCAGCGACAGGGACAACGGTCCCGACAGGCCCAGGCCGAGGCCTGACAGGAACGAAAACAGGATCAGCATCGGCGCCCCGGTCACCGCGGGGAAGCCGATGAAGCCGGCGCTGGAAAATACGAGCGCGATGATCAGCAGTTGCCAGGGTGTAAAGCGGCGTGTGAGCAGCGGCACCGACACTCTTACCACGATCGTACCGAAGGAGAAGCTGCCGATGATCACCCCGATCGTCGATGCGGAAAGTCCGATCTGCGCGCCGTAGATCGGGACGAGAAACATGAAGATATTCCAGATCGACGCCGAGAGCGCCGACACCGCGTAGATACGGCGCAGGTCTTTCCCGCGCAGCAGTTGCAGCACGCCGCCGGTCTTCCCACCGGCCTGTCTGGAATGGCCTTGCCTGGCGTCCGGAAACGCGCGCTGGTTGAGCCAGATCACCGTGAACGGTACGAGCGGCAGCAGCGCGAGCAGCGCGAACGCCACGGAGTGCCCGAATGCATCGATGGCGAAACCGGCAATCAGCGGTCCCGCGAAGCTTGCCGCTGCAAAACCCAGCCCCACGCGGCTGAAGTTCGCGACGCGGTCCTCGGGGCGGCCGTACTCTCCTACCAGCCGCTGCTGCGCGATGAAGAACACGTTGTAGAAGGTGCCGACCACCGCGCTCACGATGAACAGCGCGGCCAGATCGCGCCACAGGAAAGCGAGCCCGGTGCCCGCCACCACCAGCAGCGTGGACAGAAGCATCGGCTTGCGCGGCCCGGTGCGATCGATCCACCGTCCGACGCCGACCGACGTCACGGCCCCCACGACCGCGAACAGCGCCATGAGAACGCCGATGACGGCCGGTGACGCTTCGAGGCGCACGGCATACAGCGTGACCGTCAACCTCACACCGACGAACGCCAGGTGGTTGATCGCGGTGAGAAGGATGAGCAGGAAAAGCGGATTCACCGGGATCCACGGGACGCTTACCGCGCCAGCGGATCGGGGCGCAGCTGGATATGCACGGCGCGCGGCTTGCTGCCCTTGCCGCCTTCCATCAGCCACGGCGTGCGATCGCCATTCGTGCTCCACAAGCCGCGGCCTTTCCAGCCGGCGTTCGGATCATCGATGCGCCCGTCGAAGCCTTTGGCGTAGAAACCCATCGGGTACGGGATGCGGATCGTGATCATCCTGCCGTCCTTCAGTGCAACGAATCCGTCGTTGAGGTTGGCGGTGGACATCGGAATGTTTTCGCCGAGCCCGAAAGTGTTGTGCTGATCGACCCAGGTGTAGTAGCTCGACTCGGCGCTGTTCTTGCCCAAGCCCTCGAAGCCCGGGCCAGGGTACTGGTGGAACGACCAGCCCTCGGGGCAATGCTCGCCGGTGGCCTTCGGCCCGTTGAGCGGGCCTTTGCACTTGCGCCGGTCGAAGCTCGCGAGGTGACCGCTCGAGAGCGAAGCCCAGACGACGCCGTTCTTGTCGATGTCGCCGCCGCGAATGCCGAAACCGGGCGCCGGCACATAGTAGATTTCCGACAGTCCCGTTTCCGGCACAAAACGCAGGACCGACGGTGTGCCGCCGAACACGCCCGTGGTGTACCAGATCGAGCCGTCCACCGGGCTGGGCATCACGGCATAGGGCCCGGATCCGGGCATGATCCGCTTGTCCTTCGCCGGATCGACCGGCTGGTTGGGCTCGACATAGTCGTCGCGCTTGCCGTTGCCGTTGGTATCGAGGACGAACGGCGACCAGCCCTGCGCCTTCGCCGCGTCGCCCGTCTCGTCGAACATCCTGGTATTGACCCATCCCGCCACCGGGCCGGTGCCGCTCAACCACAGCGTGTCGTTGGCGTCGTAGCCGAACTGCGGATGATGGGTTCCGAAGCAGGTGTCGATAAAGGTGTACGTCATCGTCTTGGGATCGAGCATCGCCACCTGACGCGTCGATCGATCGATCGGGAACACCCTGGCCGACGGATGGTCCGAGCCTTTCTTGCAGAATGACGGGTTGTCCGTGCCGCGCACCGTAGCTGCCATCCAGACCCTGCCCTTCCGGTCGAACATGGCGTTGTGGCTGTTGGCCCTCGTGTCCCAGAGCTTTTCCTCGCCCCAATAGGCCGATGGTTGCAGCGGCTTGACGCTCGCGGCGTGGCCGGGCCCGAGCGACTCCGGCATGTTCGGATTCTGCACCGGCATCCTGAACGTCGTCACGGTGTTCGTTCCGGGGTCGAGAATCGGCATCACGTCGGTCGAGTATTCGGGTGAGCCGTAGAGCGGGCCGTGGGCATTGACCGTCGGATCGCGACGATCCGATGCGATCAGGTCGTGCAGATACTGCCTGTCGGTGTGCCATTCCCACGAGGTGACGACGATATTGCGCTCTACGCCCTGCGGACGCGGCGGCCTGGCCTTGGGCAGCTCGCCATTGGCGATGCGCTCAGTCCAGTCGCCCAGGTACTTGAACGGCGCGCCGCCGAAATTTCCGGCGAGCTGGATGGTCATCTGTTCTCCGGACTGGCCGGACTGAATGCGGCGCAGCCAGGCATCCCGGCCCGAAGCGAACGAACCGAACTGCGCCGGGACCGTGCGCGTCGATTCCTGGCCGAGCTGGTGGCAGCCGATGCAGCCGATGTTTTTCATCTGCTTCAGCCAATCGGTCTGGGTGAGTTTTTCCGGAATATTGCCCTTGCCGCCGAACTCACTCGCCGGCGGGATCCTCATCATCGCGTACCAGTAGATCGCAGGATAATAGTGCGCCGCTGCCGCAGCGCTCGGAGCCGGCACCGCCGCGTGATTGAGCGTCTGCCCCGGTTTCGCATGCAGCCTGGGCGAGTCCACGAGCCCGTAGCCGCGCACCCAGACGCGGTAGTTCGCCGTCGGCAGGCCGGGGATGAGATAGCGGCCCCGGTCGTCGGTCACGACGATTCTCGCGAATTTCGTGGGCAGATCGGTGGTTTCCGCGATCACCCAGACGCCCGCTTCCGGTCCTTTCGGACCGGCGACGACGCCGGCGATATCGGTGCTGCCCATATCGATCGCCGCGGCGCGGCCTTTGGGGGCAGAGACTGCCGCTGGCACAAATACCAGCGACGCCGCAATTGCGATCCCCGCCATGCTCAACTGCAACGCAGTTCCAGTCTTCATGAAACCCTCCGTGTGGATACGGCGTGCGACCGGCCCGCAGCGAACCCAGGCTAGAACTCGATCGTCTGGCCTTCGGTCATCGGAAAGACCTTGATCGGGCTGCCTTGCATGGCAGCCTGGAAGCCCGCCAGCGTGCCCTTGGTGATCGGGTTCGCGCCGTAATGGATCGGGATGATGTTCTTCGGCTTGATCCAGGTACGCGCCGCGAACGCGGCGTCATCGTGGTCCATCGTGAAGTTGCCCCCGATCGGAATGAGCACGAGATCCGGCTTGTAATGTTCGCTGATGAACTGCATGTCGGGAAACAGGCCCGTGTCGCCCATGTGCCAGATCTTGAAGCCGTTCTCCATCTGGATGATGTAGCCCATGGCTTCCCCGGCAGGATGCGCTTCATTCTTCCCGGTCGCCGGATTGTTCCAGACGAGAAGCGACGAGTGCTCCGCCTTGACTGCCGTCACCTTGATCCCCGGCAAGGGCGTGACGTGGCCGGACTTGTTGAAACGATGCGTGAGGTTGGCCGGAAGGACGCCCAGGGTAACCAGCGGCGTGATCATGTCGGCGGGACCGTACAGAACCGTATTGTTCAGCTTGGCGATCGCGGGCGCGTCGCCAATATGATCCACGTGAGCATGCGTCACCAACAACAGGTCCACCTTGCCCAAGGCGTTCAGGTCGCTCTTGTATGCGGCTGGCGCTTTGGGCCCGTTGGTGAGCCACGGATCGACCACGATCACCTTGCCGCCCGGCGACTTGATGCGGAAACTCGCCTGCCCGAGCCAGAGGAGTTCGGTTTTCCCCGTGGCGGCCGGTCCGCCCTGCGCCTGAGCGGAAGCTCCGGTGACAACCGATGCGGCGAAAGCAAGCGACAACAAGCCACCCGTAACACGTGACGTTTTCATGGTTCCTCCCGATCGATGAAGTGCGTAGTATGACGAATGTTGCCCGTGCCTGCCTCGTGAGGGCTGGATCGAGCTCCAATCTTGAGGCTCTAGTCTCGCTCTTCGAGCAGCTTCGTTCCCTCTGCGCCAGGTAGCGCCTCGACGTCCTTGAGCTTGCGCTCGATCTGGCGCGTGCGCGTCTCGGCAGCGTCGATCGAATTGGCGACGCTCTGCAGCTGGCGCTTCGTATTGGCGAGGACTTCGCCGAAGCGGCCGAATTCGTTTTTCACCGCACCGAGCAGCGCCCAGACCTCGCTCGAGCGCTTCTCGATCGCCAGCGTCCTGAACCCCATCTGCAGGCTGTTCAAGATCGCGGTGAGCGTGGTCGGCCCGGCGAGCGTGACGCGGAACTCTCGCTGCAGCAGGTCGAACAGCCCGGGCCGGCGCAGCGCTTCGGCGTACAGGCTCTCCACCGGCAGGTAGAGCAGCGCGAAATCGGTGGTCGCGGGCGGCTCGATATATTTCTCCCGGATGGTCTTCGCCTCCAGCCGGATGCGCATCTCGAGTGCTTTCGAGGCGGCCTCCACGCCTTCCGGATTGGCCGCGTCCTGTGCCTCCTGCAGGCGCTGGAAATCCTCGAGCGGGAATTTCGCGTCGATCGGCAGCCACACCGGGCCGCTCTCCGGCCCCGGCAGGCGCAGGGCGAACTCGACCCGATCCTTCGAGCCCGGCCGCGTGGCGACGTTCTTTTCGTACTGGGCGGGCGTCATCACCTGCTCGAGCAGCGCGCCGAGCTGCACCTCGCCCCAGGTGCCGCGGGTCTTCACGTTGGTGAGAACGCGCTTGAGGTCTCCCACGCCAGCCGCAAGCGTGTGCATCTCGCCCAGGCCCTTGTGTACCTGCTCGAGGCGCTCCGACACCTGCTGGAACGAGGCCGAAAGGCGCTGCTCGAGGGTGGCGTGCAGCTTTTCGTCCACCGTCGCGCGGATCAGCTCGAGCTTCGAGGCGTTGTCGAGCTGGATTTTCGCCAGTTGCTGTTCGACCGTGAGGCGGAGCGCATCGAAGCGCCGTTCGTTCGAGCCGCTCAACTCGACCAGCTGGCGCGAAAAGCCATCGATCTGTCCGTTCTGAACCGTGGCGATCGAGGTCATCTGCGCCACCATGCTCTGGTTCATGCGGTCCACGCTCGACGAGAGTTCCTCGCGCATGGCGCGCGCCGCCAGTTCCGCTTCGCCGCGCAGGTTCTTCTCGCGCGAGAGCAATACAATCAGCAGCGCGAGCGAGGCCCCGGCCACCACCAGCGTGAGAACGACGAGCGCCTCGGTCATTGGCGCATTCTAGCGGCTTACTCCGGGCGGTTGCGCACCCAGTCGGCAGTCCCCTGCAGCTGCTGCATCAGCCAGTCGCGCAAGTCGGGCTCCACGCCGCCATCCTCGAGCGCGCGCCGCATGCAGGCGAGCCAGGCGTCGCGCTCTGCGACGCCGATCGGGAACGGCAGATGGCGCGCGCGCAGCATCGGATGGCCGAACTTTTCCATGTACAGGTTCGGTCCGCCGAGCCAGCCCGAGAGAAAGCTGGTCAGCTTTTCGGCCGACACCGCAAGGTCTGCCGGATGGAGCTCGCGGATGCGGGCGAATTTCGGCTCCGAATCCATCAACGCGTAGAAACGCTCGATGATCCTGCCGAGCGCATCCGCGCCGCCGAGCAGCTCGTAGGGCGTGGTTTCCGGGGTCGGTTGCGCCATTTCAACCGGTGTCGCGCAGGGTGAGCGCGGGCGAAACCTTCAGCACCTTGCGCGAGGAAAGCCACGCGTTGACCGAAAGCAGCACCAGGCCCGCGAGCGGCCCCGCGAGCCACAGCCAGCCGTTCGAGGGCAGCTCGAGATCGAATACCCGGCGCGCAAGGACTGCGCTGATGGCGAGCGCGCCCCCGGTGGCAAGCAGGCCCGCGACCAGCCCCATCGCCGCGAACTCGGTGCGCTGCGCAGCGACCACCTGCGCAGACGAAGCTCCGAATGCGCGCATCACCGCCGTCTCCCGACGGCGTTCGTCTTCTGTAGCGACCAGCGCAGAATACAGCACCAGCAACCCGGCAGCGAGCGCGAACAGGAATACGAACTGCACCGCGAGGATCACCTGATCGAGCACTGTCTGGAGCTGCTTGAGCGCCGCACCGATGTCCACAATGGTGAGGTTGGGAAAACGCGCGGCGAGCTGGTTGATGAGCGGCTCGTGCTCGGGCGCAACGCGAAAGCTGGTGATCCAGCTGGTGGGATGGCGCTCGAGCGCCGCGGGCTCGCCGATGAAGAAGAAATTGACCTTCATCGAATCCCACTTGAGGGCACGCAGCGACGTGATGCGCGCCACGTACGGCTCGCCCGCAATATTGAAACGCACGGTGTCGCCGAGCTTGAGGCCGAGCGTTTTGCCGAGCCCCTCTTCCATCGAGACCTCGTCCCTGCCACCAGCCCGCGCATCGAACCAGCGGCCCGAGACCACGCGGTTGTGCGCCGGAGACTCGGCAGAAAAAGAGAGGTTGAACTCGCGCTCGATCAGCCGCCGCGCGCGCTCGTCGGTGAAATCCCGGTCGCTCACGGGTTTGCCGTTCACCTCGGCGAGGCGCCCGCGAATCATCGGATACAGGTCCGGCATCGGGATCGCGTTCGACGCGAAGAACTCCTTCAACGGTGCAAGCTGGTCGGGCTGGATGTTGAGCATGAAGCGGTTGGGCGCGTCCGGCGGCGCCGCGCGGCGCCAGGCGCCGATGAGGTCCGCGCGAGTGATCGAGAGCAGCAGGATCGCGGTGAGTCCAAGCGCGAGGCTCGCCACCTGGATGGCGTTGCTGCGCGAATGGCGTCGCAGGCTCGCGAGACCCAGCCGCAGCGCCATGCTGCGCGCGCCGATCGAGCGCGCGAGCGCCCCGGATGCCGCCACGCGCAGCGCGAGCCATGCGGCCGCGACGAACACCACGATGGCAGCGGCAAAGCCCGCCACCACGATTGCGCCGAGCTTCACGTCGCCCGCCTGCCACAGCAGCAGCGCCGCGAGCGAGGCGAAGCCGGCGGCGTACGCGGCGATCGCGCCGCCGCGCGGCGCGCCGGATTCGCGGCGCATGACACGCACCGCGGGAACGTTCTTCAGCTGGATGAGCGGCGGCAGGGCGAATCCGAGCAGCAGCACCAGCCCGACGAGAAATCCCTGCAGTGCGGGTAGCGCGGTCGCGGCGGGCAACTGCGCCTGCAGCAATTGTGCGATCCATTGCGCGATCAAGGCGTGCGCCGCATAGCCGGTCACACAGCCCGCGGCGCAGGCGGCGAGCCCGAGCATCAGGAATTCCGAGGCATACAGCGCGAGCAGGCGGGACTGACTCACGCCGAGGCAGCGCATCACGGCACAGCCGTCCAGGTGGCGCTCCACGAAGCGGCGCGTGCCGAGCGCGATCGCAACCCCGGCAAGCACGGCGGCAAGCAGCGCGGTCAGCCCGAGAAAACTCTGCGCGCGATCGATGGTGTTCCTCACCTCGGGCCGCGCGTTTTCGAGGCTCTCCAACCGCTGGCCGCGGCCGAGACGCTCCCTCGCCCAGGCCGAGAACTCGTCCACGTCCTTGCGCTCCCCGGCAGCGAGCAACTGGTAGTAGACGCGGCTGCCGGTCTGCACCAGTCCGGTGGCGGGCAGGTCGTCCTTGTTCATCATGAGCCGCGGTGCGATATTGAAGAAGTTCGCGCCCCGGTCCGGTTCGAGCGTGAGCACCGCCGCGACCGGGAATTCGGCGTTGCCGAGCTTCACGCGCCCGCCGGGTTTCACTCCGAGCGCGGAAGTGAGCCGCTCATCGAGCCACACGGTGCCGCGCGCCGGGCCGTGCGGCGCGGGCGCATCGGACTGATTGAGCCCGGGCGCGCTGCGCAACCGGCCCCGCAACGGATAGGTCTCGGTAACCGCCTTGACTCCCGCAAGCTGGCTCGCGGGTGCGCGTCGCGCACCATCGCGTTCCAGATCCGATCGGCGACGAAGCCCACGCTGGTGACGCTCGCCACGGCGACCACCAGCGCCAGCGCCAGCACGCGCAACTCGCCGGTGCGCCAGTCGCGCCCGAGCATGCGCCATGAAAGGCGCAACACCGAGCTCACGCGACGATCCTCCCGCCGGAGAGCCGGATGATCCGCCCGCAGCGCGCAGCGAGATGCTCGTCGTGCGTCACCATCACCAGCGTAGTGCCGCGTTCGCGGTTCAGTTCGAACATCAGTGCGATGACTGCCTCGCCCGAGGCCTCGTCGAGGCTGCCCGTCGGCTCGTCGGCAAGCAGTACCCTCGGTTCCACCACGAAGGCGCGCGCCAAAGCGACGCGCTGCTGCTCGCCCCCCGAGAGATGCTTCGGATAATGATGCAGGCGCTCGCCCAGCCCGACCCGCTCGAGCATCTGCTTTGCTGCGCTCTCGGCGTCGCGCCGTCCCGCGAGTTCGAGCGGCAGCATCGCGTTCTCCAGCGCATCGAGCGAGGGCAGAAGCTGAAAAGACTGGAACACGAAACCCAGCGCCCTGCCGCGCAGCGCGGCGCGGGCATCTTCGTCCAGCGCGAACAGTTCTTCACCATCGAGCGTCACGCTGCCCGTGCTCGGCAAGTCCAGTCCGGCCAGCAGCGCGAGCAGGGTGGACTTGCCCGAGCCCGAAGCGCCGACGATGGCGACCGCTTCGCCGGGCATGACGGCGAGATCGATATCGCGCAAAATGACGAGGTCGGACTCGCCGCTTTTCACCACCTTGCCGATGCCTCGCGCGGCGAGCACGGCTTTCACTTTGGAGGACACTCTGGCATCCATACTGCGGCTGGCTGTGCTCGTTTTAAGCCTCGGTTTTTCCGCGCAGGCCTGCGCGGCGGGAACCATCCTGGTATTCGGCGACAGCCTGTCAGCTGCCTACGGCATCGCGCAAGACCGCGGCTGGGTGACCCTGCTCGAGGCGCGGCTGAAGGAACGGCGGCTGGATTATAGCGTCGCCAACGCCTCGATCAGCGGCGAGACCACCGCCGGGGGCGTGTCGCGCATCGGCGGTGCGTTGGCACAGTACCGTCCCAAGGTGGTGATCCTCGCGCTCGGTGCGAACGACGGCCTGCGCGGCCTGCCGCTCGGTGCGATGAAAAAGAACCTTGCGCAGATGATCCGGGCAGCGCACGGCGCAAAGGCGCGCGTGCTATTGGTGGGAATGAAGATGCCGCCCAACTACGGGCCGGACTACACGCAACAGTTCGAGCGAAGCTACGCGGAATTGGCGAAGGAGTTCAAGCTGCCGCTGGTGCCGTTCCTGCTGGAGAGCATGGCCGAGCGGCGGGAGTTGTACCAGCCGGACAACATCCATCCGGTTGCGGCCGCGCAGCCGGCGATACTCGAGACCGTGTGGAAGCAGCTTGCGCCGCTGGTGAAATGACCTGCAACTTGAAGCACCAGTCTGACAATGGACGAGGAGAATGAAATGGCCCACCTTCCCATCTCCCACATGACCCTGTACAAGCACGGCGTCGGCTATTTCCGGCGGCGTGGAACGCTCGAGGGGGAGGCGATGCGTCTGAGCTTCCGCCGCGAGGAAATGGATGATCTGCTCAAGAGCCTGACGGTAATCGACCATGGCAGCGGCCAGGTGCTCGGTGTGGATTACGAAACGCCGCAGAGCCAGGCCGAGCGACTGGCCGGGTGCTCGGTGGTGCTCAAGGACACGCGCAGCCTGCGCGATCTGCTGGCCGGATTGCGCGGGCGCAGCGTGCAGCTGCTCGGCAGCGACGGTGGCGCGGAGACGGGGACCTTGTTGGGCCTGGACGAGACCGAAGACAAGCCGCTGGAGCGGTCGCTGGTTTCGATTCTCCGGCAGGGCACGGAAACGGTGGCCACGATGCCTCTCAGCAGAGTAGCCGGCGTGGAATTGCGCGACGAAACTTCCGCGGCCGACCTGCGTTTTTTCCTGCAAACGGCGCTCGGCCAGGAAACGCACCGCTCCATCAATATCCGGCTCAGCCCAGGCGCGCACGACCTGGAGGTCAGCTACATCGCGCCGGCCCCGACCTGGCGCGTGAGCTATCGGCTGGTGATGGACGAGTCCAGCACGCTGTTGCAGGGCTGGGGCATCTTCGACAACCGGCTTGAGGAAGACCTGACCGACATCTCGCTTTCTCTCACCGCCGGCATGCCGATATCATTCGTCTACGACCTCTACACCCCGCACACGCCGGTCCGTCCCGTGGTGAAGGAGGAAAAACGCGTCGCAGCCGCACCCGTCGAGCTTGGCGCGGCGGCCGAAGTGGGAGGCATGGTGGACTCGCTGGGTGACACGGAATACACGACCCTGTCCGCCTCGCGCACGCCGAGAACACCCAGCGGCACCCGATCGTCGGTCGCGGCCATCGCGGCTTCGGTGCAGAGCGCTGCGAGCGGCCGGTCCCTGGGCGAGCTGTTTCAGTACAACGTCAGCGTGCCGGTATCGGTGGAACGCGGCAAATCGGCGATGGTGCCGATCGTGAGCAGTGCGCTGGAGCGAAGGAAAGACCTGATCTACAACGGCGGCAAGATGCCGGCGCATCCGGTCGCGACCCTGCGCTTCAGGAATACGACGAAACTCACGCTGGAGAGAGGGCCGGTGACGGTCCTGGAGAACGGCGAATACGTGGGCGAGGCGGTGTTGCCTTTTACGGCGGGCGAAGCGGAGGCGGTCATTGCCTATGCGGTCGAACTCGGCGTGCACGTCAACGAAGAGGTCAAGACGGAAAGCCGGCTGGTGTCGTTGCAGCTCAAGGACCGTTTTCTGCTGCAGAGCGTGTACGACGTCCGGCGCACGACCTAGCGCCTGGACAATCGCACCGCGCAGCCCAAGGTGGTGCTGATCGAGCGGGGACTCGGCGGCGGCTACGAAACCTTCGACATGCCTGCGCCCGCGGAAACGACGCTCGACGCGCAGCGCTTCCGGGTCGAAGTGCCGGCGGGAAAGATCAGCGAGTTTGTCGCGCAGGAGCGTTTACCCCGGGCGCGCGAAGAAAGCCTGACCGATCTCTCCCATATGAAGTTGCAGCGCTACTTTGCCCACAAGATGCTCGACCAGAAGGCCTACGACGGACTGAAAGCGCTGCTCGATGTGTGGGCTGAAATTGCCGGCCTGGAGAAGTCGATCGCCGAGCACGAAAAACAACGCGCCGGCATCCGCAAGGCGCAGGAACAGATCCAGAAGAACATGGCGGCGCTGTCCAACGCCGGCGACGAGGGCAAGTTGCGCGGCCGTTATGTCAAGCAATTGGGCGACAGCGAAGAGCAACTCGCCGATAACGAAGCGACGGTGCTGCGCGTGCGCGCCGAGATTGCCGCCCGGCAGGCGGATGCCGAGCGGATGATCGCGGCGCTCGGCGCCACTTGAGCACAGTCAGCGCTTGCGGCCCACCGCCGCGTAAAGGTCGCTGAGCGGCACCACGCGTCCGTGCAGCGGCAGGATTCGATCGACCGACAGATTCAGGCGCTCGATGTTCTCGACCAGGTTGACGTTGTTCGCGTTCGGCGTCGCCGGCGGCGGCGCATTGGGCGGAAGCGGCGTGTAGGCGTCAGCCTCGATCAGCAGCTTCTCTTTGGGCAGATAGACCATCAGGAAGGTGTCGTTGTGCCCGCCGTTCCTGATGCGATGCACCTCGAGCGTGCGCGTGCCGTCCGTCATCTCGAGCTTGTCGCCCACTGTCCTGATCTTCGCCTTCTTGCCCGACTTGGTCAGCCTGTCCGGGTTGATTCGGTTCTTCGTCGCAAACGCCTTTTCGAAATACGCCTTGTTGCCCGCCTGCGTGACGATAGTGGCGCCCTCGGCGACGGCGGTGCGCACGCCGCCGCTATGGTCGAAGTGGCTGTGCGAGTTGATCACGAAGCGGATCGGTTTCCCGGGCGCCAGCTTTTTCACCTCCGCGATCACCGGAGCGCTGCGTCCGTCGTTGAGCGGAGCCTCCACCATGACCAGGTGATCCTTCATTTCTATGGCCACGCTGTTGTGCGAGGCGCCCGCGACGAACCATACGCTTTCGGCCACCTTGTCCGCCGTCACCCGCTCAGTGGCCTTGGCCACGGCATCAGGCACCGTGATTTCGGCCGGCGCGTCGGGTTTCACCTCCTTGACGACGACGTCGAGCGTGGGAAAGCCGCCCTGCGACTGGCGAATTCGCGCGGGGAATTTCACGCCCGCCCCCACGTCGCGGTATTCCGCGAAGCTGATGACAGCCGTCACTTCGCCCAGCACCGCGTCCGGCAGGCGAGACTCGACGCGCTCGACCAGGTAGTCCTCGTTGATGAACGCCGTGGCGGCGAAGCGTCCGGGTTCGGTGAAGCTCACTGCAGCGATCGACTTGCCATCCTTGGTCTGGAATTGAACGATGGCCTTGTTCCTCATCGCCGCACGGATCACGCCGTGCGGCGTCACCCAGAGCTGGTGCACGCGGTCGTTAACAAAACGCGGACCCGGCACCGGGTTCGTTCCCGCGACGTTCCACGCATAGGCGCCGCTCACGAACTGGTCGTTGCGCTGCTGCCCTGCGAGCGGATAGCCGCCGCCTCCTTTGGGCTCGGCGCGGCTCAAGGTGATCTCCTCGCGCATCGAGGCCGTGTCGTAGTTGATGGTGCGGATCTGGCTGTGGACAGTGATCTTGGGCCACGGCATGCCGGGCGTGAACGCCTGGCCGAAGGTGTAGCCCGCGCCCTCGGTGACATAGCGGATCGTCTTGGGCTCGCCCATTGCAGCCGCTGCGCGCCTCAGCACGCCAGCTGCATCGTCGGCCAGGGCCGGAGCCGGAAAAAACGCCAGCGCGGCGCAGGACAGGCCCAGGCGCGCAATCAAAATTTTGTCGAACATGATTTTTCCTCCTTTTTTGAACCACTACGCCAGATTGTGCCCCAGAACCGCCGGCGCCCAGAATCTCCCTTGAATGTCGGTGTTCGGCGCTCGCCCTTCGGACAAGGTACTTCGAACCGCTGAGTAAGACTTGACCGGCTCCGGTACCCGGAATAATCTCGATTCATAGGTTGCGCGCCATTATTAACGCGGGAGCAGACGAAATGATCCAACTCAACATCAACGGTAAGTCCTTCAATGTCGACGTCGAGCCGGACACCCCGCTTTTGTGGGCGATCCGGGAGCAGGTTGGACTGACCGGCACGAAGTACGGCTGCGGTATTGCGCAATGCGGCGCCTGCACCGTGCACATCGACGGCGCACCGGTGCGCTCCTGCGTGATGACGGCCGGCGCAGCAGTGGGCAAGCGGATCACCACCATCGAAGGCCTGGCCGTGAACGGCGTGCTCACCAAGGTGCAGAAAGCCTGGCTCGAACACGACGTGCCGCAATGCGGTTATTGCCAGTCCGGCATGATCATGGCGGTTTCGGCGCTGCTGAACGACAAACCGAAGCCGACCGACGCGGATATCGACGCCGCGATTACCAACATCTGCCGCTGTGGCACTTTCCAACAGGTCCGCGAGGCGATTCACGCCGCGGCCAAGGCATAAGGGGGCGCCATGAGCCATGCACCGAAAATTTCCCGCCGCTCGTTCATCATCAGCACCGCCGCCGCAGGGGGCGGGCTGGCGCTCGGGCTGAACATCCCGTTCGGGCCCGGCGTTGTTCGCGCGGCTGACGGATCTCCCGAAGTCAACGCCTGGGTGGTGATCCGCCCGGACGACACAGTCGTCATTCGCATTGCGCGATCGGAAATGGGGCAGGGCACGCTCACGGGCCTTGCCCAGATGGTGGCCGAGGAACTCGAGTGCGATTGGGCGAAGGTGACGACCGAATATCCGACCCCCGGGCAAAGTGTCGCGCGTAAGCGCGTCTGGGGTGACTACGGGACCGTCGGAAGCCGCGGCATCCGGCAGTCGCATGACTATGTGCGCAAGGGCGGTGCAACGGCGCGGACGATGCTGGTCCAGGCGGCGGCCAACGAATGGAAGGTTCCGGCTCCGGAGTGCAGCGCTGCCAACAGCGTGATCACGCACAAGCCTTCGGGCCGCACCACGACCTACGGAAAGGTGGCCGAGGCGGCGGCCAGGCTGGAGCCGCCGAAGGACGTGGCGCTCAAGGATCCGAAGGACTGGAAGATCATCGGCAAGCCGATGAAGCGGCTGGACACCATCGACAAACTGACCGGCAAGCAGGTCTATGGTGCCGACATCAGACTGCCCGGCATGCTCAATGCGGCGATCAAGGATTGCCCGGTGTTCGGCGGCAAGGTGAAGAGTTTCGACGCAGGGAAGGCGGAACGCATGCCCGGTGTGAAGAAGGTGGTGCGCGTAGAAGGCTCCGCGATCGCGGTCATTGCCGATACCTGGTGGCACGCCAAGACCGCGCTCGATGCCGTCAACATCGAGTGGGACGGCGGCGCGAATGCCAAGGTGTCGAGCGCGTCGATTGCCGAAATGCTGAAGGACGGCCTGGGCGCCGAGCAGGCGTTCGTGCATAACGAGAAGGGTGACGTGAAGGCCGCCATCGCCGGCGCGGCAAAAAAACTCGAAGCGGTCTACGCCTATCCGTTCCAGAACCACGTGACGATGGAGCCGATGAATGCCACCGCGCGCTACACGGCCGATCGCTGCGAGGTCTGGTGCCCGACGCAGAACGGCGAAGGCGCGCTCGCTGCGACGGCCGCCGCCTCGGGGCTGCCGATCGAAAAATGCGAGGTCTACAAGCTCCACCTCGGCGGCGGGTTCGGCCGGCGCGGCGCGATCCATGATTACGTGCGCCAGGCAGTGCTGATCGCGAAGGAGATGCCCGGCACGCCCGTGAAGCTGCTCTGGACGCGTGAGGAAGACATGCTGCACGGCATGTACCACCCGGTCATGCAGGCAAAGCTCACCGGCGCGCTCGATGCGAGCGGCAACCTCACCGGATTGCGCATTCGCCTCGCGGGGCAGTCGATCCTCGCGACGATCTTCCCGCAGGCCCTGCAGAACGGCAAGGATCCCCTCTCGTTCCAGGGTTTCTGGCCCTCGGGGGAGCACGCGTTCGGGTACTCGATCCCGAACCTGCTGATCGACCATGCAATGCGCAACACGCACGTCCCGCCGGGTTTCTGGCGCGGCGTGAACATCAATCAGAACGCCATCTTCCTCGAGTGCTTCATGGACGAGCTTGCCCGGGCGGCCGGACAGGACGCGCTCGAATTCCGCCGCAAGCTGATGGCGCAGCATCCGAAGCATCTCGCGGTGCTGAACGCGGTGGCCGACAAGGGCGGCTGGGGGAAGCCCGCAGCGCGGGGGGTGCACCGCGGACTGGCTCACATGATGGCATTCGGCAGCTACGTGGCGGCTTGCGCCGAAGTTTCCGTGAGCGGCGGAAGCAAGGTGAAAATTCACCGCATCGTCGCGGCGACGGATCCGGGCTATGCCGTGAATCCGGCCCAGATCGAGCGGCAGATTGCCGGCTCGTTCGTCTACGGGCTGTCCGCGTTGTTCGAGCAGGAATGCACGGTCAAGGATGGCCGCATGGAGCAGGAGAACTTCCATCAGTACAACTCCATGCGCATCGCGCAGATGCCGAAGGTCGAGTCGATCATCATGCCCTCCGGCGGTTTCTGGGGCGGTGTGGGCGAGCCGACCATCTGTGTGGCCGCGCCCGCCGTGCTCAACGCGATCTTTTCGGCGACCGGCAGGCGCATCCGCTCGTTCCCGCTGAAGAACCACGGCTTTCAGATGGTGTAGACAGCAAGAGCCGGCGATTGCGGTTGTCACCTCCGGACCGCTCATGCGGGCGGATGCGTTGAACCATGGATGGATCGTCGAATGACTCCCGAGGTGATCCGATGAAGCGCTTTGTCCCCTCATTGGTCCTGTTCTTTCTGACGGCGGGAGCCGTATCATCCGTATGCGCGCAATCCACCTCCCCGAAATATCCCGAGAGGGCCGTGCGCATCGTAGTGGGCTACTCGCCCGGAACCACCTCGGACGTCTTCGCGCGGATCATCGCGCAGAAGCTCACCGAGCGCTGGGGCCAGACGGTGGTGGTGGAGAACCGCGACGGTGCCGCCGGGTCGATCGGCGCGGAAGCGGTCGCCAAGTCCGCACCCGACGGTTACACGCTGATGCTCGGCTCGAACGCCTTCACGCTCGTCAAGGTGCTGCGCGCGCAACCACCCTACGATCCATTCGCGGATTTCTACGCGGTGACGCAGGTTGCGAAGACCCCCAACATCTTTCTCATCGGTGCCGGGCTCAACGTCAGGAACCTGAAGGAATTCATCACACTCGCCAAGTCCTCCAAGCTGCAGTACGCATCTTCGGGGCGCGGGACGCCGAGCCACCTTACGGTCGAACTGTTCAAGTCCATGGCAGGCGTCTCGATCGAGGAAATTCCGTACAAGTCGAGCGGGCAGGCCGTCACCGATACCATCAGCGGTCAAGTCGCCCTGAACGCGCCCGGCATTGCGCAGGGACTGCCGCACGTAAAGGGCGGCCGGGTCGTCGCCCTTGGCATCACCGGGTCCAAGCGCTCGCCCGGCGCGCCCGATATTCCGACGCTGGAGGAGGCAGGCGTTCCCGGGTACGAAGCCTATGGGTGGCACGGCATTTTCGCTCCCGCGAAAACGCCTGCGACGGTCGCAAGCTTCCTGACCCGGGAAACGATCGCAATCCTGAACACGCCGGAAATGCGCGAGCGCTTCGCGCAGCAGGGCGCCGAGGTGGTCGCGAGCGAATCCGCCCAGTTCACCGAGTTCCTGCGCATCGACCTCGACAAGTGGCAGAAACTCTTCAAGCAGCTCGGCATCAAGCCCGAGTGAGAACAGCCAAAGGAAACGCATCGTGAGAATCCGACTGCTCGGTACCGGGACACCGACCCCCTCGCTCAGCCGGATGTGCTCCGGGTACGTGGTGGAGATCGGCGAGGACGTGATCGTGTTCGATCACGGCTTCGGCGCGCACCACCGCCTGCTCGAACTGGGCATTCCGCCCACGCGCGTGACGCACTTCTTCTGCAGCCACCTGCACTACGATCACATGGGCGACTATCCGCGCCTGCTGCTCACACGCTGGGACCAGGGCGCAGGCCTGATTCCGGAACTCAAGGTCTACGGCCCGCCGCCGATTGCGCAGGTGACCCGGGCATTGTTCGAGGAAGGCGGCGCGTACTGGCCGGACCTGGTGGCCCGCACCGAGCACATGTGCAGCATCTCGCTCTACCATGCGCGCGGCGGTACCGGCGAGCGCAAGAAACCCGTTCCGGCCGTCACGGAAATGCGCCCGAACGACGTCATCACGGGCAGCGGCTGGACGATCAAGGCCGTAGGCGTCGCCCATTTCGGACCGCAGCTCGTGTCCTACGGTTTCCGCCTGGATTCACCCGAGGGCTCCTTCGTCTACTCCGGCGACAGCGGCCCATGCGCGTCGATGGAGCGGCTCGCGCAGGATTGCGACGTGCTGGTCCACATGTGCCAGTACATTTCCGGTACCCAGCTGTGCGAGGAGTTCGCCGAATCCTGCATGGGACACCTGGAACTCGCGCAACTTGGGAAGAAGGCCGGCGTGAAGACACTCGTCATCTCGCACGTCACGGAGCAGATCGACCAGCCAGGCGTTCGCGAGAGGGTGCTGCGCGAGATGTCCGAGATCTACAAGGGCAACCTGATCTTCGGCGCGGATCGCATGGAAATCCCGGTGGCCGGACCGGTGGCGGCGAAATTGTTATAGAAGAAGGCCGGGTCTCATTCGACGGAAATGTTGCCTGTCTTGATCACCGCGCCGAACTTGTTCATTTCGCTGTCGATGAAACGTCCCAGATCATCCGGGCTGCTGCCGATGGCGAACATCCCCAGTTTGGACAGGCTTCCCTTGACCGATTCGGTCGCCAGCGCTTTCTTCAGATCCGCATTGAGCTTGTTGCCGATCGCAGGATCGAGTCCCCTGGGTGCGACGAGGCCGTACCAACCGAGGACGTCGAACCCCGGAAAGCCGCTCTCGGCGACGGTAGGAACATCGGGCAGCGTCGCCACGCGCTGCGCGGTCGACACCGCGAGCACGCGGATCTTGCCCGCCTGAAGGAATGGCATCACGCCGGGTTGGGTGTCGAAGAATGCATCGAGCGACCCGCCGAACAAATCGATATACGCGGGCTGCAGGCCCTTGTACGGCACATGAAGGAGATCGATGCCCGCGCGCTGCTTGAGCATCTCCATCATGAGGTGCTGCGTCGAGCCGGTGCCCGCCGACGCATAGTTGAGCTTGCCGGGGGCGAATTTTGCCGCGGCGATCATGTCCTGGAGGGTCTTGAACCGGGAATTGGCGGGGACGACCAGTGTGTACCCCACGCCAGCCACAGTCATGATCGGCGAAAAGTCCTTGCGCGGGTCGTACCCGATGTTCTTGTTGAAGTGCGGCGCGACGGCCATCGGCCCGGTCGAGCCGAGCAGCAGCGTGTAGCCATCGGCTTTGGCGCGCGCGACGTAGGCGCTTCCGATCGCGCCCGCGGCGCCGGCCTTGTTGTCCACGATGAGACTCTGTCCCCAGATTTTGGTGAGCGCTTCGCCGAGAATGCGCGCGAGCACGTCACCGGCCTGGCCGGACGGGAAGACGACAACCATCGTGACCGGTTTGCTCGGGTAGTCGTCGGCGCGGCCTTGAGCCCCCGCGAGTGCGGGGACGATGGCAAGCGCTGCTGTGGCGGCGAGAAATGCTCTGCGACAGATCATGGACGCGTCCTTGGAAGAGGTCGGAAAGGAATTCGGGAGCTACGCGGATTGCGCTGCCGCCGCCTTTGCCTTGACGTAAGGCATCAGTCCGTCGTGCGCAATGATGTCTCGCACGATCTGCGGCGGAGCGATGCCTTGAAGCGCCGGTCCGTCGGCATGCAGCTTCGCCGCGCCGGCTTCGAGGTCGATCCAGGCGTCCTGCCCCGGCGTTCCGCCGCTCACCGGTTGCGGCAATACCAGCAGCGGCAGCCCGATGTTGATCGCATTGCGATAGAAAATGCGCGCAAACGATCGCGCGACGACGCAGGCGATTCCCGCACCCTTGAGGCCGCGCGGCGCATGCTCGCGTGAACTGCCGCAGCCGAAATTCAACCCGGCAAAGAGGATATCGCCTTTGCCCAGACGCCCGGGCCACCCGGGGTCGTTGCCGGAGAGCACGTGCTTCGCGAGATCCTCGTTGTTCTTCAACCCAAGGTAGGGTGTCGG
Organism: Betaproteobacteria bacterium; assembly: GCA_016195915.1. Classification (GTDB taxonomy): domain Bacteria; phylum Pseudomonadota; class Gammaproteobacteria; order Burkholderiales; family SG8-39; genus JADGRQ01. The sequence continues at coordinate 90,577 of JACPYS010000042.1, read as the reverse complement.
CATGATCTGGTCGGTGTCGATGTTGTCGCCCAGGAACCAGGCTTTGCCTCGGTGCCAATGCGGGGCCATGGGTCGGACTCCTGAAAGTCTCTAGAGGTCGTCCGGGCCGCACAGGTGGCCCTTGACGGCGCTGGCGGCGGCAACGGCCGGATTGCACAGGTAAGTCTCGCTTCGGACGTGACCCTGGCGGCCCGGGAAGTTGCGGTTCGAGGTGGAGAGGCAGCGTTCGCCCTCGGCCAGCACGCCCATGTGCGCACCGATGCATGGTCCGCAGGTCGGCATCGAGAAGGCGGCACCGGCTTCGAGAAAGATGCCGGCCAGACCTTCCTTCATACATTGATGGTGGATCTTCGTCGTGCTCGGAATGATGATCACGCGCAGGTTGCCGGCGACGCGGCGGCCCTTGAGGATCGAAGCGGCGACGCGCATGTCGTGCATCCAGCCATTGGTGCACGAGCCGATATACACCTGATCGAGGCGCGTACCCTTCACCGCGGAGAGCGGCCTGGTATTGCCCGGCAGGAACGGCAGGGCGATCACCGGTTCCAGGCCGTCGATCGGAATGAGGATCTCCTCCGACACTCGTGCGTCCGGATCGCCGTAGACCGGTGCAAACGGACGCGTCGCGATGTCCTTAACGTAAGCGAGCGTCTTGGCGTCGGGCTCGATGATGGCATTCTGTGCGCCCGCTTCGATCGCCATGTTGGTCATCGACAGCCGCTCTTCCACTTCGAGCGCGTTAACCGGATCGCCGCAGAACTCCATCGCAGCGTTGTCGGCGCCTGCCACTCCGATCCTGCCGATCGTGTGCAGCATCAGGTCCTTGCCTGTGACCCAGCGTCCCGCGGTTCCCGTGTAGCGGTAGCGGATGGTGCGCGGCACCTCGAGCCAGGTCCTGCCGGTTGCGAGGATCGCCGCGATGTCGGTGCTGCCCATGCCCGTGGCGAAGCAGCCGAGTCCGCCGGCCATGCAGGCGTGCGAATTGCCGCCAGCGATCAGTTCCCCCGGCAAAGTCCTGCCCATTTCGATGCCGAGCGAATTGTGGATCGCGGCCGTGCCCATCTCATAGAGCGGGATCTCGAATTTGCCCGTCAGGGCGCGGATCTGCTTGAGCACCGCGGCGAAGTGCGCGTTCTGCGCCGGCGCATTCACCATCGATGTGATGAAGACGCGTTCCCGATCGAACACCTGGCCGATGCCATGCTGTTCCAGCAATCCCAACGTGAGCGGTGCGCCCAGGTCGTCCGACCACGTCTGATCGACGCTTGCCTCGACATACTCGCCCGGCCGCACGCGCTCGCGCCCGGCATGGCACGCAATGATCTTCTCGGTGATGGTCTGGGCCATGATCGGTCCGCCCCGTCAAGCCGCCGCGACGCGCATCGCAGCCGGCGCGCTGATCTCGGGCAGCATGGTGCTCGCATCGAGGACCGCATCGAGATTCGCGATCCTCGCTACGAGGGAGCGCGCCGCATCGCAGGGCATGACCAGACCGAGCAGGTCGCGCGCCTTGGCTTCGATCGTTGCCGCGGGCACCGGATTGACCCACTCGCCGCGCGGCATGTCGGCGCTACCGGTGAGGCGGCGGCCGTCCGCGGTTTCGATCGTTACTTCGGCGGTCCACTTGTCGGGAAAGCCTTGATTGAATTCCTTCTCCTCGACGACGCGGACCTTCTGCATGAGCTTGCGGATGGCGGGATCGGAAAGACGTGCTTCGGTAAACGCTTCCAGGCCGACGCGGCCGTGGACAATCGCGTTCGCCACCATGAACTGCGCGCTGAACTTGGCGTTGTACGGCGACGCAGGCACCGGAACATCGAGGACCAGAACGGAGGCGCTCGGGAGTTTGACGGTAATCTTGCTGATATTGTCCGCCGCAAGCGCGTGCTCCGTCGCCAGGCGCAGCGTCTCGTCGATGGCGACGTGGCCGTGCCGGCAGCAGGCGTGAATCTTGTAGCCGTTTTCCGTCACCTTGAAATGCGTGCCGAGACGGTCGGTAATGCGGTCCCAGTCGACAGACGGCGAGAGCGTCGCCACGAATCCGCGCTCACCTTCGATGATGTCGATCGACCCGGTGAAACCGTGGCTCGCGAGCGTCGCGGCGATGACCCCGTTCATGCACGCCTTGCCGGAGTGCAGCACCTTGGTGTCGTCGCCCACCTTGAGATACTGCCACAGGCCGGCGGCCTGGCTGCCTGCGTTGCCAAACGCCCAGCAGGTCTGCTCGAGATTCAGATTCATCAATTTCGCGCAAGCCGCTGCCGCGCCGAACGTGCCCACCGTACCGGTGGAGTGGAACCGCTCGTAGTGGGACGCTGCGATCGCTTCACCGATGCGATACTGCACGTCGAAACCCGCGACGAGCGCCGCGATCAATCGCTTGCCGTCGAGCTTGAGTTTCTGCGCGACGGCCACTGCCGCGCCAACCATTGCCACGCCGCCATGCACGATCGACGGCAGGTGAATGTCATCGAGTTCGATGGCGTGGGAGGATGCACCGTTGGCAAATGCGGCCCACGTCGCCGACGTCGATGAGCCGTCGCTGAACAGCGTCGCCTCGGGCTTTGCCCCTTCGGCGCGCGCGAGCGCTGAACTCGACCTGCCCTGCCGCGTCGTGCGGCTGCCGACCGCGGCGACAGCGACCCAGTCGATGAGCGCCGTCTTGGCGGCCGCGATCACCTCCGGCGGCAGGTCTTCGTAACGCAGGTTCACGACGAACTCGGCGAGAAGGCGCGTGGCTTGCGGCGTGGCCTTCGAACCGGACCTCCCGCGCGGAGCGTGGCTGCCCATGGGTTTCTCGACGCAACATCCTTTATGTAACTACATATTAGCATGTATTTACATATAGGCAAGCGCGTGGGGTAAACTGTTGTTTCGCGAAACAAGATTGCCATGAGCACCGCGCTATACGCCCGCGTCGCGCAGGACCTCGCCTCGGCGATAACCTCAGGTCGCTATGCGGTGGGCTCGCTGCTGCCTACCGAGGTGGCACTCTGCAAGAAGTACGGTACCAGCCGTCCCACGGTGCGGCACGCGCTGAAGGAGCTGCAGGCAATGGGCTTGGTCTCACGGCGCAAGCACGTCGGGACGCGCGTCGAGGCGGCGTCGGCGTCCGCCGGCTATAGCCAATCGCTTTCTTCACTGGAAGGCCTGGTGCAACTGGCCGAGCACCAGGTTCGCAAGGTCATGCGCGTGGTGCCCGTGACGATGGATCGAATATTGGCGAAGAGGCTCGGCTGCGCCGCGGGTAGCCGCTGGCTGCACATGGAGATCTTGCGACTCGGTGAAGCGGGCGACGAGACGAAGCCGGTCGGGTGGACCGATGCCTATATCGATGCGGTCTACGCCGAGGTGCCGAAATTGCTGCGTCGGTCGCCGAAGACGCTGATTAGCTCATTGATCGAAGCGCACTATGGCCGCCGCATCGTGGAGGTGGAGCAGACGATCCAGGCGGTCGCAATGCCGGCCGAACTGGCGATCACGCTGGACACCCCTGCGGGATCCCCGGCTTTGAAAATCGTCCGCCGATACATCGATCAGGCGAACGAAGCCTTTGAGATCACGGTCACCGTTCACCCCGCCGACCGAATGGTGTGCACCACGAAGCTGCGCCGGGAGCGGCCGTGACCTGAGGCCCGTTTACGAGGGCGCCAGGCACGTGTCAGAGACGCTTCAAGCGACCGTGACCCTCGCCGCGCCCGCGGGGAGCGAAATCACAGGCGATCAGCGCAATACGGCGCGATTTGCCATAATGTCAATTGCGCTTGCCCTGATCCGTGACAGCAGCCCATGACAAGCGACGGAGAGCTATCCATGTCGGCCGCTACGCTGGAGCGCAACGCACTCGATGCGGCGAGCCATGTTCCCACGGTCGTCAACTGCTACGCGCTGTTCGACAAGTTCTTCCCGGCCTGCGGGTTGCTCGACTACACCGAAGGGATCTACCACGGCGATTCGACCCTCGCCTATGAACAAGCACAACTCGATCAGATCCGTTACGTGCTGGACGAAGTTCGCTGCACGGCCGGCACGCGCATCCTGGATGTCGGTTGCGGCAACGGTTCGCTGCTTGACGAAGTCCGCAGGCGGGGCGCGGCGGGAGTGGGGATTACCGTGTCGCCCGAGCAGGTGGCGCTCTGCCGCAGGCGCGGGCTCGATGCGCGGCTGCTCGATTACAAGGACATCGGCTGCGAGTTGACCCACCAGTTCGATGCCGTCGTCGCCAACGGCCCGGTCGAGCATTTTGTTCAACCGAGCGACGCGGCAAAGGGCGACGCGGACCGGATCTACAGTCACATGTTCGAGACCTTCCACCGCATGATCGATCCGTCATCGCCGGTGCGGCGGCTGATCAACACCACGATCTATTTCATCCGCAACCCACGGCCCGACGCATTGCTGAAGAGCCCCTGGCGATACCGATGGGGCTCGGACAATTTCCACTACGCATGGCTGGCGCGAAGCTTCGGCGGTTTCTACCCCGCAATGGGGCAGCTCGAACGCTGTGCCGGCAGCCGGTTCGAAATGCTCAAGTCCGTTGACGGTACCGTCGACTATCACTTGACGTCGGAAGAGTGGCTGCGCCGGATCCACGCGGCGTTGCGCACACGGACGGGGCTGGCGATCTTTCTGAACTCACTCCCCTTCGTCGTGCGCCATCCGCGGCAAACGCTGACGATGCTGTTCACGATGTTGGTGACTGAATCGTGGAATTGGCAGTTCCGCACCGACGATCCACCCACGCGATTGCTTCGGCAGACGTGGCGCTATTGCGCCTGACCCACCCAGGGAAGCCCGATGCCCGGAGGCGAGTGAGGGATACGCCTCTCAGGAAAACCGCCTAGACGACCGTTACCCTCGCCGCGCCCGCGGCCAGCGAACCGATCTTCTTCGCCTGCGTAAAGCCGTGCCGCTCGAACGCAGCGAACACTTCCTTCTCTGCTTCCGGCGCGCAAGCCACCAGCAGGCCGCCGCTGGTCTGGGGGTCGGTAATTATCTTTTGCAGCCACTCGGGCGCACCCGCAGGGAAAGCCACATCGTGGCCGTAGCCTTTCCAATTGCGATCGGATGCGCCGGTGGCGACCCCCTGCTGCACCCATTCGAGCGCTTCGGGGATGATCGGCAGATCGCAAAAATTCACCGTTGCGCCCAGCTTCGAGCCGCGGCAGATTTCGAGCAAGTGCCCGGCGAGGCCGAAGCCGGTCACGTCGGTGAGCGCGTGCACCTTCGCCATGTCCGCAAGCGCCTCGCCCGGCGTGTTCAATTTGGTAGTCGAATCGATCATCGCCGCGTAGCCCGCGTCCGACAGCTTGCCCTTCTTCAGCACCGCAGAGAGGATGCCCACGCCTAGCGGTTTACCGAGGATCAGGCTATCGCCCGACTTCGCGGAACTGTTCTTTTTCACCTTGTCGGGATGCACCAGTCCCAGCGCCACCAGGCCGTAGATCGGCTCGAGCGTGTCGATCGAGTGCCCGCCCGCGATCGGGATGCCCGCCTCGGCGCACACGGATTCGCCGCCTTCGAGGATCTTCTGGATCACGCCGAGAGGGAGTTTCTCCAGCGGCATCCCCACCAGCGCCAGCGCGAAGATCGGCCTGCCGCCCATCGCATAAATGTCCGAGATCGCGTTGGTCGCCGCGATGCGGCCGAAATCGTAGGGATCGTCCACGATCGGCGTGAAGAAATCGGTGGTCGCTACGAGCGCCTGCGTGTCGTTCAACTTGTAGACGGCCGCGTCGTCCGAAGTCTCGGTGCCGACCAGCAGTTCTTTCGGCAGCCCGCGCACCGGGCTCGAGGAGAGAATTTCGGTGAGCACGGCCGGAGCAATCTTGCAGCCGCAGCCGCCGCCGTGCGAGTACTGCGTGAGGCGGATCTTGTCGAGCGTAATAAGAGGGGTGACTGCAGACATGGAATGGTCTCCGGGGCGTAAGATTCCAGCTGGAACAGGATTTTAACGGCTATGGACGCTGCGCCACGTCATTCAGTCGAAATGCTCGGGGGAATCCTTACGGAATTCGATGCCGTCATCGACACCCGCTCGCCATCGGAATACGCGCAAGACCATGTACCGGATGCGGTCTCCTGCCCCGTACTGGACGATGGCGAGCGCGAGCAGGTCGGCACCCTTTACAAGCAGGTGTCCTCGTTCGACGCCAGGAAGGCGGGCGCGGCACTAGTGGCGCGCAACATTGCGCGGCACGTCGAACAGCGCTTTGCCGGCAAGCCCAAGACATGGCACCCGCTGGTGTACTGCTGGCGCGGCGGGAAACGATCGGGCGCGATGGTGCACGTGTTGCGCGAGATCGGCTGGGACGCGAAGCAGCTCGATGGCGGCTACAAGGCCTACCGGCGTTTCGTGGTGCAACAGCTCTCCGAAATGCCGGCGCGCTTCCGGTTTCGCGTTCTGTGCGGAGCAACCGGCAGCGGCAAGAGCCGGCTTCTGCGCGCGCTCGCCGATGCCGGTGCCCAAGTGCTCGACCTCGAAGACCTTGCCGCGCACCGCGGTTCGGTGCTCGGCGCTCTGCCCGAGCGCCCGCAGCCTGCGCAGAAAATGTTCGAGACTCTCGTCTGGCAACACCTGTCGCGTTTCGATCCGGCAAAGACGGTGTACGTCGAAGGCGAAAGCCGCAAGATCGGCCAGCTGCAGGTGCCGGAGAGCCTGATCAACGCGATGCGCGCATCCGATTGTGTGCTGATCGATGCCGATGTTGCTACGCGCGTCGCGCTGCTGCTCGACGAATACAGCCATTACCCGACCGACCGGAGTGCACTCGCCGCTCAACTCGACTGTCTGGTGGACCTGCACGGGCGGGGCCGAATAGCCGAGTGGAAGGCACTCGCGGGCAACGGCGAATGGGGAAAATTCGTCGAGCGCCTGCTGGTGGAGCACTACGATCCGGCCTACCGCCGCTCGTCGCTCGCCAATTACGCGAAACTGCACGAGGCGGCGCGGTTGCGGGTGGAGGCGCCTGGTGAAGCCGAGTTCGCGCGGCTCGCGCGCACGCTGGTCGCGGGCGAAGATACGCTCGCCGCATGAACCCTCCCCTCCCGCCAACGAAACAGGTCTCAAACAACAAACAGGACTTCCACTTCGTCCGCAACCGGCTCAAAACGCCGTCGAATCCAATCCGCGATAAAGTCACCAGGAAGCGGGCCGCCCATGCGCCCAAGGCTATCTCGGCATGCAGCACTTCTTGTACCGCTTGCCGCTGCCGCACGGGCACGGCGCTTTGGGATCCGGTGGCGAACCTTCGCCAGACCAACTCCAGCGCGAGCGAGCGGGAATTGCGGAGGCTTTGGCCTCGCGAGCCTTCGCGTTCGGCAATGGCGCCAACCAATCCCGTCCCCCGGCCGCCATCCCGGCATTGCGCGTCTTGAGGTAGCTGTCGACGTCCTCTTGCTTCGTAATGTCGATGCCGGCGTCTCGCATGCCCATAACCAGCGACTTCGCCATGCCGAAGTTGCCGGGATTCCGCGCCGCGGCATCGAAGCGGTTGCGAATGCTCTTGATGCGCTTGCGAATCGCGTCGGCCGTTCGCTTGCCGACAAGCTGCGACTGTTCGGTCCAATCAAAAAAGGCCGTCAGCACCTCCGGCGTCTTCGCGATCAAGTCCTCGTCCGCGGACACCTTTCGCGGGAAGTAATCGAGCAGATATTCTTCGACGAGCGCTGCGCTCCAGCCGCCGGCTCGGCCGTCGGCGTAGTTGATCTTGAATTCACAGAGATTGTCGCCGCAGAATTCCGCGGCGGCGAGCCAATCGTCATCTCGACCAGCGCTCTTCTGGGCCAACACAAACGACTTGACGATCTCGTGTCCGCGCGCGAGCTCGGTCTCGAGCTCCGCTTCGTCATCAAACGACTCGTCTTGTTCTTCCCAGGCGCGCCCGGGATGCGGTGCGGCCAGCTCGACTGTGGGAAGGCCCGGCAGATCATCGAGCGCTATCCGCTCGCCCGCCTGTTTGAACGTTCCACCGGCGATGTCGTTTCCGTGCCGGGCAAAGAACCCGGTGATTGCCTCGGCGCAAGCGGTGGCAAACACGACATCGCGATCGGTGAGCGGGTGAAGCATGCGATCGGGATCGATCCACTGAATGCGCGGGTAGGCGTTTGCATCCGGTACCCGCCAGCCGTGCCGGTCGATTTCCCGGCGCATCGCCTTCGGGATATCCGAGCCGCGTTCGAAGTTGATTGAAAAGATGCTCGTGCCGAGATTGCTCCTCTGCTTGCCGGCCATGTGCGCGTCGCTGCGCTCGGCCATGGCCTCGAATCCATCGAGAGAATCGAACACCAGGACGCCGAAACTCTCTCCGAGGTTGCCGATGATCGACACGACCTTGTTCCGGGCATCGAGCGCCGGGCAGTCAAGGCGCAGGAGCTGCGAATCGTGGACGTTCTTCCACGGCGCCATCTTCCAGAGCTTGGCTGCTGCCGCAAAGAACCGGCGCATCGTATCGGACGTGATCCTGCCGTCTTCGAGATAGCTTGCGTCCTGCTCATCGCGAGTCAACGACACGGCCATGAGCTCGATCACGCGATCGAGCTCCGGCGTTTGTGCGACGTCGATGCGCACGTCTGGATCGAGTCTGCCGCGCAGAAGAGCCGCGAGCGCGGAATCGGCGACCCTGACGATGCTGGGACTCCTTGGCTTGCCGGCCATCGGCTTATTCATGGCCGTAGCGAGCAACTCGGCTTCGACGCTCAGAGGCTCGCCCGGCTTGAATACCTCCGAGCCGACGATGAGGTCGTTCGTGACGTCGAGCCAGATGACAAGCTCCGGGCGGTAGGGCTTGTCTTCCATGACGTAGGACGGCATGAGCCGGCGCCCACCGACCCACTCTTCGGCAACCCTGAGCCGATGCTGCCTGGTGCTGCTGTTGGTCTTCTCGACGTTCGCCATCGCAAATCCGCCCAAGGTTGCCGGATTATCGCAGGCAGGCTGTAGTGGGGTGAAAATCCTATTGCGCGCCAATTCAATTGGCGCAATTGAGCGAATCGCGCCACAACATGACGAGCCATCGTGTTTGGATCCGTTATATGCTTAGCACATTGAGTCTAATAGGTATATATTAAGATCAATTCATGTATCTTATTTCGAAAATATGCGGCAAGTATCTGATCGAGAAATAGAAATTCGCCTCCGGCTCGATAACCCCTGGTGGCAGGCCGGGCAGGCGATCGAGCCCGAGTACCGGTCTTTCCCGCGACGCGCCTACTTGCCGACTTTCTCCAGTCTGGTAAAGGACGTGGAGGTCAACCGGGCGCTTGTGCTGCTCGGGCCGCGGCGCGTGGGCAAGACGATCATGGTCTATCACACCATCGAGTGGTTGATGGACGAGGCCGGCGTCAGCGGGCGGGACATCCTGTACGTATCGCTCGAAACACCGATCTACTCCGGCCTGGCGATCGAGACCCTGGTGCGCCGTTTCCAGCGCCTGTTCGACCGGCCCGCCGGGACGCCGCTTTACGTGTTCTTCGACGAGATCCAGTATCTCAAGGAGTGGGAGGTTCACCTGAAGTCGCTGGTGGATAGCTTTCGCGGAATCCAGTTCGTCGCGACCGGCTCCGCCGCCGCCGCGCTCAAGGCGAAGAGCGCGGAATCGGGCGCGGGACGTTTTACCGAGTTCCAGTTGCCGCCGCTCACGTTCGCGGAATATCTGCGCTTCGTCAACCGCGAGCACGATCTGATCACTGAACGGGGCGAGGCCGGCGCCCCGGTCCGCTTTGCCGCGCAGGACATCGAGGGTCTCAACGAGGAGTTCATCCGGTATCTGAACTTCGGCGGTTTTCCGGAGGCGGTGTTCTCAGCGCACATCCAGGCCAACCCGCGCCGCTACATCAAGAGCGACATCATCGACAAGGTCTTGTTGCGGGATTTGCCGATTCTCTACGGCATCAGCGACATCCAGGAGCTCAACAGCCTGTTCAACACGCTGGCCTATAACACAGGGCTGGAGGTGAGCCTGGAGGGATTGGCGCAGACCTCGCACGTGGCGAAGAATACGCTGACGCGATACGTCGAGTATCTCGAAGCCGCGTTTCTGATCAAGCGTGTGCGGCGGATCGACGCCGATGCACGGCATTTCAAGCGCATGACCACGTTCAAGCTGTACTTGACGAACCCCACCATGCGCGCCGCGCTGTTCGGTCCCATCGCAGATCATGACGAGGCGATCGGCCAGCTTGCCGAAACGGCGGTATTCAGCCAATGGCTGCATAACACTGCGTATGTCACGTCGCTGCATTACGCGCGCTGGGGCAAGGGCGAAGTGGATCTGGTGAGCCTGGAGCCGGGAACACAGCGACCCCGATTTGCCATCGAAGTCAAATGGTCGGATCGCGCGGCGGAAGATCCGAAGGAACTGCGGCAGCTCGCCTGGTTTGCCCAGCGCCACAAGCTCGGCCGGGCGCCGCTGGCGACGACACATTCCTATTCCGGCCAGGTCACAGTGGACGGTATCGATATCGAATTGACGCCGACCGCGCTACATTGCTACACGGTTGCCCGCAACACACTGGAACGTCGGCGGTCCGGGTAGGAACGAGTCCGCGCAATGTCGACACCTTCCGAACACAAGACCGTGCAGGCCCGCATCCTCTCGTCGATCTACGCTATGGTGAGAAACGCGTACCGGTCGTCAGCGAAGGACGGCGGCGAGCCGATAATAGATACGCTAGGAACCGAGAAAAAACATCCGCCGCCACAAATGATGGCCCCGGAGTGCATGCATCGCAACGGCGCCGACATGGAGCGCCAGATACACGGGGATCAGGACCTGGCCGGTTTCGTGCAGCTCTTTGATCGTGCGCGCCGCTCCGCTCGCCCGCATCCCGGGCTCGATCAGAAAGAACAGCGGCATCCCGGTAATCGCGATCCAGGCAAACACCAGCAAGCCGAAAGCCTGCACCAGGCCCGCGAGGCCCTCGTGGGCAGGTCGCTGCGGAAGTTTCAGCGTTGCGAGGGCGCGCAGATCTTCGATGACGAGCCGAAACCTCGCGCGCGAGTACGGCATCCAGCTCGAAAAGCGCGCGACGCCCGGCCCTGCAAAACCCCAAGCCATGCGAATTGCGATGACTGCGCTGAGCGCGAAACCCACCCAGGTGTGCACGTCGAACCCGAGGTGGCTGGTCCGCTTGTAATCGCCCGCGAACTCGCCGGAAATAAATGCCGCCACGGCGAGCACCGCCAGCGCAAGGTGGATGAGGCGCGTAACGAGATCGAGTTGCGGCACCGTTATTCAGTGCCCGGTCTTCACCGGCTGCCAGCCGGAATGATCGAAATGCTTGCCATAGCTGTCGAGTCCGTCGACGACCTTGAGAAATCCGGCGCGCGGTCTGACTTTCTTGTCCTTGCCTTCCATCGCCTCGGCGCCTTGCAGCACCTGCGCGAGCACCGCGTGCAGCACTTCGTCGGCGTCCTTGTCGAGCTTGCAGTTCTGCACCCTGATGGCAACCTGTCCATTCAGTTCGCCTGCGATCGCCTTGTACTTGGCGGCGTGCACCTTGCCGGCGTGGACCGCCGCGAGGTTCTTCGCAACCGTGGATTTGACGCTTGCCATTCCCTGGCGCAACGGCTCGTCGGTACCCCACTTCTTGCCGGCGTTCAGCTTCAACGCTGCGCTCGCCCCCGCCTGGTGCTCGTGCGCAACGGCGCTCGCTGCATGAACACTTGCCGCAAATGCGAGCGCGATTGCCGCCAGCACTGCCCCCGCAATGCGAATTGCTCCCGTTCGTATTTTCACCGGTGCGTCTCCTGAATCGATGGGGGGTCGCCGTTACCGCGTATGGTTTGGGCAGTGGGCAAGTTTCAATCCCTCAATGAGCGGCAGCGTCGAGAAATGTACTGGCAGACGCGCGGAAAGCGCGCCTGCTTGCATTCGATTTGACATGGAACAACTTCCGCGGGCGCGTGTTTTGACCGCCGCAGAGCGGATCAACCACTTGGTACGAGAGGAGCCGCCCTACACATGCAGCGCGTGCCCGAGCGCGCGCAGCGCCGCTTCCTGCACCGCTTCGCCGAGCGTCGGGTGGGCGTGGATCGTGCCCGCCGTGTCTTCGAGCCGCTCGCCCATTTCGATCGAGTGGGTGAATGCCGTGCTCAGCTCCGACACGTTGCGGCCCACCGCCTGCCAGCCGACGATCAGGTGGTTGTCGCGGCGCGCGACGACGCGCACGAAACCCTCGCTCGATTCGAGCGTCATCGCGCGTCCGTTGGCGGCAAACGGGAACATCGCGCTGATGCACTCCAGCCCGGCTTGTGCCGCCTCCGGCGGCGTGCGGCCGACGACGACCAGTTCAGGGTCGGTGAAGCACACGGCGGGGATTGCTGCAGGTGTGAAGTGCCGGCGCCGGCCGGCGATGATCTCGGCCACCATCTCGCCCTGCGCCATGGCGCGGTGAGCCAGCATCGGCTCACCGGTCACGTCGCCGATCGCCCAGACGTTGCGCATCGACGTGCGGCATTGGTCATCGATGCGCACGGCGCGTCCGTTCATGCCGAGCATCAAGCTCTCCAGCCCCCAGCCGGCGGTGCGCGGCCACCGCCCGACAGCGACCAGTACCTGATCGGCCGGCAGCGCGGACTCTTCGCCTTGCGCGTTGCGCATGCGCACCGCGTCGCCGCTCGCGTTCAACCCCTGCACGGTGCACCCCAGATGAAGTTGCACGCCGAGCCGCCGCAGTGAGGCGGCCACCGGTTTGGCGAGCTCGTCGTCGTAGGCCGGCAGCGCGCGGTCCAATGCCTCGACCACCGTCACTTCGGCGCCCAGCTTGCGATACGCGGTGCCGAGTTCCAGCCCGATGTAGCCGGCGCCGACGACGACCAGGCGCTGCGGCAGCGCTTGCGGCGCAAGGGCTTCGGTCGACGAGATGACGCTGCCACCGAAGGGCATCGCCGGCAGCGCCACCGCCTGGGAGCCTGGTGCAAGCAACAGGTGTTCGCAGACGATGCGCAACGCGTCCTGCCCCGCGCCGCTCGTCACCTCGGCCGTCTTACCATCGATAATGCGGGCCCAGCCGCTCACGACCTGCACGCGGTTCTTCTTCAGCAGTGCGGCGACGCCGCCGGTGAGTTTGGTGACGATGCCGTCCTTCCATCGCACCGTCTGCGCCAGGTCGATGCGCGGCGACTCGACGTGAATGCCGAGCGGCGAGTCCTGTGCGTAATGGCAGGCCTTCTCGAACTGCTCGGCGGCGTGGATCAAGGCCTTGGACGGAATACATCCAATGTTGAGGCAGGTGCCGCCGAGCTTATCGCCTTCGACGAGCGTGGTGGCGATGCCGAGCTGCGCAGCGCGGATCGCCGCGACATAGCCGCCGGGGCCGCCGCCGATTACAAGCAACGCAGTCGATCGTGTGTCCATCGGCTACTCCACGAACAAGGTCGCCGGACATTCGAGATAGCCGCGCAGCGCCTGCACGAACCGGGCACCAACTGCGCCGTCGACCACGCGGTGATCGAACGATGACGACAGGTTCATCATCAGCCGCGGCACCACCGCGCCGCCGCGGATCATCGGCCGTTCGACGATGCGGTTGACCCCGACGATGGCCACTTCGGGGTGGTTGATCACCGGCGTCGTGACGATGCCGCCCAGCGCCCCCAGGCTGGTGATGGTGATGGTCGAGCCGCTCAGTTCCTCGCGCCCTGCTTTGGCGGTGCGCGCGGCGTCGGCCAGGCGCGCGATCTCAGCGGCGCTGGACCACAGGTCGCGCGCCTCGGCATGGCGCAGCACCGGCACCATCAGGCCGGCATCGGTCTGCGTGGCGATGCCAATGTGCACCGCGCCGTGGCGTGTGACGATGCCGGCGTCGTCGTCGAAGCGTGCGTTGACCTGCGGAAATTCGCGCACAGCCAGCACGATCGCGCGCGCCAGCAGCGGCAGCAGCGTGAGGTGGCCGCGCTCGGTGCCCCACTTCGCGTTCAGTTGGGAGCGCAGCGCCGCCAGCTCGGTGACGTCGATCTCTTCGACATAGGTGAAGTGCGGGATGCGGCGCTTGGCCTCCTGCATCTTCTGCGCGATCTTGCGGCGCAGGCCGATGACGGGAATCGCCTCTTCGCCGGTCCGCTCGGCGTAGCGAGTGCCGGCGTTCGAGGACTGCGTGCCTAGAGCGCGCGCCGCGTAAGCGTCGAGGTCCTCGTGCGTGACGCGCCCGCCCGCGCCGCTACCCGGAACGGACTGCAGCTCCAGCCCCAAGTCCCACGCGCGCCGGCGCACTGCCGGTGACGCGATGGGCTTGTTGCCGGGTTGGCGTGCCGGTTGTACGAAGGGCGCGGTTGCCTGTGGCGGTGGCGGTGACGCCACCGGCGCGGCTTTCGCGGGCGCGGCGGACCTCTCCTTCCCCACTGCCTTCACGTTACCCGCGCCCTCAACCTCGAGGCGAATCAGCTCGCTCCCGACGGCCATCGCCTGGCCAATTTCGCCACCGAGCGTGATCACCGTGCCTACGACCGGCGATGGAATCTCCACCGTTGCCTTGTCGGTCATCACGTCGGCGAGAATCTGGTCCGCGGCCACTGTGTCGCCAGGCTTCACACGCCAAGCCACGAGTTCCACTTCGGCGATGCCTTCGCCGATGTCCGGCATCTTGATCACATGCACGCCCATCTCATGCCTCCATCGCGCGCTTGAACGCGGTGGCTACGCGTGCGGGGCCGGGGAAGTAGGCCCACTCCTGCGCATGCGGGTAGGGCGTGTCCCAGCCGGCCACGCGTTCGATCGGCGCTTCGAGGTGATAGAAGCAGTGTTCCTGCACCAGCGCCGTCAGCTCGGCGCCGAAACCGCTGGTACGCGTGGCCTCGTGCACGACGACACAGCGGCCGGTCTTGTTGACCGAATTGACGAGCGTGTCGAGGTCCAGCGGCCAGAGGCTGCGCAGGTCGATGATCTCGGCGTCAATGCCGGTCTCCAGCACCGCCGCCTCCGACACGAACACCATCGTGCCGTAGGTGATCACCGTCAGCTCGCTGCCGGCGCGGAACACCGCGGCCGACTCCAGCGGCACCGTGTAGTGGCCTTCGGGCACTTCGCCCAGCGGGTGCCTGGACCATGGCACCACCGGCTTGTCGTGATGGCCGTCGAACGGGCCGTTGTAGAGCCGCTTGGGTTCGAGAAAGATGACGGGGTCATCGCACTCGATCGAGGCGATCAGCAGACCCTTGGCGTCGTAGGGGTTGGATGGCATCACCGTGCGCAGCCCGCAGACATGCGTGAACAGCGCCTCCGGGCTCTGGCTGTGCGTCTGCCCGCCGTAGATGCCGCCGCCGCACGGCATGCGGATGGTGATCGGCGCCGTGAAGTCACCCGCCGAGCGGTAGCGCAAGCGCGCCGCCTCGGAGACGATCTGGTCGGACGCCGGATAAAAGTAGTCGGCGAACTGGATTTCAACGACCGCGCGCAGGCCGTAGGCGCCCATGCCGACGGCCGTGCCGACGATACCGCCTTCGGAGATCGGTGCGTCGAATACGCGCGACTTGCCGTACTTCGCCTGCAGGCCTTCGGTGCACCGGAACACGCCGCCGAAGTAGCCCACGTCCTGGCCGTAGACGACGACGTTGGGGTCGCGTTCGAGCATCACGTCCATCGCCGAACGCAACGCCTGGATCATTGTCATCGGTGTCTTGCGCATGCTGATGCTCGTCTGGTTGGTTCTGGTCTTGATATCCATGCTCAGACTCCGAGCTGTCGACGCTGGCGGCGCAGATGCTCGGGCATGTCTTTGTAGACGTCCTTGAACATCTCGGCGGCGCTTCGCATGTGGCCATCGGCCAGGGTGCCGTAGCGCTCGGCTTCCTTCTGCGCCGCCGCCACCTGCGCCTCGAGCTCCTTCTGCGCGTGCTCGTGTTCCTGCTCGGACCACGCGCCAAGCGCGATCAGATGTTGCTTGAGACGCGCGATCGGGTCGCCGAGCGGAAAGTGCGCCCAGTCGTCGGCCGGGCGGTACTTGGATGGATCGTCCGAGGTGGAGTGCGGCCCGGCGCGGTAGGTCACCCATTCGATCAGCGTCGGCCCGAGGTTGCTGCGCGCGCGCCCGGCGGCCCACTGCGATGCCGCATAGACCGCGAGAAAGTCGTTGCCGTCGACGCGCAGCGACGCGATGCCGCAACCCACGCCGCGCGCCGCGAAGGTGGTGGCCTCGCCGCCGGCAATCGCCTGGAACGTCGAGATGGCCCACTGGTTGTTGACCACGTTGAGAATCACAGGCGCGCGGTACACATGCGCGAAGGTCAGCGCGGTGTGGAAGTCGGCCTCGGCGGTGGCGCCGTCGCCGATCCAGCCCGACGCGATCCGCGTGTCGCCCTTGATCGCCGAGGCCATGCCCCAGCCAACCGCCTGGACGAACTGAGTGGCCAGGTTGCCGCTGATGCTGAAAAAACCGGCGCGCTTGTAGGAGTACATCACCGGCAGTTGCCGGCCCTTCATCGGGTCGCGCTCGTTGGACAGCAACTGGCAGATCATCTCGACCATGTCCACGTCGTCGCGCGCGAGCAGCAGGCCCTGCTGGCGGTAGGTCGGAAAGCACATGTCGCCGGGCTCGAGCGCCAGCGCATGCGCGATGGCAATCGCCTCTTCGCCCAGGCACTGCATGTAGAACGACATCTTCCTTTGCCGCTGCGCGATCAGCATGCGGGCGTCGAAGATGCGCGTCTTCATCATTGCGCGCAGGCCGCGGCGCAGCAACTTCGGATCGGTTTGCATCACCCAGGGCCCGACGGCGCGGCCATCGTCGTCGAGCACACGCACCAGGACGTAGGCGAGGTCGTTGGTGTCGACCGGCCGGGTGTCCACCGGCGGGCGCCGCACTTCGCCGGCGGACGACACGTGCAGGTAGGAAAAGTCGGTGTGACGGCCGGGCCGCCCCGTGGGCTCCGGCACATGCAGACGAAGGGGTTCGTGCTCGGTCATGACAAACCCCGCGGCGCGTGCTGAACCTGCCTTCCGTGGGGACTCCCGCCGTTCTTGCGGCGGCTCGGCAAATCGCTCATCGCGTCACTCCCGCGCTCGATCGTGTCTTGCGCCTGGTCGCTGGGCCGGCTCGACGCCAAGCGGGTAGCCCGCGCCGTCCGGAGGATGCTGCCACGCGAACAGGGTTGCCGCGCGCAGCGCTTGCGACGAGAAGCTTAACGGATTTTCGGCGCACTGCGCATGACGGATAGCTATTTCAAGTGCGACACGAAGTCGCTTGTAGAAGTTGTTCTCACAATATAAAGGAGGGAAGCGCATTCGAGTTGATCAGCAGCGTATCGCCATCCGGTTCCGAGTTGGGGACAAACGCCGAAGCAATCGAACCGCCTGCGCCCGCGCGGTTTTCGGGCACCACCGACTGCCCTCAATATTGAGGTAATACTGATCGCGCCGCAAGACAAAGGAGGTGCGTCATGAAGATGAAGCTGAAGGTCAGCCGCGCCGATATGTGGTCGGCGACGATTGACGATCAGGCGGGCGGTGCCGCCGCCGTCCTGAATCCGGTGGCAAAGGCGGGAGCCGATTTCGAGTTTGTATTTGCCCGCCGCGCGCCGGAGCAACCCGGCAAGGGCTCGCTTTTCGTTCTGCCCGTGAAGCGCGCGAAAGTGCTCAAGGCGGCGCAGGAAGCGGGGCTCGCCAGAGCCGAAGGCATCCACACGGTGAAGGTCGAGGGCTCGGACGAGCCGGGCACGTCGGCGGCAATCGTGTGCGCGCTGGCGAGCGCCGGCATCAGCTTCCGGGCGATTTCGGCTGCCGTGGTCGGCAAGAAATTCTCCGGCTATCTCGCACTGGACTCAGGCGAGGACGCAGCGAAGGCGGCAAGCGTCCTGAAGAAACTGTAGCGACGCCAGCGAAGACGTCTGGATCCCGCATTCGGCGAAGCGGCGCGATCGGAGCGGGTTATTGGTTAAGCAGGTGGCAGGCCGCGAAATGCGCGGGCTCGATCTCGCGCAGCGCGGGCGCCTCGAGCTTGCAGCGCGCCTCGGCATAGGGACAGCGCGGATGAAAGTGGCAGCCCGGCGGCGGGTTGAGCGGGCTCGGTACGTCACCCTGTACCACCCGCTTGTCGCGCTTGATCGCCGGGTCGGGAACCGGGACCGCATACAGCAAGGCCTCGGTATAGGGGTGCAGCGGCCGCGTGAACAACGTCACCTTGTCGGTGTGCTCGACGATGCGCCCGAGGTACATCACCGCGACACGGTGGCTGATGTGCTCCACCACGGCAAGGTTGTGCGAAATGAAAAGATACGATAACCCGAGTTCGCGCTGCAGGTCCATCAGCAGGTTGATCACCTGCGCCTGGATCGATACGTCGAGCGCGGACACCGGCTCGTCGCCGACGATAAGTCTCGGATTCAGCGCGAGTGCGCGGGCGACGCCGATCCTCTGGCGCTGTCCGCCCGAGAACTGGTGAGGGAAGGCGTCCATCTGCGCTGCCCGCAGCCCGACGCGATCGAACAATTGCGCCACGCGGCTGCGCCGTTCGCGCTTCGATTCGACGCCGTGGACCTTGAGCGGCTCGCCGACGATATCGCCGGCGCGCATGCGCGGATTGAGCGAGGAAAAGGGGTCCTGGAAGATGATCTGCATCTGCCGCCTGAACGGCCGCAGCTCGGCGCGGCTGAGGCGCGTGATGTCGCGGCCGTCGATGCGGATGCTGCCCGAAGTCGGCTCGATGAGGCGGAGCAAGCTGCGGCCCACCGTGGTCTTGCCGCAGCCCGACTCGCCCACCAGGCCGAGCGTTTCTCCCGCCCCGATGGTGAAGCTCACGCCGTCCACCGCGCGCACCTGGCCGATGGTGCGCCGGAGCACGCCTCTCTTCACGGGAAAATGCTTCGTGAGACCCTCGACCTGCAACAAGGGTGCAACCGGTTCAACCACCGGAATCTCCCACGACCGGGTGCCAGCACGCCGCCCACTGGCCGGGGCGCTTTTCCTCGTAGGGCGGGTACTCGCGGCGGCAGAGCTCGCTTGCATGGGCGCAGCGCGGCGCGAAGCTGCACCCCGGCGGCAGGTTGCTGAGCGCCGGCACCATGCCGGGGATTTCCAGCAGCCGCCCGTCCGCAGGGCCGCTTTCGCGCCGCATCAGCGCGAGTCGCGGGATCGAGTGGATGAGCCCGCTCGTATAGGGGTGCAGCGGCCGCGCGAACAGCCGGCCGACCGCGGCTTCCTCCACCTTGCGCCCGGCGTACATCACGATCACGCGCTCGGCCGTCTCCGCGACGATGCCGAGGTCGTGGGTGATGAGGATCAGCGCGGTGCCCAGTTCGCGCCGCAGTTTCGCGATCACCTCGAGGATCTGCGCCTGAATCGTCACGTCGAGCGCCGAGGTCGGCTCGTCGGCGATCAGCACTTCGGGATTGCAGGCCACCGCCATCGCAATCATCGCGCGCTGGCGCATGCCGCCCGAGAGCTGGTGCGGATACTCCTTCGCGCGCTGCGCCGGTTCGGGGATGCCGACGAGATGCAGCATCTCGATGCTCCGCACGAGCGCGGCACCGCGCGACAGATTCTGGTGCAGCATCAGCGCCTCGCTGATCTGCCTGGCAATGGTCATCACCGGGTTCAAGGAAGTCATCGGTTCCTGGAAGATCATCGCGATGCGATTGCCGCGGATGTCGCGCATCGCGGCTTCGTCCAGACGCAGCAGGTCGGTCGAACCCAGCCGCAGCGAACCGCCGACGATGCGGCCAGGCGGATCGGCGACCAGCCGCATGAGGGAGAGCGCGGTGACGCTCTTGCCGCAGCCCGATTCGCCGACGATCGCGAGCGTTTCGCCGCGCACGAGCGAAAACGAGACGCCATCCACTGCCTTGACGAGACCGCCGCGCGTGTAGAAATACGTCTGCAGGTTCGCCACTTCGAGCACCTGCGTGCTCGAAGGCGACGGTTGTGCCGCGGCGCCGGGGGCGACGGCCGCCATCCTAGCAACGCTGCCGCGGATCGAGCATGTCGCGGATCGCGTCGCCCAGCAGGTTGGTGCCGAATACCACCGCGCTGATGGCGATGCCGGGGAAGATGACCAGCCAGGGCGCGGTGCGCACGTACTCCGCCGCGGATTCGGAGAGCATGCGGCCCCAGGACGGATGAGGCTCGGGAACCCCGAGCCCGAGGAACGACAGCGCCGACTCGACGAGGATCGCGGAACCGAGTTGCGCCGTCGCCAGCACGATGAGCGGCGCCAGCGTATTGGGCAGCACGTGGCTCACCGCAATGCGCAGCTCGCTCATGCCGACCGCGCGCGCGGCTTCCACATACGGCATCTCGCGCAGCGACAGCGTGTTGGAGCGGATGACACGCGCGACGCTGGGAACCAGCGGGATCGCAATGGCAATGATGGTGTTGGTGAGCGAAGGCCCGAGCGAGGCGGCCATCACCAGCGCCATCACCAGCAGCGGCAGCGATTGCATGATGTCGATCAAGCGCTGCACCAGCAGGTCGAACCAGCCGCCGATGAAGCCCGACATCAGTCCGACCGAGACGCCGAAGAGGCTGCCGAGCAGCGTCGCGCCGAGCGCCACCGCGAGCGAAATGCGCGCACCGTAGACGATGCGGGCGAATACATCGCGGCCCATGAAATCCGCACCCAGCATATGCGCGCCACCAGGCGGGGCGAGCGAGTCCCGGGCATTGATGGTGAATGGATCGAAGCTGGCGATCGCCCCGGCGAACAGGGCCGTGGCGAGAAACCCAACCATGATCACCGCGCCGATCGCGCCCAGCGGGTAGCTGCGCGCGAGGAACAGCATCGCGCCGAACCGGCTGCTGACGTTGGCGCCGGCCTTTTCCAGTTCCGCTGCGTGATCGAGCGCGGCCATGCCGGTCAGCTCTCGTAGCGGATGCGCGGATCGAGCATCGCATAGGTCATGTCGACGAGGAAGTTGACGACCACCACCACGATGGCGATGAACATCACGAGGTTCTGCACGATCGGGTAGTCGCGCCAGCGGATCGCCTCGACCAGGAACCGCGCCACACCGGGGATATTGAATACGGTCTCGGTGACGATCAGCCCGCCGATGAGGAAGGCCGCCTCGACGCCGATGATGGTGACTACCGGCAGCATGGCGTTGCGCAGCCCGTGGTCATAGTTCACCACCTGATCGGATGCGCCTTTGGCGCGCGCGGTGCGAATGTAGTCCTGGCGCAGCACCTCCAGCATCGACGATCGTGTCAGGCGCATCAGCAGGGCCGAGCTGCGGAAGCCCACGGCCGCGGCCGGAATGCTGAGCAGCGCAATCTCCTTCCAGAGACTGCCGGGATCGCTCTGATAGATCGGGATCCAGCCGAACCATTGCACGAATGCCATGAGGATCAGCAAGCCCAGCCAGAACGAGGGCAGCGACAGCCCGGAGAGGCTCACCACGCGCAAGCAATAATCGAGCGCGGTGTTCTGCCGCACCGCGCTGATGACGCCGAGCGGCACGCCGAACAGCACCGAAAAGACGAGCGCGAGCACGGCAAGCTTTGCGGTCACGGGAATACGCGGCAGGATCTCGTCGATCGCAGGCTTTTCCGAGACATAAGCGTAGCCCAGATCGCCTTTGGCGAGACCCGCGATCCAGTTGGCGTATTGTGTGACGATCGGCTTGTCGAGGCCGAGCTGCTGCTCGATCTTCTTCTTCTGCTTTTCGTTGACGAAGCCAGCGGAGTCGAAAATGATGTCGGTGATGTTGCCCGGCACCAGGCGCAGCATGACGAAGATCAGCACCGACATGCCGAACAGCGTCAGTACCATCAGGAACGAGCGGCGCACGAGATACGCGCCCATCAGCGACGCACTCCTGCACGGGACCTCACGCTGGCGCGTCCGAGGCTACTTGTCGAGCCAGACGTCTTCGAAGCGCCAGTTGTTGTAGATGCTGTTGTGATGCAGCACGAAGCCCTTCAACTGCGGCTGCCAGCAGGTTGCCGAGCGGTCGGACATGACGATCGGACGCGCGAGATCCTCGACCAGCTTGCGCTCGATCTCCCACACCAGAGTCTTGCGTTTGGCGGCATCCGCCTCCTGCGATTGCCGCAGGATGAGCGCGTCCACCTCCTTGTTGCAGTACTGCGTCAGATTGCGCTCGGAGCCGCAGCTGTAGTTCTCGTAGAAGTTCACGTCCGGGTCGTCCACGCCGATGCCGGTCAGGTTGAGGCCGATGGCGAACTCCTTGCGAGTGACCTTGGCGTGCCAGATGCTGGTGTCGATCACCTCCAGTTCGCCGGCGATGAAGATCTGCTTCAGCTGGTCGATCAGGATCACCGCCGGGTCGCGGTAGATGGCGATGTTGCGGGTCGACACCTTCACCTTGAGTGGTTTCGCCTCGCTGTAGCCCAGGCCCTGCATGATCTTGCGCGCCTCGGCCCGGCTCTTCCCGATGTCGGCGGCGTAGCCGGGAAGCGTGCGCATGAACTCCGGCGGCATGCCCCAGACGCCCTCGGGCGGCGGCAGCATCGCGGCGCTGATGTCCGCCTTGCCGCCGCTCAGGATCTCGATGTACGCCTTGCGATCGAGCGCGAGCGCCATCGCCTTCCTGATGCGCGCGTCGTTAAAGGGCGGCGCCGCGGGGTTGACGATCAGGTTGGTCGAAACATACGTCGGCGCGACCTCGCAGACAGCTTTCGGCGCCTGGCTCGTGACGTCCTTCAACAGGGGAATCGAAACGTCGGTGACGAAGGTCAGGTCGAACTCGCCGGCGACGAAAGCCAGGATGCGCGTCGAGCGGTTCTCGATCACCTTCCACTCGATGGCGTCGACGAACGGCCGGCCCTTCTTCCAGTAGTCCGGGTTGCGCACGAACTTCACCGACTCGCCGCGCTTGAACTCGGCGAACTTGAACGGGCCGGTGCCGATCGGATTGGTGCGCATCGCCTGCGTCGACACGTGGCAGGGGTAGACCGGCGTGTAGCCCGAGGCGAAGAGCGAAAGGAATGCCGGTTGCGGCCGGTTTAGGTTGAACGTCGCTTCGTGGTCGCCCTTGAGCGTGACCTCCTTCAGGTTGTGCCACCAGATGGCGCGCGGATTCTTGCGGAAATCATCCGGGTCCTTGCCGATCAGCTTGTGCCAGGTGCACTGCACGTCCTTGGACGTGAAGGGCTTGCCGTCGTGCCACTTGACGCCCTGGCGCAGCTTGAAGCTGAGGCGCGTGCGACTCGCGTCCCAGGCCCAACTCTCGGCCAGGTCCGGCACGATTGTTTCGGGCGTGTTGAGCTTCTTCCCCTGGTCGTAGACAACCAGATTGTTGAAGACACTCATGAACGGCATCACCGTCGAGATCGTCGCCTCCTCGTGGATCGAGGCGCTCGGCAGGTTGTCGCGGTGGTAGATGCGCAGTGTGCCGCCTTGCTTTTGCGCCGGCGCGGGGGTGGCGACAAGGAATGCGGCAACAAGCGCGCTGGCGACGATGAAGACGGGCTTCAGGCGCATGTGGGTACTCCTCCTGAAGCCTACTATAGTCCTTCCGCATGTGGCGGGGAAGCAACCGGCTGGAACACAACGCGCCGCGCGCCGAGCTGCGCGATTTCCCGATCGCCGTAACCGGTCTCGCGCAGAATCTCCGCGGTGTGCTGGCCGAGCCGAGGCGCCTGAAATCGCACCGCCGCGGGACTGGCGCCGAACCGGGTCGGCGGGCGCACGAAACGCACGCTGCCTTCGCTCGGGTGCTCGGCCGTCTCAATCAGACCGACCGCCTTGAGGTGCGGATGTTCCGGCAGATCGTCGAGCGCGCCGAGCGCGGTCGCCGGGATATCGAGTCTTGCGCACAGCTCGAGCCACTCGGCAGTGGTCCTTTGCCGGGTGATTTGCGCCATCTCACGGTACATTGCGACCAAATGGACATTGCGCGCCAGCCGGTCGCGGATGCCGTATTTCCCGGCCAGATCCGCACGCCCCGCGCTCTGGAAAAACGCAATCCATTGATCAGCGGTGTACGGCAGGATCGCGATGTGGCCGTCGCGCGTGGGCGCCGGCCTGCGCCCGCCCGCGAGCAGGCGCGCGTAACCGGCTTTCGCGGGCGCCGGATCGAACGTGAGTCCGCCCAGATGCTCCGCCAGCGTGAACGCCACCATGGTCTCGAACATCGGCACTTCTACGTACTGGCCTTGGCCGGTCCGCTCGCGGTGGAACAGCGCGGCCAGCACCCCGTTGACCACGGCCATGCCGGCGGTCTTGTCCGCAATCAGCGTCGGTACATATTCGGGTTGCCCGCGCCGGGCGCCGCGCACTTGTCCGGCCAAGCTCGCCAGCCCGCACGCGGCCTGGATGATGTCGTCCAACGCGGGCTTGTCCCGGTCCGGTCCGTCCTGGCCGAATCCGGTGGCGGCACAATACACGATGTCCGGCTTGATCCCGGACACCGAGCGGTAGCCGAAGCCGAGCCGCTCGATCGCCGCGACCCGCATGTTGTGAACCAGCGCGTCGGCTTCGGCGACCAGCCGCGTCAGAATTTCCCGTCCCTCCGCCGCCTTGAGGTCGATCGCGATCGAGCGCTTGTTGCGGTTGATCGCGAGGAAAATGGAACTCATGCCCGGGTGCAGGCAAACCCCGTTGGCCCGCATCAGATCGCCCTCCAGGTTCTCGACCTTGATCACGTCGGCGCCGTAGTCGCCGAGGATCTGCGTCGCGAGCGGACCGAGCACGACGGAGGTGAGGTCGACGATCCGCACCCCGGCCAGCGGTCCGGGCGCGCCGGCCTCCTTCATAGGCGGGTCAGCATCGCCCAGAGCGCATCGGCGCCCGCGCCGGCCAGCGGGGCGATCGCGGCGAGCGGCCGCGACTCGAAATCGAGCGAGGCGCGCGGCTCGCCCGCGAGGTTCTTCTCCACGAGCACCACCGCGCCTGCCGTCTCCACGATACCCACCTCCCCGCGCTCCGAAACAACTACCGCATGCGCGCAATGATCGCCCCATGGGACGCGATGGATCTTGCCCGACACCCCGGCGGGATCTTCTGCCGCCGCCGGCAGCCGAACGGGTTCGAACTTGAATTCGTGCATTGCTCCTCCGAGACCTCCAGTATCCTACGTGCGGGTCTACCACAGATCAACCAAAGAACTCCGGAGATGCAGCCATGAGCGGTTCCACGGCAATGAAGGACATCGGCGTCGAACTGGCGGACCGCGTGGGCACGGTCGAGATCCGCCGGCCGCCGAACAATTTTTTCGACAATGCGCTGATCGAGAAGATCGGCGACGCTTTCGACGCGTTCGATCGCGACCCGGAGTGCCGCGCGATCGTGCTGGCCGCCGAGGGCAAAGCGTTCTGCGCCGGCGCGGATTTCTCGAACCGGCCGCAGACCGGTGCGGTTGGCGACGGCTCGGGCGGTGTCGCGAAGCATCTCTACAAGGAAGCGCTGCGGCTGTTTCGCACGCGCAAACCGATCGTCGCCGCGGTGCACGGCGCCGCGGTTGGCGGCGGCCTCGGCTTGGCACTGGTGGCCGATTTCAGAGTGACCTGCGTGGAAGCGCGCTTCAGCGCCAATTTCAACCGGCTCGGGTTTCATCCCGGCTTTGGCCTCACCACCACGCTGCCGCGGCTCATCGGGCCGCAGAAGGCGGCGCTGCTGTTCTATACCGGCAGGCGCATTGCCGGAGACGAAGCGCTCGCCATCGGGCTGGCCGATGTACTGGTGCCGAAAGCGCAGGTTCGCGCCGCGGCACATTCGCTCGCCGTGGAGATCGCCCAGTCCGCGCCGCTCGCCGTCGCCTCCACCCGCGAAACGCTGCGGCGGGGCCTGGCGGATCGGATCGAATCCTCCACTGAGCGCGAACTGGTGGAGCAGGAATGGCAGCGCCGCACCGGCGATTTCAAGGAGGGCGTCGCAGCGATGGCCGAGCGCCGGCTGCCGAACTTCCTGGGTCGGTAGCGCCAGACGAGTCCTGTTTCCGGTCCGGGTAGTTGAGCGCCATCCCGGCGCGCAGGTCCTGCAGGATGCCGTACTGCGGAAACGGGTAGCGGGAGCCGTTTTATCGTCCAGCACGCCGCCGTAGCGCCGTTCGGCGCCGCAGGCGTTCGAGTTTCGCTACGAGTATTTTCATGCTCACAAGATAGCCCGATTGCGCTCCATCCGGACTCTGGCGGAGGACTGCATCTCGGGGCGAACACCCGCCCGCCGCTTCCGGACCGAGTATTACCAAGGAGAAAGAAACCGGTGATCCCGCGAATGACCGCTTTCGACCCAAGTGTCGATCGACCTTCGGCGTCATGAATGGCAGCTATCCGCGGTGGAGCCGCCGCTCGTCAATTCGCCGTGATATTCCGCTTGTCGGCCTTATGCAAAGCTTTCCATAAGGCCGATCAACCGCCACAGCGTATTCGTTCATGAATGCCGGCTGTCGAGAGCGGACCGGACGCTCTGCGCAGCAACTTCGCTAACCTGCGAGAGTCTGTTGAGAAAGCTTCTGAAGCAGGTAAATGACCCCCGGCGAAGTCGGGCGCTTATTTGGCGAGCGCCTCAAAGGCGCCATCACACCGTAAGCCGCCCCGTTGGGATTGATAGCCCCCTGGGTGTCGGGTCATTGCCGTCGCGCTGGATCACTCGTTCCTTTAATTGCGCGCGCTAAGCTGCAGCCATGGTATCCGCACCTGTACAATCTTTTGTCAGGTGCACCGTGAACATCATCACCTACACAGCGGCCAGGGCGACGCTTGCCAAGACCATGGACCGCGTCAACGAGGATCGCGCGCCGATCCTGATCACGCGCCAGCGCGGCCCGTCGGCCGTGTTGGTATCGCTCGACGAGTGGCGCGGCATCGAGGAGACAATGCACCTGCTGTCGAGTCCCAAGAACGCCGCCCGGCTGAAAGAGTCGCTTGCCCAAATCGAAAAGCAAGTCGCCCGCGACCGGCGCCGGCTCAAGCAGCGCTGAGCCGTTCTACAGCGACCGGGCGCGCGATGATTACGCGTGGTGGCGCCGACATGACCCTGCGGTCGCCAATCGTATCGACCGCCTGATCGCTGATACGAACGAGCACCCGTTCACGGGCTTGGGCAAGCCCGAACCGCTGCGATTCGAGCTAAAAGGCGCCTGGTCGCGCCGCATCACTGGTGAGCACCGCATGGTGCACCGCTGACGGTCGACCAGCGACCCAGCAGTCACCTCGTCAGAACGGTCGACGTGCCAAAAACCGAAAGTCTCCCCTTCCCAAGTAATTGTCGACTTCCCTCAGGACTTGCGGTCTGGTCGTGATGAACCCGGTCATGTGTGGCCAAGTGTCCCGAGCCGGAAGCGCACGCGCGCGTCGGCCGGGTTCATCAGGCGCCTCAATTTCGGCCCGTCGGTCGGTTTTACCCGCAGCAGCACGAAGCAACATCCGTTCGACCCGCGCAGCATGCGCGCGCCTGCCGCGATGTCGGCCGCCTTCTCGACCGAGCAGGTTGACTCGATTCCTGCTCCGATGGCCATCTGCTCCAGATCGACGCCGAGGCAGGTGTGGCTCTTCTGGTAGCCGGTCTCGCCGTAGTGGCCATTGTCGACGCACAGGATGGAGAGGTTCGGCGGATTGAGGATGCCGACAGTCGCCAGCGCGCCGACATTCATCAGAAGCTCGCCGTCGCCGGTTGCGACCAGCACCCTTTTCTCCGGACGCGCCAGCGCCAAACCGAGCCCCATCATCACGGCAGCCCCCATCGCGCCGGCCAGGCCATAGTAGTGCGGCCCATCGTCGGTGAGAGCGGCCAGATCCTTCGCCGTGCCCGCAAGGCCGCCGATCAACAGGAAATCCTTGTGCTCGCCGATGATCGCGGGAACCGCCGTGATGCGGTCCAGGCGGTAACGCGGCCCGGCGCTTCTTTCAGGTGTGATTGGCATTGCCCGTTCTCCTTCCGCATCTTCCTTAGAATGCCTTGGCGCCGATAAGCTTCTGCGTCAGCAGCACGGCCACGGCCTGTCCCGATTTCCACACCATGTCGGACGCCGCGTCAATGGTCGATGCAACCTCTTCCGGCTTGGTCACCTCCAGAACGACGATATCCATGGCCGCGAGAACCGGCCTGGTCGCCTGCCCCATGGCCATCTGCCAGGGATTGCCCTCGCCGAAGTCGCCGCGCATCGACAGGATCGTCAGGAACGGAAAGCGCCCGCCCTTCACCAGCGACAGGAAGTTTACGCAGTTGCCAAGCCCGCTCGACTGCATGAGCAGCACGGCCCGTTTGTCCCCGAGATGGGCGCCACAGGCGAGCGCCACGCCCTCTTCCTCCGTCGTCAAGGCCACCGAGTGGACGTCCGTGTCAGCGATCGAGCGGTCGATACAGATGCGGTGTCCGGCATCCGGCACATAGGAAAACTGGGTGACGCCGTGATGGCGCAGCGACTCGTAGAGCTCGTTCTGCCAGCCGGCACGAATTTCCTCGGCGTGCACGTCGTCCGTTCGCAGTTCAGCCATGCTTGGCCCCCGTGTCGATGCGTTGCGCAAATAGTACTCAGGAAAGGGGTAACCCCCAACAATGAGGAACGTATCGCCCGTGTGGTCGCTGCTCGCGTCGCTGACCAGGTACACCGCGATCGCGCCGAAATCCTCGGGCTTGCGCCAGCGGCGCATCGGCACGCGCGCAAGCACCTTGTCGTGGAATTTGACCACTACCCGCCTGCCCACGCCCGCTAAAAGGTCCGAAACCCGTTCTTTAAGTTATTCTCCAGCCGCTTGCGCACAGCGATATCCTGCACCGTCCCTGCCGGTCGGGTCGCAACTCCGTTAGACCTGGTGCGCACCTCGCTCCTGGCATGGATGACACGCGGCGTTCCATCCGCATGCACGATCCCGTATTCAATATCGAAGGGCACTGCGCGGGCAATCGAGGCCTGAATCGCGTGCCCGACTCGTTCCGCTTCTACCGGATCAAGCCTGCTGAGAAAGGCTGCTTAGGTAAACGTGGACTCGTCGGGCGCCAGGCCGAATATGCTGTGCACTTCCGGCGACCACCACCCTCTATCCGCTTCGACGTCCCACTCCCAGGACCCACCCTGCGCGATCCGTTGCGCTTCGGCCAGCCGCACCTCGGAACGACCCAACTGCGCGCGCAGCCACTCCAGCTCATCGCTCGATCCTGTCATAGCTGCGCCGTCACTTCCTCGACGTGTATCACCAGCGCGCCCCGTGCCCACGGAAATTTCGCCTTCACCGCATCCGCAATTTCGCCCGAATCGACGATCTCGGCGGTTCCGACGATGAGGTAGCCTTGACCCGGGCTGCGAGTTCCTTGCACCTTCCTGGAAGCGAGCAGCAGCTGTACGCGGTTGTTCTTCCGCAGGTTCTGCTCCGTCTGACGATAGCGGCCGGCGGGAAGAACAATCGTATCCGCGCCGATACCCAGGGCGCGCATGTAATCGCCCCAATTGCCGACCACGTGGGGACCGTCATCCCCGGTCGTGACGATCGTGACGAACTCGGTTGCGTCACAGACATCGCGACAGTTGCTTTCGATTTTTGCCATTTGGGGTCTCCTCGGTTACTTGGTTCTTGTTGCGCCAGATTCAACGACCCCGTCAGCCGTTCAACCCCGCCAGCACCCTAACATGCTGCACCACGCTCCGCCCCAGGGCGCTCAACGCATAGCCGCCCTCGAGCATCGACACCATCCGGCCCTTCGCGTAGCGGTCCGCCACCGCCTTCACCTGTTCGGTCACCCAGCGGTAGTCGGCGTCCCTGAAGCGCAAACCCGCCATGTCGTCTTCCTCGTGCGCGTCGAACCCGGCCGAGAAGAACACCATCTCCGGCTTGAACCGTTCGAGCGCCGGCAGCCACACTTTCTCCACCGCCGCGCGCAGCCCCTGCCCTCCCGTACCTCCTGCGAGAGGGACGTTGTACATGTTTCCCGCAGGATCCTCCGTGCCCGAGTACGGGTAATACGGGTGCTGGAAGATCGAGGCCATCAGCGCGCGCTCGTCGTTGGAAAAAATGTCTTCTGTGCCGTTGCCGTGGTGCACGTCGAAATCGACGATCGCAACTCGATCCAGGCCGTGTACTTCCAGCGCGTGCAGTGCGGCCACCGCGACGTTGTTGAAGATGCAGAATCCCATCGGCCGCGAACGGCAGGCGTGATGGCCCGGCGGGCGCACCGCGCAGAACGCATTGGCCGCTTTGCCGGTGATCACGAGGTCGGTAGCGAGCACGGCGGCTCCGGCGGCGCGCAGCGCCGCGCTGAAGCTGTGCGGATTCATCGCCGTGTCCGGGTCGAGGTGAACGATGCCGTCGACCGGTGAGAATTCGCGCACCGCGTGTACGTAGTTGATGGAATGAGCGCGCGCGAGATGTTCGTCGAGTGCGAGCGGCGCGTCGTGCCGCTGCAGGTATTGCTCGACGCCGGAGGCGATCAGCTGGTCCTCGATCGCCGTGAGGCGCGCGGGCTGCTCCGGGTGGCCGTGTCCCATGTCGTGCTTGAGGCAGTCGGCGTGGGTGATGAACGCGGTGCTCATACGGGGACGATGGTCATGCGTTTTCGCCGGCGTTTTCTTTACGTACGCGGAATCATAGCGCGTTCCGGTAGAATCCCGGCATGCTGCTCAAAGCGAATTTTCATGGCGCGCTGCGCTCGCCGGTCCAGCGCGTGATCGATGCGGCGGGACAGATCATCCTCGGCAAGGAACAGCAGGTGCGCCTCGCGCTCGCCTGCATACTCGCGCGCGGCCACCTCCTGATCGAGGACATGCCCGGCGTCGGCAAGACCACGCTGGCGAACGTTCTGTCGAGGGCGCTCGGGCTGAATTTCCATCGCATCCAGTTCACCAGCGACATGCTGCCCGCGGACATCATCGGCGTGTCGATCTATGAGCGCGAAACCGGGGCCTTCACGTTCCACCCCGGCCCGATTTTCGCGCAGGTGATCCTTGCCGACGAGGTCAACCGCGCGACGCCGAAGACGCAGTCGGCGCTGCTCGAAGCGATGGAAGAGCATCAGGTCACCACCGAGGGCGAAACCCGGCCCTTGCCCGAGCCGTTTTTCGTCATCGCCACCCAGAATCCGACCGAGCAGGTCGGAACCTTCCCGCTTCCGGAATCGCAGCTCGACCGCTTCATGATGCGTATCGAACTCGGCTATCCCGACCGCGAGGCGGAGCGCGCCCTGCTTACCGGCAGCAACCGCCGCGATCTGCTCGCCACGCTCGAAGCCGTGCTCAGCCCGGCAGAACTGATCGAACAGCAGGACAACGCCTCGCGCGTTCACGTTGCGCCGGCATTGCTCGATTATGTCCAGGCCATCGTCGAGTACACGCGGCGCTCACCGGAGTACATCGCGGGCCTCAGCCCGCGTGCCGCGCTCGCCCTGTTGCACTGCGCGCGCGCCTGGGCGCTGCTCGAAGGCCGCGACAAGGTCATCCCCGAGGACGTGCAGGCGATTCTCCCCGGCGTTGCCGCCCATCGCCTGCGCCCCGCGCATGAAAACGTGCGTCGCATGGACGTCGGCGCGCAACTGCTTGCGGCGGTTCCGATTCCCTGACGGCCGCTCATCAGCTCCGCAGGAAAGGCGCTCGCGTCACGACCCCCGCCTCACAACCCCACCTCACGAGCCCGCATCACAATCCCAAGGCGCGCAGATCGATGCGCCGGGTGCGCACCGGCGGACACCAGAAATGCGCTCCGGTCACGGGACGCGTAAACCGGAACAGCGCATCGGCAATGCCGTCTTCGGCACCGGCCATGCGGCGCAACTGCGCTTCGAAAGCGTCGAAAGACTTGCCAAACGCCACGAACACCAGTCCGGACTCCATTTCATCGGCCCAAGGCATGGACCGGCGCAGAACGAACGCTTCGGGATCGAAGCTCTCCTGAGCGGTTCTCTTCACGTGCGCAGAAGCCGGCGCGGAAGCCAGTTCCACGTTGTCGCGCTTGCGCCGGCCGATCGCGTTGTCCTGCTGCTTCGCCGTCATGGCTTCGAAATCGTCGAAATCGTGGACCCATTGCTGGACTGCTGCGAAGCTCGAGCCGTCGAGTCCCGGCCCGCGCCCGGTGACGACCGCAGCCTTCACCGCAGCCACCCCCTTGGGATTCTCTGTGCCGTCCTCGTAGCCTGTGAGATCGCGGCCCGCGCCGTAGCGGAATGCGTCGATGGTCTGCTCGAGCCGGAGCGCCGGCCAGACCGCCTTTTCGACCGATCGTGCGCGCAGAGTGAGTTCGCCCCGATCCTTGCCTCTCAACCAGCACCACAGTGCGGCCGGCGTCGAGGGGACTTCGATGCCCGGCCCCACGTGCTGCGGGAACACACCGAGGCCGGCGATGTCGCGGCCAAGCGCAAGCACACTCGATCGCCCGAGACCAACCACGGTTCCGTCTCCGTCAGCGAGGGAGGCGAGCGCACGCAGGGACTTGCGCAAATCGCCGTCGGACGCCATGCCGAAAAACAGGTACCGCGCGAGCGCCGGGACCGGAGCGAGTATTCCAGCTTGTGTTGCGGCCATCGTCATTTCCTTTCGTCATCGATCTCTAAAGTACTACCGGCCTGTCGGGTAGTTCGTTCGGATTGCCTGCTTGCGCCGGAAAGTGGCGCGACAGCAGGAGCGTTGCCTGGGCGATCGCCTCGAGCGCGCCCTGTTCGTAGTTGCGCAGACGAAACGCCGCTTCCATGCCACGGCAGATCGCGTCCCATTCGCGCTGCTCCACCTTCGCGCTGATGCCGCGGTCCGCAATGATTTCGATCCGGCGGTCTACGAGCTGCACGTAGATCAATACACCGCTGTTGTGCTCGGTGTCCCACACGCGCAGGGACGAAAACAATTCGATCGCGCGCGCTCGCGCACTCTGCCCCCGCGCGAGCGGCCATGGATGCAGGGCGCCCTCGAGCGCGAAGCGCAACTCGCCGTCATGGGATTTCTCCGACGCCTGGATCGCCGCTTCGACGGCGGCCAGGGTGCGACGCGGAAATGCGCGCGCGACGATCCAATGCGGAGCAAACAGGTGCTTGAGGATGCGTCCCAATTTCATCTCACCAGCTCCCGCTCGCGCCGCCGCCGCCCGAACTGCCGCCACCGCCGCTGAATCCGCCACCGAAGCCGCCTCCGCTGTCCGATGACCAGCCGCCGCCCCTTCCGGAAGGAAGGCTGACTCCGAGCACGCTGAAGAAAAATACGATCACACCCGCGACGATTGCAGCGAACATCGATCCGATGATCGCCCAGATGACAAACCCTGCCAGCGTTCCCAATAACGTCGACCCGAGAAAGCGCCCGAATAGCGAACGCAGTATGCCGCTCGCAACCATGAGGATGAAAAATCCGGGAATCAGCCAGTCCGAGTGCTCGAGCAAGCTGCCTCCGCCGCCTTCACCTCCGCGCGCACCTGGAGGCGGCAACGGTTCGCCGTCGATGACACGCATCACGCGGTTCACGCCCGCGTCGATTCCGGCATAGAAATCGCCCTGTTTGAAACGCGGCGTAATCTCTTCCGCGATGATGCGCTTGGCGGTGGCGTCGTTGAGCGCGCCCTCGAGACCGTAGCCGACTTCGATGCGCAGGCGGCGGTCGTTCTTCGCCACCACGAGGAGCACCCCGTCGCTGATTCCCTTGCGGCCGAGCTTCCAGGCCTCCTCGACGCGCACCGCGTACTGCTCCACGGTCTCGGGCTCGGTCGTCGGCACCATCAGGACCGCGATCTGGCTGCCCTTGCGCGCCTCAAATGCCGCCAGTTTTCCTTCGAGCGCCGTCTGCTCATCGGCCGTCAGCGTACCCGTCAGATCGGTAACGCGCGCCTTGAGCGGCGGCACCGCCACGTCCGCCGCCGCGCCCGGAGCAATCGCCAATAGCACGGCGAATGCCGTCAGGCGAAGCACAGCGCCGCACAGGGTCGCCGTGAGCGCCATACCCGGCCGCTCAATTCGCGGGCTTGGCTGCCGGAGCCGGCGGCGCGGCGAAATCGACCTTGGGCGCCTTCGAGATCTCCTTCTCGTTTTCCACCGTGAACTGGGCCTTTTCCTTGAAGCCGAACATCATCGCGGTCAGGTTGCTGGGAAACGAGCGCACCACGACGTTGTACTCCTGCACCGCCTTGATGTAGCGGTTGCGCGCCACGGTAATGCGATTCTCGGTGCCTTCGAGCTGTGCCTGCAGGTCACGGAAATTCGCATCCGATTTGAGTTGCGGATAGTTTTCGGACACCACCAAGAGCCGCGAGAGAGCCGAACTCAGCTCGCCCTGCGCGGCGGCGAACTTCTGAAACGCAGCCGGATCGTTCACCAGTTCCGGCGTCGCCTGGATCGAACCCACCCGGGCACGCGCATTGGTCACCCCGAGCAGCACCTGCTGCTCCTGCGCCGCGAACCCCTTGACGGTATTCACCAGGTTCGGCACCAGATCGGCCCGGCGCTGGTACTGGTTGATCACTTCCGCCCAGCCCGCCTTGATCTGCTCGTCAGCGGATTGGAGCGTGTTGTAGCCGCAACCACCCAGACCCAGTGCCGCCGCGAGCAGCGCGAGCGTTGCGATAAGTCGTTGCATGACGTACCTCCGGTGAAGTCAGACAAATCCTCAAATGGGGATTCGAGCGGCGTTTTGCAAGCTACGAGCAACCGCGTGCCGCCGCGCTCAGGGACGCACGCCCGCTTTCAGCTTGACGCCGACATCGGTCGTCAGCCTGCCCTGCGCCGCATCGATGAAGCGGCACAGAATGGGCCGCGTCTCGCGCGGATCGATGACGTCCTCCACGCCGAACGCCTCGGCAGTGAGAAACGGCGAGGCCAGTTCGCGCAACTCCGCCTCGATTTCCTGCTGCCGTTGCGCTGGGTCGGCCGCGTTCTGAATCTCGCGCCTGAACGCCGCCGCCACCCCGCCTTCCACCGGCAGCGAGCCCCACTCGGCCGAAGGCCAGGCAAGCTTCAGATCGAGACCATTCTTGTCGGTGGTGCCCATGCCCGCCATGCCGTAGCACTTGCGGATCACCACGGTAAAGATCGGCACCGTCGCCTGCAGGCCCGCATGCACTGCGCGCATTCCCTCTCGCAGCGTGGCGGCGGCCTCCGCCTGCATGCCGACCATGAATCCGGGAACGTCCACGAGAAATATCAGCGGGATGTGGAAGCAATCGCACAGGTCGATGAAGTGAATCTGCTTGCGCGCCGCCTTTACGTCCATCGCTCCGCCGTAGACCATGGGATTGTTGGCGATCACGCCCACCACCTTGCCGTGCATGCGCGCGAGACAGGTGATCACCGCGCGCCCGAACGTGGGCGCGATTTCGAAACCGGACCCGCGGTCGACCACCAGTTCGACCAGCTTTTTCATGCTGTAGGGCTTGCGCCGGTTGCGCGGCACGATCTCGAGCAGGGCCTCCTCGCGCCGCTCGACCGGATCGTCGCAAGGCGTCACGGGCGGCAGTTCCCACACGTTGCGCGGCATGTAGCCGAGGAAGCGCCGGATCATGCGAAAACAGTCTTCCTCGCTCTCCGCCACGTTGTCCACGGTGCCCGCGACGTCGACGGCCATACGCGACCCGCCGAGCTCTTCCTTGGTGACCCTCTGCCCGAGCGAGCGCTCCACCACGGGCGGTCCCGCAGCGAAGATCTGGCTCGTATTCCTTACCATCACCGACCAGTGCGACAGGATCGCGCGCCCTGCCGGGCCGCCGGCCGCCGTGCCCATCACTGCGCTCACCACCGGCACGCTTCCGAGCAGTTGCACCGAGCGCTCAAAACCGTCGACGCCCGGAAATACGGTATGGCCGCGCCGCCTGGCCGAAGTCACGGTGCCCCCCGCCCCATCGATCAGGTTGACCAGAGGAATGCGGTATTGATGGGCAAGGTCCTCGACGAACCCACCCTGGCCGCCCTTGCGCCGGTCGCCGCCCCAGCTGGTTCCGCCGCGCACGGTGAAATCCTCACCGCCCACCGCAACCGGCCGCCCGTCGATGTTGGCGAGGCCCATCACGTAGGGGGCCGGCGTTACCTTGGTCACGTGGCCGTCGCGGTAAGTGCCGTCGCCCGCAAGCTTGCCGATTTCCTGGAACGAACCGGCATCGACCAGCCCCGCGATTCGCTCGCGCACGGTCAGCCGCCCTTGCGCGTGCTGGCGGTCCACTGTCTCGGACCCACCCGATTCCTCGGCCCATTTGCGGCGCTGATGGATTTCCTGCGCGTCGGCTCCCCAGCCTTTGTCCGCTTCGGCTTCTTCCATCGTCACTCCACCTGCTCTGCCGCGACCCGCCGTGCGCGCTCAGGCATCGAGAATCGCTACCGTCTGTCCCTCGGACACGGATTCGCCTTCGGCCACGCGGAATTCCCGGATCGTGCCGCCATCTTCCACCACCACGGGAATTTCCATTTTCATCGACTCGAGGATCATCAGTTCGTCACCGGGCGCCACCCGGTCGCCCGGCTTGGTGGTGATCTTCCAAACGGAGCCTGTGACTTCGGACTTCACTTCCATTTGTGCCATTCGCGTCATTCCCCTTGAGAATCTTCCTCGCGGCGCATTATCGCTCTCATGCATCACCCGGTTCAGACGGCAACATACCGGAATGCTTCCAGCACAAACCGGAGGATGCCGCTCACGACGAGGGCCACTCCTACCGACAGCGACACGGAGAAAAAGGCCTCGCGCCGCCCGATGGTCTTCACCATCACTGCAAACGTGGAAATGCACGGCACGTAGAACGTGAGAAACAGCAGGAAGGTGATGATCTGGACATCGTCGAGGTAGTTGCCCACATCGAACCCGCCCAGCGCCTGGTAGATCATCAGCAGCGACAACTCCTTGCGCAATACGCCGAACAGGATCGGCACCCCCAGTACCGCGGGCAGCCCCAGCCACCATGACGTGACCGGGGTAAACAGCGTGTTGATCGCGCCATCCGCGCCGACGTGGTGCAGGAGCGCGAGGACCACGCTCCCGCCCACGAGCAATGGCGTCACCAGGGTGAGCACGTCCCTGGTGCGCAGCCAGGTCTCGCCGACCAGCGCCCGCCAGCGCGGCAGCGCATAGGCAGGGATCTCCTGGACCTGCCCGGGCCCGGTGCGCCGGTAGCGGCGCCGCAACAGCTTGCCGAGCACCGCGAACACCACCATGGTGAGGGCGAAGATCGCGAACACACCCATGCCACCGAGATACTTCCCGCCGAGCGCGAGGATGATCGCGGAGCGCGCCGAGCACGGCACGAAGGTGACCAGCAGCGTGGCGACGACACGCTCGCTGCCGCGCGAACCGGCGCCGATCGCCGAAATGGCCGGCACGTTGCAGCCCAGCCCGAGCAGGAACGGCACTGCGACGCCCCCGTGCAGGCCTAGATGGTGAAATCCGCGGTCAACTGCAAAGGCAATGCGCGCCATGACACCCGCGTGCTCCAGCGCGACCAGCAGCATCACGAGCGGGAGCATGTAGGGGACCACGATGCCGACCAGGCCGATGAGGCCGTCGGCGACGGCGCGCCCGACGACCCCCGGAAGCGTGGCCGGCTGCCATGGCGTGACCCAATCGACCAGTCTCGCTGCGGTCAGTGCGTCGAGCCTGCTGCTCACGTAGAAGACAACGAACAGCACGATGGCGAACACCGCGATGCTTCCCGCCAGGCCCCATCGCGGGCTGAGCAGCAACTCGTCGAGCCAGTAGCGCCAGTCGCGCGTGTCGTGCGGTGTCCCCAGGCGCGTGGCGGCCTCGAACAGCAGTGCCGCGCGGTGGTGGCGGTCGGCATGCAGTTCCTCGGCCAGCGAGCGCGGCAGCCCGCCTCCGGCCTGCTCGAGCAGGGTCCGCACCGCCGGAAGCCGATCGGGAAAGTGCTGCCGCAATTCGTCGAGGAAGTAGCGGTCGCCTCCGGCCAGTTGCACGGCGAGAAACTGCGGTGGAAGACGGAACGCATCGCGTATCTCGACGCCGTCAAACGCGGTGACAACCGGCCGCAAACGCTCTTCGATGTGCTTGCTGGCGGGTTCAGCCGGGGCAGGTACGCCGTCCCGCACGCAGTTTGCCGTCGCCGCGAAGAGCTCGGCGATGCCGTAGCCCATGACCGCGACGGTCCGGACGACCGGCACCCCGAGCTTTTCGCTCAGAACCTTGTTGTTGATGTAAATCCCGCGATCCTGCGCCTCGTCCGCCTTGTTGAGCGCGATTACGATCGGGCGGCCGAGCAAGAGCAGTTCGAGAGTAAGCTCGAGGTGGCGCTCGAGGGCCGTCGCGTCGATCACCTGGATAATGGCGTCGGGCGGCGAAAATGGCGCAGGAGGGCCGCCCGGTTCGTGCGCGGAAACCGCCGGGCGCGCATCGCCCCACAGCAGGTACTTGAGCGAGACGCGGTCGTCGTCATCCAGGTGGCGCAGCGAGTGCATGCTCGGCAAGTCGAGCACCCGCGCCTCGTCCAGTCCGATTTGCACCGCGCATTCGTCGTAGACGCGGTGCGTTCCGGCAAGCTCGCCAGTTTGCACGGACGCGCTCGCTACCGCCCTGAACAGCGAACTCTTGCCCGCATTGGGCAGGCCCACGAGCGCAATGCGCAATCCGCGCTTGCCGCGAAACAGCGGCGTGCGTATCGGGACCCTGACCGTATTCATTTCACCAGCCCGACCCCTGCCGCGGTCAGGCAGGTGGCCAGAGTCCCGGCGATGATGGACTTCATCCCGAGCGACACCAGCTCGCCCCTGCGCTCGGGGCAAATCGTGCCCAGGCCGCCGAGCATGATGCCGAGCGAGCCGAAGTTCGCGAATCCGCACAACGCATAGGTCATCAGCAGGCGCGATCGAGGCGAGAGTTCAGCCGCACCCATCTTTGCGAGATCGATATATGCGACGAGTTCGTTGACCACGGTCTTGGTGCCGAGCAAGGACCCGGCCGCATGCGCCTCGCCCCAGGGCACGCCGACGAGCCAGGCAAGCGGCGCGAGCACCCAGCCGAACATGCGCTGCAGCGTAAGCGGTGCGCCCGACACCTCGGGCAGCGCCACCAGGCCGAAGTTGACGAGCGATACCAGCGCGACGAACACCACCAGCATCGCGACGATGTTCACCAGCAGCTGGGCGCCCTCGAGCGTGCCGCGCGTGAGCGCGTCTACGCTGCTTGTCGCCTCGCTGCGAAGATCGAGGCGGCCTCCGGTGGCCTGGCTCTCGGGCGGCACCATCAGCGCGGAGATCACCAGCGCGGCCGGCGCCGAGATGATCGAGGCGATCAGCAGGTGCGCCACCGCATCTGGCACCACGCGGCCGATAATGCTGGCGTAGAGGAACAGCACCGTGCCCGCGATCGAGGCCATGCCGCCGACCATGATCATGAACAGCTCTCCGCGGCTGACGCACGAGAGGTAGGGCTTCACGAACAGCGGTGCCTCGACCATGCCGACGAAAACGTTTGCCGCGGTCGACAAGCCGACCACGCCGCCCACGCCGAGCGCTTTTTCGAGCAGCCAGGAAAGAACGCGCACGATCGCGGGCAGGATGCGCCAATAGAAAAGCAGCGCCGACAGGGCGCTTACCACCAGTACCAGCGGCAGCGCCCGGAAGGCGAGGATGAAACTCGAACCCGGATCGGACACTGCGAACGGCGCCGCCCCGCCGCCCAGATAACCGAATACGAACGAAGTGCCCGCCTGCGTCGCCTGCTCGAGCGCGAGCAGCGCGTCGTTCAACTTGAGGAACACATCCTTGACCGCCGGCACGTTGAGAAACACCCAGGTCAGGACGAGCTGCAGCACCAGCCCCGAGCGCACCATCCGCCACGGCACCCGGCCCCGTGCCTCGCTCGCGAGCCACGCGAGCGCGAGCAGACCGAGCAATCCGGTCAGTGCGTGGAGCCAGTCGGCCACGGCCGTTTACGTCGGAAAAATCGAGGCGATCGTCGCCTGGATGGATTCAGCCGCGGCCTTCGGGTCGCTCGCCTTGTGCACGGGGCGGCCGACCACGATGTAATCGGCGCCATTCTTGAACGCCTGCGCCACATCCACCGTGCGCTTCTGATCGTCCGCAGGCCTGTTTTGCGCAGGGCGTATGCCCGGTGTGACCACGAGCAGCCGGTCGCCGAACTCGGCTTTCAGCATCGGCGCCTCCCATCCGGAGGAAATCACGCCGTCGCAACCGGATTCGAGCGCAGCGCGCGCGCGCGAAAGGACCAGTTGCTCGAGCGTCGCGGAAGCGCCCATCTCGGCGAGGTCGCGTTCATCGAAACTGGTCAGCACCGTCACCGCAAGGATGCGGATGTCGCCCTTCGCAGCTGCCGCGGCTTCCATGATCGAGCGATGGCCGTGCACCGTGGCGAACGCGACGCCGCGGCCGCGCAGGTTGGCCACTGCGCGTCGCACCGTCTCCGGAATGTCGTAGAACTTGAGGTCCGCGAACACCTTGTTGCCGCGCTGGGCGAGCCATTCCAGCAACTCGAAGTAACCGCCTGAGGTAAACAGCTCCAGCCCGATCTTGTAGAAACACACGCTGTCTCCGAGCGTTTCAACCAGTGCGCGCGCCTCGGCCGTCGTGGCCACGTCGAGCGCGACGATCAGCCGCTCACGGCGGGACAGGGGAACGCGATCGGTCATGGCGGGCCGCTATGATACAGTTTTCCAATGCCCGACCTCCTCGTCCTGTATTACAGCCGGCACGGCGCAGTGCGCCGCATGGCCGAATTCATCTCCGACGGCATCGAGCGCGTGCCCGGTGCCATCGCGCGGCTGCGCACCGTACCGAAGGTCTCCCCGGTGACGACCATTGCGGAACCGCAGGTGCCGCCCGAAGGCGCGCCCTACTGCGAGCTGAAGGACCTTGAAGAA
The DNA here is from genome assembly GCA_016195915.1 of Betaproteobacteria bacterium. Lineage (GTDB taxonomy): Bacteria > Pseudomonadota > Gammaproteobacteria > Burkholderiales > SG8-39 > JADGRQ01. The sequence continues at coordinate 49,973 of JACPYS010000042.1, read as the reverse complement.
TGTGCCGGCGTGGCGCTCGGCAGCCCGACACGCTATGGCAACATGGCCGCGCCGCTCAAGTATTTTCTCGACGGCACTTCGTCGCTGTGGCTCAAAGGCACGCTCTCCGGCAAGCCCGCGTGCGTATTCACTTCCACCGCCAGCCTGCACGGCGGACAGGAAACGACGCTGGTTTCGATGATGCTCCCGCTCCTGCACCACGGCATGCTGATCGTCGGCCTGCCCTACACGGAAGCCGAGCTACTCTCCACCCGCTCGGGCGGGACGCCCTACGGCCCGAGCCACCTCGCGGGCGCTGCGGCCGACCAGCCCGTGACGGAGTCGGAGCGGGCGCTTTGCGTGGCACAAGGGCGGCGTCTGGCAGAGATCGCCGTGCGCCTCGCGCGCTAGATGCTTCGCGCCGCGCAGATCGCCGCGGCGGTCTCCCTGGTCGGATTGGCCCTGCTTTGCCTCGCCTGGGAACTTTGGCTCGCGCCCCTGCGTCCCGGCGGCTCGTGGCTTGCGCTGAAGGCGGCGCCGCTCGCGTTGCCGCTGGGCGGAATCCTCGCGGCGCGGCGCTACACGTTCCAGTGGACGAGCCTGCTCTCGCTTGGGTATTTTGCCGAAGGGGCGGTGCGCAGTTTTGCGGATACCGGCACGAGCCGCGCACTGGCCGCCGGCGAAGTTGCGCTGAGCCTGCTGCTGCTCGCCGCGGCGATCGCGTTTGCGCGGGCGGCGGCCAACGCCACCCGGCATGCTTGAGAGTGAATAACCTTGCCGCTCTCGACGTGCCTGCGTCGATTCAATCGACCTACTTGACCGTCGACGACGGAATGTTCGGACTCTCCGGATTGACCGTAACCGTGCGCATCGCAGGCGACACCACGAGGTCCATGTCTTCCATCGGGACTGCGCCCAGGAGCACTTCATCCCCGAGAACCAAAGCGCCCGTGAAGCATGCTCGATTGCCGAACCGCACCTCCACAGGACCGACATACGGACACAATCGCTTCGAGCCGTCAGCAGTGGTCACTTCACGCTCGTAAAGCTGTTCCAGCCGCAGCTGAATGGCGACATGCTCGGGAATGCACAGATGCAATGCACCGGTATCGGCGAGCGCTCGCGTCTCGACTGCACGCAACTTTGGCTGTCGCGGATTCTTGAGAATGACTTTCGTATATACGAGACCCATGTTTCGAATCCTCCGCTTCGTGCACCCTCCCGTCAATCTCGCCGCACGTTGTAAGCACAAGCCTACAGCTGGTGCTGCGGATTGAGCCGTTCCATCTTGCTCGCCAGCTTGTTGAGCGCGTTGATGTAGGCCTTTGCCGAAGCCACCACGATGTCGGTGTCCGCGCCGACGCCGTTCACGATGCGCCCGCCCTTCGCAAGCCGCACCGTCACCTCGCCCTGGCTCTCAGTTCCTTGAGTCACCGCATTCACCGAATAGAGCAACAGCTCGGACTCGCTCTTCGCCAGGTGCTCGATCGCCTTGAACGTCGCATCCACCGGGCCGTCGCCCTGCGCATCCGCAGTCATCTCCTTGCCCTCCTCCGCGAGCACGACGTGGGCGTGCGGCCGCTCGCCCATGCCGCTCGCCTGGTTCATGTGCACCAGCCGCCAGTGTTCCTCGGAGGACACGCCCGCCTCCTGCGCCACCAGCGCCAGCAAGTCATCATCGAAGATCTCGGTCTTCTTGTCGGCCAGGTCCTTGAAGCGCTGAAAAGCCTTGTTGTAGGCCTCCTCGTTGTCGAGTTCGATGCCGATTTCCTTCAGCCGCTGCTTGAACGCGGTGCGGCCCGAGAGCTTGCCGAGCACGATCTTGTTGGTCGCCCAGCCCACGTCCTCCGCGGTCATGATTTCGTAGGTTGCACGTGCCTTGAGCACGCCGTCCTGGTGGATGCCCGAGGCGTGAGCGAATGCGTTCGCGCCGACCACCGCCTTGTTGGGTTGCACCACGAAGCCGGTGATCTGCGATACCAGCCGCGACGCCGGCACGATCTGCGTGGTGTCGAGGCGCGTCTCGAGACCGAAGTAGTCCGAGCGCGTCCTCACCGCCATCACCACCTCTTCGAGCGAAGTGTTGCCCGCGCGCTCGCCAAGGCCGTTCACGGTGCACTCGATCTGGCGCGCGCCGCCGATCATCACCGCGGCGAGCGAATTCGCCACCGCCATGCCCAGATCGTTGTGGCAGTGCACGGACCACACCGCCTTGTCCGAGTTCGGTATCTTCTCGCGCAAGCCGCGGATCAGGTCGCCGAACTGCTGCGGCACGGCGTAACCGACCGTGTCCGGGATGTTGATGGTGGTTGCGCCCTCCTTGATCACGGCTTCGATCACGCGGCACAGGAAGTCGATTTCGGAGCGGCTGCCGTCCTCAGGCGAGAATTCGACGTCCGGGCAGGCGTTGCGCGCGTAGCGCACCGAAAGCTTCGCCTGCTCCAGCACTTCCGCGGGCGACATGCGCAGCTTCTTCTCCATGTGCAGCGGGCTGGTGGCGATGAAGGTGTGGATGCGCCAGGACTTGGCGCCCGTCAGCGCGTCGATGCCGCGCTGGATGTCCTTGTCGTTGGCGCGGCACAGGCCGGCCACCGTGGAATCCTTGATCGCGTTCGCGATCGCGCGTACCGCCTCGAAATCGCCGTTCGACGACGCAGGAAAACCGGCCTCGATCACGTCGACGCGCATGCGCTCCAGCGCCCGCGCGATGCGCAGCTTCTCGTCCTTGGTCATCGAGGCGCCGGGGCTTTGCTCGCCGTCGCGCATGGTGGTGTCGAAAATGATGAGGTTCTGTGTGCTCATGGGCCGCTCTCCTTTTGGGAATGCAACAAGACCTTGCCGCCGGATAGGCGGTCAGGGGTACTGCCAGATTGTGGAATTTAGTGTGTGCGCGCTGGGCGCAGCAGCAGGCCAGCCAGGAGAAGCAGGCTGGTGGGCGTAGCAACAAGGAGTGCGTACGCGGAGGTCATGGCGAGACTATATCGGCAAAGGAAGCGATAGGCAAATCGTCTTGCCGACTCCAGCTTGGGCCGGCCGGTTCACTCGATCACCCGGTCGGCGCGCACGAGGATAGACCGCGGGACGGTGATACCCAGCGCCCTCGCCGTCTTGAGGTTCAGCACGAGTTCAACCGTCGTCGGCAACTCCACGGGAAGCGTCGCCGGGCTGGCGCCCTTGAGAATGCGGTCGACGTAGTGAGCCGTGCGGCGATAGGAGTCGCGCAGGTTCGGTCCGTAGGTCACGAGATGTCCGGCGTCTGCATAGTTGCTCCAGCCGGATACCGTCGGCAACCTGTGCTGCAGCGCGAACGCGGCAATCTCTGCCCGGTTGGGATTGGTGACCTGATCGGGAAAGAGGACGAGCGCTTCGGCGCCGGCCGACCGCACCGCGGCAAGCGCAGCGCGGAGTTCCTGCGTGTCCCGCGCCGGATGGAAGGAAACTCCGATTCCGAACCGGTCCGCCGCCACCTGCGACGCCTCCCTTTCACGTTGCATGCCGCCGTGCCCCGGATCCGCGATGACTGCGACGCGCCTGAGGTTCGGCAGCATTTCCCTCAGGATTTCAATGCGCTTGCCGACCAGTTCGAGTGCCATCAACTGCACGCCCGTGACATTTCCGCCCGGGTGGGCGAGGCTCTTCACGTAGCCCAGGTCCACCAGGTCGCCGCTGCTCCAGCTCACGATCGGAATCGTTTTCGTCATTTTGACGATGACGTGAAGCGGGTAGCCCTGCGTGACGACCGCCGCCGGCTTTCTGGCGAGGAGTTCGGCCGCCTGACGCTCGGTGCGCTCACGCGAGTATTGCCCCAGGAAGACTTCGACGGCAATGTTTCGGCCCTCTTCGTATCCGAGGTCTCTCAGACCTTCGCGAAAGGTTTTGAGGTTCTGATCCACGGCCCGCTCGTCGCCATAGACAATCCACCCGACCAGCGGCACGCGCGTCTGGCCGTGGGCCGGCAACGCCAAGGCGCCGAACGAGGCCGCAAGGCAGACAAGCAAGGCTCTGCGTTTCATCGCACACCTCTTGTGAAAAACCTGCTCGCTTCGCGCCGCTTCATTCGATCACCCGATCCGCGCGCATGAGGATCGATCGCGGGAACTTGATGCCGAGCGCTTTCGCGGTCTTCAGGTTCACGACCAGTTCGAACCGCGTCGCCTGCTCGACGGGCAGTTCGTTCGGTTTGGCGCCCTTCAGAATGCGATGGACAAAGCTCGCCGCATTGCGCCACATTTCGACCGAGTGCGCCAGATAGCTCATCAGGCCTCCCAGATCGGCGCCGTCGGCAACCGTCAACATCGCGGGGATGCGATTGCGTGTCAGTGAATCGATGATCTTTTTCCGCTGGGCGGTGAACAAGGGCGTCGGAAAGACGAGGACAGCACGCGGGCGTCGCTGAGCAAACCCCCCGAGCACGCGGTCGAGTTCCTCGGGTACGTCCGTGTCATAACGCTGGAGCGCGATGCCGAGCTGCTTTGCTCTGCTCGCGAGAGATGTCCAGATAAGTGACGTCATCGGCATCGAAGGGTCCACCAGAACGCCCACGCTACGAAGCTCCGGCAAGGACTCATGCAGCAACTCGAGCGCCTTGGGCACGAACGCGGACGCCATCATCGAATTTCCGGTGATGTTCCCCCCGGGACGCGCCAGGCTCTCTACCAACCCGAGTTCGACCGGATCGCCGACCCTGGCCATCACGATTGGAATCGTCGAGGTCGCCTTCTTCGCGGCCCAACTGGCGGCCGATCCTTCCACGACGATCACGTCGGGGCTGCGCGCCAGCGCTTCGTGAGTCAACGCCGTGGCCCGTTCCGCTCGCCCATCTGCGTAGCTCACTTCCAGCTTGACTTCGTCGCCCTCCCGGTATCCGTGCTGGCGCAGGCCCTGCGAGAACGCCTCGAGATGATTTCGATCTGAATCAGACGATCCGTTGAACACGATTGCGACGCGACGCAGACGCGCGCCTGCTTGCGCGAGAATCGAACCCGGCGCCGCGATCGATGCCGCAAAGCAGAAAACGAGCTTCCTGCGCGAATCTTTCATTCGATCATCCGGTCGGCACGGATCAGCAGCGATCGTGGAATTGTGAGGCCAAGCGCCTTCGCGGTCTTAAGATTGATCAACAGCTCGAACCTGGTCGGCTGCTCGATGGGAAGATCGCCCGGTTTCGCTCCCTTGAGAATCTTGTCGATGAAGTACGCCGCGTGGCGGTGCATTTCGGCAATACTCGCCCCGAAGCCCATCAGGCCGCCCGCTTCCGCGATCTGCACGTATCCGATGGTGGGGAGTCGCCGCTTGACGGCGAGTTGCGCGATTTCCTTCGCCTTGGAGACGAGCACGGGGTCCTCAACGATGACGACGCCATCGGCGCGCCAGTTGGCCATCCTCGCAAAAGCACTTTCGATCTCATCAGGTCCCTGCACCGCGGCTTCGTACAACTCCACCCGGAGTGACTTGGCGGCACGCGCGACCGCCTCGAACATCAACGGCGTTGAGCTGATTACGTTGCGGAGAACGGCGATGCGCCGGATGCGCGGCAGGGCTTCCTTGAGCAGGTCCAGCCGCTTCGCCGCGATTTCGGGCGCGAGGAAGCTCGACCCGGTAACGTTGCCGCCGGGTCGCGCGAAACTGGCGACGAGGCCGGCTTCGACGGCATCGCCCGTCGCCGCGATGACAATGGGGATCGACGTGGTCGCTTGCTTAGCGACGCGGGTTCCCAATGTCGTATGGGTCACGATCAGGTCCACCTTGAGGCGCACCAGCTCGGCCGCGAGGCCGGGGAGCCGATCGTAGTTGCCCTCGGCCCAGCGGAACTCGATGGCGATATTCCTGCCCTCGACGTAGCCGAATTCGCGCAGACCCGCGCGCAGTGCCTCGACCATCGGCGTCCAACCCGGCGCGCTGGGCAGGCCCAGAAAGCCGATCCGCGCGATCTTCGCCTGCGACTTTTGCGCAGAGGACGCGAGCGGCACAGCGAGGGCGCCGGCCATCGACAAGACGAATTCGCGCCGCTTCATTCGATCAGCCTGTCCGCCCGCACCAGCACCGCCTGCGGAACCTTGACGCCGAGCGACTTGGCGGCCTTGAGATTGACGGCGAGCGAAAGCCGCATCGGCTGCTCGATCGGCAACTCGCCGGGCTTGGCTCCTCTCAGGATCTGGTCGACAAAGTAAGCCGCGCGGCGATAGTTGTCGGCCATGGGCGCCGCATAGCTCATCAGCCCTCCCGCTTCGACCATTTCCTCAAACGGATAAATCACCGGGACCTTCAGTGCGTCGGCGCTCTTCACCAGGCCGCCGCCGAGAAAAAGGAACATTGGCGACGGCAGCACGATGAGCACGGCGGGCGGATTTTTTCGGAGCGCATCGAGTACGCGGGACACATCCTGCGGCGCCGTGGCCTCGACGAATTCCGAGCGCATAGAGACTGCCTTGGCCGCGCGCTCGATCTCGGCACGATAGCGCGCGCTGGAAAACGGCGTACTGACGTCCACCAGCGCCGCCACGCGCCCGCCGCGCGGCGCGACGGACGCGGCAAGCTCCACCATCTTCATCGGAGTCGCCTCGAAGAAACTGGATAGGCCGGTAACGTTGTTGCCGGGTCGCGCGAAGCTCGCGACCAGTCCAGCCTCGACCGGATCGGCGCTCGTCGCCATCACGATCGGGATGGTCGACGTCTCCTTTCTTACGATCAGATGAACCACATTCCCGGCAGACACGATGACATCCGGCTTCATGCGCACGAGTTCCACCGCGAGCGCCGGCAGCCGGTCCATCTCGCCTTCCGCCCAGCGCAGCTCGAGCATGACGTTACGTCCTTCCAGCCAGCCATGCTCCCTGAGTCCGTCGCGAAACGCCTGGAGAAACTTGGCGTGCGAGTTCGGCGCACCGCCGCTGATCCAGCCGATGCGGCGCATCTTGACCGGCGCCTGCGCAATTGCGAACGGCACAGCGAGCAGCCCGGTCGCGGTAGCGAGGAATCGCCTGCGTCCGCGCCCGCTCAACGAATCGCCCGCCCGATTCGCACCAATCGCGCAAGGAAATGACCCAGAAAGCGAAATGCGAATCAATCTGCAATCCTCGCCGGATTACTTTGCGGAGATACAAGCCACACGAATGCAATCCTGCGCCCGATGGATGCATTCGTGCAAGAGAGTAGAACGCGTACCCTGGATTCTTGCCTTAACGCAACACCCGGCCTCGCCGACCAGGCGGCTATCGCGTCTTGAAAGGATTGCGAATGCGCACGGTCCCGATCAGTTGCCCGTCGGAAAAATCCTCCGACACAATCTCCTCCAAGCCGTAGTGCTCGGCGTAGGCCCACATGTGCGCATCGAACCAGCCGAGTTGATAGGTGGCGACCGCGCGAATCGCGGTGCGCACCATCGATTCTGTGGGATACAGGACCTCGAACTGCGCAAGCAGCACTTCGGCCTCGCGCAGCGCATCCGGCCGCGCCAGCAGGCTCGGCTTGCCGCGGCCCAGCGGACGGGTGACGGCCTGAACGAATTCGACGATCGCCTGGTGCGCAACGCGCATGGTGTCGCGCTCGATGCCCTCGCGCAGCAGCTCACGCGCGACACGCTGCTTCGCCGAATCCCTGGGGTCGAACCGGTAGACCAGAACGTTGGTGTCGACCAGCGCGGTCATCGCCGGTAGAGGTCTTCCCGAGTCCAGCCGCGGCTCTTGCCGGGTGGCAACCGGCGCACGCGCTCGCGCTCTGCCTGGCGCGCCGTGGCGGCGTCGAACAGGCGTAATCTTTCAGCCACGGGAAAACCTGCTTTGAGCACCGTCGTCGCTCGCGCACGCAACGTGCCCGCGGCTTCTTCCCATTCAAGCTCATCGCCGACGCGGATGCCGATCTTTGCGGCCAGGGCTTTCGGAATGGAAACCTGGTATTTGCTGGTGACTTTGCTCATGGTAAGGAAATAGTAATGGCATACGCCTTACTGAGTCAATGACCTGGCCGCGAAATCGACAGGCCGTCGCGCCCTACGATGCCTCGCCGGACGGCGGAACCAACGGCGGCCGCTCCCGCCGTCGCAGCAGCAGCACATACCCGTGCAGCCCGTAGCCGACGAACAGCAGGAACAGGATCACCGGCGGCTTGATCGAGATCACCGTCATCGCGGCGACGATCGCCAGCACTACCCAGAATGGAACGCTCTTCCTGATATTGATGTCCTTGAAGCTGTAGAACGGCACGTTGGTCACCATGGTGATGCCGGCATACATCGTGACGGTCCACGCGATATATTGGATCCACTCGAAGCGCACGATGCCCAGATCGTCGCTCACCCAGACGAAGCCAGCCACCAGCGCCGCGGCCGCCGGACTGGGCAGTCCCTGGAAGAAACGCTTGTCCACCACGTCGATGTTGGTGTTGAAGCGCGCCAGGCGCAGCGCGGTGGCCGCGCAGTACACGAAGGCGGCGATCCAGCCCAGCTTGCCCATGCCTTTGAGCGCCCACTCGTACATCACCAGCGCCGGCGCGGCGCCGAACGAGACCATGTCCGAGAGGCTGTCGTATTCGGCGCCGAACTCGCTCTGCGTGTGGGTGAGACGCGCAACGCGCCCGTCCAGGCCGTCGAGCACCATCGCGACGTAGATCGCAATGGCGGCGATTTCGAAATGCGCATTCATTGCCTGCACGATCGCGTAGAACCCGGCAAACAGCGCGGCCGTCGTGAACAGGTTCGGCAACAGGTAGATGCCGCGCCTGCGCAATGCGGCGCCCGGACCCAGGCGGGTCTCCGGCGGGTAATCAGCCATGTTCGGCGAGCCGCGCGAGGACCGTCTCGGCGGCGTAGACCGTGTCGCCGAGCGCAGCCTTCACTTCCGCATCGAGCGGCAGGTACACGTCCACGCGAGATCCGAAGCGGATGAAGCCGAAGCGCTGGCCCGGAACGAGTTCGGCCCCGGCAGCCACGTAACACAGGATCCGGCGCGCAATCAGGCCCGCCACCTGCACGCAGGTCACGTCCTGCCCGTCGCGCGTGCGCAGCCACAGCGCATTTCTCTCGTTCTCGGTCGACGCCTTGTCGAGCTCGGCGTTGACGAAACTGCCCGGGCGATACCAGACCTGCTTCACCGAACCGTCCACGGGCGAACGGTTTGAATGCACGTTGAACACGTTCATGAACACGCTCAGCTTGGTCGCGTCGCGCTCGAGGAACGGGTCGCGCGCCCTGCCCACCTCCACGATGCGGCCATCGGCGGGCGAGAGCACTGCGCGCCGATCCTCCGGAATCTCGCGCGCAGGATCGCGGAAGAACTGCAGGACGAGCAGCGCTGCCAGCCAGAACGGCAGCGACCACCACCCGGCGAGCGCCGCGACGACCGCCGCAACCAGCACCGCTGCCGCGATGAAGGGCCAACCCTCGCGGGCAATCAGCGGATGGGGATAGTTTGCGGCCATCGTGCCGGCTTCAACTCAGCCCCTCCGCCCCGTCCGGGACTAGTTTTTCGACGTATCGACCAGACGGTTCTTGCGGATCCAGGGCATCATGTCGCGCAGTTTGCCCCCGACCTTCTCGATCTGCAGCTCCGCGGTCATGCGCCGGCGCGATAGCAGCATCGGCGCGCCGGCCCGGTTCTCGAGCACGAAGTCCTTTGCGTATTCGCCGGACTGGATGCGCCCGAGGATCTCACGCATGCGCTGGCGCGTCCCCTCGTCGATGACTTTCGGCCCGCTCACGTACTCGCCGTACTCCGCGTTGTTCGAGATCGAGTAGTTCATGTTGCCGATCCCGCCCTCGTACATCAGGTCGACGATCAGCTTGAGCTCGTGCAGGCATTCGAAGTAGGCCATCTCCGGTGCATAGCCCGCTTCGACGAGTACGTCGAATCCCGCCTTCACCAGCTCGACGCAGCCGCCGCACAGCACGGTCTGCTCGCCGAACAGGTCGGTCTCGGTTTCTTCCTTGAAATTGGTCTCGATGATGCCGGCCTTGCCGCCGCCGATCGCGGCGGCATAGGAAAGCGCCATGTCGCGCGCCTTCTTCGACGGGTTCCTGTGCACCGCGATCAGCATCGGCACGCCGCCGCCGCCCGCGTAGGTCGAGCGCACCGTGTGCCCGGGCGCCTTGGGCGCCACCATCCACACGTCGAGGTCCGCGCGCGGCTGAACCTGGCCGTAATGAATGTTGAAGCCGTGCGCGAACGCCACCGCGGCCCCCTTCTTGACCTTCGGCTCGACCTGTTCCCGGTAAACCGCCGCGATGTGCTCGTCGGGCATCAGCATCATCACCACGTCCGCGCCCGACACCGAATCGCCGATCTCGGCGACTTTGAGGCCGGCCTGCTTCGCCTTGTCCCACGACGCCCCGCTCCTGCGCAATCCGACCGTGACTTTGACGCCCGATTCGTGCAGGTTGAGCGAGTGCGCATGGCCTTGCGAGCCATAGCCCAAAATGGTGACCTTCTTCCCCTTGATGAGCGAAAGATCCGCGTCCTTGTCGTAGTAAACCTTCATAGAACCCCCTGATTGAAAACCAAACGGAGAAACGGGGCTGGAGAATATTTCCCGGAAGGCTGGTCCAGGCGCGCAGCGCCTCGCGGGGAAAGTTACTCCGGCCCCATTTCCTGACTAGACCCTCAGTACGCGGTTGCCGCGCCCGATGCCCGAGGCGCCGGTGCGCACCGTCTCGATGATCGCGCCGGCGTCGAGCGTCTGTATGAACGCGTCGAGCTTCCTGCAGTCGCCGGTCAGTTCGATGGTGTAGGTGTTGTCCGAAACGTCGATGACGCGGCCGCGGAAGATGTCGGCCATGCGTTTCATGTCTTCGCGCTCCTTCACGGAGGCGCGCACCTTGATCAGCATCAGCTCGCGCTCGATGTGCTCGGCTTCGGACAGGTCCACGACCTTCACCACTTCGATCAGCTTGTTCAGCTGCTTGGTGATCTGCTCTACCACGTCCTCCGAGCCGGTGGTGACGATCGTCATTCGCGACATCGAGGCGTCCTCGGTCGGCGCAACCGTGAGCGACTCGATGTTGTATCCGCGCGCGGAGAACAGCCCCGAGACGCGGGAAAGCGCACCGGCCTCGTTTTCCAGAAGGATCGAAATGATGTGGCGCATGGCCGGCTCAGAGTTCTTCGGCGAGGATCATCTCGCTGATGCCCTTGCCGCCGGGCACCATCGGAAAGACGTTCTCGGTCTGGTCGGTGAGAAAATCGAGGAACACCAGCTCGTCCTTGCGCTTGAACGCATCGCGCAGGGCGGGCTCGACGTCCGCCGGCTTGTCCACCAGCACCCCCCGGTGGCCGTAACCCTCGGCAAGCTTGACGAAGTCCGGCAGCGCGTCCATGTACGACTCGGAATACCGGTTGCCGTGGAAGAATTCCTGCCACTGGCGCACCATGCCCATGTACCGGTTGTTGAGGTTGATGATCTTGATGGGAAGCCGGTATTGCTTGCAGGTGGAAAGCTCCTGCAGGCACATCTGGATGCTCGATTCGCCGGTCACGCAGGCCACCGTCGCGCCGGGATTGGCCATGCGCGCGCCCATCGCCGCGGGCAGGCCGAAGCCCATGGTGCCCAAGCCGCCGGAATTGATCCAGCGGCGCGGCTTGTCGAATTTGTAGAACTGCGCCGCCCACATCTGGTGCTGGCCGACGTCCGAAGTCACGATCGCGTCGCCGCCGGTGACCTCCCAGAGCTTCTCGATCACGAACTGCGGCTTGATGATCTTCGAAGTCCGGTCGTACTTGAGGCAGTCGCGACCGCGCCACTCGTCGATCTGCGTCCACCACGCGGCAAGCGCCTGCGCATCGGGCTGTTGCGCGCCGGCCCGCAACAGCTTGATCAGGTCATCCAGGACATCGGGGACGTGGCCGACGATCGGCACGTCGACTTTGACGCGCTTGGAGATCGACGAGGGATCAATGTCGATATGCACGATCTTGCGCGGGTTCTGCGCGAAGTGCTGCGGGTTGCCGATCACGCGGTCATCGAAACGCGCACCGATGGCGAGCAGCACGTCGCAATTCTGCATCGCCATGTTGGCTTCATAGGTCCCGTGCATCCCGAGCATGCCGAGGAACTGCTTGTCCGTCGCCGGGTATCCCCCCAGGCCCATCAGCGTGTTGGTACATGGAAATCCGAGCTGCCGCACCAGAGCCGTGAGTTGCGCAGACGCGTTCGAGAGCACCACGCCTCCGCCGGTGTAGATCATCGGGCGCTTCGCCTCGAGCAGCAGCTGCACCGCTTTCTTGACCTGCCCGCTGTGGCCCTTGCGCACCGGATTGTACGAACGCAGGGAGATTTCCTCGGGGTAATGGAATTCGGTCTTGTGCGTGGTGACGTCTTTGGGAATGTCTACGAGCACCGGCCCCGGGCGTCCCGTGGTCGCGAGGTAAAACGCCTTCTTGATGGTCGCGGCCAGCAGGCGGACATCCTTCACCAGGAAGTTGTGCTTGACGCACGGACGCGTAATGCCCACTGCGTCGACTTCCTGAAACGCATCCAGCCCGATTGCCGCGGTCGGCACCTGGCCCGAAATGATCACCATCGGGATCGAATCCATGTACGCCGTGGCGATGCCGGTCACCGCGTTGGTGACCCCGGGACCCGAGGTCACAAGGCAAACCCCGACCTTGTTCGAGGCGCGCGAGTAGCCGTCTGCCGCATGCGCCGCACCCTGTTCATGCCGTACCAGGACGTGCTTGACCTTGTCCTGCTTGAACAGTTCGTCGTACAGGTAAAGCACGGCGCCTCCCGGATATCCGAAGACGTACTCGACGCCCTCCTCCTGGAGGCAGCGGATGACGATCTCCGCGCCGGTGAGCTCAGCAGTCCTTACGCGATCCATGGTGACGACCCGGATACAGCCGAAAACGTTGAACAGTAAAGACTTGTTGCGCCGCGGTCAAGGCGCGGGAAAGCGCTGCGGCGGAGGATTTGCTACCATCCCTTACACAACTGCAAGGCCCCGCGCGGCGACGAGGAGCGCTCCTGGCAACACGCAACGAACTGTCGGAATTCCTGGCCGGTGTGGAGCGACGTGCATTCAAGCAGGCGATATTCGCAGTGCGCGAGAACGAGGCGGCGCTCGATATCGTGCAGGACGCGATGCTCCGGCTTGCAGAAAAGTATGGCGACAGACCCGCGGGTGAACTGCCGATGCTGTTTCAGCGCATCCTGCAGAATGCGATCCGAGACTTCTTCCGACGGAGCAAGGTGCGCTCCATTTGGACCACGCTCCTGTCGTCGCTCTCCGGAGGGCACGAGGACGACGAAGACCACGATCCGCTGGAAACTTTGCTCGTCGCCCAGGGGTCGAACGGGGTGGATGATCCTCCAGCCCGACTGGAGGGAACGCAAGTACTTGAAATAATTGAGCAAGAGGTCGCGAAATTGCCGGCGCGTCAACGCGAAGCCTTCTTGATGCGTTATTGGGAGGAACTGGACGTTGAGGAGACCGCCAAGATCATGGGGTGCTCGGGGGGCAGCGTGAAAACGCACTGCTCGCGGGCGACTCACGCCTTGGCGGCGGCGCTTCGCGCGAAGGGCATCGCACTGTGACGCGAAGGGGATTGATATGAACGAACTGAAATTTGGCGAAAACATTCGCAAGGCACTCGACGAGACTGCGGCGCGACTGGATGCACCCCGGGCACAGAGGCTGCGCTCGGCGCGGGAACGCGCGCTCGCCCGGCAGAAGATCGCGTCTGCTCCCGTAGCGGGCTTGGCGTGGGCGGGCAACGCTATCGGTTTGTTCGGCGGACCGACGGGGTTTTCCCTGCGCGTCCTGGTGCCGGCTGCCGTGCTGGTGTTCGGCCTGGTCGCGATCTGGGGCTGGCAGCAGAACGCGCGAGTCGCCGAGGTCGAGGAGATCGACGTGCAGTTGCTCACCGACGAGTTGCCTCTTGAAGCATACCTGGACAAGGGTTTCGAGGCATGGCTGAAGAAGCGCTCCTCGTACTGAGCGAGCCTTCGACGCTGCAAGATTCGTCCCGTGTTCAGCCCTGGCTGATGCGCATGCTTGCGTGCGCCGTCACCGCAATCATCGCGGCGCTGCTGTCGGTTGCACCTGCGCTTGCCGCGCCCGCGCCGAAAAAGGCCCCCGTCTGGGCCGAACTCACGGCAGAGCAGCAACAAGTCCTCGATCCTCTCAAGGGTGAATGGGACAAGATGGATCGTCCGCGCCGCATCAAGTGGGTGGGCATCGCCAAGCGCTATCCCGGAATGAACCCGACCGGGCAGCGCCGGGTTCAGACGCGCATGCAGAACTGGGCCAAGCTCACGCCGGAACAGCGCTCCGTTGCCCGCAACAGCTACCGCAATACCATCGTCAGGCTTCCGCCGGAGCTTAAAAAGGATTTGCGCGCGCATTGGCAGGAATACCAGGCGCTACCGGACCACGAGAAACGCCGCCTCGCAGCGAAGCCGGTCGAGCCGCTCCGTGCGACACCGCCAAAGCGCGCCAAGAAGAGTCCGGAGACCTCCGGCGCCGCACCCTACCCTTCCCACCCTGCCTATTTAGACACGCATTGAGCGACGCGGTAACGCCTGGCTTTTTGCGCCGCTTCACCTGCATGCTCTATGAAGGTGTGCTGCTGTTTGCGGTCGCATTCGCCGCGACGTGGATTTTTCAGTTCGCAGCCGGCGGACCGGGCGCCGAACTCGCATCGGGCTGGCAGCGGTTTGCACTGCAGGCCTACCTGCTTCTCATGTTTGCCGCGTATTTCCTCTGGTGCTGGTTGCGCGGCGGACAAACGCTGGCGATGAAGGCATGGCACATCCGCCTCGAGGCACGCAACGGCGCGCGCCTCTCGCCACGGCTTGCGCTGCTTCGTTTCGCGTGGGCCTGCCTGAGCGTCGGCGCGTTCCTGATCGCCATTGCGGCGGCGCTCGCGATGCGCAATCCATGGCTTGCCTTTGCGATGCTCTGCGTGAGCGGGTCGGGACTCGGCTGGGCTCTCGCAGACAACGACCGCCAGTTCCTGCATGACCGGCTTGCCGGCACCCGGCTGGTGATGGTGGACGACAAACGCCCCTAGCATCGCCCGGCATGATGAACGCAGCGCCCAGATCCTTCGCCGCTCTCCACAACCGCAGCTACCGCTCGTTTTTCCTCGGCGCGGCGCTGCTGATGATGGCCGACAGCATCGAGCACGTCATCAGCTACTGGATCATGTTCGAGAAGTTCCAGTCGCCCGCGCTCGGCGGCTTTGCCGTGGTCTCCCATTGGTTGCCGTTCCTGCTGTTCTCGGTCTGGTCCGGCGCGCTTGCCGACCGCTTCGATCCGCGACGCATGATCCAGCTCGGGATGGCGTTCTTCATGGCGGCCTCGATCGCCTGGGGCGTGCTAATCCTTACCGATTCGCTTCAGATCTGGCACGCCGCCGTCCTGCTCGTGCTCCATGGCATCGCAGGCGTGCTCTGGAGCCCGGCCGCGCAGATCTATATTCACAATCTTGTCGATGAAAGCGAACTGCACAGCGCGATCCGTCTCACGGCGACTTCGCGCTGGCTCGGCCTGCTGATGGGCCCGGGAGTGGGCGGGGTCGTGCTGCTCGTATTCGGCGCGGGTTGGGGAATCCTGTTCAACGCCGCGCTTTACCTGCCGTTCATGCTGTGGTTGTGGAAGGCGCCGCTGCGTGAAAAAACAACCTCCAGCGTCCGCCGCGTGAGAGGCCTTGCAGACATCGTCGCAACCATGCGCGAAATTGCGGGCAACCGGATCATCGTTTCCATGACGATGCTAGCGGGCGGCGCTTCGCTGCTGGTCGGAAACGCCTACCAGGCGCAGATTCCCGAGTTCGCGCACCACCTCGGTCATTCCGACGGCGGCTTTACCTACAGCGCACTGCTCGCCGCCGACGCGGCCGGCGCGCTGAGCGCCGGTCTGTTGCTGGAGGGCCGGGGCCTTCTCGAAGCCAAGCCGCGCAGCGCCTTCATCCTCGCGATGCTGTGGTGCATGGCGATCGCCGCCTTTGCCCTTTCGAATTCCTATGCGTTTTCGCTCGCGATCCTCTTCGCGGCCGGATTCCTGGAGCTTTCGTTCAACGCCATGGCGCAGACGCTGGTGCAGATCCACGCACCGGCGGAAAGCCGCGGCCGGGTGATCGGGCTTTTCGCCATGGCCTCGCTCGGGCTGCGCGCATTCGCCGGGGTCACCGTCGGACTCGGCGGGGCGCTCGTCGGCATCCACTGGTCGCTCGCACTCAGTGCGATGGCGTTGCTCGCAGTCACCATGGCGCTGCTGGCATTCACCATGAAGACGCGGATCCGAACATGACGACTGGCGCGATCCGAAACGCCGGCCCGGCAGCGCCGTACACGCGTAACGCCGTTCCGCGCAAGGCGGTAAAGACTATTGGATAGGACTGATTCATATAGGTTTCCTGTCGCTGCCTGTCGATTGATACCCGCTTTACTAACCGCTTCAGTTACGTGCGCTGCCGCCTGTTGGCCGCGCTGTGGTGCGTGTGTTAGTGTCGCACCCATGAGGCGAGCTTGATTGTGTCCCCGGACAATCGATATGCCCCCCCGCGGAACTGCGGGTATTGTTTCGCCCACCAAGCTGAGTCCCGCCCACAACTAATGGCCTCAGGCGCTCCCAAGACGATTGCTTCGGATCTGATGTCGCTGATAAACGCGCTCGTGAACACGACAACGCGTTATCTCGCTCCGGATGATATGCAGTTGCGGCGTTTGATTCGGCAGGCCGAGCAACTCATTGGTGCTGACGCAGCTCAAGGGCATTCTGCCCTTGCCGCGCTGTATCAGCTGACGGGCGACCGTGACAGGACTTTGCATTACATAGATAACGCGATTCAACTGGCGCCGGGCAATCCCGACCATTGGGGCAATAAGGCTACCAACCTCGCAAACTTGGGGTACTACAGCGAGGCTCAGATTTTCTTTGATCGTGCCGTTGACCCGGAAAAGGGCAAGATGACTTTCGGATGGAGAAAGGGCTATGTATACGGTGCGTTTCGGACAATGCTGCGTCATCTTCAACGGGCTAGGGAGATGACTCTTGAACTTTCCGGGCTTGACACTGAAATTGCGGAGCGGGCCGCAGCAGTTCTAGAAAAGGCCGGAGTAACTGACGCCGATGTCGCGAAGGTTTTGGATGTTCTTGGGGCGGTGGTGCGACAGCGCCGGTTGTTCTTTGCCGGTGAGGCGCCGCAGGTGATTGTGTTTGACGAAATTAGTCAAGAGCCGTTCATAGAAATGGTCTTTGACTTTGACGTGCCGCCTGCGGAAGCGCACAAGATATACCTTGAGTTTGTTGACCAGGTAATCGAGAAAATTCCGGCTGCCCCATCTGTATTGTCGGTATCCTGTCGATCCTGGGCCCTGCATGAGCGTAGCGCCGCGTGAATTGCTGGCGAGCGCCGAAGAAATTCGGAACAGTCAGTCAGACGAAGCAGGGCATAGAGCAACGATCAGTCGGGCTTACTACGCGGCGTATCACGCAGCGTACGCGTTCCATGTATCTCTGCCGTCACCAGGAAGCGTTGGGAAGGCAACTGGGCGACACGAACAGTTGGTATCTCAGCTTACTACGCCCACGTTCTCACCAGCCAATCCTCGGAATCTTCAGTCGCGCAGGGTTGGCACGATATTGCGAGACGTGGCTCGCGCGCGAGTGGTGGCCGACTACTCGATCGGGGCGAATCTTGCAGTAGCCGATGCGGACGCGGCTATCCTAAAGAGTCGTGAAATACTGAAAGTCTGCACCGGCACCTGAAGTACGCCAGGCACGCTCTACCCAGGATTGATAGTTCCTTCGTTACCCCAGATTTTATAAGCGATTCGTGCGTCCTTTAGCTACTCCTGCGGGATCGTAAGAGTTAGCGCCGTTCCACCCACCACATCATCAGCATCGCCGAAAGGAAAAACAGTACGCTCGGCAACAGCGCCGCGCCGAGTGGCGGCCAGTTCTGCAGCAGGCCCAGGTGCGCGAGCAGGCTGTTCAACATGTGGAAAAACACCCCCAGCATGATGCCCAGGAACACCTTCAGCCCGACCATTCCCGAGCGCGCGTGCAGGTACGCAAATGGCAGCGCCAACGCCATCATCACCAGCGTCGCCAGAGGGTAGAACAGCTTCTTCCACATCGCGATTTCGTAGCGCTCGGTCTTCTGGCGGTTGCCCGCGAGGTGCCGGGTGTATTTGTACAGGCGCCATGCCGACATCCGCTCGGGCGCCACGATCAGCACGTCGAGCAGTTCCGGGCTGACCGCGGAGCGCCAATCGGCCTGTTGGTGCGACTCCACCCGCGTAGTCCCCGCCACGAACTGCGTCTGTACCACCTGCAACAGCTGCCACAGCCCGCCCCCGCGGTAGACGGCGCGCTCCGCGGCGCTGATCTGCCGCAGGCGGTAATTCGCGTCGAACTCGTAGATGCGCACGCCGGTGAGCTCCGCGCTGTCGCGCGCTTCCCGGATGTTGATGAAAGAGCGTTCGTCCTTGAACCACAGGCCCGACTCCAGGGTCCTGCCGATGAGCGAACTCATCGCGCGCATGCGCAGCGTCTGCGCCGCCTGCTCGGCGTACGGCGCGACCCACTCGCCGGTGACGAACGTAATGATCACGAACGGCGCGCCGATGCGCACCAGCATGCGTCCGGCCTGCACCGGAGCGAACCCCGCCGCACGCATTACCGTGAATTCGGAGTTGCTCGCGAGGTGCGCGAGCACATACAGAGTGCCGATCAGCACCACCACGGGCAGCAGCTCGTAGGCGTGCGTCGGAATCGTCAGCGCCACGAATGTGAAGATCTGGCGCAGGTGATACTCGCCCTTGTCGAGATCGGGCAGTTCCCGGATCAGGTCGAAAAACGCGAACAGCGCGAGAAATCCGAGCAGCACCAGGGCCACCGAGCCGTAGATCTGGCGCGCGAAATAGCGCTCGAGGGTCGCGGTTTGCATGACCTGCGCGGCGCTCCCGGTTCAGCGCCAGGAACGGATGCGAAACAGCGAAAGCCGGTGCGCGAACATGACCAGCAGGACCGCGAACATGACCGCATGCACCAGCCACCAGCCGGTGGAAAACGCGAGCTTGCCCTGCGCAACGCGCGCCTGGCTGATGGTGAGCATGTTGGCGTACACGATGTAGGCAAGCAGGCCGAACAGAAGGTTGATCGAGCGTCCCGCGCGCGGATTGACGAAACTCATCGGGATGGCGAGCAGCGACAGGATGAACGTGGACACCGGCAAGCCGATGCGCCACAGCAGTTCGCCGCGCGCCGTCGGATCGGGATTGTCGAGCAGTTCGAGGGTGGACTGGGTCTTCACGCCGGATTCCGGCTCGGCGCCTTCCTTCGCTTCGATGCGCGTGGCATAGCGCTCGAACTCCATGACGCGGAAATCGGCCTCGCCGGGAGTGCCCTCGTAGCGCTGCCCGTCGAGCAGCACGAGAAACCGGTCGCCATTGGGCGCCTTCTCGATCAATCCCTTGCGGCTCATCATCACGCCGTAACGCTGATTCTGCACGGAGTTCACGAATACGTTCTGCACGCCGGTGGTGTCGCCCGCGATCGATTCCACGAAGTACACCCTTTCCCTGCTGCGCGACTCCCCGAATACGCCGGGATTGACGCGCGTCAGGTCGTCGCGCGCATCGAGGCGCGACTGGAACTGCGCGCTCATCTGCGACGCCCACGGAGAGATCACGAGCGACAGCACCGCAACCACCACCACCAGCGGAACCGAGAACATCAGCACCGGGCGGATCCATGCGGCAAGGGACATGCCGGAGCTGAACCAGACCACCATTTCGGAATCGCGATAGGAGCGCGCCAGCGTGAGCAGCACGGTAATGAACACGGTGAGCGAGAGCAGCACCGGCAGCACGTGCAGCGCGAAAAATCCGACGAAGGCGAATACCGCGTCGGAAGGAATTTTCCCGCCGGCGGCCTGGCCGAGTATCCGGATCAGCCGCGTGGTCAGCGCGATCGCGAACAGGGTGAGAAACACCGCGCCGGCAAGTCCGGCGAATTCCCTGAGCAGGGCGCGGTGGAAGATCATGCGCCGCGGTTTGAGCGCTCGCGTTTCCCGCGCCGCCGAATCGTGCGAAGATTGGCGCTGCAAACAGCGTTGCAACGACAGGAGAGCGCAGTGCAATTTGGCATAGGACACATCGTACCCGAGGATCACGCGACAGGCTGCCTCGTGCTCGGCAGCTACGCGAAACGAACCCGTGCCGGAAAGGCCGGGGCGATGCAGCTGAGCCGCGCGGGCGAACGCGCCGACCGCGCCGCGAAGGGCGCCATCACGCGCGCGCTTGCGCGCGGCGACCTTCCGCACCGGGTGGGGGCGACGCTGCTGTTGCATGCGGTTTCGGGCCTGAAGGCACAACGCGTCCTTCTGGTCAGCTTCGGCGATCTCAAGGAACTCGGCGTGGCCAAGTACCGCGATGCGTTGCGCGGCGCAGCTACCGCGCTCAAGGACCTCGCCTGCGCCGACGCTACGCTCGCGTTCCTCGACCTGCACGTACCGGGGCGCAGCCCCGCCTGGCATGTCGGCCAGGCGGTCATGGCGCTGCGCGACGCGTTCTACCGCTTCGACCAGCTCAAGACGCGAAAAAAGGCCCCCGCGCCCGCCCTCGTCCGCGTGACGCTGGCGCAGTTTCCGGGTCCGGTAGCGCCGGAAGCGCAGCGCACGCTCAAGGAAGCGGTCGCCACCGCCGACGGCGTGGCGTTCGCGCGCACCCTCGGCAACCTTCCATCGAACATCTGCACGCCGTCCTACCTGGCCGATGAAGCGCGCAAGCTGGCAAAGCAGTTCAAACTCGACATCGAGGTGCTCGAGCGGCGCGACATGGATAAACTGGGCATGGGAGCGCTCGTCTCCGTCACACGCGGCTCGCGCGAAGCGCCGAAGCTGATCGTGCTCAAGTACCGCGGCGCGGAGCGCAAGGCCCGGCCGATCGTGTTCGTGGGCAAAGGCATTACCTTCGACACCGGTGGCATCTCGCTCAAGCCCGCAGGCGAAATGGACGAGATGAAATTCGACATGTCCGGCGCGGGCAGCGTGCTGGGTGCGCTGCGCGCGCTCGCCGGCATGCGCGCCCCGCTCAACGCGATCGGCGTGATCCCGGCCTGCGAAAACATGCCCGGTGGCGGCGCCTCCAAGCCCGGCGACATCGTGACCACGCTCTCGGGCCAGACGGTGGAAGTGCTCAACACCGACGCGGAAGGGAGATTGATCCTGTGCGACGCGCTCACCTATGCAGAGCGCTTCAATCCCGAAGTGATCGTGGACATTGCGACGCTGACCGGGGCTTGCGTGATCGCGCTCGGCCACATTGCGGCCGGGGTGTTCGCCAACGACCAGAAGCTCGCCGACGAACTGCTCGCCGCGGGCGAAGACGCCTGGGACCGCTGCTGGCAGCTGCCGCTGTGGGAGGACTACCAGGAGCAGCTGCGCTCGAATTTCGCCGACATGGCTAACATCGGCGGCCGCCCCGCGGGCAGCATCACCGCGGCGTCTTTTCTGGCACGCTTCACCCGCAAGCAGCGCTGGGCCCACCTCGACGTTGCCGGCACCGCGTGGAAGAGCGGGCGCGAAAAGGGCTCCACCGGCCGGCCGGTCCCGCTGCTGGTGAAGTTCGCGCTGCGGCACGCAAAGCCCGCGCGCTGACCGGCTCGCTGTCATGACCAGCATCGATTTCTACTTCAACGCGAATGACCGGCTGCAGCTCGCGTGCCGCCTCGCTGGCAAGGCCGTTGCGCAGGGCAAGCGGCTGCTGGTTTGGGCGCCGCAGGCAGACAGTGCGCAGGCGCTCGACCGCATGATGTGGACCACGCCGGCGACCGGGTTCGTGCCGCACTGCATGGCGCACGATGCGCTCGCCGGAGAAACGCCCGTGTTGATCAGCGCCGCGGCCGCCGAGCCGAACGGCTGCGAGATCCTGCTCAACCTCGGCGACGAGTGCCCGCCTTCGTTCGAGCGATTCGATCGGCTGCTCGAGGTCGTGTCGCGCGCCGGCGACGACCGCCAGGGTGCGCGCAGGCGCTACCGCTTCTATCGCGAACGCGGCTACCCGATCTCCGACCACGACCTCGACGCGGGCCCATGATCGAGCCCAATCCGCTGGTCGCGCGCGTCGACGCGCTGCTCGCCAGCCACCGGCACGCGGACGACGATGTGCCGGTGCTGACCGAGTCCGTGGAGCCTCGCGAGCCGGAAATCGAGGCCGAGCGGCTCGAAGCGCTCGCCGCAGGCTTCGAGCGGGCGGTGCTCGGGCGGCTGCTCGTCGAACTCGATCCGGCGCTCGAGCAACGCCTGGCGCCGAAGCTCGCGACCCTGTTCGAACAGACGCTGCGCGGACTGCGCGAGGAACTCGCCTCGAGCGTGCGCGAACTGGTCCGCGCGGCAGTGGTGGACGCGGTGCAGCGCGAACTCGCCCTGCGGCGCAAGCCCGAAGACGCGGCCGGAGAGGAGCGGGTCTGAGCGTGTCCCTGGACAAGAGCTTCGATCCGCAGGCGATCGAGCGCAGCATCTACGAGCGGTGGGAAGCTGCCGGGCGTTTCGCCGCCGGCGCCGATGCCGACAAGCCCGCGTTCTGCATCCAGCTGCCGCCTCCCAACGTCACCGGCACGCTGCACATGGGGCACGCATTTCAGCAAACGCTGATGGACGCGCTGGTGCGCTATCACCGCATGCGCGGCTTCAATACCAACTGGGTGGCGGGCACTGACCACGCCGGCATCGCCACGCAAATCGTGGTGGAGCGCCAGCTGCAGGACGCTGGCAAGACCCGCCACGATCTTGGACGTGAAGCGTTCGTGCAGCGCGTGTGGGAATGGAAGCAGGAATCCGGCTCGAGCATCACGCGCCAGATGCGCCGGCTGGGCGCTTCATGCAATTGGGATTTCGCCGATACCGAGGGGCAGAAGGCCGGCTATTTCACCATGGACGCGAACATGTCGCGCGCGGTGGTCGAGGTCTTCGTCCGTCTGCACGAAGAGGGCCTCATCTACCGCGGCAAACGGCTGGTCAACTGGGATCCGGTACTCGGCACCGCCGTTTCCGATCTCGAGGTCGACAGCGAGGAGGAGGACGGAAAGATCTGGGAGATCCGCTATCCCTTGCGGGACGGCGGCGGTTCGCTCGTCGTGGCGACCACCCGGCCCGAGACGATGCTGGGCGACGTTGCGGTGGCGGTCAATCCGGGCGACGAACGCTACTCCGCGCTCGTAGGAAAGCACGTCGTGCTGCCCCTGACCGGCCGCGTGATTCCGGTCATCGCCGATGATTATGTCGATCTGGCCTTCGGCACGGGTTGCGTCAAGATCACGCCAGGCCACGACTTCAACGACTACGCCGTCGGACAGCGTCACCGCCTGCAGTCGATCAGCATCCTGACGCTCGACGGGAGGATTGCGGAATCGGGAGGCGATGCCTACCGTGGACTGGAGCGCTTCGAGGCGCGCAACAGGATCCTGGCCGACCTGCAGACGCAGGGGTTGCTGGTGTCGGAGCGGGCCTACAAACTGCGCGTTCCGCGCTCGGGCCGCACCGGGGTGATCGTCGAGCCCATGCTCACCGACCAGTGGTTCGTGAAAATGGAGGGCCTTGCACGGCAGGGGCTCGAGGCGGTCGCCAACGGGGACGTGAAGTTCTTCCCCGAACACTGGACCACGACCTACAACCACTGGCTGGAAAACATCCAGGATTGGTGCGTCTCGCGCCAGCTGTGGTGGGGCCACCAGATCCCGGCCTGGTACGACGAACAGGGGAACACCTATGTCGCGCGCAGCGAAGCAGAGGCAGGCAAGCTGGCCGCAGCGAATGGATATTCCGGCGCGCTGAGACGCGATGCGGATGTGCTCGACACCTGGTTCTCTTCGGCACTGGTGCCGTTCAGTTCTCTCGGCTGGCCGGAGAAGACGAAACACCTCGAGGACTTCCTGCCGTCCTCGGTTCTGGTCACGGGCTTCGACATCATCTTCTTCTGGGTCGCGCGGATGGTGATGATGACGCTGCACTTCACCGGGCAGGTGCCGTTCCGCCACGTCTACATCAATGCCCTGGTGCGCGACGCCGAAGGGCACAAGATGTCCAAGTCGAAGGGCAACACGCTCGACCCGCTCGATCTCATCGACGGCATCACGCTCGAAGCGCTGCTCGCGAAATCGGCGCAGGGGCTGATGCGCGCCGAGCACAGGAAGAAGATCGAGAAGTACGTGCGCAAGAACTATCCCGGCGGTATCCCCGCCTGCGGCACCGACGCGCTGCGCTTCACTTTCGCTTCGCTCGCGAGCTTCGCGCGCACGCTCAATTTCGACCTCGCCCGTTGCGAAGGCTACCGCAATTTCTGCAACAAGCTGTGGAACGCCACCCGCTTCGTGCTGATGAACACCGAGGACAAGGACTGCGGACGCGACGAGACGCTGGCGGTCGAACTGTCTTTCGTGGACCGCTGGATCGTCAGCCAGCTGCAGCGCGCCGAAGCCGAAGTGGAGAAGGGGTTCGCGGAATACCGATTCGACAATGCGGCGAACGCGATCTACCGCTTCGTGTGGGACGAGTATTGCGACTGGTATGTCGAACTCGCGAAAGTGCAGCTCCAGTCGGACGACGCGGCGGTGCAACGCGGCACGCGGCGCACGCTGGTGCGCGTGCTCGAGTCGGTGCTGCGGCTCGCGCATCCGGTGATACCCTTCATCACCGAGGCGCTGTGGCAGAAAGTTGCACCGCTCGCGGGTAAGCCGGGGGGGAGCGTGATGCTCGCGCCGTATCCCCGATTTCAGCCTGAAAAGATAGACACGGCCGCGGAGGCTCGGGTCGCGTTCATGAAGGAGTTCGTCGACAAGGTCCGCCTGATGCGCTCCGAGACGAACCTGTCACCACGCGATCGCGTCGCGCTCCTGGTGACGACCCCGCAGGGCGACGAGGTGCGCGCGATCGCGGCGTATGCGCAGTTTCTCGCGCGCCTGTCGGCGCTGGAAATCTTCGAGGGCGCTCGCTCGCCGGCCGATGACGGCGCGCCGTCCGCGATCGTCGCGAGCCACACGCGCGTCCAGCTCAGGATCGAGATCGACGCCGGAGTCGAGCGCGAACGCCTCTGCAAGGAGACCGCGCGCATCGAAGGCGAACTGGCGAAGACGCGCGGCAAGCTCGGAAACGCGAGCTTCGTCGAGAGAGCGCCCGCGCACGTAGTCGAGCAGGAACGGGCGCGGCTGTCCGCGTTCGAGGAAACACTCGCGAAACTCAAGTACCAGCTCGACCGACTCGCGGCGAAGGCCTGAGGGCGTCTCGCCCGAGGGCGGCGATCAGTAGCGCGGCTCGCTCGAGTCCGCGAACGGCGGCTTGCGGCCCTGCAGGCTTTCGAGAAGCGTGAGTTCTGCGTCGGT
The DNA here is from genome assembly GCA_016195915.1 of Betaproteobacteria bacterium. Lineage (GTDB taxonomy): Bacteria > Pseudomonadota > Gammaproteobacteria > Burkholderiales > SG8-39 > JADGRQ01. The sequence goes on along the minus strand of JACPYS010000042.1, from coordinate 24,679 downwards.
GTGGTTGATGACGGGCGCTGTCATCAGCATTTGCGGCGCACCCGTGGCCATGACGTAACGCGGCTGGTCGTGGTGCGTCGACCTCACGATCTCGCGCGCGGCCGGATCGCTGTTTGCCGCGAGCTCCGCCTCGCCGTAACAGGTGCAGACGTAGGTCCGGTCCGCATCGGACTCGATGTAAATGCCCGTGCCCCGGATGCCGATGGTCGCGGTGCTCGCGCGCAGGACCTTGGGCTGCCCCGGTGCGAACACCGAGAGCAGCGCGCCGGTGAGGATCCGCGCGCCCGTGGCGACGATCGCGCCCGCGCCGCCGCTGATCTCGACGCGCGAGCTCCCCCGCACCAGCATCGCGTCGGCGGCGATCACGAACACGACTTCGCCGTCGCGCCCGGTAATTACCGTGTCGCCCGGCAATACGTCCATGCCGGGACGTGCGGGCCGGCCGTTGATGCTCGCCTCGCCGCGCACACTGTAGACGCCCTTTTCAACCTGCCCCGCCGCGAACAGGCGCTGCACCGCCAAGTAAAGCGCTGCGCCTCCGAGTCCTCCCAGAACGGTCCTTCGCTGTCTGTCGATCATCCCGCCTCCCCCATTGCCTGGCGCTCCGCCGAACTCGGCCACGATGTCTCGAACTGCCATCCGAACTGCGCCTCGATCGCCACCCGCAAACGCGCTGCGACCGGCAGCCCGCGCGCGAAAGCGCGCGGCAAGCTCGAAACAATCACGGCGCATGCACCGACGGTGGCGCACCCCGCGCCGGATGCCTTGCGCCCGGCCACCCACAGGTCGCGGCCCTCGAAATAGGCGCGCACGCCCAGGCCGCGGCAGGCTGCGATCGCGGGCGCAAGCGCCCACGCGATCCAGCGCCTCGGACGGCCCGGTGCGAGGCTCAAGGGCACGATCAGCACAAACACGTGCTGGCCTTCGTCCAGCCAGACCGCGTCAACGCCTTCCCCGAGAGACACAGGGCTCGAGGCTCTGCCCCAGATCACGATCGGATCGGCATCGCGCGCCTGCGATTGCGCGAGCCCCTCGCAGAGCGTGCGCAGCGACGCCGGTTCGGGCGTGCCCACGCCGATCCACCGCGCGCGCCGCGTCACGCCTGCCTCCCATCGCCGGCATTTCCGATGGATTCCATGTCGGCATTCTATCTACCTATCGCCGATGCCTTCGAACCGCGCCCGGACCGACCGGAAACCGCATCGCCAGTTGCCTCAGGTCAAACACCCCCCCCAGTATGTAGCCGGTGATTTGATCCAGCGCAAACACCCCCCCCAGTATCCGGCCTAGGATGCGATCGAGGCTTGACGGATTCGAACAGGATTGGAGCGACAAATGCGCGCCGGGCTCTGCACAATGACAGTCATGACTACGCTGCTGGTGGGTGCCGCTGCCCATGGCGCGCCGGACCCGGAGTCGGCAAAGTTGCTCAAGTCCACCTCGGACCATGCCAAATTCAAGGTGTTGGAGCAGGATTTTAAGACCGGACCCGAAGTCACCAAGGCCTGCCTCTCCTGCCATACGGAGGCCGCCAAGCAGCTTCACCTGACCCAGCACTGGACGTGGGAATTCCTGAATCCTGATGGCCAGCGCCTGGGCAAGAAGCATGTCATCAACAACTTCTGCACGTCGGTGGCATCGAACTATGCCTCCTGCACCACCTGCCACATCGGATACGGCTGGAAAGACGACAAGTTCGACTTCACTTCGCAAGTCAACGTCGACTGCCTGATCTGTCACGACAGCACCGGCAACTACCGGAAGCAGCCGGGTTTGGCCGGAAACGTCGTCACCCAGCCGATGGAAATCCCCCCCGGCTCGGGCATCAGGGTCAAACCGATCGATTTGAAAAAAATCGCGCAGGCGGTCGCCAAGACCAGCCGGGACAACTGCGGCGCCTGCCATTTCTTCGGCGGCGGCGGAGACGGCGTCAAGCACGGCGACATGGACAGTTCGCTCGCGTCGCCGGACAAGGCACTCGATGTGCACATGGACGCAACCGGCAATAACTTCGCGTGCGCCACCTGCCACATGACGGAAGGCCACCAGGTGCCCGGCAGCCGTTACGCGCCCACCGCGCAAGACAAGGGCGGCGCGCATCTGCGCGGCAAGGAGTACACCACCAACCCGACCACCTGCCAGTCCTGCCACGGCCAGGCGCCGCACAAGGCCAATGCCAAGCTCAACGACCACACCGGCAAGGTGGCCTGCCAGACCTGCCATATCCCCTCCTACGCGCGCGGCGGCATCGCTACGAAGATGTCCTGGGACTGGTCGACGGCCGGCAAGATGGGGCCCGATGGCAAGCCGCTGATCAGGAAGGACGCCAAGGGGCACGTCATCTACACCGCCGCCAAGGGCGACTTTGTCCTGGGCGAGAACGTCGTGCCAGATTACATGTGGTTCAACGGCAAGGTGAAATACACCTTGTTCGGCGACAAGGTCGACAAAGGCGAACAGCCCACGCTGATCAACCACTTCGAAGGCAGCGCCAGTGACGGAAAGTCGCTGATCTGGCCGGTCAAGGTCATGCGCGGCAAGCAGGCCTACGACCCGGTCAACAAGACCCTGGCCGTGTTGCACATGGCTGGCAACGACGACACTGCCTTCTGGACCAACTTCAACTGGGAGAGAGCCGTCGCGGTCGGCATGGCCTCGGTCGGCGCGCCGTTCTCGGGCAAGGTCGATTTTCTCGCCACCGAAAGCACCTGGCCGATCACCCACATGGTGGCGCCCGCCAAGGACGCCCTGCGTTGCCGCGACTGTCACGCCTCGGGGGGCCGCCTCGAGAAGGTGCCTGGCATTTACATCCCCGGACGCGCGAGCGATCACGCCGGCTGGCTGGACGCCGCCGGCTGGGCGATCGCGGTACTCGCGATGCTCGGCGTGCTGGTGCACGGCGCGGGGCGCGTCATCGTATCCAGGCGCAACAAGTAAAGGGAAAGCGACCATGGCACGCATCTACATCTTCAAGCGTTTCGAGCGCTTCTGGCACTGGGAGCAGGCCGCGCTCATCATCCTGATGCTGTTGACCGGATTCGAGATCCATGGCAGCTATGCGCTGGTCGGCTGGGAAAAAGCGGCGAACCTGCACACCACGGCCGCGTGGACGCTGATTTGCCTGTGGCTGTTCGCGATCTTCTGGCACTTCACGACCGGCGAGTGGAAGCAGTACATACCGACGACCAGGAATGTCCTCGCCGTAGCGAGCTATTACACGGTCGGGATTTTCACCGGCGCACCGCATCCCTTCCGCGTCACCCGGTTGAGCAAACACAATCCCCTGCAGCGGCTCGCGTATCTCATGGTCAAGTTGTTCATCAATCCGCTGATCTGGGTGAGTGGTCTGCTCTACCTCTATTACAACGAACTCGGCGCATCGAAGCTTGCCGCCGGCCTCGAACTCGGCTCGATCGCACTGGTACACACCGCGGCGGCCTTCATGATGCTCGCGTTCCTGATCGGCCACGCCTACCTCACCACGACCGGCCACACGCCGTTCGCCCACATCAAGGCGATGATCACCGGGTGGGAGGACCAGGACGAACCGGTAACGATTCAAGAACCAGGAGCAAGATCATGAAAACGAGACTATCCCCCATCAATGTCCTGTCGTACTGCCTGCTTGGCTGCAGCCTGTTCGCGGGCGCCGCCCATGCCGCCGACGGCGACTGGAAACGCGGCCGCGTGTATTACCAGAAGGTGTGCACGGACTGCCACACCGCAAAGGCTGGCGGCGCGATCGCGCCTAACTCCAGGACCATGGCGGATTGGACAAGTTATCTGAAAGCGGACAAGCACGCCAAGGGCAAGGAGTCCCTGAAAAAATACGCGAGCAAGGAGTATCGCGTCAGCGTCAAGGCAACCAACAAGGCCGCCGAGAAATATGCGGACGTTCCGGACGAGCAGCTGTTCAACGACATCAGGACCTTCATGCTCAAGGGCGCGAAGGATGGCGACTCGCCAGCCAGCTGTCTGTAGTCGAGCTGCGCGCGATCAGTGGTGGATGAAATGAATACGACCATCGGACATGAAATGGAACCCGGCACGACAACCGGCACGTCGTGGCTGGCCGGCTTCAAGGCGGACTACGAAACGGTCTTCGTGGAGGAATGGTCGCCCTATCTGGGCATCATCCTGCTGGTGATGGTGATCGCAGGGCTGATGATCGGCGGCCTGTTCTGGGGAGTGTTCGGCGGTCTGAAGCTGTGGGGCGACTGGTTCAACAATCTGATCGGCCTCGGGCCGGCGCTCGACCTGCCGGACACGCTGGAGGGGCCGCTCCTGCACCGCATGTCGCTGATGAACATCACGCTGGTGCTTGGAGCATTTTGCGCAGCGGTGTTATCGCGACAATTCCAGATCAGCCGGCCGCCCAGGCTGGAATATGTCTGGGCGGCACTCGGCGGCAGCTTCATGGGTCTGGGTGCCACGCTCGCCGGCGGCTGCACCACGGGCGGATTTTTCACGCCGCTGATCCATTCGTCGCCTGCCGGCTGGGCGATGTGGGCAGGGCTGCTCGCCGGTGCGGCCATCGGTTTGAAATTGCTTTCGTGGACACTGGAAAACATCGAGTGGGGGATGCAGGCGCCCGCAACGCTGAACACTCCCGCGGGCATCGCGTCGCTCTACCGCTGGCTCGGCTTCGGATTGCTGTTGGCGATCATCGCGTGGGCCGCCGGATGGTACTACTCTGAAAACGAGAAGCTGGCGGCGCGGGGGATCATCATCCTGTCGGGCTTCGCCATGGGTTTCATCATGCACCGTTCGCGGCTGTGCTTTGCGCGCGCCTTCCGCGAACCCTTCATGACCGCGGAAGGCGAGATGACCAAGGCAATCATGCTCGGCGCGGCGCTGGGAATTCCGATCGCGGCGCTGCTGTTCAGGAGCAAGGTGATCGATCCCTACATTGCCATTCCGGCCACTTTCTGGATCGGATCGCTGCTCGGCGGGCTGATATTCGGAATCGGGATGGTGTTCGCTGGCGGTTGCGCGTCGGGTTCGCTTTGGCGCATGGGCGAGGGCCACCTGAAGCTCTGGGTTGCCGTTTTCTTCTTCGCCTGGTCGGGCTCGATTGCCAGCGGACTGCTCAAGAAGGCCGGGTTGATCGTCAAGGAAATGACGCTCGACGAGATCGAGGAAACGCGGCTCGGATTCCAGGCTTACTTCCCGGTGATGTTCGACGGCTGGGGCTGGTCGTTGCTCGCCAGCGGCGCGTTGCTGGCGCTTTGGTACGCCCTGGTGCGCTATAACGAATCGACCGAAAGATTCACCGTTCTATAGGGCGCTCGCCGGCTCAATTCGACGAATCCACCGGCAGTCCCGCTGCCTTCCATTCCGGAAAGCCGTCCTGCAGGCGACGCGCCTTCCAGCCGCGTTTCCTGAGCTTCAGCACGGCTTCGAAGGACATCAGGCAATACGGCCCGCGGCAGTACGCCACGACCTCGCGCTTCTTCGAGAGCTTCGCAAGGCCGCTTTCCAACCTGTCGAGCGGGATGTTGACCGCGCCCGGCAGGTGGCCCGCGGCGAATTCCTCGGGCGGGCGCACGTCGAGCACGGTCACCAGACCCGTTTTCGCGCGCTCGAGCAGCTCGCCGGCCGGAATGGGCTCCAACGTGTCCTTGTCGCCGAGGAAATCGGCCACCAGCTGCTTCACTTCGGCAAGTCGCGATTCCGCAACGCTACGAAGCATGTCGTAGAGGTGCACAACGTCATCCCCCGCGAGGCGGTAGTAGACACGCTGGCCCTCCTTGCGCGGGCTCACCAGCCCCGCCTGCCGCAGTCCCTGGAGGTGCTGCGACGTATTGGCCAGGGTCATTCCGGTCAGTTCCGCGAGCGACTCGACCGAGCGCTCCCCCTGCGCCATGAATTCAAGCAGTTGCAGGCGGTTTCCGTTCGCCAGCGCCTGCGCCACCTTGGCGAGCGACTGGTAGAGCTGTGTCTTCACCGCATCGGTTGACATGGTCCGGCATCTCTCCTATTATTCAATTGATCACTTGAATGCTAGCACAACCATGGAATCATCGTACCTCCTCGAACACCAGAGCGCAGTGCGCCTGACGCTGTTCGTCTCGGTGCTTGCTGCGATGGCCCTGTGGGAGCACCTTGCCCCGGCGCGCGCGCCGCGCGAGGTCTGGTGGCGGCGCTGGCGCACCAACCTCGGCGTTGCGGTATTCAATACGCTGGTGCTGCGCGTCGCCCTGCCGACGACGGCCATCGGCATGGCCGAGTTCGCGGCCGCGAACGGCTGGGGCGTGCTGAACCACTACGCCGCCGCGGGCTGGATTGCGTTCGCGCTTGGCGTCGCCGCGCTCGACCTGGTCGTCTACTTCCAGCACGTCATGTTCCATTCCGTCCCGGCGCTCGCACGCCTGCATGCCGCGCACCACGCCGATCCGGATTTCGACACCACCACCGGCATCCGCTTCCATCCGTTTGAAATCGTACTGTCGATGCTGATCAAGTACGCGGCCATCATCGTCCTCGGCGCACCGGCGCTGGCGGTGCTGCTGTTCGAATTGCTGCTCAACCTCACGGCGCTCTTCAACCACGGCAACGTGCGGCTGCCGGCTGCACTGGATACCGCCTTTCGCTGGCTCCTGGTCACGCCCGACATGCATCGCATCCACCACTCGGTGGTGGAGTCCGAGCGCAACAGCAACTACGGCTTTTGCCTCGCAATCTGGGACAGGATGCTCGGCACTTACACCGTCGAGCCGGCCGGCGGTCAGGCGGGCTTGCGCATCGGCCTGCCGGGATTCCCCGATCCCGGGGTGTCGACGACGTTCTCGGGGCTGCTCGGAATTCCGTTTCGTGCGGCGCGCCCCTCGCAGGAGCAATCACCGTGAGCGTGTGGATCGACGCGCCCGATCTTCGCCGCGACCTCGACGCCGAGCGCGCGCCCGCCATCGTGGACGTACGCGGGCTGTGGGAGTTCTTCAGCGGTCCGCTCGGCCGCCTGCCCGCCGCCATCAATGTGCCCCTGCCGCAACTAACCGACTGCATCAAGGAATTCGGTCATCTGAAGTCCACCGGTATTGTCCTCGTTTCCGGCACCCAGGAGCGTGCGGCGCGCGCCGCAATGCAGCTTCGCGCCGCGGGCTTCGGCAAGGTATCGGTGCTGCGTGGGGGCATGGAGCACTGGAACAGGCTTGGATACGCGCGCTTGAGCGCCCCAGGTTCGAGGAGAGTCTCGTGAAGAATCTGCTGATCCTGAACGATCCGCCCTACGGCACCGAGCGCAGCTACAACGCGCTTCGGCTCGCCCGCTCGCTGCTGAAAAAAGGCGGAGAGGAAGTCAAGGTGTTCCTGATCGGCGATGCCGCCGCCTGCGGCAAGAGCGGGCAGAAAGTGCCGCAGGGCTATTACAACATCGGCGACATGCTCGGCATGATCGTGCGCGCCGGCGGCGAGATCGGTGTGTGCGGCACCTGCATCGATGCGCGCGGGATCGACGAGAAGGACCTTGTCGAAGGCACCTCGCGCAGCACGCTGGACGAGTTGACCACCTGGACCCAGTGGGCCGACAAGGTCCTGGTGTTTTGACGGGCGTTGCATGCGCCGCGCTGGTGTTGGGCACGCCAGCCGAAAGTGAATTCAAGGGGAGGCCATGACCACCAAGTTCTCGCTCGTAGAATTCTCCATCGGTCGTCCGAAAGTGATTATCGCGGCGACAGTGGTGCTGACGCTGGCGTTTCTCACCCAGTTTCCACGCATTAAAACCGATACCAATCCGAAGCACATGTTGCCGGAGACTTCGGACGTGCGTGTCTGGAACAACGAGGTCGACAAGGTGTTCGCGCTTTACGAGGACACCATTGTCGTGGGCGTGGAAAATGATGCGGGAGTCCTCAACCGCGAAACTCTCGGCCGCATGTTCCGCATTACCGGCGAAATTCTCAAGTTGGAAGGCGTGGCGAGCCGCGATGTGAACAGCTTTTCCACCATTACAAACGTTACGGCGGAAGCCGGAACGCTCAAGGTGGGGCCGCTCATGCCCGGGGCGCCCCAGAGCCAGGCCGAGGTGGAGGCGCTCCGCCGCGCCCTCTTCGGGAATCCGCTCTTCGTCAACCGCATCGTTTCGCCCGACGGCAAGACCACCGCGATCTACGTCCCGCTGGAAAAGGGGGACAACGGCGCGGAGATCGCCGAGAAGATCCGCGCCGTCCTCGCCAGAGAGAGCGGCCCGGAGCGCTACTACATCGCCGGCGATCCCGTGGCGCGGGATACCTTCGGCGCCGAGATGTTCAAGCTGATGGGCATCTTCTCGCCTATCGCCGGCATGATCATGTTCGCCGCGATTCAGTTCATGTTCCGCAACCTGGCTCTTTCGCTCGCCATGATGGCAGTGGCGATGGCGGCAATCATCTGGAGCATGGGCCTGCTGATCGGCGCGGGTTTCCCGGTGCACATCATGAGTTCGATGGCGCCGGTGTTCCTGATGGCCATCGCCACCGACAGCATCCATATCTTCAACGAGTTCTACTTCCGCTACCGCGAGAAGCGCGACAAGCTGGTGGCGATCCGCGAAACCATGCAGGCGGTAAGCGGCCCGGTACGCTACACGGCGCTCGCCACCGCCGCCGGCTTTGCCGTGCTGCTTTTCATGAACATCATTCCGGTGAAGGTCTTCGGCGGGCTGATCGCCTTCGGCACGGTGGTGCTGCGGCTGTTCTCATTCAGCCTGATTCCCGCCATTCTGACCTTCGTGAAAGAGGCGAAGGTCGCCAAGGCGGTCGAAACCGAGAGCATGGAGTTGGACCGTACCGCCCGCCTTCTGCGTCGCATCGGCGAAGTGGGCGCGACGCGTCCGCTGGCCACCACGCTGGTCGGACTCGCATTTTTGCTCGTCGCGATCGCCGGAACCTCGAAGATTCATGTGAACAACAACCTGGTGGCCTGGTTCAAGCCATCGAGTGAGATCCGGGTCGCCGACACGGCCATGAACCAGGCGCTGGGCGGTACCTCGCTCGGCTATCTCGTGGTGCTGGCGAGCGAGCCAGAGTTCATGAAGCGGCCGGAAGCGGTGCGCTGGCTCGAAGGGCTGCAGCGCCATCTCGAGCAGTTGCCGGTGGTGGGCAAGACGTTCTCAGTAGCCGATTACGTCAAGCGCATCAACCAGGTGCTACACGATGACGACAAGAAGTACGACGCCGTTCCGGATACGAAAGAGGCCATCGGGCAGTACCTGTTTCTGTTCAGCATGTCGGCCAAGCCCTCCGATCTGGACAACGTGGTCGATTCCACGTTCCAGAAGGCGAATCTCTGGGTGCAGTTGAAGACCTGGGACGCCGAGGCCATGCGCCAGGTGACGCACGCGGCAGAAACCTACCAGCGGGCTCACCCGCTGCGCGTGGCCGTGAAACCGGCCGGTATCGCCTACTTCAATTTAGTCTGGAACGACGAAGTACTGGGCGATATGGTGCGCGGTTTCGCGATCGCGCTCGCGGTGGTTTTCATCATTCTCGTGTTCGCCTTCCGCTCCGCCAAGTGGGCACTGATCGGCTGCATGCCGCTCCTATCGACCATCTTGCTCATCTACGGCGTGGTCGGCTTTGCCGGCAAGGATTTCGACATGCCCTTGTCCGTGCTGAGCACGTTGTCGCTCGGCATGGCGGTCGATTTTTCCATCCACTTCATCAGCCGTTTCCGGCAACGCCTTGTCGACGCGGTCGGCGATGTTCAGGAAGCGCTGCTGTGGACGGCGGCGCGGCCGGGCAAGGGGATTGTCCGCAACGCGGTGCTTTTCGCCGCCGCCTTCTCGGTGATGCTGTTTGCGCCGCTCACTCCCTACATGGCGGTGGGAGCCTTCATCGTGGCGATGATGATGCTCTCCGCATTGCTCACGATTCTCTATCTGCCCGCGCTGATCATGCTCGGGAGGAAATGGCTGCTCGACGAACCGATGCCGGCGGCGGACACCGCTCCGGCGCGAACCAAGGGAGGCTGACATGAAACGCTGGTGGATGTTGTTCGCCGTCGCGCTGCTGCCCCTGCAGGCGTTGGCTCTCTCGGGCGAGGAAGCGATGAAGAAGTCCCAGGCGGCATTCCTCTACCCCGGCAAGGACTTCAAGACACGCGTGATGATGAAGCTCATCAACAAGGACGGCCAGGAGCGGGTGCGCGAACTTACCATGCTGCGCAAGAATGCCGGCGAGCCGGGCGGTGATCAGAAGTATTTCATGTACTTCTTCCAGCCTGCCGACGTGAAGGACATGAGCTTCATGATCTACAAGTACCCGGCGAAGGACGACGACCGCTGGCTGTTCATTCCTGCGATCAACATGGTCAAACGCATCGCCGCGCAGGACAAGCGCTCCAGCTTCGTCGGCTCGGACTTCACATACGAGGATGTTTCCGGGCGCGACATCGAGGACGACAACCATGTGATCGAACGCGAGGAGAAGGTGGGAAACCGCGACTGCTACGTGGTGAAGAGCACGCCCAAGGGGACCGACGCCGATTTCGGCCACAAGTTCACCTGGGTGGACAAGGCGAACTTCCTGCCGCTCAAGGAAGAGCAGTACGACAAGAGGGGCAACCGCTACAAGCTCTTCAGCGCCGACGAGGTGGCGAATATCAAAGGTTTTCCCACGCCGGTCAAGCGCACGATGAAGAACCTGCAGACCGGCCATCGTACCGAGGTCACGTATGTCAAGACCGACTACGACCTCGGCATCGAGGATAGCCTGTTTTCGGAGCGGTATCTGCGCCAGCCGCCGCGCAAGTGGGTTGACTGATGCTGCTGCGGTCGGCCGCGTTTTGCTTCATCGCCATGCTGGCGCCGCTCGCCGCGCGGGCGGAGCTCGCGCTTTCGGGCTTTGTGCAACAGAACACGGCGTTCAACACGGTGGCGGCGAATCCCGACGGTCGCCGCTATAAGTGGATGGAGGAGCGCGCCCAGATCAAGCTCGACGCCACCGGCGGCGCCTGGCGCGCTCTGGCGAAGGGCGATCTGGCCTACGACCATCTCGGCCGCGGGAATGAGAGCGAACTGCGCGAAGGCTATGTCGACTATGCGGCGGGCAACTGGGACATGCGCGTTGGGCGGCAGGTGATTACCTGGGGTTTGGGTGACCTGGTGTTCGTAAACGACGTCTTCCCCAAGGACCATGAGGCACTGTTTGCGGGCCGGCCGATGGAGTATTTAAAGCGCGGCGTGGATGCATTGAAGCTGGGCGCGTATCCCGCCTTCGGCTCGTTCGAGTTGGTCGTTTCGCCCGGCTTTCGCGAGAGCCGCATTCCGGATGCACAGCGATTCCGGCTCTACGACCCGATGCCGGCGTTGACCAACCGCGAAACGCTCAAGCCGAACCAGGGGGACGTGGGTCTGCGTGCCTACCGCGACGTCGCCGGCTACGATGCGGCGCTCTACCTGTATCGCGGCTTCCAGCGCACGCCCTCGATGCGTCCGGACAGCAGGACCGCGCCGACAAAGATCACCTTCTTCTACCCCGAACTCTCGGTCTATGGTGCGAGTCTCTCTGGCCGCGCCGGGGAAGGGGTGGTCAGCCTGGAAGCCGCCTACTACGATTCGCGCCAGGACCGCGCCGGGAGCGATTTTGCGGTTCCCAATTCTCAGACCCGGTTGCTCGCCGGCTACCAGATTCAGCCGGTCGAAGACTTCTCGCTCGGCTTCCAGTATTACGCGGAGCTCATGCATGACTACGCCGCCTATCTCGCCGCACAACCGGCGGGTTTCCCGATCGACAAGCGCTGGAACCACACGCTCACGCTCCGCGCGACCCAAATGCTCATGCACCAGACACTGAGGTTGTCGCTGTACGCCTCGTATAACACGAGCAATGGTGACCATTTCATCAACCCGGAACTGCGCTACAGCTTCACCGACCGGGTGTGGGGCGCAATCGGCGCCAATTTCTTCGGTGACAAGCCATGGGGCCAGTTCGGACAGCTCTCGCGCGATGACAACATGTACTTGCAGGTTCGTTACGAGTTCTGAAATGAAGCCCAATGAGATCGGGCGGATCGCTCTGGCTGTTGCGCTAGCCGCCGGACTGGCGCTCGCTTTCGCATTGCTTGGTCACGCCGGGCGCGCAGTGTTCGATGGCAGCGAGGGCGCGATCCGCGGCGCTCTGCTGGCCTTGGCTTTCCTTGCAGCGGTCGCCTTCCTGCCGCGGCTGGTCCGCCGGTACAAGCCGGCGATAATGATCACGCCGCAAACATTGCGCGCGATGCTTGCAGAGCACACCGCCGTGCTGGTGGACGTGCGAGACGCATCCGACTTCAACGGCGAGTCAGGACAAATTCAGGGCGCGCGAAATCTGCCGCTTGCGGAACTCGCGCCTCGTCTTGGCGAGCTGGCGCCCTGGCGCGATCGGGGGGTAGTGCTGATTTGCCGGACCGAAAAGCGCTCCACTGCGGCGGCGCGTTTGCTGGCTCAAAATGGATTCAGAAACGTGCGCGTAGTGCTCGGCGGCATGGAAGCCTGGCGGCGCGCCGAATACCCCTTGCAGTGCGGACAGGCCCACCCAGGCTGAGGGCGGAGATACATTGTGACGAAGGTGCCACTTGTGCTCAACGCTCCGCCGTATGACACGGAGCGCAACTACAATGCTCGCAGATGTCGCCCGAATGCGCCGCTGCACCCGATGACGCCTGACCAATACGATGCCTGGTACCGGACGCCGCGCGGCAATTGGATCGGGACGACTGAATTTGCCTTGCTGGCACGCCTGCTCGAATTGCGCCCTGGCGAGACGGTGCTCGATGCAGGCTGCGGGACGGGCTACTTTACGCGGCACTTTGCCGAGGGCCGCTCCGGCTGGGTCGCCGGCATCGACCGGGATCAAGCGGCAGTGAGTTACGCGCGCCGACATTCCACTGGAAATGCGGCGTTTGTGGGCGCGGACGCGCAACGTTTGCCGTTTCCGGATCACTCCTTCGACACCGTGATCAGCGTGACCGCGCTCTGCTTCATGCAAGACGAGCGCGCCGCGCTCATGGAGATGCTGCGCGTTGCGAGGCGCCGCATCGTGCTTGGGCTCCTCAATCGTCAAAGCCTGCTCTACCTCTCCAAGGGCCGCGGAGGCGGCTCGGGCAGCTATCGCGGTGCTCGCTGGCACAGCTACGCGAATATTCTGGAGCTCTTCAACGGACTGGCCGTCTCCAACCTGAGGCTGCACAGCGCCGTGTTCCTGCCCGGTGGCGGCGCGCTGGCGCGCCGGGCCGAGCCCTGTCTGGCGCACTGGTTCGGGGGTTACGGCGCGTTCATCGCTGCGTCCGCAGACATACCAACATGTTACGTTCCATGACATCCGGTTGGAGCAGGCGTTCGATCGTTCTCAGCTTCGCGCTGGTCGCGCTGCTTGCATTTTTCGCCTGGCGTTTCCTCCGGCCGATGAACATCTTCGTCGTGTCCGAGGCCTTCGAGCGGCCGGTCCCGACCGGCAGCATTCCGGCATCGCTCGGGTCACTGAGCGCAAAGAAATGCGCAGCCTGTCACCAGTCGATCTATGACGAGTGGTCGACGACCATTCACAGCCAAGCCTGGACGGACCCGTATTACCAGGTCGACTGGGTGTTCGACGGCAGGCAGCAAATCTGCAACAACTGCCACATTCCGCTCGACCGCAAGCAGGAACATCTGGTCGTCGGGTTCGAGGACCGGGAGAAATGGAGACCGATCCTGAAGCCGAATCCGGATTTCGATCCGCAATTGCAGCACGAAGGCGTCACCTGCGCCGCCTGCCATTTTCGCGACGGGGAGATCCTTGGGGTCAGCGGTGGCGAGGGCGCTCCACACCCGGTAAGAAAAGTTGCCGACTCGAACGAGATGTGCCGGCGCTGCCACGTCGTGGGCGGCGATCGGTGGGACACGTTCTATCGCCTCCCGCCGTGCGGAACCATCGTGGAAATCCAAAGCACGCAGCCCGGCGCGGCGAGCGGAACCGCGCCGGGCTGCGTACAGTGTCACATGCCCTTGACCGAACGCACGATCGTGGCGGGCGGCGCCGCGCGCGCCGTGCGCATGCATCTGTGGCGAGGCGGGCACGACCCCGCCGCGGTCAAAAAGGGGCTGAGTGTGACGCTCGAAGAAATGCCTCGCTCGCCGCGCGACGGACGATCCTTTGCGTTGACGATCACGAACATCGGCGCCGCTCACTACCTTCCGACGGGCACGCCCGACCGGCACCTGACGGTTTCCATCCGCCTGCTGGATCAGAAGGGCGCGGTACTCCGCGAAACGGAACACGTCCTGAGCCGGGTGATCATGTGGCGCCCGTTCATCGTGGATCTCTGGGACAGCCGGTTGCCGCGCGGGGAACCGCGGGTGTACCGTTTCGAGTACGCTGCGGACGACTATCCGGACGCGGTCGCGATCGAAGCTACCGTGCGCTATCACCTGCTGGCCGAATCCCGGCGCAAGAGGATCGATTACGAAAACGTCGATCCGATCGCCTATGACGTGTACCGTACGCGCATCACAGTGAATTCACCACGAGAAAAATGAGACTGCCAATCTATCTCGACTACAACGCGACGACGCCAGTGGCTCCCGAAGTGGCCGATGCGATCGAACCGTTCCTGCGCGAGCAATTCGGCAATCCCTCGTCGTCCCATCGCTATGGAAGGCAGGCGAACGAGGCGGTGGACAAGGCGCGGGCGCAGGTCGCAGCGCTGATCGGCGCCAATCCATCAGAGATCCTGTTTACCGGCTGCGCCACCGAAGCGAACAATCTCGCAATTCTCGGCGTGGCGCGCGCGCTGAGAGACACGCGAAGACACATCATCACATCGGCCATCGAACATCCCGCCGTGACGCAGCCTTACCTGCGGCTCAAGGAAGACGGTTGGGACGTCACCGTCGTGCCGGTGGACGGCGCCGCAAGAATAGACCCGAACGCCGTCTCACGCGCGCTCCGCGCCGATACGGCGTTTGTCAGCATCATGCACGCCAACAACGAAGTCGGCACGCTGCAGGACATCGCCGCAATCGCGAAGATGGCGCATGCACGTGGCGCGCTCATGCACACCGATGCCGCGCAGTCGATCGGGAAGATTCCTGTCGACGTCGATGCGCTCGGCGTGGACCTGCTGACGATCGCGGGCCACAAGTTCTATGCACCCAAGGGCGTCGGTGCGCTCTATGTGCGCCGCTGCACGCCCATCTGTCCGGTCATCGTCGGCGCCGACCATGAGCGGGGGCTACGCCCCGGCACGGAGAACGTGCCTGCGATTGTCGGCCTGGGGGAAGCGGCCCGGCTCGCCCGAGAGCGTGCAGACGTCCTGCGGGCGCATTTGCGTGAGATGCGTGACCTGTTGCATCGATTGCTCGCGGAAGGGGTACCCGGATTGACTCTCAACGGTCATGCGGAGAATCGGCTGCCCACCACGCTCAACGTGTCGTTTCCGGGTGTGAGCGGCCGGGAACTGCTGCAGGCGGTCGAGGCCGACGTTGCGGCATCCCTCGGTTCCGCCTGCCATGACGAAACAGCGACGGTGAGCGGGGTGCTCGCTGCGATGGGCGTGACGATAGACCGGGCGCTCGGTGCCGTTCGCCTCTCAGTCGGGATGCCCACCACTGATGAAGAGGTGCGGCACGCCGCGAGCGCGCTTGCCGGGGCATGGCGCGGGTTGCGCAAGGCATCTTCGGCGTCGCAAACATCGAGATAGCAAGCGCACCAAGGTGCTCTGCCGGGCGCGGCTACGCTTGCCTTGGCCGGGCAAACGCTGGCAGCATTCGAAATGATGCCATCACCCATTGCGAAAACAGGCCTTCCGCCCGCGGGGCAGCCGCAGCGCTCCGCGGCGGAGGATGCAGTACTCGATGCGCTCGTTGCGCAGGGTGAGGCCGTTGTCGCGCGGATCGGCGGCAGCGTGGCGCAGTTCCGTTCCAGGCTGCGCTTCATCGATCCGGGCCGGCAATACATCATCGTCGAACCATGTGCCGACTCGGCGGCCAATGCGGCCTTGCTCGCCTTGCCGCGCGCGCTGTTTCACGCCGAGTGGGGCGAGTGGCACATCGAATTTGCGGCAGGCGGCCCGGAGCGCACGGTGCACGCCGGCGCGCCAGTCATCCGGCTGCGGTTTCCCGAAGCCATCTCCAGCCGCCGGCGCCGCGCATCCGAGCGCGCGCCAGTGCCGCCTCAGCCTCCGTTGCGATGCGTCGCCTCCGTTGACGACACAATCTATTTCGAGGCGACCATCTGCGACATCAGCCTGGGCGGCGTCGGCATCCTGCAATTCGGTCCGGATAGCGCGCTGCAGGCGGGCACGGTGATCAGGAATTGCCGCATCGAAGGCCGAGGCCGCGACCTGGTGAGCGTGGACCTGGAGGTACGCTACACGGGGCCGGCGACGCTTGCGGACGGCAGCCCGGCGCAGCGTGCCGGGTGCAGGTTTCTGAGCCCGTCGCCTGCGCTGGCCGATTTGATCAGGGAGTTCTTCGGCAAGGACTTCTGAGTTTTCCGGCGCTGCGCGCATGTCGGAGGCTGGATGAACCTACGTGATGCAGTGCTTCCGCTTCTGAAGACGGTACCGTATCTTGGCGATCTCGATCCCGCAGTTCTGCAGGCGATCGCCATCCGGTGCCGATCGAAGGTGATTCCGGAAGGTCAACTCGTATTCATGGAGGGAGACCCCTGCCCGGACCTTTGCATTCTCGATTCGGGTCGGGTGATGTTCTATCGGGCCAATGCCGAGGGGCGGGAGCAGGTCCTCAAAGTGTTCGATTGCCCGGGAGACACGTTCTGCATTGCATCCGCGTTCAGTACGGGGTGGCATATCGTCAGCGCCAGAACCGCGACCGAGACACGGCTCCTTCTGCTCGACATGGTCACGGTGAACCGTCTCGTGAGTGAGCATCCGTCGATGGGCCTCAAGCTGGTCGCCACTGCGGGCGAACATATGGCGCAGCTTGTAGAACTCGCCGAGGATCTCGCACTCAAAACCGCGACAGGACGCCTGGCTAAGTATCTCCATGACCTGGCCGTGGCCGAAGGCACTGCGAAAGGAAGTGGGATCCGGCTTTCTCGTGATCGCCTCCCTGAAGAAGAACTCGCGTCCCTGCTGGGAACCGTCCGCGTGCATGTCTCCCGGAGCCTGACGAATCTGGTCCGCGCGGGCGCCATCGAGGTCGATCGCGGGTTCATTCGAATCCGCGATCTGGCCGTCTTGAGGCGGATCTCTCAAGGCAAGTAGTCATCCGGCGTCAGCACCCGATTCCGCCTTCACGCACGTGCGCGGAGCGTCCGCACGTAACATCTGTGACAGACGATGCGCCACCTCCGGCGGTATACATCCTGCCCAGCCAACGCTCAGAGGCGCCGGAGGATCACCATGTCATTCGATTCATTACTTCTCGAGCATGAGCCGGCGATCCGGCTCGGATCTTTCCTCGGCAGCTTCGTGCTCCTGGCCGTATGGGAACTATTCGCGCCGCGGCGCGCGCCGGAAACCTCGAAGCTGATTCGCTGGACCAACAACCTCGCGCTCGCCATCGTGAACATCCTCATGGTCCGGGTGTTGTTCCCGTTGGCCGCGGTTGCCTTAGCCGTGTTCGTCAACCAGCGCGGCACCGGTTTCCTTAACATGATTCCGGTACCTTATCCGCTGGCAATCGTCGCGTCGTTGCTGGCGTTCGATCTGGCGGTGTACATGGTTCATCTGGCGTTTCACACCGCGCCAGTGCTCTGGCGCATGCATCGCGTGCACCATGCGGACTTGGACTTTGACGTCGCTACGGCGGTGCGCTTCCATCCGCTCCAGATGGTGCTGTCCACACTGATCAAGTTCGCCGTCATCCTGGTTTTGGGCACGCCGGTATTGGCCGTACTGGTGTTCGAGGCGGTGTTCCATGCGCTGTTGCTGTTCAACCACGCAAACGTACACATTCCACCGGCAATGGACCGCGTGTTGCGCTGGTTTGTCGTGACCCCCGACATGCACCGTGTGCACCACTCAGTCCGTTCAGCCGAAACCGACAGCAACTTCGGCTTCGCGTTGCCCTGGTGGGATCGGCTGTTCGGCACCTACCGTGCGGAACCTGCCGCGGGCCACGAGCGGATGACGATTGGCATTGGACACTTTTGTGCGCAGCGGGACTTCTGGCTTGATCGCTTGCTGCTCAACCCGTTCCTCGACGAGCGCAGTTCCCGGGCCGCCAACCGAAGCCAGGAGGCCGGCTGATTGTCTGTCGCCGTCGCGTGTTCAGTGCCGATGATATGGATTAGACTGGACGGAGTGCAAGCCACCTGCTGTTTCGCGCCATGGAAGGCAGATCGGCTTTTTCTTCTTTCAGCGACGCAGGCGCCGTATGACAGCACTGAGGCAGCAAATCCAGTTCTGCGTAAATCCTCTTGGCGCCCGAATCGCCTTCGCCACCATCGGGGAGGGGCCTCCTCTGGTCAAGGCAGCCAACTGGGTGAACCATCTGGAATACGACCTGAAGAACCCCGTATGGCGCCACTGGATCGCCGAGTTGTCTCGCGACCACAGCTTTTTGCGGTATGACGAAAGCGGGTGCGGGCTATCGGACTGGAACGTATCGGAGCTCTCATTCGACGCTTGGGTGCGCGACCTCGAGGCCGTCGCGGATGCGAGCGGGCTCAGGCGCTTTTCGCTACTCGGCATCTCACAGGGTGCAGCGATTGCGATTGCCTATGCCGTGCGCCATCCCGAGCGGGTTGACCGCCTTGTCTTGTATGGCGCCTATGCACGCGGCCGGTTGAAGCGCGAGCTGACGCCCGTTCAGCGCGAGGAGGCCGAGACGACCGTCAAGTTCGCCGAGATCGGGTGGAGCCGGGAGAGCCCTGCATTTCGCCAGTTCTTCACGAGCCAGTTCATACCCGAGGGCACGCTCGAAGAACACCGGTCATGGAGCGAATTCGAGAGGATGACCACCTCCCCCTCAAACGCGGCCCGCTTCATGCAGGTTTTCGATGAGATCGACGTGAGCGACCTGGCCACCAGGATCGCGTGCCCGGCCCTTGTGCTGCACGCGCGCCACGACGAACGCGTCCCGTTCGAGGAAGGACGCCTGGTCGCGACCATGATTCCCGGGGCGCGCTTCGTGCCGCTGGAGAGCCGGAACCACATGCTGCTCGAGCGCGAACCGGCATGGAAGACGTGGCTGGAAGAGGTGCGCGCCTTCCTGCCGGCAGGGCGGCCTGCGGCATTCGCCGGCCTGACGCCTCGCGAACTGGACCTCCTCGAGCTTATTGCCCAGGGGCTGGACAATTCGCAGATCGCCGCGCGGCTTGAACGCAGCGAGAAGACGGTTCGCAATCACATCACCAGTATTTTCGCAAAACTCGAGGTTGAAAATCGCCCGCAGGCGATCGTGCTTGCCCGCAACGCCGCGTTCGGCAGGAAGATCCCGTAATTCCTGATTCGGGACTGCAGTCCCGGTCTCCCCGGTCGTCCGGAGCTGAATTCTGGCTCCGTTTGGGGCACAAGCCTCAGGCACCGTTTGACACCGCTCTTCAAAATGGATGCCGTAATCGCTGCCGCTTGCGCAGCGCGCGGTCCCAGTCGGAACGAGGAGCGACCATGAAATCAGACGCGAAACATGGAACGGCGAGCGCGCTGCGCGCGAGCTCAAGCGGTGCCCGGCGCAACATATGGTTGCTCGCCGGCAGCCAGGCGATGCAGCTCAGCACCAATGCGACGCTCATCGCGATCAACGGACTGGCGGGACTGGCGCTGGCGTCGAATAAGGCGCTCGCCACCCTGCCGGTAAGCCTTTGGGTCATCGGCGGCATGCTTGCAACCATGCCAGCCTCCTTTTACATGAAGATCGTCGGCAGGCAGCGCGGCCTGGCGCATGGTTCGGTATTCGGAATCGCGGGTGCACTGGTGAGCGCCGCCGCAATCTCGGTTCAAAGTCTTTGGCTGCTGTGCTTTGGCGCGCTGCTGTTCGGCGCCCAGAACGCGTTCGGACAGTACTACCGCTTCGCGGCCGCCGACAGCGCAACGCCGGATTTCAAGAGCAGCGCAATTTCACTCGTTCTCGCCGGCGGCGTCATCGGCGGCATCCTTGGCCCCGGTACCAGCCGCTTCGCAGTGGACCTGCTGCCGCAACGATTCATGGGCGCCTACCTCGCGCTGATTGCCTTTGCGCTGGTCACGATCGCACTGCTTCGTTTCACGCACATTCCGGAACCTGCGCCGGAAGAGCGGACCGCAACGGGCCGGCCGATCGCCGAAATCGCCGCACAACCCGAGTTCATCGTCGCGATGTTGGCCGGGGCGGTCGGTTATGGCGTGATGTACTTCCTCATGACGTCGGCGCCGATCGCCATGGACGCTTGCGGCCATCCCTACGGCGACGCGGCTTTCGTCGTCTCGTGGCATGTCATCGCCATGTTCGCGCCGGCTTTTATTACCGGGCCGCTGATCAAGCGCTGCGGCGTGGTCAACATCATGCTGGCGGGCGCTCTGATGAACGTTGCTTCGGTGGGCATTGCGCTTTCGGGCGATGAAGTGGCGCATTTCTGGTGGTCGCTGGTGCTGAACGGAGTTGGCTGGAACTTCCTCTACGTCGGCGGCACCACCTTGCTCACGGAGACCTATCGGCCGGAGGAAAAGGCGAAGGCGCAGGGAACCAACGACCTTCTGATCTTCGCGACCATGTCGATTTCGTCCTTCGTCTCGGGGCTGATCATCACCGAGGCTGGCTGGGAAGCGGTCAACCTGTCGGCGCTCCCGCTCGTCGCCATCGTGATTGTGGCCATTGCCTGGCTGGCGCCGCGTTATCGTTGTGCACCGGCCGTCTGAGCAAGGCCTGTCCGCCATTCCGGAGCGCGGCCCTCATCCGAAGGAACTGCTGGCGCTGGGTAACCGGAATGGCTTGCCGAGCAGATGTCCCGTCGTTAACCTGTGAAATGCAGAGACACGACAAGGCAATTTCATTTGTGATGGATCACCTGGTTTACCGATAACTCACCGCGTTGCAGATGCAAGGCACCCGCCAACGATTTCGCATTGCCGCCAGCCTCGTCATCGCGCTGGTGCTGGTCGCAGTCGGACTGCTCCACTGGAAACTATGGGCGTTCCAGCGCGAGGAGCGCACCCGCCTGCTCGAGATCACCGAGAAGCGCGGTGTCCAACTCGCTGGCGCAGTCGCAGACCGCATGAGCGTACTGGTGCGCAGCGTCGATTTTGCGCTGCGACAGGTTCGCAGAGACTACGGCGTCGACGACGCCAGATTCCATGCTGTTGCCAATTCCCTTCTCGCCTCGTTCCCCGAACATTCGCTCCTGCAGCTGTCGTTTGCCAATGCCGGCGGCGAGCTGAGCTACTCGAATCTCGGCTTCCGCGGGCCGCTCAGCATCCGCGACCGCGAGCACTTCAAGGCGCACCTCGACGGCGGCGACCGGCTGTTCGTAAGCAAACCGCTGATTGGACGCGTGTCCAAAGCCTGGTCGATCCAGTTTTCCCGGCCGATCCTGCGCAACGGGCGATTCGCCGGTGTAGCAGTCATATCGCTCTCGCCTGCGTATATCTCGCAGGTCCTCGCTTCGTTCGAGCTGGAGCCCGACGACAACATCAGCCTGTTTGACGGCGAAGGTGCGTTTCTCGCACGCAGCCAGAACACCGGCGAGGTATTGGGCAAGGTACTGTCGCCAGTGCGGCCCTTCATGCGAGCGGATGCCGCGCCGCGCGGTGTTTTTCGGGCCAAGGCCTATACCGATGGCGTCGACCGGGTGTTCGCCTGGCATCGCGTGCCTGACACCGCGCTCGTTGTCAACGTCGGGCTGGACGTGGGCACGGCCCTCGCACCGCTGGAATCTCGGTTCAAGCAGGAATGGATCGATGCGGGCGTTCAGTCGGCGCTGCTGATTGCGTTCGGAATCGCGATTGTCGCCCTGCTCGCTCGTCTGTCGCGGCGGCAGCGCGAACTGGCCGCGAATGAGGTGCGCTTTCGCCGTTTGACCGCACTCTCGTCGGACTGGTACTGGGAGCAGGACGCGGAGTACCGATTCGTCGAAATGGGGGGCGGTGACGAACTGCTTGGTGGTATCTCCGCTGCGGTACACACGGGCAAGCGCCGCTGGGAGCTGCCGGGCACGGAGATTGTCAACCAGACCTGGGACGAGCACCGTGCAGCGCTGGATGCGCGCAAGCCCTTCCAGGACCTCCTGCTCAAGCGCACCGCGGCCGACGGCAAGGTCTTCTATGTTGGCGTTGCCGGAGAGCCTGTGTTCGACATGCACGGGATCTTTACCGGCTATCGCGGGGTCGCCTCGGACATTACGCAACGCAAGCTGGCCGAATGGGACATCGCTCGTCAGCGCGAATTCTTGCAGCTTCTCATGGACTCGTCTCCCAACACGGTTTTCGTGCGCGACCGCGAAGGCCGCTACACGTTCTGCAATCGACGCATCGCCGACGACTTCGGGACCGAACCGGCGCAGGTCGTTGGCAAGACGACTGGCGAGTTCATTCCCTGGTCCACTGCGGCGGCGCAGAAGGTAGCCGAGATCGACAAGCAGGTCTTCGATACCGGCAGATCGTTCGGTCCATACGAATCTCAACTCCCCGACTTCCGGGGCACCCGGCGATGGTTCCAGTTCACCAAGATTCCGATCTTCGATGGCGAGGGTCGCGTCAGCCAGGTGCTCGGCGTCGGCACCGACATCACAGCGATCAAGGAGGCGACCGAGGCCTTGCGCGCGAGCGAGGAGCGTTTTCGCAGCCTGACGGAGCTGTACGCCACCTATACCTGGGAAGTCGACGAGCAGTACCGCTTCCGCTCCATCGGCGGCGATTTCCAAAGGGACTCCCCGATGTCGCGGGAAGAGATCATCGGCCGGCGCGCAGACGAATTTCCAGGCTATGAACTGCTGCGCCCGAGCAAGCAGGAGTTCGAGAGACTGCGCGCAAGTCACCTGCCCTATCACGACGTGCGCGTTCGCATCATCCTGGCCGGCCGAAAGTACTACCTGAGCCTGTGGGGCGAGCCGGTATTCCGGCCGGACGGGACATTCGCCGGCTACCGGGGAATCACGACCGACATCACCGACCGCGAGACCCTCGAAGAGAGCGTCCGCAGGCTCAATGAAACGCTCGAACAACGCGTCAGTGAGCGCACCCGGGAACTCGAAGAATCGTACCGTGAGCTGGAGTCCTTCTCCTATTCGATCTCGCACGACCTGAAGACCCCGCTGCGCGCGATCGACGGCAACATCGGCATGCTGAAGGAGGATTTCCCCGGTCAGATTTCCGCCGAAGCGCGCGTGCACCTCGAGCGCATTTCCAGCCAGGCGCGCTACATGGGTGAACTCATCGAAGGGCTGCTCGAATTCGCACGGCTGTCACGCCAGGAGATCGAACGCAAGCCCGTGCGCACTGCGGAAATCGCGCGCATGGCGCTGGCGAATTTCGAATCGGTGATCGCGAAGCACCGTGCGGTGGTGACGGTCGGGGAATTGCCCGATTGCCGGGCCGACCCGGTGTTGCTGCGCCAGGTGTTCGAAAACCTCCTCGCCAACGCGCTGAAATATTCCGCTCTTTCGTCGCCACCGAGGATCGAGATCGGCGCCAGCGAGGAAGAAGGGCGCACCGTATACTTCGTGCGCGACAACGGCGTGGGATTCGACATGCAGTACGCGGGCAAGCTGTTCGGCGTATTTCAGCGGCTGCACGCGCCGGAGAAGTTCGAAGGAACCGGAATCGGCCTCGCGCTCGTGCGCAAGATCATCGAGCGACACGGTGGACGCGTGTGGGCCGAAAGCGTACCCGGCAAAGGCGCCACCTTTCGCTTCACGCTCGGCTGAAGCACCGGGAAATTCCGGTCCGGGGCGGTCCAACTCTCCCGGCGGTACGGGCCGCGCCCAGCGAGCTGGCAACGATGCGGAGCCCCTACATTTCCGCGTGCGTAGCCGATGATTTGATCCCCGTCAAAGCCTGGATCCACAGCTTGGCGTAGCGTTAGCTCGGAATTTGGAGCCGTCAGGTCCCGAATCAAGCGGTCGCGCATCGGGAAGCGGTATTTGTAACATCAAATCCTGGAGAGCTGGAATGATCAATGACAAAGTTCGCAAACTCGTCGTCGGCTGCGCGCTGCTGCTCGCGGCCGGCCCATCGCTTGCTGCCGATCCGGACACCCAGAAGCAGCTGGATGGCATCAAGGCTGCAATACCGAAGTTCGCAATCCCGATGCGGGAGGTTGGGGATCGCTTTCAGAACATTTATTTCGCCGCGCATGGCGGCAACTGGGCGCTTGCCGCGTACATGTCGAAGTACATGAATGGAGCGATGAATCCCGCGATGCTCACGAAGCCGGCCGAATATGCGGTCTGGAAGAACTTCAACGATAACACTTTTGCGAGCGTCAACAAGGCGATCATGGCGAAAGACGTCAAAGCGTTCGACACCGCCTACAAGGCCGTCGTGGATGACTGCAACAGCTGCCACAAGGGCATGGGCTACGGCTTTATCAAGGTCGTCAAGTTGGGCGGGCCGGCCGACAGTGGCATCGATTACAAGGTGAAATCCGAGCCGGGCGATGTTCCGAAATAGGCCAAGTCGTCATCTGTAGCGCTGATGGAGGCGAGCGGAGCTGTCGCGGAAGCGCTAGTACCGAAACACGTTAATTACGAAACATAATGTTGACCGAGCTTTCGATCCGCGTCTTGGCGCGTAAACGTCCAGTCGATGGTGCGCCCCTCGGCGTTGCGTCGGCGTTGCCACGCGTTGACCTCGCGCCGCGCGG
>JACPYS010000039.1 GCA_016195915.1 Betaproteobacteria bacterium | reverse complement strand
GGTCCGGCCGAGCGCTCCCGAATTCCGGTCGGCGTCACCGAATTCGTCTGCGAAGGAAACAAGGTGCTTCGCGTGCGCTTCGAAACCGGCGAAAAATCCGCGTGGGTCGTGTTTCCGGAACGCGAATTCCGCCTTGACGCCGTACCGGGCGGACCGGCGGGACGCTATTCAAACGGGCGCAGCACGCTGAGCGCCACCGCAACGGAGGCTACGCTCGAGGAGGGCTCGAATGTCGCGTTCGCCAACTGCAAGAGGGCAGCCGGCGGCTGAGCCGGACACCGGGCCTCAAAGTCCGGCCGAACGCCACTCCGGATTGGGCATGGCGGGTTCGCTTCCCAGGCCCGCCGCCTTGATTCCGGCGATGGCGCAATACTCGTCCCGGTCCGACGCATCTCCGCTGATGCCTACCGCGCCGATAGCCTCGCCCTGCGCATCCAGGATCAACACCCCGCCGGGCACCGGAACAAAGCGCCCGCCGGAGGCGGCAGCAAGTGCACCCTGAAACACGGGCCTTGCGGCAAGCCGGTCGCGGATGAGGCGTGTGGACATACCCATGCCGAGTGCCGCCCAGGCCTTGCCGAACGCGATGTCGAAGCGCAGCAGACCGCAACCGTCTTCACGCTTGAACGCGACCAGACTGCCACCGGAGTCGAGCACGGCAACCGCGAGCGGCAGGATTCCCTCGGTCGCACGGACTGCGAGCGCCTCATCGACGATTGTTGCCGCGGCGGAGAGCGACAAGCTGGATTTGACGGATTTGAGCAGTTCGGCCATTGGACGAGGGTCCCGTGAACATTGAGAAACCGGATGCCGGCGCGCAATCCGCCGGGGCCCGCAATACTATCCCGGGCACAGAATGCCGCAAACATGAACGCGCGCACAAGAGCCGGTTCGAGACGAAATTCGCCGGCGCTGCGCTGTGGCTGTGCCTGATTTCCTGCGCAGCCGGTGCGGCGCCCTCGGTTTTTATCGAAGACCTCGCCTGGCCCGAGGTCAGAGACGCGATCGCCGCGGGCGCGACCACCGCGATTTATTACGCCGGCAGCACGGAACAGAATGGTCCCCACATGGCCACCGGCAAACACAATTTCATCGCACGGCACGTCGCCGGGAAAATCGCGGAGAGACTCGGAAACGCACTGGTCTATCCGATCATGCCGTTCGCTCCGACAGGCGATGCGTTAAAAAGGACGGAGCACATGCGTTTCCCGGGTAGCGTCAGCGTGTCGGAAGGAACGTATTCCGCAGTTGCCCGTGATGTCGCGCGCAGCGCGCGCGCAGCCGGATTCCGGCACATCCTCCTGATGGGCGATCATGGCGGCGGCCAGCGTGCGCTTGAGCAGGCGGCTGTCGATCTCGACCGACTATGGGCGCCCGGGGGCATTCGCGTGCATTACATTGGCGACGTGTATTACGGCTCCGAGCAACGGGCGCGCGAGTACCTCGCACCGCGAAGCATGTCGGTCGGCAGACATGCAGGCGTCCTCGACACGGCGGAATTGATGTTCGTCGACAGCGGCGGAAAATGGGTTCGCCGGGACAAACTCGCGCCGGGCGATGACAACTCGGGCGTCGATGGCGACCCGCGTCAGGCCTCGACGGAGCTGGGTCGGACTTTCATCGAATTCAAGGTGGACAGCGCGGTAACGCGCATCCGGCAACTGGTCCCGGCCGGCAAGCGATGATGCCACAAGCGTTTCACGCGAGCTTCTGCAGTTTCTGCAGCGAACGCAGGCCTTCGGGGATCGGGATCCCGGGGTGCGACTGCGGCCAGTCGGTGTAGCTGACTTCACCGACGTAAATATCGCCGCGGGAGTCGAGCGCAAGTCCGTGCGGCGCGATGAATTTGCCAGGCTCGAGCCCCGGGCCCTCCCTGCCGCCCAGCCGCGCGATCAGGGTACCGTGCTTGTCGACGATGCTCAGGCGCGGACCCAGATTGGGGTGGTTGCGATTCAGCGCCAACCATGGGCCAAGTTCGCCGATGACGAACTCCAGCTGCGGCCCGCGGCAGCAGTACAGGCCGCAGGGCCGGTGCAGGTTGTTCCACTGGGTCTCGTATTTTCCCTTGCCGTCGAACACCTGAACGCGATGATTCTCGCGGTCGGCGACGTAGACCCATCCCTGCTCATCCGTGACGATATTGTGCACGATGTTGAACTGGCCCGGTCCGGTCCCGGGTTCACCCCAGGACATCAGCAACCTCCCATCCGGAGAGTATTTGTGCACGCGCGCGTTACCGTACCCGTCGGACACGTAAATCTCGCCCTTCGGTGACAAAGCCGTGTGCGTGCAACGATGGAATGGTGTTCCGCTCATGTAGGGCGCCGGCTTTCCAGGCACACCCAGCTCGAGGAGCACCTTGCCATCGGTCGTGCATTTGCGCACCACATGAGCACCGTCATCAGTGCAATACAGGGTGTCATCGACGGAGATGTGCAGTCCGTGGGCGCGCGGGAACAAGCCCTCGCCCCATGAGCGCAGGAAATTCCCGTCTCGATCGAACACGATCATCGGGTGTTCGCCGCGGTTGAACACGTAGACGCGGTCCTTGCTGTCGACGGCAACGGCCGCAACGTCCTTGAACTCCCAACCATCGGGCAGCTTCGCCCAGTTCTCCACCACACGGTAGCGATGTTCGCCGCTACCCAGAATGACCGACATCCGCTGTCCTCCCTGTCTGACGGCGGTGCGCAAAGTGGCTCCGCTCCCATGCCTTGATTCTGACAGATGTCCGTTGCCGCTAAACTTCCCTTGCAGCGCCGCGGCGCCATCCCCGATCCGCTGACGCCTCAGCAGACTGCCTAATTCGTGCGCGTGGACACTGCCACGTGGGGTAAGGTCGCGCGGACGGCAAATATCGCGATCGACCAGTGATCATCAGCGCGACGAGCCCATGGGAAGACTCGCTTCAAGCGACGGCACCCTTCGCCCGCAGCTGAGTGATTGCCTCCGTGCTGTAACCGCAGTCGGCGAGGATCTCGTCCGTGTGTTGCCCGAGAATCGGCGCGGGCAGCGCAGGCGGTCCGGGGGTGTCGGAAAACCGCACGGGTTTCGTCATCGTGCGGTACGGACCGATCGCCGCGTGATTCAGCGTCGCCACCAGATCTTCCGCGAGCACCTGGGGATGATCTAACATGTCTTCGATCTGCATTACTTCCGCACACGGAACCTTTCCCTTCATCAGCTGCTCCCACTCGGCAGCGGTATGTTTCTGGAGCGCCGCGTGCATCAGCGGAAGCAACTCTTCAGCGTGCTCCGCGCGCTTGCGCATGTCGTCATAACGCGGATTGTTTGCGAGTTCCTCCAGGCCGAGCATCCCGCAGAGCGCGTTCCAGAAGTGTGATGAATGCGCAGAGATGTAGAGATGACCGTCTTTGGTCGGATGGATACCCGCGGTCTTGCCCGGGCGTAGCTCTCGGTCGACGGATCTTCCCTCCGAAGCCGCCCAGACGAACCGCGCGGACTGCATGGTGATCGCCGTGCGCAACAACGACAGACTGAGATACTGGCCGTTGCCGTGGCGTTCGCGGTGGAATAGTGCGGCGGTCACGC
Organism: Betaproteobacteria bacterium; assembly: GCA_016195915.1. Taxonomy (GTDB): domain Bacteria; phylum Pseudomonadota; class Gammaproteobacteria; order Burkholderiales; family SG8-39; genus JADGRQ01. The sequence continues at coordinate 11,137 of JACPYS010000039.1, read as the reverse complement.
CATAGGCTATGAGCGACGCCGCGTAGTAGTCGACGATCGAGCCAACTACCACCTGCGGCGCCGAGCCCGCACCCTGGAAGAAAGAGATCCCGGTCATCGACTGCAGCACCTGGTCGAACCCGGCGCTGTCGCGCATCGGACCGGAATCTCCATATCCCGTGAGCGCGCAATAGATGAGCTTCGGATTGATCCGGCTCAGCCGCTCGTAGTCGACTCCGAGCCGCGCAGGCACAGACGGACGGAGATTCTGAACCAGCACATCGGCGCCGGCGACGAGCCGACGCACGACTTCGACACCCTCGGGTTTCTTCAGGTCGAGGACGATTGCGCGCTTGTTCCGGTTGGTGCCGATAAACGAGCGGCTTTCGCCCGATAGCGTCGACGGGTAATGACGCATCATGTCGCCGTCGGGCGATTCGATCTTGATCACATCCGCGCCGAGGTCCCCGAGCAACGTGCACCCGTAAGGCCCGGCAAGGTAGCTGGTCAGATCCAGAACCTGGATACCCGTCAACGCTCCTGTCATCATCGCCCGCAAACCTCCAGCGTTTCGCTCGTTGCGTTCCTGCGATCACGATTCATCACGTGGACGAGGGCGGCGTCGATGAGAACCGCGGCCTCGCCGGATCTCATGGATAAATGAGAGGATCATTTGCACGGAAATTCCTGCCGCAGCGCCGCGAGAACGATACCCATGGCCTCTTCGTTCCATTCTTCCGGATGCGCCTTCAGATATTTTTGAACCATGGCGGCGTATTGCCCTTTGGTTGTGCCCTGGGGCGGACAAAACCGCTGGTCGCCAAAAAGGACGTCCGTAGCGCCGGCGATGTATCCAATGAAATAGAACGTGAGGGGCTGATCGTCGCTGCTTGCCCGGTTTTCCACACCCCTGCGAAATGCCTCCGCGCCTGGAACCAGGTGATGCCCGGTGATCGCACCCTCCGCCAGCGCGTCGTTCGCCGCAGCAGCCAGCAGCATCGCGAGCAACGCGATCAGCCTGACCCCGGCGCCGCGCGTGCGCGTCGAGCGTGCCGTCAGTCCGCGCGGATCCTCGCTGCCATTATGACGCGCGCCCACTTGCCTCCCTGGCTCCTCAATTCTCTCGCGAATTACCCCGGAGTATCGCCGATCACGACAAACCCCGCGTATTGCAGCCTGAATCCCCGTGACAGTCATGCCGGCCACTTTTTCGGCGTGCGCGCGTCGCGCATAATTGCGGTTCCTTCCAACCAGACAGAGCCGTCCGGGCCTTTCCGCAGCGGCACGCCTGCGCTGGCCGACGTGCCGACTGTCGCCGACCATCGGGAACACAGAAATGGATCTGAGATTCATCGAAATCATGCGCACCATCCGCATACCCCTTGAGCTCAATGCGAAGCCGGGGGGGAAGATCCTGATCATCACCGACACCCGCATGGACCCATTGCTCTGGCAGGCGTTGGCCGCCGCTGCGAACGGGATGGGCCTGGAGCCGACGATCTCCATCATGACGCCGCGCAAGGCGCACGGCTACGATCCGGCCACTCCCATCGTCCATGCCGCACGCGATCCGGACATCGACCTGTGCATCTACCTCACGAGCACCGCGCTGGCCCATGCACCGATCACCGATGAGCTGCTGCGCACCGGCAAGCGCTTCATCCTGATGGAGGAACTGACCCCCGCCATGCTGCTTCCCGGCGGACCGGCGGATGCGGACTACGTCGCAATGAACGTGATTGGCGAGAAAGTGGCAAAGGTCTTCACCGATGGCGAGCATATCCGGGTGCGCTGCAGAAACGGCACCGATCTTGCGGCCAGCATCAAGGGCCGGCCCGGCAGGGCGTTTGCCGCGAAAGTATGGGCGATGAGAGCGAGCGGCGGCGGCGGCTGCGCGTTTCCCGACGGCGAAACTCATGTGTGCCCGGTCGAAGGCAGCGGCGAGGGAACGGTGGTTTTCGACCTCACGGCGCATTCCGTAGGCCGCCTTCAGGAGCCCATTCGGCTAACGATAGAGAAAGGCATGGTGACGAAGATCGAGGGCGGCACCCAGGCAAACCGCTGGATCGAAATCCTGCACCAGGACGGCGACGCCAACAGCTACAACTGCCCCGCCGAGATCGCCGTCGGGCTCAATCCGAACGTGACCCCCACGGGCATCATGCGTACGGACAAGAAGCTCTACGGAGCGTCGCACATCGGCGTGGGCGATACCATCACGCTGGGCGGCACCTGCCACGCCAAGTTGCGACTGGAAGGCGTGATCAGGGAACCGGTCATCGAAGTCGACGGCCGCGTGATTGCCGAAGGCGGGCGGATCATTGCGGCTTGATGCCGAGGCGCGCGACGAGCTTCCTCAGTTCGGCAAGTTCGCTGGCAGTGTGGGCATCCATCTCTTCGGAGCTCATCGGCCAGGATTCCGCGCCGACCGATTCGAGCTTCGCCTTGAGCGCTTCGCTCTCCACGACCTTGCGGATCGCGCCGTGCAGCCGCTGTATGACTTCGCGTGGGGTTTTCTTCGGCGCCCACAGGCCGACGCCCGCATCGAAACTCGATCCCGGCACCCCCGCTTCCACGGTGGTGGGCACCGAGGGCAGGAGCGCCGAGCGCCTGGACGAGCCCATCCCAAGAGCCACCATCTTTCCGCCTCGCAATGACGAAAGCACCGTGGTCAGCGGGGAATAGACGATGTCGATACGCCCGGTCATGACCTCGGTCAGCGCTTCGGCCGCGCCGCGCACCGGGACGTGGGTCATCTCCGCGTTCGCGGCCCCCAGCAGCTGCGCGGTAAACACATGGCTGAAGCTGCCCGGTCCGGCCGAGGCATAGTTGAGCACTCCGGGCTTCGCTTTCGCCAAAGCGATCAACTCGCCGAGCGTGCGCACGTTCTTCTCGGCGGCGATCACGAGCGCACCGGGACTGAGCGCGAGCTGAGCCACGCCGGCGAAGTCCGCGATCGGATCGTAAGTGAGGTTCGCGAACGTCGCAGCACTGAACGTCATGGCGGTGGTAGCGACCAGCGTGTAGCCGTCGGGCGGCGCCTTCGCCACCATCGCGGTCCCGATGGTACTGCCGGCACCCGCGCGGTTTTCGATCACGATCGGCTGGCCGAGCTCGTTGGTCAGCCCCGCGCCCACGATACGCGTGATGGTATCGGGAGAGCCACCGGGCGTGAACGGCACCACGATGCGCACGGGGCGGTCCGGATAGGACTGGGCACCGGCAGCCGCTGAAAGGAACGCTGCAGCCAGGCAAACGATTCCGCGAAACAGCATGTCAGCTCGCGCTCCGGCGATTTGTTCCAACATGGTACATGGGTCCCCAATAGGCGGAGCGCACGCCGTCGGCCGGAATCGCGGCGCTGAAACAGGGCATGCGCCTACCTGCCCCAGCGTAGCGCAACCGGATCGAGCGCCCTCGCAAGCTCCAGCAACCCGGCACGTGTTGCCGGATGCAAAGGCTCGAGCGGATGACGCACCGCCTCGGTCTTGATGACGCCGCCCTCGGCCATGACCGCCTTGGTCGCTCGCAAGCCGCATTGCCGGTTCTCGAAGTTGATGAGCGGCAGGATCCGTGCATAGGCGGCGGCCGCCTCCGTGCGCCGGCCGGCACGATGATGTCCGAGCACGGGTTTGATCAGCTCCGGCAGCAGAGCACTCGGCATGGTGCCCGTCGCTCCGGCATCGAGATCAGCGATGAGGGTGATCGACTCTTCGCCATCGAAGGGACCGGTAATTGTCTTTCCACCCGCCTCGATCAAGGCACGCAACTTCCCTGCTGCCCCCGGCACTTCGATCTTGAAGTAACGCACCTGTGGCACCTCGCGCGCAAGGCGCGCCAGCAACGGCACCGACAGGTTCACGCCCGAGAGCGGCGCGTCCTGGATCATGATCGGGATCCGCGCCGCTTCGGCCACACGCGCATAGTGTTCGACGATGCCGTTTTCATCTGCGCGCAGCGAGGCGCCATGGTATGGCGGCATCAGCATGAGCATGCGCGCACCGGCGACTGCCGCTCGCGTCGCGCGAGCTGCGGCGATTCGCGTGCTGAAGTGACTGCAGGTGACGATGACCGGTACACGGCCTGCGACGTGCGCCATGCAAACGTCGAGCAGCACGTCACGCTCCCCGTCCGAAAGCAGGAACTGCTCGGAATAGTTCGCGAGAATGCAGATGCCGTCGACCCCCTGATCCACCATGCAGTCGAGCACCCTGCGCATTCCCTCGAGGTCCAGATCGCCGAATTCTGTGAACGGCGTAGGCGCGATTGGGAAGACGCCGGCGAAGAGCTCTGCAGAATTCTTTGTCATGGTGCGGTAGTCATTGGTCGTCGGTGATGGTGCCCGGGGCCGGACTCGAACCGGCATGACGGAATGACCCGTCGAGGGATTTTAAGTCCCTTGTGTCTACCAGTTTCACCACCCGGGCGCCGGCGACACCGACTAGGATATCAGTCCGGGATCTTGAGGCGGCCCTTGATGACCTTGCGCGTCGGGGTGAGCGGCATTTCCGGCAGCACGACCAGGCGCTCCGGAAATTTCACCTTGGCGATGCCGTGTCCGGCAAGGAACGCGACCAACTCCTCCAGCGTCACGCCGGTATGACCGGGGCGCAGGGTGACGAAGCAGCAGGCGCGCTCGCCGAGCACCGGATCCGGCATCGGCGCAATCGCGGATTGAAGCACCTTTGGATGCGCATCCAGCAGGTCTTCGACGTCGCGCGGATTGAACTTGAACCCGCCGCGGTTGATCACGTCCTTGCTGCGCCCGGTGATCGTCACGTTGCCGGCGCCATCCATCACTGCTAGGTCGCCGGTGCGGTACCAGCCGTCGGGGGCGAACGCGGTGTCGTTGGCCACCGCATGGTCGTAAAACCCCGCAAACACCAGACATCCGCGCACTTGCAGTTCGCCCTCTTCGCCCGCCGCGCAGTTCTCGTCGCCCGGTGAGACGACGCGCACCTCGGTGCCGGGACTCGGCCGCCCTGCGCTTCCGGCCGCCACGTCAAGCGGATCGCCCGGGCGTGTGTAGAGCGCGGCCTGGGTCTCCGTCATGCCCCAGAGCTGCGTCACGGCGCAGCCGGGCAATCGCGCGGCGGTCCAGCGCACCAGTTCCGGCGGGCAGGCGCTGCCCGACATGATCGCAAGCTTCAACGAAGAAAAATCGTGCTGCTCGAACAGGCCGGCGGCGCGGCAGGCTGCGATATGCGCTGGCGCCGTCCACAACGCCGTCGGCTTGTCGCGCGCGATCGTTTGCGCCAGATCGGAGGGCGTAAACACCGGCAGCAGGACCGCGGTCGCGCCGGCGGCCCAGCAGACGTGCAGCGAATACAGCCCGAACAGGTGCGAGAACGGCGCCGCCGAAAGGACACGGTCTTGCGGTCCGATGCCGTGCTCGGGAACGCCCAAACGCGCGTTGGACAGCAGGGTGTGATAGCTGTGCGGCACCGCTTTCGGGGCGGCGCTGGTCCCAGAGGTGTAGAGCAGCAGGAACGGATCGGCCGCCGCCGGGCCGGCCAGATCGCGCAGCCCGGACGCCGGCGTCACCTCCACCTCCGCGTACGCAAGTGCGCCGTGCTGCGGCGCTCCGTACGCGAGCACGGTGTGCAGGGCGGGGACCGAACCGCGCAATGCCAGTGCGGTCGCCGCCGGCGACCAGTCCTTCGACTGCCCGAGGCAGACGATCGCGCGCGCGCGGCTGTGACGCAGCAACGCCTCGAATTCGACGCCGCGGTAAGGCATGTGGATAGTCGTCATCACCGCGCCCAGCCTGCAGATCGCGAGGTACGCAACGATGAACTCGGGCAGATTGGGCAACTGCACGGCGACCACGTCGCCGCGCTGGATGCCGGCACGGATCAGTCCGGCGGCGAAGCCCGCGACGCGCGCCGCGAGGTCCTGCCAGGACACGCTCTTGCCCGCATGCACCAAGGCTGGCGCTTCGGGACGCTCGCCTGCGTGCCGCGCGAGCCATTGCGGCAGCGTGTCGGCGCGCCACCAGCCGCGCGCGGCAAACTCCGCCACGCGCATCCCGTCGAAACGCAACGCCGCGCGCAAGTACAACGCGTCGCCGGAAAAGCGAAAACGATCCTCGAATGGCACCACATGCTCGGTGCGAAAGCGCTTTGCGCCGCCCAATCCGATCAGGTAGGCCTGCTGGCCGAGTCGAAAGCGCCGGCTCTCCTCGGTATTGCGGATCAGCATCACCTGCTCGCGCGTGAGACCGAGGCGTTCGGCGATTTGGGCGTCGGCAAGCCCCATCGCCTCGCGCTGGCGCTCGATTTCAGCCCAGTCGAGCGCGCGCACCGGGTCGCCTTGGCGCACCTGGTGGTTGTGGCTCATGCGGAAGATCGCCTCGCCGTAGGCGCCGATCATCGCGTCGGTGATGCCGATTTGATCGCGTGTCAGCCCGAGCGCCATGTCACCCGCCTTTGTCGGTGGCGGAACGCCGCGCGGCCTCCGTGCGCCGGATCGGGTCCGCCTCCGGCGCGCGAGTGGCGATCGGGCACACGCGCATGCACTCGAAGCACTGCGCAAACCAGGCCCCGGAGCCGGCCGACACCTTGTACCAGAGCATCTTGCGGTCCGGATCGAGCAGCCCTTGCGCGCCGCTCGAGCGAACCTCGTCCCGGACGGCTTCCGCGAGAATTTTCGGCACAGCCTCGTATTCCTGCGTGAACTCGGCGCACTTCGCCATGTCGTAGCGCATGGTCTTCTGGCGCCCCTCGCCATCGATTTCGCCGCTCAGGCACTGCGCCGGGCAGAACTTCATGCACGGCGTGCGGCCGATCGAGCGGTACAGCGCCACGCACGAGGGCGCCGGGCACGGATTCTCGGCCATGGGCGCATCCGGTGCGAGTTCGAGTTCGGTGAACACCGAGGCGTAATACATGAAACCGAACTCCGGGTGCAGCAGGATGTCTCCCGCCAGCGAGCGCGCGCCGATGCCCGCCACCTCTGCGTGCAGCTTCAGGCTCTGAAAAGGCACCCGCGGTCCGCCCTCCGGGTCGATGTCCGGCGGCACGTAGATCGAGGGGACGCCGAATTTCTGCTCGATGAAGAAAGCGCATCCGTACGCCAGTTTGTAGGCCCGTACCTCTGTCGAACCCGAGTACGCCATCGCCTTGGCCGGCATCTGCCAGGTGCCCCGCGTCTGGCCGCCGACGCCCACGGAAATGACCGACTTCACGCGCGGCATCAGGTCGCTCGGCCGATGGCCGGCGGGCGCGATGCGTTCGAGCGCCGCCAGATCGGCCACGCCGGCTGCGAGCGCGCCGCGCTTCCTGCAGTATTCGAAAATGGCCTTTTTGGCCGCAGCCGGATCGATGCCCTCCGACACCTTTGTCATGCGCTCCTCCGCGTGCAGGAAGTATGCACCGAACCGCCTTTGCGGGCGAGCGCGCTTCGTGCCGCCCGCGGACGTGGTCAATCCCCGGCCGTAGGCAGCACTGCTTTCTGTTCCCGCTGGATCATCCTTTCGACGATCCGGCGCGCCATGACGCCCCCTGTGTCGCTCGCGATATTCAAGCGCGCGGCATCCGGACGGAGATCGATATTCTCCTGCTGCGCCTTGATCATCGCGAGATCCTCGAGGAACGCGCCGTGCACGAGCTGGAAGTCGGCGTCCGAGATGCTCGGATCATCGCGCGAGAAATCCTGCGCCTGCGCCCAGAAATAATGCGTGCTCCGGCCGGTTTCCGGCGTGATGGCGTTCAGGTTCCACGTGGTGACGCCCTGGCTGCGGTCCCCCTCCGGCGCGCCCGTTCCTGCCTTGGCCACGCCGATATCGATGCGCACCATCGCCGGGGGCGAATACTCCAGATTCATCCAGCGATCGACCCGGTCCTCCATGCTCAAACCGGCAAGGAGGCGAAAATAGGGAGGCACCGGCGTATCCCGGACCCACCTTTGCACCTTCACGCGATCGCCGTCGCGTTCGTAGCGGACGGGAATTTCATTCTTCGGGATCGCAGTGTCGGCGAGCGACGTCGCGTGCACGTAGGGCAGGTGCGACAGGTCGAGCAGATTCTCGACCATCAGCAGGTAATTGCCTTCCACATGCAGGCGCTCTCCCTTGGAACGCCAGCCCGGATCGTCCATCCAGTGGAAATCCTCGATCTTCGACTCGTCGGCCATTGCGGGATCGCCCATCCAGATCCAGATCCAGTGATGTTTCTCCGCGACGGGATAGCTCTTTACGCGCGCGCCGGGCGGAATGCTTTCCTGCCACGGAATGTGCACGCATGCGCCGGCAGCGTCGAACCGCAGCCCGTGGTAGCGGCACTCCACTTGGTCTCCCTTGAGCCTGCCCATCGAAAGCGGCGCGTGCCGATGGCAGCAGCGGTCCTCGAGCGCGACCACCCGTCCGTCGGACTTCCGGAAAAGGAGCACGGGCTCGTTGAGAAGGATACGGCGCGTCATCTGCAGCCGGTGGACCTCGCTGTCCCACGCGGCGACATACCAGCAATTGCGCAGAAACATCGCTTTCCCCCTTGGCGCCGTTCTCCGGCGCGGCTTCGCCGGACGCTCGATGCGTATTTTAGCCGGGCGGGTCAGCCCGTCTTGCTACCCAGGTAGATTTCGACCACCTTGGGATCCCGGAGCACCTGTTCGGGCGATCCGTCGGTGATGTATTCGCCGTAATCCATCACGTAAACCCGGTCAGCGAGATCCGCCACCATCTGCATGTCGTGCTCGACCCAGATCATGCTCACGCGCATTTCGTGCTTGATGCGCAGGATGAAACGTGCCAGGTCCTCCTTGCCTTCGCGGTTGAGCCCGGCAGAGGGCTCGTCGAGCAGCAGCAGACGCGGCTGCATGGCGAGCGCGCGCGCGAACCCCACCACCTTCTGGATGCCGAACGGAACGCCGGCAACCACGCTGTGCCGGTAGCGCTCGAGTTCGAAGAACTCGATGATCCTCTCCACTTCGTCGCGCTGGACGATCTCGTTTCTGCGCGCCGGCCCCAGGAAAATGCCGTCCCAGAGCGCGTTCGAGCGGAAATGCACGTGCCGGCCGACCAGCAGGTTCTGCAGAACGCTGAGATGCGCGAACAGACCGCCGTGCTGGAATGTGCGCGCGAGCCCCAGGCCCGCGATCGAGTGCGGCGCCAGTCCGGTGATTTCGCGCGTTTCAAAGACGACGCGGCCGCTCGACGGACGGTACAGTCCGCTGATGCAGTTGAGCACGCTCGTCTTGCCCGCGCCGTTGGGACCGATCAACGCGAGCAGTTCGCCCGCGCGCACGTCGAGCGAAATGTCGCTCAGCACCGCCAGCCCGCCGAAATGCAGCGCCAGCAGTTCGACCGAAAGACACCCGCGGCTATCCAAACCACCTCCGGCTGCGCCGATACTGCTTGACGTCCCGGTAGCTGCGCCGGTCCGGCCCGCTGCCCATGCCGAGATAGAACTCCTGCACGTCGCCGTGCCCGCGCAGGCGTTCCGCGGTGCCATCGAGGACGATGCGGCCGCTTTCCATGATGTAGCCGTAATCGGCGACCTGCAGCGCGAGATGCGCGCTTTGCTCGACGAGCAACACCGTCAGGCCGAGCGCCTTCTTCAGCGCCACCAGCCGCTCCAGCAGTTCCTCGACGATGCGGGGCGCGAGCCCGAGGCTCATTTCATCGACGAGCAGCAGGCGCGGCGCGCCGATCAGTGCCGAGCCCATCGCCAGCATTTGCCTCTCGCCACCCGACAGATATCCGGCGAGGCGCCCGCGCGCCGGCGCCAGACGGGGGAATTGATCGAACACCTGCTGGATGCGCTCGCGCTGGGCGGCGCGGCCGCGCACGGCAGAAGGCACCGCGGCCTGCAGGTTCTCGAGCACGGTGAGCGTTTCGAACACCTTGAGGCGCTCGGGCACCAGCGCGATGCCGCGGGCCGCGACCGCGTGCGGCGGTTTGTTCTCGATCGCCTGCGATTCGAACCAGATCCTTCCGTCGGTCACTCTGGCGTCGTCGGATCCGAGAAATCCGGTCACCGCGCGCAGCGTGGTCGTCTTTCCCGCGCCATTCGATCCCAGCAGCACGACGATCTGCCCCGCCGGCACCTCGAGCGAGACGCCCTGAATTGCGGTGATCACCTTTTGATAGACCACCTCGACCTGCTCGAGCCTGAGCAGCGCCGCGGCCCCGGTGACGCCTGCATCGATACCGGCGTTCATCCCTTAGGTGCCCCCGCCGCCCACCCCGGTCTGGCGAAATGGCCACAGCAGGAAGTAGTTGCGCACGCGCCGCCAGATGCCCACCAGTCCCAGCGGCTCGAACACCAGGAACAGGATCATGATCAGACCGAACGCGGCGTAGTTGACGGCGAAAATCTCGTTTGCGATCAGGTGCGACCACGGCATCGAGCGCACGAGCGCCTCGATGATGTGCGGAAAGCTGACCACGAACGCCGCGCCGAGCACCACGCCCGGCATCGACCCCATGCCGCCGATGATCACCATCGCCACGTAATCGATCGTCAGATAGAGCGTAAATGCCTCGACCGACACGAACCCGCGATAGTACGCAAGCACGCAGCCGGCAATGGAGGTGAGAATCGAGGAGATGACGAACACCGCCAGCTTGAATTGCCTGACCGGGATTCCGAGGGCCTCGGCGACGAGGTCGTGATCGCGGATCGCGATCAGCGCGCGCCCGGTGCGGCTGCGCAGCAGGTTCAGGCAGAACAGGATCACCAGCACGTCGATGGCGAGCAGCACGAAATACCATTGCGGCTGCTCCTGGAGCTTGAAAGCGCCGAGCGAAGGCGGACTGACCACGATGCCGGTCGAGAATCCCCGCCGCGTCTCGTACTCGCCACCTGCGAACGCGACCACGAAATGCAGCGCGAGCGTGGTGACCGCGAGATACAGCCCTTTGAGCCGCAGCGATGGCAGTCCGAACACCACGCCGAGCAGCGCCCCGACGGCCGCCGAAGCGGGCAGCGTGACCCAGAACGAGGCGCCGGTTTCCTTGAACAGAATCCCGGTGGTCAAGGCCCCGGCGGCAAGAAGACCGGCATGGCCGAGCGAGATCTGTCCGGCATAGCCCATCAGCAGCATCAGCGCGGCGGCGCCGATGATCGCGAGGAATACCTGGTTGGCGATGCCGATGACGAAGGTAGGTGCGACGAACGGAAAAGCCGTGAGCACGACGGCCAGGACGGCGAGCGACGCC
>JACPYS010000041.1 GCA_016195915.1 Betaproteobacteria bacterium | reverse complement strand
GCGATTGGTCAGCGCCGTGCTGAGTGAAATCGACGATGAATGGACTACCGCAAAAATCTACCTGACCATGAAATCGTGAAACTTAACCACGCGACAGAAATCGTTCACTTACGAAATTACAGAAAAGAAGTTGCTTTATCCCATAGTGCCGTACTTCGCTCGCGCCCTCATCGCCCGTGGCGACATCGATCGAATCCTTGTGTACGTCCATTCCGACGAACAACTTGCTAGACTTACGCATGGCCTGCCTCCTCTTTTTCGGTTGATACCCTCGTGTTCAACGTGTGGCTCTGCGTGGCTCACCACGTAATCCACGATACCGAGGAGGCGGGCCGCCTTCAACTAGCGGCAAGCCATTCTGTCTAGGTGCTGCCCAGCCCCCTCAACATGCGACTCCTCCTCGCACTCAGAGCTCTCTTCTTCGTCCTGCTGCTACCCGGCACAGTGGCCGGCTACATCCCATTCAGCATCCTCCGAGCCGGAAACCTACTGCGCGTCCCAGACCTCGGGCTCGCCTCCGTCTGCGCTGCCGTCTTCGCCATCACCGGTGCTCTTGTCCTCCTCCGGTGCGTCTGGGACTTCTTCGCCGCAGGCAAGGGCACTCTCGCCCCTATTGATCCCCCACGCTTCCTTGTTGTCCGAGGTCTGTATCGATTCACCCGCAACCCTATGTACAACGGCGTCATCGCCCTCATCCTCGCGGAGGCGTGGCTCTTCCGGAGCATCGGTCTGGCTGAGTACGCACTTCTAGTCCTCGTCTTCTTCCATCTGTTCGTCGTCCTCTACGAAGAGCCGGCCCTAGAGTCACAGTTCGGAGAGTCGTACCGGGCCTACCGCCGTGCCGTACCCCGCTGGGGCTTCACGACTCGACCGTTCCAGGAGAGCACCGGGAGCACCGCCTAACGCCGGTCGTTCGGCGTGATGATCACGGGCATCAGGAGACAATTCCATTTCTCGGGGGTAACATTACCGCCATGAAAGTTGCTACTGGCACTGTCGTCGATGGAAAAGTCGTGGTCGAGGGTGAAACCTTGGCTGAGGGAGAGACTGTGACGGTCCTGCTGCGCGAGAATTCCGAGACGTTCGAGTTGACGCCTGGAGAGGAAAACGAAATCCTCGAATCGATCGCGTCGATCGAGCGTGGCGAGTTCATTTCCGGGGAACAACTCCTGGAACGACTTCGTCGTTTCGGGTGAGCGAACCGCTAAACATCCGAATCTCGCCGCAGGCCCTCGCTCAGATCGAGGAGGCTGCTGATTGGTGGGCAAAGCATCGACCGGCCGCTCCGGGAGCTATTCGGCAAGACATCGCCGAAATTCTCGCTGTTCTTGTGCTCCAACCCGGTCTAGGCACGCCGTCCCGCCGAGGACGCATTAAAGGATTGCGCCGGGTGCCCCTCGATCGAGTGCGCTACTACCTTTACTACCGAGTTGCGGATGGTGCCATGGAGGTTCTTGCTTTCTGGCACACGAGTCGTGGGCGACCTCCACGCATTCAGGTGCAATGACGCCGAACCGTGCCATTCAGGGGACAGTCGAAAGCGGCGCTTCGCTTGCTTTCTCCTGCCGTTGATGGCGATTCGTTGGGCGGACACCTTGCGTGAAATTGACCTCATCGATGGAGGGTGCGAGTGATCGCCCTTCTTATCATTGACATGCAAGTGGGTCTCTTCGGGAAGGAAACACCGAGGCATGATGCCGAGGGTGTCGTTGGTCGGATCAACGCCCTCGCCAGGGTGGTACGCCAAGCGGGCGGCATCGTCATCCTCATTCAGCATGACGGGCCTCCGGGTGACCCCCTCGAACGTGGAACCGACGGATGGGGAATCCTCGCGTCGTTGGAGCGGCAGAACGGCGATATGGTCGTGCACAAGCGCGCGTGCGACGCATTCTACGAGACCGACCTGTCGGACATCCTCCATAAGCACGACGCGAGGCAGCTGATCGTTACGGGATGTGCAACCGACTTCTGTGTAGACACGACGGTGCGGGCTGCAGCGAGTCGGGACTACGAGATCGTGGTGGTGGAGGACGGGCACACAACAGCGGATCGACCACACTTGGATGCAGTCTCCGTCGTACGGCATCACAACTGGGTGTGGCAGAATCTGCTCCACCCGAGAAGGCAGATCAAAGTACTTCCCGCCGCCAGCATTATTGGTCAGGTTGCATCGAAATTGCGAGAGGTGGAATCGAGCCGCCCAACAACGCCATGAACTCGGACAACGAAAAACGTCGCTCCTTCGTCGCTCTGCTTTTTGTCGCCGGTCATGGCGAACGTTGACCCCATCAAGCTGCATCCCGTGTGTTGGAGGCATTGACAGCACCGCGAAACCAGTGGCACACTGCGACGCGTGAAGGCCGTGCCGCTGACCCAAACACGAGTCGCGTACACCGATTCATCCTTTGCGGAGATCGTCGTCTGGGAAGTTCCGCATCCTTTGGAGGGCTCGGCACATTCGTACAAGTACCGGCTGGCCTTTGTGGTCGATGGAGCCTGCGTTCTCCGCTACGACAATGAGTCCGGAAAGGGCGTCCATCGGCACACGCTCGACGGCGAGGCTCGCTACCGGTTCTTGTCACTCGACAAGCTCTTCGCCGACTTTGACCGCGATATCCGGAGGTTCACGAATGAAAACCGTAATACTTGACGTCCGCACGCCCAAGGCGGCAATGGCCGACGCGCTTGCGGCTGTCAAATCGGGCAAGCCGCAGAAGTCGGCTCGCATCTCTTTCGCTACCCCGGAACTGCTTTGGCGGGTACTTACCGCCAAGAGGTGGGAGCTGCTAAAAGCGCTTTGCGGTGCAGGCCCCGTCTCGATCCGGGAGGCTGCGCGGAGAGTTGGCAGAGACGTGAAGGCGGTTCACTCGGACGTTACTGCGCTGCTCTTGGCGGGCGTGCTAGATCGAACCGAATCGGGGCAGATCGTGTTCCCGTACGAAGCCGTGAAAGTCGCATTCATGCTTGAGGCGGCATGAGGCCTAACCGCGCGCTGAACTCGGACCTTCGCAAGCGGGCTTCGCCCGTTGCTTCGGCCGGTTAGCGCGATCGTTCGGTGGCACGGCGGCGGTAGCGAGAGTTGACGCTTTCACGGCTGCCTCGGTTGCGGGCAGTTTCTTTGCTACCAGGTTCAGGCGCTCACGGAGAAAGGCAAAGTCACGCGGATTCTCGGGAAGTTCGAGCCGCTTCCAGTGCCCATCCAGATTGTCTACCCGCACGCGCGGCTTCTGTCGCCGAATGTGCGGGCATTCGTGGATATCGCGGTTCCTCGCCTTCGAGGGCATCGCTCGCCAATGTCGTGAAACAATGACGCCCTCCCGCCGGCAGCAGCCGCTCATGGCAGGGTCACGCGGCGGCGAAGTGGCCGGTCTTCACGTAGATCAGCGCGCCGTCAGGCCCGGTGAACGGGTTGTGCTCCGACAGGTGCGGGCTGCGCAGCCAGCTGCCCTTGGGGTACGTGCCGTGCTCGTCTTCGAACACACCATCCAGCACGAGGATCTCCTCGCCGCCCCAGTGGCGATGCGGCCTGAACCTGGTCGACGGCGCCCACCGCACCAGCGCGACGTGCTCGGGGCCGTGCTCGTGGAGCGGCAGCACGGTCAGGCCGGGCACCACGCCCTGGTGCCAGCGCGCTGCGCGGGTGTCGATCACCACGCGCCGGGTATCGGCCGCGGTGAACTGGTGCTTGACGAACAGCACCGCACCGTCGGGACCGGCCCGCGACGCGCGCGCCGTTCCGATCGGGTCGCGCACGTAGCTGCCCTCCGGATAGTCGCCGCCGTCGTCGTGATAGCTGCCGGCGAGCACGAGGAACTCCTCGCCGCCGTCGTGGGGATGCGCGCTGAACCGCGCCCCGGCCGCATAGCGGACGATCGAAGTCTCGCGCGCGACCTCCTCGCCGATGCGATCCAGCATGTAGCGCTCGGCCCCGGCCATCGGCGACGGCCGCCACGCCTCGCCACCCGGAAGCACCACCTCGCGGCGTGCGAAGTCTGCTCGAAGCTCCATGGCAACATCCTTGGTCACGATGCCCTTGCTTTTCGCCATGGCAATCATCCTACCTGTTGCGCATCGCGGGCAGGCGGCCAGCCGAAGATCGACCGGTAGACCATCGACGGAATGCAGATATCCGTCGTGCTCGCGAGAAGCACCACGAACGTGAGCATGCCGCCGAGCGCGTAGCCGGCGACTGCGTGTCCAGCCGAGAACGCCCAAACCGTGACCAGCAGGAACACGGCGCCCATGCCACAACCGAAACGCGACGGCACGCCACGCCTGGGCAGCGGACCGGTCCCAGTCAGGTGGCGGATACCGTAGTTGTAGATGAGGTCGAACGGGTGCACCGGTGATGCCGCCGCAAGCGCCGCAAGCAGCGTGAGCACGAGGAGGATGGCAGGCGACGCCAGGATGGTCCCCAGGCCGCCGAGCACAGCGCACAGCCCAAACGCCAGGCGCAACCCAGGGGCTACACGCGCGAGCTCCTGCGCGTCGACGGTGTCGAACCCCTGAATGTCCAGGAGACGTCTCGTGCGTGGTGTCAACTCCTTCGATGTCTGTCTCATGTCAATTCTTCTCCTTCCGCGGTTGTCAGGCCGATGGCGTTCTACTGGCGTTCGTAGACCCGGACCTCTGGCTCCGCTGAGAGGTAGGGCTTCAACTCCCTCACGACATCGTTGCCGAACAGCGCGCTCTTCAGGTAGCTCTCTGCCGAGGCTCGTGAATCGAATCCGTGAAGCACCTGTACATCCTCTTCACGCAGGAGGAGCTCCTTGGATTGCGCTCCGGGAACCGTCGCGAGAAAAGGCTGTCTGTACTTCGAGTAGACTGCACCGGCCTTCACGCGATCCTTCGCGGGCACCTTCATCGTGATTGCGAGATATGCTTTGTTCATGTTGGTCTCCTGTCATTTGTGCGGAATCGCCGCGCCGAAACTCCCGCAATGGGAGCGTGCCTGCAATCTGACAGGTCGAACAGAACTTCGCTGTTCGCTAGATAACAGTGCCGCAGCTTTTTCAACAAGCGATCGGGAAACATCGTGGCGCGACTCCCAGGCAGGAAGTGGCGGCGTGTGCGGCCGCTCGACTCGGTCGTCAGGCGCAAACCTAAAGGAGAATCGCAAATGATCGGTACGTTTTCGCCCGCGGACAGTGCCTTGAAGGGGTGCCCGCTTCTGGCGGGAATTCCACGAGAAGACCTCCGTCGCGACTGGCCTACGGCTCGGATCGTGGCGTTTCGGCACCGCGGCACGATCTACCGGCAAGGCGAGCCCGGGAGAACCGTCTTTTGCGTGCTCGATGGTCAGGTGACCATCGCGAGGGTCAGCCATGACGGCGCGACTCTCACCACGGCGGCGTTGGGAGCGGGGGACTTCTTCGGCCCCGCTCTGAGTGGCGCCATTGCAGCCGAAGACACGGCGAGGGCGAAGGGAGCTGTTTCCATATGGCGAGCGCCGATCGACGAGTTCCGGCGCCTGTTGCTGCACCACCCCGCGGTCGCCTGGGAATTTGTCTCGCTTCTCGCGCTGCGCCAGCGCCAGATGGAACGCAGGCTCGAGAGCTTCGCGTTCAAACGAACCAAGGCACGGCTGGCCGAGACTTTCCGCGAGTTGTCAGGAGGGTTCGCCACTCGCTGCGAGCACGGCTTCGGACAACACGTTCGCCTCACACAACAGGAGTTGGCCGACCTCGTGGGAGCGAGCAGGCCGGTTGTGAGTACGATCCTCAACGAACTCCGTGACCAGGGTGTGCTCGGATACAATCGTGAATATGTGTGCGTTCGCGGGATCGAGGATATCGAGAAGCTGATCGACTCCTGAATATGCTGCGGCACTGTTATCTAGCGAACAGCGAAGAATGGAGGAGAAATGGAACTGCCAGAAATCATCACACGATTGCCCGAGGCCGAGTTGCCTTTCCCGTCGACGAGCGTGAAAACCAGCGTGCTGCAATCCAACCAGGGTCAGCTCGTCTTCTTTCAGATCCTGAAGGACTGCGAGGTGCCCGCGCACAGTCACAAAGGCCAATGGGGCACGGTCCTCGAGGGCCAGATCGAGCTGACGATCGGTGGCGAGACCCGGATGCACGGTCCCGGAAGCTCGTATTACATCCCGGCCGGTGTCGTGCATAGCGCTAGGGTGCCAGCCGGTGCGAAGATCATCGAGTTCTTTGAAGAGCCTGATCGCTACCGGCTGAAGTGATCATGTACATGGCGCTCAACCGCCCAGCGCCGCAGCCATGATGTAGTCCAGCCCTGGCCTGTTTCTCATGCTACGCAAAGCCGCAACCTTCATTGCAATCCTGGCCGTCGTCGCGATCACCTATCTCACGCTCGCCCCGGTGCCCGTCGACCCGGTCGCGTGGCAGGCCCCGCCGGCGCCAGGCTACGCAGGTCCGCATGCGAGCAATACGCGCCTTGCAAATCTGCACCATCTGAAAATCGGAGGCGAAATCGGCCCGGAGGGCATGGCATCGGGTCCCGACGGGAAACTCTACGCGGCGGTCGCCTCCGGCGCCATCGTGCGCCTGAATCAGGACGGCAGCGGATTCGAGAAATGGACCGACACCGGCGGCCGCGTTCTCGGAATCGACTTCGACGCACAGGGGCGCCTGATCGCAGCCGACGCGATGCGCGGACTGCTTGCGATCGGTCCCGACGGAAAGCATGAATTGCTCTCTGACAATGTCGACGGCGATCCGATTCGCTACGCGAACTCGGTAGCCGTGTCGAAAAGCGGCCGCATCTACTTCACCGACTCATCGCGCCGTTTCGGCGCGAAGGACTGGGGCGGCACGTTCAACGCAAGCGTACACGACATTCTCGAGCACTCCGCCACCGGGCGATTGCTGGAGTACGACCCCGCCACGCGCCGCACGCGTACGGTGATGCGCGACCTGTGTTTCGCAAACGGAGTGGCGCTCTCGGCGGACGAAAGCCGCATCTTCGTCGCGGAAACCGGCGAATACCGCGTCTGGAGCATCGACCCCGCCGCGAGCAATATGAGCGCGAAGGCGGCGACTGGAGGTACGCCGCAGGCGAATATCCTGCTATCGAACCTGCCCGGATATCCGGACAATCTGACGCGCGGCGGGAACGGACGTATCTGGCTCGGCCTTGCAAAGCCGCGGGGCGCCGCGGTGGACAAGCTATCCGGGCAACCGTTCCTGCGCAAAGTGGTGATGCGGCTGCCCAAGTCGCTCTGGCCGATTCCGCCCGCTTACGGGCACGTGATCGCGTTTGACGAGAGGGGTAAGATTATTTCGGACCTGCAGGATCCGAGCGGCAGCTATCCGGAAACCACAGGCGTGCTCGAAACGGCAGACCGGCTGTACATTCAGAGTCTGCACGCGAAGAGCCTCGCCTGGCTGGCGAAGGCGGACGTGGGACTCAAATAGGCTCGCGCGATTCTGGAGTCGCGGAGCCGAAACCTGTAGCCCAGGCTCACCCGTGCACAGCGACCGAATCCCCCGGCGCCTGTGCACGATCGGACATTGTGTAATCGCGCATCACCTCGGCGACGCGCAGGCGGTAGGCACTGAAAATTCCGCCGCGGCCCTTCGCCTGGGCCTCGCGGTGCAGCTCGATATTGCGCCACTTGCGCACCGCCTCGTCGTCGCGCCAGAACGAGAGCGAGACCATCCTGCCCGGGAAAGTCAAGCTCTCGAAGCGCTCGATGGAGACGAAACCCTCCGCCTTCTCCAGCTCGGCGCGCAGCTTGACCGTCAGGTCGAGATACTCCTGCCGGCGGCCGTCGGCAGGGGTGAATTCGAAAATCACAGCGATCATTGTGTTACCTCCCCGGCCACTATACTTCCTGCCGATGGAACCCCGCCACTTTCGTTTCTGGCCGAAGCATCTGCCGCGCCGGCTCAGCTATCCGCGCACGACGGTGCACGCGCTGCTCGAGGTCAGCGCGCGCCGCTATCCGGACAAGGCGCATTCGATCTTCTACGGCGCTCACCTTAGCTACGCCGACGCGCTGGCGCAAGTCAACGCGCTTGCGGGTTTCCTGCAACAGGACTGCGGCGTGCGGCGCGGCGACAGGGTATTGCTCGACATGCAGAACGCGCCGCAGTTCGTGCTCGCGTTCTACGCCATCCTGCGCGCCGACGCGGTGGTGGTCCCGGTCAGCCCGATGTACATCAAGGAGGAACTCTCCCACTACATCGCGGACAGCGGCGCGAAGGTGGCCCTCATAGGACAGGAGGTGTTTCCCGAGTTCTCCGATCTGATCGGCCGCCCTCTGGAGCACGTGATCGTCGCGGCTTATTCTGACTACGCGAGCGCGGACGATCCGCTGCCCAAGCCGGAAGCCGTGGCGGCGCCCCGTCAGGATTTCAAGACTGCTGCCATCACGACGTGGACAACTGCGCTCGCCGCCGGCCGCTTTCCCGGCGAGACGCGCACGGCGCCGCAGGACCTGTGCGCCCTGCCCTATACCTCCGGCAGCACCGGCGCACCCAAGGGCTGCATGCACACCCACGCAAGCCTGATCGCGACCACGCTCGGCGCGGTGCTGTGGGAAAACGTCTATGCTGAGAGCGTTTCGCTCGCTACTGCGCCGTTTTTTCACGTCACCGGAATGCAGCACAGCATGAACGCCGCGGCTTACACGGGCGCCACGCTGGTGATCCAGCCGCGCTGGGACGCGCATATCGCCGCGCAGCTGATCGAGCGCCACCGCTGCACGCACTGGGCGAACGTGCCGACCATGGTGGTGGACCTGCTCTCCCACCCGCAGGCGCTGGCGCACGACGTTTCCTCCCTGCAATGCATCTTCGGCGGCGGCTCGGCCATGCCCGAGGCAATCGCGCAGAAGCTCTACGAGACCTGCGGCATCCAATACCTCGAGGGCTACGGGATGACGGAGACCATCTCGCAGACGCACATGAACCCGGCGAATCATCCAAAGCAGCAATGCCTCGGCATTCCGACCTTCGATACGGAATCACGCATCGTGGACCCCGAGCGCTTCGCGGCGCTCGGGCCGGGGGAACAGGGCGAAATCGTCGTGCGCGGCCCGCAACTGCTCTGCGGGTACTGGAACAAGGACCAGGCGTTTCGCGAGTCCTGGGTTGAAATCGAAGGCGAAAGGTACTTTCGCACGGGCGACCTCGGCCGCATGGACGAGGAGGGCTATTACTTCATCTCGGACCGCCTGAAACGCATGATCAACACCTCGGGCTTCAAGGTCTGGCCCGCCGAGGTGGAGGCCGCGATGTACCGGCACCCCGCGATCCAGGAGTGCTGCATCATCGCCAGCCCCGACGAGCGCCGCGGCGAGACCGTAAAGCTGGTCGCGGTACTCAAGCCCGAGGCGAGGGACCGCGTGTCGGCCGGCGAAATCATCGAGTGGGCGCGTGCACGGATGGCCGCCTACAAGATCCCGCGCAAGGTCGAATTCACCGACCAGCTTCCGCGCACTGCATCGGGCAAGCTGCAATGGCGTGCATTGCAGGAAAAGGAATTCGGCGGCTAGCTGGCGGGCGCAGCGCCGCGGCGCACCAACATTTTGCGCGCTTCTTCGAGCAGGCCCATGGCGGCCGCAAGCGCCAGCGCGAACAGCCAGACCTCGCCCGCCAGCGGCGCCGTGCCGAACAGGCGGTTTCCCAGCGGCGTATAGACGATGAGCGCGATGATCGCCAGTTCCGCAGCGATCCCCAGAATCAGCAGCCGATTGCCGCCCACGCCGGTGCGCAGGAACGATCGCTGCGGATGACGGCACAGGAACAGGTTGAATACCTGCGCGACGACGATTGCGGCCAGGCAGGCGGTGGTCGCCTGCAGGTACACGGCGTCGGTCTTTCCAAATGCCTCGCCGTAATGCCAGCCGGCGCCGCGCAGCAGGTAAAAGAACGCCGACATCGCCACCACCGCTTCCAGCATGCCGAGCCAGAGGTAGGCGCGCACGAGCAGGGGCCAGTGCAACAGCCGCTCGCCGCGCGGCCGCGGCGGCCTGCGCATCAGCGCCGGGTCGGGCGGCTCGGCGCCGAGCGCAAGCGCGGGCAAAAGGTCCGTGCCGAGGTCCACCGCGAGCATCTGGATCACCGTGAGCGGCAGCGGAATCCGGAACAGCACGAACGCGAGATAGGGCACCAGCTCGGGGACGTTGGAGGAAAGAATGTAGGTGAGGAACTTGCGGATGTTCTCGAACACTGCGCGGCCTTCCTCCACGGCATTGACGATGCTGGCGAAGTTATCGTCGAGCAGAATCATGTCGGCCGCTTCCTTCGCCACGTCGGTGCCGGCAATGCCCATCGCGATGCCGATGTCGGCGGTCTTGAGCGCCGGCGCATCGTTCACCCCGTCGCCCGTGACGGCCACCACTTCGCCTTTGCGCTGCAAGGCCTGGACGACGAGCATCTTCTGTTCGGCGCTGACGCGCGCGAATACGATTTCTGGCGCGTCCAGGGCAAGCTGCAGGTGCGCAGGCGTCATACTGCGCAGCGCCTCGCCATGCAGTACCAACGGATCGTCCCCGCGCACCAGGCCGATCTGGCGTGCGATGGCAAGCGCCGTCTGCGGATGGTCACCGGTCACCATGATCGCCTTGATGCCCGCCGAGCGGCACCGGGCGATGGCATCGGGCACTTCGGCGCGCGGCGGATCCTGCAACCCCGCAAGGCCGCAGAGGGTGAGCTCCTCCTCGCTCCCCTCCCCACCCGCCGCAAGCTCCGTGTAAGCGAACGCAAGAACGCGCAGTCCGGATTCGGCCATTTCCTGTTCCGCACGCAGCAGGCGCGCGCGATGCGTCTCATCGAGAGATGCGACGGCGCCATCGAGCGCAATCGTGCCGCACACCTGCAACAACGATTCGAGCGCGCCTTTGCAGTACAGGCTGCGCGCGCCACCGCTTTCATACACGACGGACATTCTGCGGCGATCGCTGTCGAACGGAATCTCCCCGACCCGCTTGCCGCCGTCGTGATCGATGCCGCAGCCAAGGGCGAACTCCAGCAGGGCCACCTCCATCGGATCGCCGAGCAGCGCGGCCACGCCGTGGCCTTCAGAACGCTTCACGTCGTTGCAGGAAAAGGCCGCCTGCAGCAAGCGCAGGTTGCCAGCCGGTCGAGCCAAGCCGTCCTGCCAATCGTCCGCCTCGCTCGCACGGGCGTTCGCAAACAGGCGTTTCACCGTCATGCGGTTGCAGGTCAGTGTGCCGGTCTTGTCGGAACAGATCACCGTGGTGGAACCCAGAGTTTCCACCGCCGGCAGGTGGCGCACGAGCGCATTGCGGCGTGCCATGCGCTGCGCGCCCATGGCAAGCGCCAGCGTCACCTCCGGCAACAGCCCCTCCGGGACGTTGGCGACGATGATGCCGATTGCGAACATGAACCCATCCCAGAGCGGCAAACCCGCTTGCCAGCCGATGAAGAAGAAGATGATGCCCAGCGCCAGCGAAAGCAGCGCGACCAACCGCGACAGATGGGTGATCTCGCGCTGCAACGGGGAAGGCGACTCGCGCGCGGTCTGCGTGAGATGGGCGATGCGTCCGAATTCGGTGCGCATTCCCGTGGCGTAGACCAACGCCGAGCCCTGTCCTGACACGATCGAAGTGCCCGCGAGCACGAGATTGCGCGCCGCCAGCGGGGGAGCGTCCTCGGTCACTTCGGCGCGGCGTGGTTTAGGCAATGCCTCGCCCGTGAGCGTGGAATTGTTCACGCGCATGCCGAACGACTCGATCAGGCGGCAGTCCGCAGGCACGTTGTCGCCCGCGTCGAGCACGATGACGTCACCGGGTACCAGAGACTCGACCCCGGTCTGCACCACGATGCCAGCGCGCCTCACCTTGGCCTGGTGCGGCAGCAATTGGCGCAGCGCGATCAGCGCGCGCTCGGCCTTGTATTCCTGCAGAAAGGAGAACAAGCCGTTGATGACGATTACGCAAACGATCGCGTAACCGAGCTGCGACATGCCTTGGCCGGGCTCGGCGTATTCAGCCCCGAACGCGAGCGCGGCGGCGACCCACAGAACGATGGCGAACAGGTGCGTAAACTCGCGCAGCAGACGAAGCGCAAGCGGCGTGCCCGGAACGGCCTCGACGCGGTTCGGCCCGAATTCCTCGCTACGCCGCGACGCCTCGCCCGGAGACAGGCCGTCGAGCGAACTCTTGAGGCTCGCGAGGGCCCCGGTGACAGTGAGGGTGGCGATGTGCACGGCGGCTCGCGCCGCAGCTAGGCGGCTGTCCCAGCGAACATTTAGAGCCGACCGGCGGCTGCGACATTTGATCAGGGTCAAAGGACCCCTGCGAGGTTGGGAAAGGATGATATGCGGAAGGTTTCCAATCTGACGGATGCAGGCGGTCACACCAGAACCGGATTCAATCGAAACTCGAGCCATGAAAACACCAATGCAAGGCGCCGTACGAGACATGCCGCATTGCGAGGCGCTCGATACGCGCAAGGGGTAGCCCATGAAAGGCGAACGCGGAAATTTCCGCATGCTCCGCAGGGAGCAGCTGATGCAGGGGTTTGAACAGGACAGCTAGTTGGAGTTCCACTACCACAAGGAAGAGAACCTGTTGCGCGCCGCCTGGAACCGCTGACCGGCGACGAGCCTCGCGACCAGATCCGCGATGAGCGCGCACTCGACACCGAAGGGCAGGTAACCCGCGTAGCCGAGGAGCGGCATTTCGAAGACGTGAAACCGCTGCACGTACGGCACGCTGTATTGCCACCGGGCGAGGCTGCCGGAGTTCCACAGTTCCCACAGAAAGCCGCAGATCAGGCCGGCGAACGCCGGTTGCAGCAGTGGCCGCCAGTCGCCGCGCGCAAGCGGCGCGAACAGCGTTTCGCCGAGCAGCAGTTGCTGCAGCCCCGCCAGCGCGAGCAGCGGCGCGAGCCATAGCATCGCGAACAGCGTCTCCGGATATAGCCCGATCCCCGCCAGAGCGAGCGTACCGGCTCCAAGCGCCAGCCACGCGAGGGCAGCGCAGCCTCGAACCGGCGGCAGTGTGAGCGCCTCGATGCGCGGAATCGTCCTCAGCCAGGCCTGCGTGCTCGCCACGGCGGGCAGCACGGTGGAGAAAGGAAGCGTCGCCTGGAGGAAGTAATCCCAGTCGCCGTTCGCCGAAATGCCGCTGTAGTACCAGTTGCCCACGAACTGGTTGAGATGTTCGAACAGCCACCAGAATCCGGCGCTCACCGGGAACAGCGCGAGGAAAAACCCGGTCTGCTGCGTGAGCAGCGCCTCACCGCTGCGCCGCCAGGCCAGGGCGTTCATCGCAAGCGCATAGCCGAGCCATAGCGGCGTGAACACGTGGCGCCGCCAATCGGGCGGCACAAGAGCCTCGGTCCAGGCGAGCGCCCAGGCAGCCCCGATCATGCCCAAGGCCAGCCACCCCCACCACGGAAAGCGTCTGACCGCAGCTCCTGAGCCGCCCCCGGGCCGTGCGTTGGCGAGTGCGGCGATGAAAAGCCCGATCGCGGCGAGCGGCGGCAAACAGAGCAGCACGAATGCACCCCAGGAGAATGCCGCGTGCGACACGTGTGCGGTGCGCGGTGGAAAGCTCAGATACGCCGACACCGGCTGTCCGGCGGCAACCAGTCCGAGCATCGGCGCCGCCCAGACGAGCACAATGCCAAGGGCAAGAACGGCGGCCGGGCGCAGCCGATCGGGCGGCTTGCACGAAGTCCGGTTCATCGACCCTTCAGCGCTTTTCCAGCGCGATGCCGACGATCTCGAGCACAACGCCGGCCCCCATCATCGCTGCGCCGCTGACCGTGTCCGGCGCGGCAAGCATGAGTCCCGCTCCGAGGACGATCAGCACCACGGCGATGATTCTCCGGACTTTCACCAGTGCAAAATAGCCCCGTGTGGACAAGCGTGTTTGACCAAGGTCAATCGGCGCGCTGTCTCTTGACGGAACATGGATCGGCAAATGCGCTGGGAACATTACGAGCATGGGGCGGACATCGGAGTGCGGGGATACGGCGCGAGCAAGGCCGAGGCGTTCGAACAGGCGGCGCTCGCGATGACGGCAGTGGTGACCGATCCGGCCACGGTCGAGCAGCGCGAGCGCGTCGCGATCGCATGCGAGGCGCCCGACGACGAGCTGCTCTTCGCCGAGTGGCTGAACGCCCTGATCTACGAGATGTCGGCGCGCAGGATGCTGTTCACGCGCTTTGCGCTGCGATTGGAGGGCACCCGGCTCTCGGGCGAGGCCTGGGGCGAACCGGTGGACCCGGCGCGGCATCATCCGGCGGTGGAGGTGAAGGGCGCCACCTACACTACACTTCGCGTTGCGCTCGAGGCCGGGCGCTGGATCGCGCAAACCGTGGTAGATGTGTGACATGGAACTCGATCTGTTCACGCGGCGCTCGGACTACGAGTGGGAGATTCCGCAGCACGGCGCCATGCGCGTGCCGGCGCTCATCTACGCCAATGCAGCGCTGATCCAAGACATGGACCGCAAGGTCTACGAGCAGGCGGTCAACGTCGCCACGCTGCCTGGCATCGTCAAGGCCTCCTACGCCATGCCCGATGCGCACTGGGGCTACGGTTTTCCGATCGGCGGTGTCGCAGCGTTTGACCCTGACGCGGGCGGAGTGATCTCAGCGGGCGGGGTCGGATTCGACATTTCCTGCGGCGTGCGCTGCCTGCATACGGGGCTGAAGCGCGCAGACATCGTCAAGGTTCAGAAGGAACTCGCCGGAATGCTCTATCACCGCGTCCCCGCGGGGGTCGGCAGCACGGGCCAGATTCATCTCGGCGAGCGCGAGATGGACGCGATGCTCGCCGGCGGCGCGAAATGGGCAGTCCAGCGCGGCTGGGGCTTGGAGGCCGACCTCGAGCGGACCGAGGAGGATGGCCAGATGAAGCACGCCAGACCCGGCAAGGTTTCGCCGCAGGCGAAGAAACGCCAGCGCGACGAGATGGGCACGCTCGGCAGTGGCAACCATTACCTCGAAGTGCAGGAAGTGACGCAGGTCTTCGATGCGAAGATCGCGGCGGCCTTCGGGCTTCAGCTCGGCGATATCGTGGTGATGATCCACTGCGGCTCGCGCGGCCTCGGCCACCAGATCGGCACCGAGTTCCTTAAGAAGATGGCGGTCACCGCGGGAGCGCACGGCATCGCGCTTCCCGATCGCGAGCTCGCCTGCGCACCCATCGACTCGGAGGTCGGCCAGGATTACCTCGGCGCGATGCGCGCGGCGATCAACTGCGCGCTCGCCAACCGGCAGATCCTCACGCACCTCTTGCGCGGGGTGTTCCATGACATCCTGCCGCAGGCTGAAATGCCGCTGCTCTACGACGTCTCGCACAACACCTGCAAGCTGGAAGAGCATCGCGTCGACGGCAACGGTGCCACCCGCAAGCTCTACGTCCACCGCAAGGGCGCGACGCGCGCCTTCGGCCCCGGGCATCCGGATATCCCCCTTGTGTTTCGCGAGACGGGTCAACCGGTGCTGATCGGCGGCTCGATGGGCACCGGCTCCTATGTGCTCGCGGGGACGAAGGAATCGGAGGGTTTGGCGTTCAGCTCGGCCTGCCATGGCGCCGGCCGCGCGATGAGCCGCCACCAGGCGCTCAAAACCTGGCAGGGCCGGCAGGTGGTCGACGAACTCGCCGCGCGCGGCATCCTCATCAGGAGTCCGTCGATGCGAGGCATCGCGGAGGAAGCCCCCGAAGCCTACAAGGACGTTTCCGCCGTGGTCGACGCCGCCGACGCAGCCGGCCTCGCGCGCAAGGTCGCGCGCGTGGAGCCGCTGGTCTGCATCAAGGGGTAGCGCCGGTGCGCAGAATCGTGACGCCGGAGCTCGTCAACGGCTGTTTCGGCGACCCGGCGCTGTATCTCGACTTCCAGTTCGAAAAGCGGGCGATGTTGATCGACCTGGGCGAGCTTGGCGCACTGCCACCGAAGAAGATCCTGCGGCTCACCGATATCTTCGTGACGCACGCTCACATGGATCATTTTTCCGGATTCGACCGGCTGCTGCGGGTCTGCCTCGGCCGCGGCGCTGCGCTGCGGCTCTACGGGCCGCCCGGCTTCCTCGACCGGGTCGAGCACAAGCTGGCTGCCTACACTTGGAACCTGGTCGAGAATTACCCTGCGGACTTCAGCTTTCTGGCTCACGAGGTTGCGCCCGACGGGCTACTGCGCGCGGCACGTTTCCGTTCCCACGAGCGTTTCCGGCGCGAGGCGCTCGCCGATCGGCATAACCCCGACGGCGTGCTGCTCGACGAACCTGCTTTCCGCGTGCGCACGGCGGTGCTCGATCACGGCATCGCATGCCTCGCTTTTTCGTTCGAGGAAAAGGCCCACGTCAATGTCTGGAAGAATCGGCTCGCGGAAATCGGCCTGCCGACCGGGCCGTGGCTGAAGGGACTCAAGCGCGCCGTCACGGAAAATCTGCCCGACGACACCCCGATTCGCGCGTGGTGGGACGACCGCGAAGGTTCGCACGAGCGGCAGCTGCCGCTCGGCGAGCTGAAGGCGCGCGCGCTGCAACTCGTGCGAGGCGAAAAGCTCTGTTACGTGACCGACGTCGTGTACCACGCCGAGAACCAGGCGCGCGTCGCGCGGCTCGCAGCCGACGCCGACCTGCTGTTCATCGAGTCCGTCTTCCTCGCCGAGGATGGCGATCACGCGTCGCGCAAGCTCCACCTTACTGCCGAACAGGCGGGCCGGATGGCCCGGGCCGCTCGCGCGAAACATGTCGTGCCGTTCCACTTTTCCCCGCGCTACGCCGGGCGCGAGGCAGAACTTCGTGCCGAACTGGAACGCGCGCGCGGCGAGCAGCTCTAGCTTAGACCTTGCGCTCTCCAGCGCCCCCCTGCGAGCCCGGCATGCGCCAGTTGAACGATTCGAGCATCTTTCCCGTGTTCTGCCACATCTGCTGCGAGGCCGCATTCGCGGCCGTGATTGCACTCATCCACTCCGGCTCGGCGCGCGCGCCGGTCTGCAGCGCAGCAAGCGCCTTGTTCAGCGCGCCGGCGGCGTTCGTTGTCGCCGCCGTCGCTTCGCCGCCCAGAATCCGCTGGATCGAAGCGTTGGTCTGCGTCACCACGCCGAGGAGTTCAGCCCAGCACGCCATCGCCTGTTGCATGTTTTCCATCAATGCCTGCTGCTCGCTCGCCAAAAGATCCGCAGGCGAGGCAGCCTGTCCGAGCGCCTGGACCATCTCGGTCGCCTTCGCCTGCGCGTTGCGCGCCGCGCTGAGCTGGATGCCGCGGGTCTTCTCGATCCCCTCGAATACCATCGCGCCGACCTGAATCGCCAGCTCGACGTTACGCCTGCACATTTCCATGATCTGCGCGGGTGCAACGTCAAAGTTGATCATCGCGGGCGCATCGACAGGATCCTTGCCCTCCGCCGCCGGATTTTCGCTACCCGTGGGATGCTTCGCTGTATGGCTCATATGACCCTCCGCCTGTGGTTTGAGGATGTTCTGCGATGCATGTGGCGCGACGGCGATTGCAGCGCGTCTCACGACATTTCGTCCATCGGGCCGCCTTCCCCCGGGGCCGATGCCGGCCGCGAAGGAAGATCGGCGACCAGGCAAACAGTGGCTTGCCGACGCTCGCCACCTTCTCCAGCAGCGGCAGGAACTCGCGCATGCCCGACACCTTCTTGTCGTGGATCAGGATCAGCGGCTCTTCGAGCAGGCATTGCTGCTTTTCCATCGCGTTGATGAAATTCGGCGACACGTAGCCGTGCTCGAACTGCATGCCTTCGAGCACCTCGAGCTCGCTTGCAAGTCCAGTGCCGTCCTCGACCGTGATCGCCCCCTCGGTTCCCGCACGCTCCATCGCCTGGGCGATCAGCTCGCCGATCACGGCGTCGGAGTTCGCCGAAATGCTTCCCACGTGTGCCATCTCCATTCGCGTCGAGCAGGGCTTCGCGAGTTCCTTGAGCCTCGCGACGACCGCGTCGACCGCCTGATCGATGCCGCGCTTGAGATCCATCGGGTTCAGGCCCGCCGCCACGTATTTCATTCCCTCGAGCACGATCGCCTGCGCCAGCACGATCGCCGTGGTGGTGCCGTCGCCCGCAAGCTCGGAGGTCTTCGATGCGACCTCGCGCACCATCTGCGCGCCCATGTTCTCGCACACATCCTCGAGTTCGATCGACTCGGCGACGATGACCCCCGAATTGATCACCGTGGGCGCGCCGAAAGGACGCTCGAGGATGACGGTCCTCGCCCTCGGGCCGAGGGTTACCCGGACCGCATTGGCGAGAATCTGCACGCCGGACAGGATTTTGGCGTGGGCCTCCGCATGAAACAGGACTTGTTTTGCAGTCATGGGATCACCTGTGCGCTCGGGTCCAAGGTAGGCCTGCGAAATCCGGGGCATTTGATCTTCATCAATACTCCGCGGTGCTGGAGTCGTATTCGTTGACCCATGTCGACTGCATCGCGCTCTCCGGCAGCGGCGGTTCGCTCGCTCCAGGACCACGCCACCCTGGTAGCGGCCCTGCGCGCGCCGGGTTGCTTTCCGCACGCCGTCTCGCGCATCGATGTCGTGGAGACGCACATTTCCAGCGTCATCCTGACGGGCAAGTATGCCTACAAGATCAAGAAACCCGTCAACCTCGGTTTTCTCGATTTCAGCACCCTCGCAGCGCGGCGGCGGTTTTGCGACGACGAGTTGCGGCTCAATGGACGCACGGCACCCGGGCTGTATCTGAACGTCGTCGCCATTTCGGGTACGCCCGAGAACCCCGTCCTGGCCGCACCCGGTCCCGCGATCGAGTACGCCGTGCGGATGCGGCAGTTCGCCCCGCAGGACACGCTCGATTGCGTGCTGCGGCGGCATGAACTCGATGCGGCGTGCATCGACGGCCTCGCCGCCACGGTCGCGGCCTTTCACGGCAGCATCGCGGTCGCGCCGCCGGAGGGCCCCTTCGGCGACCCCGCGACCGTGCAAGCGGCGGCACGCGACAATTTCGCGCACATCGAGCGCCTTGTTCCCCGGCCGGAGGCGCGTGCGCCGCTTGCGGAACTGCGGCGATGGACCGAAAGCGAGTTCGCGCGCGCGCAACCGGACTTCGCTTCGCGCCGCGCAGAGGGTTGCGTGCGCGAATGCCATAGCGACCTGCACCTGGGCAACGTGGCACTGGTCGACGGCGACCCGGTGCCTTTCGACTGCATCGAGTTCAATGACGCTTTCCGCTGGATCGACGTGATGAGCGAAGTCGCGTTCATGGTGATGGATCTGGTGGACCATCGCGAGCGCGCTTTCGCGTTCCGGTTTCTCAACCGTTACCTCGAGGCGACCGGGGACTATGCGGGCATCGCGGTGTTGAGGTTCTACCTGGTCTACCGTGCGATGGTGCGCGCCAAGATCGCACTGATCCGCGCCCGGCAGCCGGACCATTCTGCCGAAGTCTCACGGCAATCGCTCGAGGCTTTCGACGAGTACCTGCGCCTGGCCGCAATGCTCGCCCGAGGGGCGGCGCCTGCGCTCATTCTCACCTGCGGCTTGTCGGGCTCAGGCAAGACCAGTGCCTCGCAACTCGCGCTGGAGTCGATCGGCGCGGTGCGCCTGCGCTCCGACATCGAGCGTAAGCGCCTGCACGGGCTCGGGGCCGCCGCACGCACAGCTTCCGCTCCAAACGCCGGCCTCTACGCGCCGCAGTCCACGCAAGCGACCTATGCCCGGATGGCAGATCTCGCGCGCACGATGCTGCCCGCGGGATTCCCGGTGATCGTGGATGCAACGTTTTCGCGCCGGACCGAGCGTCGGATTTTTCGCGACCTCGCTCGCGCGCAGGGAGGGCAGTTTCTGATCCTCGCCTGCGAGGCTCCGGCGGAAGTGCTCGAGGAGCGCATCGTTGCGCGCGCGCGCAGCGGCGCAGACCCCTCCGAAGCGACGCTCGAGGTGCTGGAGAAACAGATCGCCGCGCGGGATCCCCTCGATACGGAGGAACAGGCGGCCGCCATCGTTTGCGACACGACGGACGCAGCGCGGCTTGCGGCAGGACTCGCCGCGTTGCGGTGGAGGGCATTGCTCGAACGGCAATACACGCCCGCCGCCGCAACTTGAGCCGTCGCGTGACGGCGGGTACAGCTGCTACTTCGCGGGTACGCGGCAAAACCCCTGCGCGGGGATATCCAGCGCGGCGTTGAACTTGCTCGACAGGTTCTGAAACGCGATCAGCGCCGTGAGTTCGATCAGGCCGGCCTCGTCGAAGTGCTCGCGCAAGCGCGCGATCAGCGCAGCGCTCACTTGCTGCGCCGTATGCGTGACAGTCTCGGCGTATTCAAGCGCGACCTGTTCCCGTTGGCTGAACAGGTCGCTGTCACGCCAAGCGTCCACTGCCAGCGTTTTGTCCATCGAACCGCTGCGCTGCGCCGCAAGCGCGGCATTCAGGTCAACGCAGAAAGCGCACTGGTTCAGCTGGGAAATGCGCACCTGGACGAGCGAGCGCAGCGCCGGATCGAGCGGCGAGCGCTTCCTGTCGAGCGCCGCATAGAATCCGGCCAGCGCGAAGTAAAGCGGCGGAACGCGCGCCCAGACGGTCGCAGGAACCAGCGCGGCGCCGTAGCGCCGGCGCTGCAGCCAGAACAACGGACGCAGGTACCAGCGCAGGCGATCGACGCGCGTTTCTTCGACGTGCATGGTCCGCGCTCAGCCGCGGTACACCGGCTGCGGCTGGCTGAAGAAAGCGTGCAGCAGGTGATACACGGTGAGGTAGTTCTTCTGCTGAAAGCTGGCGTGCGAAATGCCGGCCATCACGGTGAACTGCTTGTCGGCGTTCGGCAGGCGCCGGAAGAATTCCAGCAGGTCGTCGATGCTCGCGATGCCGTCGTATTCGCCGCGCAACAGGAGCGTGGGCACCGGGATTCCGGCCGGATCGACCAGCGGAAGCTTCGAGCACATGTCCACATAGGTACCCGTAGGCATCGAGTCATCCAGCGCGAGAATGGCGTCGGCGAACGCCTCGACGGTCGCTTCGTCCGCGCTGCCCGGGTGGTCGCGGTTGAAGATACTGTGCACGAAGCTGCGATCGATCGGCCGGCGGTTCTTCGCGAGGAACTCGGGCAGCTTCTTCCTGCGCTCGGCGAGCGTCGGGCTGCGCTCCCCGGTCCAGACGAAGGCATCGAGCGCGAGGCGCGCGACGCGCTCCGGACGGCGCTGGGTGAACAGCGCCGCCTTCAGCGCACCTGACGATATCCCATAGACGAGCAGTTGTCTGGCGCCGGATTGCCGCAGCACATACTCGGTGCCGGCCTCGAGGTCGTCCGCGCCGTTGGCGATGTCGCAGTTGATCGGACGCCGCTTGTCCGAGCGCCCGTAACCTTCGTTGTCCATGCACCAGGTGTCGAATCCGCGCTCGGCAAACCACGCCATCACCGAGGAGTCGGGCCGTCCCGGCACCTGCAGGTCGAAGGTTGGCTGCGAGGCCATCGAAGAACCGTGCACGAATAGCACGGTGCCTTGCAGCGGGCTCGTTTCGATAGCGCGCTTGTGCCAGAGGAACAGCCTCACTTCGCCCTTGTTGGTCCAGTGTTCGGTGCCTTGCACTTGCATACAGCCTCCCGTTCGCGCCTCAGGCCTCGTCCTGATCCTACCGGTGCTTTTGCCAGTGGAGCTTCTTCCCCCACTTTGCCATGACTTTATGCACGACCTCCGGATCGTCGACCATGCGCGGCGGCTTCTCGCCCCAGAAGGCGTACTCCTCGGTGGGCATGGTCGCGTCGATGCCGAATCCGGTCTGCCACCCTTTCTCGCGCAGCGATACCGCGGGGTCGAGCCACTGGCCTGCCCGGCGCGGCAGGATGTTGACGTCGCGATCGGCGCGCACGCGCGTCGAGAGCGCCCAGTGCACGCTGTCGTAGTCCCAGATGTCGATGTCCTTGTCGACGACGATCACATGCTTGTAGCGCGCGTAGGTCGCGCCCCATACCGCGTCCATCACCTGCTGCGGGTGCCCCGGGAACAGCTTGTCGATCTTGACGATCGCCTCGTAGGACACGTCGCAGCGCATGTCGAGCACGCCCGGCACCAGTTCGCGCAGCGTCTTGAACGCGACCGCCTGCGAAGACTTCCCCACCGAGAGCGCACTCTCCGAGGGATACCACTGTTCGCGCGCGCCGAGGTACATGGGCTGGTTGCGATGCGTGATGCGCTGCACCTCGAACACTGGATTGGAGCGCGCCTCGCCGTAACAGCCGGTGTATTCGCCGAATCCTCCCTCGATCTTGCGCACTCCCGGACGAACGATGCCCTCGAACACCCATTCACTGGTGGCGGGAACCACGATGTCCGAGAGCTGGCACTTGACCATGTCGAGCGGCGCGCCGCGCAGCGCGCCCGCGATCTGGAACTCGTCCACATCGGGGGGCGTGCGCGTGCTCGCCACGATGAACACGGTCGGGTCGTAACCGGTGATCACCGCCATAGGCATCGGTTTGCCGAGCCGCTCGTACTTCATGTAGTGCTGGCGGCCGTGGGTGTATTCGGGCGCGCCCCAGCCGAGTGAGTTGCGGCTCAACGTGTGCATGCGGTAGATGCCGGCGTTCAGCACGCCCGATTCCGGGTCCTTGGTGACCGACACCGACAGCGTGCCCGGAAATTCGCCACCGTCGTGCTGGTGCCACACGACGTTGCAGATCCTGTGCAGGTCGATGGCGCGGCCCTTGATCAGCTGTTCCTGGCAGGGCGCGTCCTTGAGCACGCGCCAGGGAACCATCCTGGCGGTTCGCCGCAGCCACTCGTTGTTGAAGTCGCTCCATTTGTCGATGCCCAATGCCCACAGGTAGCGCCGGTCGGCGCCGAGCATGTTCGCGACCAGCGGATAGTCGGCGCCCTTGATGTCGTGAAATACGATGGCCGGTCCCCTCTCCTGCAGTCCGATCCGGGTGATGCCATTGATCTCCCAACCGGGATCGACCCGTTCGCGGACGTGCATCAGATCCTTCCTGGCCTCCAGGAACGAGAGGAACTCGCGCATGTCGTACCACTTGCTCTTACCCATGGATCTCTCCTGTCGTTGATCGTTTTATCGGGATCGAGTCAATCAGCCATCAGGTCCACGACCGGCTCGCATCGCGTTGCACACCTTCAGGCTTCTGCGGCGAGCTTCTGGCGCAGGACGTTTCGGTCCACCTTGCCCACGGTGGTGCGCGGCAGCTCCGCCACGAGGTAGATCTTCGAGGGGACCTTGTAACGCGCAAGATTCGCCGTGCAGTGAGCAAGCAGATCATCGACGCTCGCCTTCGCGCCTTCCCTCAGCACCACATAAGCCCGGATCACTTCCCCGTAGTAGGCGTCGGGCACGCCGGATGCCGCGGCATCTCGGACCGCAGGATGCGCGAACAGCACTTCATCAATCTCGCGCGGATAAACGTTGTAGCCCCCGACAATCGCCATGTCCTTCTTGCGGTCGCGGATGCTCAGGTAGCCATCGGCATCGATTTCACCAACGTCGCCCGTATGGAGCCAGCCCGCGCGGAGAGCTTCCATGGTCTCTTTGGGCCGGTTCCTGTAGCCCGACATGATCTGCGGCCCGCGCGCCCGGATCTCCCCTTTTTCTCCGGTGCCGAGCACGCGGGTGCCGGTTTCCACGTCCACGATCTGAATCTCGGTGAGGGGCAGTGCCGGTCCCACCGATCCGGCCTTGAACGGCCCTCCGTCGCGTACATAGGTGAGTACGGGTCCGGCCTCCGTCTGCCCGAATCCCTCGAGGATCGGCGTACCGGTGCCTTCGCGCCACCGCTTGATTGTCTCCTCCGGCAGCGGTGCCGAGCCGGAATATGCGGTGCGCAAACTGGAAAAATCGGTGCCGGCGAAGTTTTCGTGCGCGAGCAGCCCGATGAACACGGTCGGTCCGGCGGGAAGCCGGGTGATCCGCTCGCGGCCGATCAGCTCGAGCAGAATCTCCGGCTTGTAGCGCGGCATGATCACCAGCTTTCCGCGGCAATAGACTGTGAGATGCAGGCACATCGCCACCGCAAATACGTGGAACAGCGGCATCATGCACAGGATGCGCTCGTCGTCAGGGCGCGTCGGCAGTGCCGCTTCGCGCTGCGAAATGTTGATCGCCATCTGCGCGTGGGTGATATTCACGCCCTTGGGCAGCCCCGTGGTGCCGCCGGTATATTGCAGCGTGGCGTAGTCGGACGGGGTTGGCAATGGCTCCGGCAGCGCGAGCGCCGCGTCGTCCTTCCAGTGATCGAGGCTGCGGCCGCCCGACCCGCCGACGCGAACGCGGTGCGCTATTCCGAGCGATGCGCACAAAGGCTCAACGGTCCCGGCGACATCGTCGTCGTATACCGCGACCTGAACTCCCGCATCGCCGAGAATATGCGAGAGCTCGCGCGCGGTATACGTGGGATTGATCGGCACCGCCTGCGCGCCCGCCGCATGTGCTGCGAACATCGCCACAGGCATGTCGAGCGAATTGCCGCAGACGAGCGCCACCCGCGAGCCGCGCGCACCCATCGCCACCAGTTCGCGAGCGAATCCGGCCACGCAGCGCAGGTACTGCGCATAGGCAAGCTGCCGGTCACCGCACACCAGCGCCGTCGCGTCCCCGGATCGCGCCGCCGCATCGGCCAGCATGTGGACCACCGTCGGGTGGACCCTGGGAAGAACGCGGGTGTCCCAGCCCTCCGCCACGTGCCGCGTTCCCGCTACCAGCCCGGGGGCCGCGATACGGTGATGTGCGGCGCCACCTCCTCTTCGGTCGGAATCCAGTCGACCTTGATGAGTTTTCCCTTGGGATGGAGCTGGTGCGAGCCACGGCCTTCCTTGAAACCTTTCTTGCGCAGCCTGGCACGCGCGAGCGCGGTCGCCTTGGAGTCGATGCGGTAATCGAGTGCCTCGCGATCCAGCACCTTGATCACCACGCCGTAAAATTCCTTTGCCGCTTCGACCGAGAGCCACTCGTCCATGACGTCTTCGAGTACCAGTTTCTGATCGCGCTCGAGCGGGTTGCCGAAACCGCCGCCTCCGGAGGACGAGTAGAAGATCTTGTCGCCTTTCTTCAGTTCCACACCGGTGGCATACATGCCCGCGTTGAATTCCTTTTTCGTCCCCTTGTTGATGATCAGGTTGCAGCCGCCGCCGTTCAGCCCCCCGGACAGGCCGAACGGTGTGAACTTCTCGCGATCGCCATGGATGGTCATGGTGACGTCGGTGAGCACGGTGAGCTCGCGCAACAGCGCAAAGCCGCCCCGGTACATGCCGTGGCCGCAGGAATCGGGGCGCGCCTCGTAGCGCGTGTATAGGACCGGAAACCACCGCTCCTCGAGTTCCTGGGGAATCGTGCGCGCGTTGCAAAAGCGCATGAAGATGAGCGACTTGCCGTCCTTGTAGGTGCGCGCATTCTCCCCGCCCACGGCGTAGGTGTACTGCACGAACTGCTTCTTGGTGCGCGGATTGAACCCGCCCATGCAGAGGTTGGTCAGGCTGACCGCAGCCGGGTAGACGCGCCAGGGCTGCACTTTACCCATCGGCCCTGCAAGGCAGGCGATGGTGACCGCTTCCACCTTGTCGAACGCGCCGGACGCATAGCCCGTGGTGGGCGCGGGTTCGATCACGTCGACGCAAGTGCCCTGCTTCGAAATGATTTCGAGATTGCGGATGATCCCCTCGTTCAAAGGAAACAGCTGCGGAAAGCAGATCATGAAGCCGAGGTAGTTGCCGCCGGTGAGCGTGGCATAGCTGCAGCCCCAGGAGCCGCGCGGCTGCGGGCCGCATTGGGTCCAGTCGAAGGAGAGCTTGGTCTCCTTCTTGGTCATGCGGCAGTGCACGCGGATCGGCGGCTTGCCCGGCGACATCACGTCCTGGTCGCCGAAGTCCTCGAATTCCCATTTGCCATCCGGAAGCAGCGCGAGTTCCGCAAGCATCAACCGCTCGGTGTAATTGAACTGTTCCTCGAACGCCTGATAGAGCGTGTCCTTGCCGTAGCGCTCGCACAGTTCCTTCACGCGCCGGTCGATCAGGCGCGAGGCCTCGTATTGCGCCTGCAGGTCCGCGCGCCGCTCGGTCGAAGAACGGATGTTGATGGCGATAAAGGAAAACAGCTCCTCGTCGAGCTTGTCTTCCTTGAACAGGCGGATCGGCGGGATGCGGATCCCTTCCGCGTAGCAGGTGGTCGCCTCCGGATTGAAGGTGCCGGGCATCGGGCCGCCCATGTCCGCCCAGTGGATCACGGTGCAGGCAAATGCGACGATCTCCCCCTTGTGAAAGATCGGCCGGATCAGCCGCGTGTCGTTGACGTGGGAGCCGGTCCGGTAGGGATCGGAAAAGAGGAACGTATCGCCCGGCTTCATGGTGTGCAGCGCCACGTCCTTGATCAGTTCCTTCACCGAAGGGCCGAAAGATGCGTAGTGGGCTGCAGCGTCGGTGTGGCCATGGGCCACCAGCCGTCCGTCGCGCGTGAGCAGAGCGTTCGAGCGGTCGCGGCCCATGCCGACCACCGGATGGTAGGCAACCCGCTCGATGGTGGTCGAAGCTTCGTAGCAGGCCGCGACGAACGCGTTTCTCATCACCTCGAAGGTGATCAGATCCATGCCGATGTCGGAGGTATGGGCGAGCCTTTCCTTGACCCCTCCCACCGGAGCCGTCGCCTGGCCGTGCTTTGCAGTCTTCCTGGTCTCGCTGGTCATGGGGCCTCCTACCGGTCCACGCGGATGATCAGATTGCCGTATTTGTCGACGTCGCAGTGCGTATTGGGTGGCATCACGGTTGTGGTGTCGGGCTGCTCGATGATCGCCGGCCCGTCGAAGCCTGCGCCGACGGGCAGCTTCTCGCGCTCGTAGATCGCGGCATCGATGAAGCCCGTGTCCTTGAACCACACCTTGCGCGGGCGCTTCCTCGCCTGTTCGAGCGTCGTATCGCGCTTCACCTCGGGCAGGTCCGGTTTCGGCAATTGTCCGCGCGCGATGACGCGCAGGTTGACCAGTTCCACCGGCGCGTAGCCCGGGGGCAGCGTGTAGCCGTAGGCGAGCTGCATCGCGCTCATGAAGTTCTCCGTGATCCGGCCGAGTTCGTGTATCGGCTCCGGACCGACCTCGACGGTGAAGAACCGGGCCTGGCTGAAGTACTTCACGTCGACGTAACGCTCGATCGTGATCTGGTCCGGCCGCATGCCCTCGCGTTCGAGGGTGCGGGTTCCTTTCTTCACCAGCGCGTCGAATTCGCGGTTGAGCTTCTTGAAATCCAGCTCGGCCTCGATCTTGTGCAGTGGCGTGGTGAACTCGTGCTTCACGTCGACGCGGATGGCGCCGAAGGCCGAGGCGTAGCCCGGAAGCGGCGGCACGATCACGCGATTGGCGCCGATTTCGCGCGCCAGGTCGCAGGCATACATGGCGCCGCCGCCGCCATAGGGCACGATGGCGAAGTCGCGCGGGTCCCAGCCGCGCGAGACGGTCTGCAGGCGCATCGCCATCATCAGGTTGGTCATCGCCACCAGGTACATGTTGGCCGCGGAGGCCGGCGCGTCCCAGCCGTAGCGCTCGCCGATCTTCTCCTTCAGCGCCTTGTGCGAGAGCGCGCCGTCGACCTTGATCTCGCCGCCCAGGTAGTACTCCGGATCGATGCGGCCGAGCACGATCTGGGTGTCGGTATTGGTCGGCTCGGTGCCGCCCGCGCCATAGCAGGCCGGACCGGGCACCGCGCCCATGCTCTGCGGCCCGACGTTGAGCATGCCGCCCTTGTCCACCCAGCCGATGGAGCCCCCGCCCGCGCCGATGTAGATCGTGTCCACCGAGGGCAGGCAGCATGGCACGTTCCACAGGATCTTCCACTCGTGGGTGATCGCGGGCTTGCCCTTGTAGATGATGGAAACGTTGTTGGTGGTGCCGCCGGTCTCGAATGCGATCACGTTCTCGAAGCCGGCGAGCGAGCCGATATAGCCGGCCAGGCCCACCGCGCCCGAAACGGGCGAGGAATGAAAGGTCTTGGCCGGAAACTTCACCGCCTCGTCCATGCCGATCACGCCGCCGCCCGAGGTGGTGACCAGAATCGAGCCGGCATAGTTCCAGTCCTTTTTCAGCCGCCGCGACAGCCCGCCGAGATAGTTCTTCAGGATTGGCGAGATGTAGGCATTCAGCACGGTGGTGCAAGTGCGCTCGAATTCGAGCATCTGCGGCAGCACCTCGTGTGACAGCGTGACATCCAGCCCGGGCAGTTCCTCCTGGAGGATCTCGCGCGTGCGGTTCTCGTGCACCGGATTCATGAACGAATCCATGTACACCACCGCCACCGACTCGATGCCGCGCTTGCTGATCATGCGCGCGGCACGCCGCACCTCCGCTTCCGCCAGCTTGGTGACCACCTCCCCATAGGGGCTGATGCGCTCGCGTACGGTGAGGACGTTGCGGCGCTGAATGATCAGTTCGGGCGGGTCCCAGTCCAGTTCGAACGCGGAGATCCGCTCGGCGCGCCCGCCGCCGAGAACGTCGCGGAAGCCCTCGGTGGTGATGAGCGCCGTCTTGACGCCCTTTCTCTCCAGGATCGCGTTGGTGGAAACCGTCGCGCCGTGGCGGAACGAGAGCACTTCATCGCCCTTCAGCCCGGCGCGCTCGAGGCCGTTGATCACGCCGTCGAAGTAGGTGGGCGGCGTAGAGGCCACCTTGCCGAGGCGCTGCTCCCCGGTTGCGAGGTTGACGCCGATGATGTCGGTGAAGGTGCCGCCGATGTCCGTGCCGACGACCCAGTTGCGCTTGCTCGCCATTGCCGCTGCCCTCCTCTGCGGAACCCATGCGGGTGCCATTCAATAGCGAATAATATTCACTATTGAAACTGCCTTGTCAATGGCTTTCCCGGCGGTCACCCGATGATGCAACGCAGCATCAACGGTCCTCGTGCCTCGCCGCCGGCAGCGAACCCTGCAGCAACCTGCACATCAGGTCGATAGTTTCCGCGCTGCAATGCTTGCCTGGCCGCAGGTGGTAGTTGATGACGAAGCCGTCGAAAGCCATCATCAGGATATGCGTGAAGCGCGCGCTCCCCAGGGCCTCGCGCCGCTCCGGCGGCAGCGTGCCGCGCAGCATCGCCGCCACCCGCTCTTCGACCCAGCCGAGCAGCGTCGGAGAGTAGCCCTCCTCCGGTGTGGAAGTCGACGCCGCCTGCATCACATTGTTGGCAAAACCGTTGCGCTCACCCGGGATGTCGCGCCACAGCGCGGTGAGCAGCAGGCGCAGGCGCCGGCGGCGGTCGCGCACTTTCTCGAGCTGCCGTTCAAGGCGCGTCAGGCGCGCGCGCAGCCACGGATCGTAGAGGGCGTACAGGACCTCGAGCTTGGAGGTGAAATAGACGTACACGTTGGCGGTGGACACCCCTGCGCTGCTCGCGATCTGCGACAGCGTCGTCGCCTCGTAACCCTGCCGGCTGAACAGCCGGAAGGCCGATCGCAGGATCGCGTCGCGCACCGCCTTTTTCTTCACTTGGGCCATGATTATTGAATCGTGATCGGTATTGACAAGTGCCGCGGAATGGTTAGTATTAAAGTGCAAAATAACAATAGTCGCAACCGGTGCGGGCCGCATCCCCGATGTTAAGCTGCCAAGTCGCCGCGTTCGAACAACCTGCGTCCAAAGGAGAAAATCCATGAATTCGCGCCGCCTCGTCGCGCTGATCGCATTCATTTCCGCCGCCGTCCTGGTCTCGGGCGGCGCGCCTGCCCAGGACAAGGTCAAGATCCGGATCGGCACCCACATCGCGATCAGCACGCATCTGTTCATGCAGAAGAAGCCCGAGGTGCTGAAGAACTACGGCAAGACCTACGAAGTCGAGTGGGTGCGCTTCGCTGGCAGCGGCGATGCGACGCCCGCACTGGTGGCCGGCAAGCTGGATGGCTGCCTCGCAACCCCGTTTCCCATGGCGAATGCCATCTTCCAGTCGCGCGTGCCGGTGATCGCGGTCCACCAGTTGCTCTCGTTCGGCTTTGACGGGCACTACGACGATGCGGCCGTGGTCCGCGCCGACGCCGGCATCGCCAGGTTCGCCGACCTGAAGGGCAAGGTCTTCGGCGTCAACGCGATCGGGGGAACGGTCGAGCAAGGCGTGCGGATCATGGCGCGCAAGAGCGGGCTCAATCCCGACCGCGATCTGACGATTGTCGAAGGACGCCCGCCGTTCCTCCCGGCAATGGTGCGTGACAACAAGGTACAGGCGGCCGTGCTGTTCCAGCCGTTCTACGAGCAGGCGATGGCCAAGGGCGACCTGAAGGTCCTGTTCACGGCGAGCGACATCTATGGCGGGCCGACCGACTACGTGTTCATGGTATTCGAAGAGAAGTTCCTGAAGGCAAATGGCCGTGCCGTGCGCGACTACATCGAGGACTATTTGCGCGCGGTCAACTGGTCGCTCGACAACCGCGCCGAGGCAGTGAGCATCTACGCCGAGCAATGGAAGCTGCCGGTCGAGGTCGCGAATGGCTATCTGCTGACCAAGAAGGACTACCTCGTGCGGCGCGACGGCCGCATGGCCGCCAAGGACATTCAGCCCATCGTGGATGCGCTCGCCGCGAACGGCTTCATCGGCCAGAGGTTCGACATCGCCAAGTACATGGATCTGTCCTACCTGCCGAAATAGGCGCGATGGCCGATCCGTGTCTGGACTTGCGCGCCGTCACCATGCGCTACGGCGAAGGGCCGGACGCGGTCGCCGCGCTGGCATCCATCGACCTCGCGATCGATGACCACGAGTTTGTCACCATCGTCGGACCCAGCGGGTGCGGCAAGAGCACGCTGCTCTACCTCGTAGGGGGTTTTCTTCGGCCGACCTCGGGCCGCATCGAACTGCGGGGCCGGCCGGTGACCGGACCCGGCCCCGACCGGGGCATCGTGTTCCAGCGTTACTCGCTCTTTCCATGGCTCACGGTGCGCGGCAACATCGCCTACGGACTGGAAGAGAAAGGCGTTCCCCGCGCCGAGCGCGACCGCATCGTGGAAGAGCACCTGCGCCTCGTCCATCTGGAAGGATTCGAGAATCGCTACCCGCGCGAACTCTCGGGCGGGATGCAGCAGCGTGTCGCCCTCGCACAGACGCTTGCCTGCCAACCGGACATCCTGCTCATGGACGAGCCCTTCGGCGCGCTGGATGCGCAAACGCGGCGCATCCTGCAGGACGAAGTTCGCCGCATCTGGCGGCGCGATACGAAGACGGTGCTGTTCGTCACGCACGACGTGGAGGAGGCTGTGGCGCTGGGCACGTGCATCGTGGTGATGTCCGCGCGGCCCGGGCGTATCAAGGAGGTCATCGCGCGCGACTTCGATGTCGCCGACGTCGACGAATTCGAAGCCAATCCCGCGTTTGCCGCGCTGAGGCTGCGCATCTGGCGCAGCGTCAAGCAGGAAGTCGAGGCAGCGCGCCCATGAGTTCGCGCGCGCGTTCGTATTGGGCCGGCGCCCTAGCGCGGTTGCTGCCGCTGGCGCTGGTGCTCGCCGCGTGGCAGGCGGCCTCAATGTCGGGTCTGCTGCCGAAGGCGGTACTGCCCTCGTTCGGGGAGGTCGCAGCGTCGCTGGGTGCAATGCTCCGTTCAGGCGAGATCGTTCCGCACACGCTGGCATCGTTCGCCCGCGCAGGTGCCGGCTTCGGCGTTGCCGTGGCCGGTGGGATCGTGTTGGGCATCCTGATGGCGCAAGTGCGCTTCGTCGAGCGCGCGGTGGAACCGGTCCTGCTCCTGATCTACCCGGTGCCGAAGCCTGCGCTGATTCCGCTGTTCATGATCTGGCTCGGAATTGGCGACTTCTCAAAGGTCACGGTCATCGCGCTGGCCTGCCTGGTCCCTGTCGTCATCGCCACCTTCAACGGCGCCCGCGGGGTGGACGAGATGCTGCTCTGGTCGGCGCGCGCGCGCGGCACCT
This sequence comes from Betaproteobacteria bacterium, assembly GCA_016195915.1. Classification (GTDB taxonomy): domain Bacteria; phylum Pseudomonadota; class Gammaproteobacteria; order Burkholderiales; family SG8-39; genus JADGRQ01. The sequence goes on along the minus strand of JACPYS010000041.1, from coordinate 15,618 downwards.
CGGAGCGGCGGATCCTGTGGCGCGTGGTGCTGCCCGCCGCGCTTCCGCAGATCGCGGCCGGCGTGCGCACCGCGATCGCAGTCGCGATCATCGTGCTGGTCAGCTCCGAGTTCATTTCCGCGGAAACGGGGCTCGGCTACCTGATCTTCTCCTACGGTGGCGTGGGTGCCGACGACGCCATGCTCGCGGTGGTGATTTACCTCGCGGCGCTCGGCTACCTGCTCGACCGTCTCTATCTCGCCGGCCTGCGCCGGCTCATGGCCTGGCATGCCTTCGCTCACTGAGCATCCGCGGCTCGTTGCCGCGCTGACGCGCGTGGTTCCGGTCACGCTCATCCTGCTCGCGTGGGAGGGCGTCACCCGCGCGGGCTGGGTCAACCCGTTCGTCTTTCCGCCGGTCTCCGAGATCGCGATGCGCTGGTTGGCTCTCTTGATCGACGGCACCCTGTGCTTTCCGCTATGGGAAACGCTCTGGCGCGCGTTGGCGGGTCTCGGCGCCGCGATCGCGGTCGGCGTCCCGCTCGGGCTGCTGATGGGACGCGTGCGCTGGGCCGAGTGGTTCTTCGAGCCGCTGTTCTCCTTCGGCTTCCCGCTGCCGAAGATCGCGCTCATACCGCTCTACGTGCATTGGTTCGGCCTGTTCAGTCTTTCGAAGGTGATGCTGATCTTCACCGACTGCCTGTTTCCGATGGTGATCTTCACCTACCACGGCGCGCGCGGCCTGAGCCAGATCTATCTCTGGTCTGCCCAGTCGCGTGGGACGGGGCGGGTGCGCATGCTGTGGCGCGTGGTGCTGCCGCTGTCGCTGGCTTCGATCTACGACGGCGTGCAGGTCGCGGTGGTCGTCGCCGTGCTCGTCGCGGTCGTGTCCGAGATGGTTTCCGGCGGCAGCGGGCTTGGCCAGATGATGATCCGCGCATACCGCCACGGCGATGTGCGCACCGCGTTCGCGACACTTCTGACGATCTCGCTCATCGGTTACGCGCTCTACAAGGCGGCGCAGTGGCTGCGTGGTCGGCTGCTGTTCTGGCACGTCGCGGAAAGCTAGGGGCGATCGATGTTCGAGTATTTCCCGTCCCACTACTCCTGGAACATGGCTCTGCTGATGGCGGCCCAGCTCGGCGGCGAAATGAGCGAGATCGACGAAGCCTGCCGTCCGCTGCGGGAACTCGCGATGCGCCCGGACGCAAAGGACGATCCGCAGGCGCAGGCCGGCTGGATCGCGCGGTGGTCGGCGCTCGCGCGCAAGGTCGAGGGGTTCGCCCGCCGGGATGAAGCGGCGGGCCACCCGCTCACGGCGGGCAAGAAGTTTCTCCGCGCGTGCGTGTACTGGTTTACGGCCGAGCGTATGGCCAGCCACCTATCGCCGCAAAAGCTCGCGCTTTACACCTCGACGATCGAGTGCTTCAGCCGCGGCGTACGCCTGCGGCGCGAACCGCTCGAGTTCGTCGAGATCCCCTATGAAGGAACGACGCTGCCCGCGCTGTTTTACCGGGCGCCGGGAGCGGGGCGCAGGCCTGCGATGATCCATTTCGACGGCTTCGACGTCACCAAGGAGTGGATGCACCTGTGCGGGATCGCGCGCGAATTCGGGGCACGCGGGTTATCGACGCTGATGGTCGATCATCCCGGGGTCGGCGCGACCCTGCGTCTCAAGGGCATCGCCGTCAACCACGATACCGAGCGCTGGGCGACCGCATCGCTCGACTGGCTCTCGATGCGCGAGGACGTCGATGCGGCACGCGTAGGCGTCATCGCGATGAGCCTGGGCGGGTACTACGCGCCGCGCGCCGCTGCGTTCGAGAAGCGCCTCGCCGCGTGCGTCGCCTGGGGCGCACGCTGGGACAATGCGGGTTCGCACGGGCGTATCCTGCGCGAACCCGACGCCGCGCGTTCTGTCACCGGGTGGATGGAGCACGCGCTGCGATACTACGGCGCGACGACGACCGATGAGGCCTACGAGCTGATCGCGAAAATGACGCTGGAGGGAATCGCACACCGCATCACCTGTCCGCTGCTGGTGGTACACGGTGCGCTCGACCGGCAGGTGCCGTTGGAGCAGGCGGAGCGAACGGTGCGGGAAGCGCTCAACAGCCCGCGCGCGGAACTGCGCGTCTTCGCAGCCGAGGAAGGCAGCGCCGAGCATGTCGGCGGCGACCTGTTTTCGCCGACCATCGATTACATCGCGGACTGGGTCGCCGAAGTCCTCGCTGCGAACAGGTGACATTCAAATGATACCGATCCGGCAGATACTTTTCGTACCGCCTGCGCCAATCGTCTGGGCACAGCAACTGGGCCTGTTCGCGAAGCACGGCCTTGATCTGGGCACGACGCAGACCCTCTCTTCGGACCAGCTCGGACAGGGACTCGCCGACGGCACCTGGGACGTCGGCATCTGCGTCGTCGACAACGTGATTGCGTGGAACGAGGAGCGCAAAGCGGGATTGCAGATCATCGCGCAACTCGAGCGCGCGACCATCATGGCGTTCTGCGGGTTGGCGAAGTATGCGGCGCTCGCCGATGCCGCCGCCGAATCCATTGCGGTCGACTCGACGACCAATGGCTTCGTGCTCGTCCTGTACCGGGCGCTCGCGCGCGCCGGTATCGACTGGCGCGGATGCCGGTATGAAGCCGTCGGAGGCGTGCGCCACCGCTTCGAGGCGCTCGACGCGGGCAAGGCGGCCGCGACGATCCTCGTGCCGCCGTTCATCGACATGGCGCTCTCGAAGGGATTCAGGAAACTCTGGGCAGGCGAGGACATCGCTCCCGCCTATCCGGGCGTGGTGGTGGCCGCGCGCGCCGAGTGGCTGCGCGCCAACGAAGTCGCTGCAAGAGCGTATCTCGGCGCGCTGCTGGAGGCCAACGCGTGGGGCGCGCGTACGGAGAATGCGGATGCGGCAGTCGCGGCGCTGGTTGCGGCGCGCTATGCCGAACCCGCGGCAAAACGGCTGGTGAGAGACATCGTGCCGGGCCTCGCACCATCGCCCGCAGGGTGGGATGAAGTCGTGTCGCTGCGGCGCGAATGTGGATTGCTGCCGAGCCCCGCGCCGACCGCTGACGACGTGATCAACAGCGCGCTGCTCGCCCGCAGCTGAGCATGGACTACCTCGCGCCAGCGACACTGGATGACGCGTATCGGGCACTCGAGGCCGAAGATGCGCGCTGCCTCGCCGGCGGCCAGTCGCTCGTCGCGATGATGAATCTCGGCCTGGTTTCACCGGCGCGGCTGGTCAGCCTCCGCCGCATCGAGGCGTTGCGCGGCATCGACCTGCAGCCCGACGGCAGCCTGCGCATCGGCGCGATGACGACGCACGCGGAAGTGGCGGCGCTCACTGTCTCTGCGGCAGGTCCAGCATTGCTTGCGCAAACAGCACGCGTGGTTGCATACCCGGCGGTGCGCGCGTGGGGAACAATCGGTGGCTCCGTCGCCCATGCGGATCCCGCCGCCGACTACCCCGTTGCGCTCGTGGCGGCGGACGCCTTGATCGAGGTCAGCTCCGCGTCGGGGACTCGGCGCATTGCGGCGCGAGATTTCTTTCGCGGATTGTTCGAAACCGCGCTCGAGAAAGCGGAAATCGTCACGGCGGTTCTGGTTCCGCCCGGAGCGCAGGGTGCCGGTGCCGCCTACGAAAAGCTGTCGCCGGTTGCGGGAGATTTCGCGATCGCCTCGGTCGCTGCGATTGCCGGACGCACGGCGCGACTTGGGGTCGGTGGATACGCCACTACACCGATCCGTCTCGAAGGAATCGGCGTCTCGGACGATGCGCTCCTCGAGGCCGGCCGCGCGTTGGCCGCGTCCAGCGAACCGAGCGACGATCATCGCGCGTCCGCCGCCTACCGCCGCCGCGTGCTGCCGGAACTGATCCGCCGCGCGGTACGCACTGCTCTTATCGGGGCCCGCGCATGAGCCAGGCGAAGCGGCGCTCGGTGTTGACGGTGAACGGCGAACAGCATCACGTGCTCGCGCCGGCCGCTGCCACGCTCCTCGACGTGCTTCGCACCGGACTCGGACTCACCGGATCGAAATGCGGATGCAACCATGGCGTATGCGGCGCCTGCACCGTGCTGCTCGACGGGAAGCTCGCCCGATCCTGCCTGACGCTCGCGGCCGACGTCGGCGAGCGGCGGGTCACCACGATCGAAGGCATCGCGGGCGACCTGGATTTCTCCGCGGTCCAGCGCGCGCTCGTCGAATCCGGCGCGATCCAGTGCGGCTTCTGCACTCCGGGATTCGTCATCACGCTCACCGAGCTTTTTGCGCGCGATCCGCATCCCGGCCGCGAAACGATCCGGGCTGCGTTGTCGGGAAATCTCTGCCGCTGCTCCGGCTATGTGAAGATCGTCGAAGCGGCGGAACATCTTGCCGGGGGTGTGCGATGAGTGACCCGGTTCGCGCCATTGGATCGAGTCCGCCGCGCCTGGAGGCGGGAGACAAGGCGATCGGCCGCGCCCAGTATGTCGACGATATCCAGCGACCCGGCATGCTCTACGCAGCGCTGCTGACGAGCCCGCATGCGCACGCGCGAATCCTTGGCTACCGGCTGGATGCGGCGCGCGCGATTGCGGGCGTCAAGGCGATCGTCACGGGCGCGGATCTCTCAGGATCGCGCTCGGGCGGGATCATCAAGGACGAATCGATGGTTGCGCGCGGCAAGGTGCGTTATGTCGGCGAGATCGTTGCCGCGGTCGCCGCGAGCGATCCGCAGACCGCCAGCCGTGCCGCCACCGCAATCGAACTCGACTACGAGCCGCTCGACGCGGTGCTCACCATCGACGAGGCACTCGCACCCGGTGCACCAGTCCTGCACGAAGAGTCCGCTTCCTACGTGAAAGCGATCCAGGGAGGCGGCCATGGCAACGTCGTGTTCGAAACCACGGTCGCCGAGGGCGACGTCGAGCGCGCCTTTGCGCAGTGCGACGTCATAGTCGAGAATACCTGGCAGACCCAGGCCCAGCACAACGCCTACCTGGAGCCGGGCGGTTGCGTGGCCGACGTCGATGCCTCGGGTCGGATCACGCTTTACGCGAGCTGCCAGTCGGTGCATCACGTGCAGCAGCGCGTGGCGGAGGAACTGGGCGAGCCGATGGCGCGGATCCGCGCGATCGCCATGCGCGTGGGCGGCGGCTTCGGCGGCAAGCACGCGTCCAACATCCATTCGATCGCGGCGTGGCTGGCGCGTGCGGCCCGCAGACCGGTCAAGCTCGTACTGTCGCGCATGCAGGACTTCGAGATCCAGCGCTCGCGCCATCCGGCGCGCATCTGGATGAAAACCGGGGCGCGCCGCGACGGGATGATCCTCGCGCGCGACGTGCGCATCACCCTCGATGGCGGCGCGTATGCGGATGAGAGCCCGCCGGTCCTCGCGTTCGCCCTGCTGATGTCGCGCGGACCTTACCGGATCGCGAACGTGCGCGCGCGCGGCCAGGCGGTGTACACCAACAAGCTGCGCGCCGGATCGTTCCGGGGTTTCGGCAACCCGCAGGCGAGCTTTGCCGGCGAGTCGCAGATCGACGAGCTCGCATCCCGGCTGGGAATCAACCCCGTCGAATTGCGGCTGGCCAACGCGATGCGTCCGAACGATACTGCCTTCGGTGGCCAACCCGTCGCGTCCTGCGTGCTTCGGGAATGCATTGCGCGCGTTCGCGACGCGCAACGCGAGGCGCCGCCGCTCGCGCCGCGCAACGGCCGGCGACGCGGCGTCGGCTTTGCCGTCATGTCCCATATCTCGGGCCTGATGGGTACCGCGGCAACCGTGCAACTGCGAACCGACGGCTCGATCGCACTGTCGACGGGCTGCGTCGATATCGGACAGGGATCGGACACGGCAATGGTGCAGATCTGCGCCGATGCGCTGTCGGTGCCGATCGAGCGCGTGAGCTACGCGCCGCAGGACAGCGACGCGTCGCCGTACAACTGGAAGACCGCCGGAAGCCGCTCGACCTACATGACCGGACGGGCGGTGGCGGTGGCAAGCTTAGAGATGCGCGACAGGATGCTCGCGCACGCGGCCGACATGATGGAGTGCGCGGTCGTTGACCTGGAACTGCGCCCGGGCGGGGTGGTGGGCCTGAAAGGCGTACCGAAGACGGTCGGCTTTAGGGAAATCGCAATGCGCTCGCTGTTCCATTCGGGCGGACCGATCGTGGTGACGCACGGATTCGTGTTCGACGGCACGGGGTTCGATCCGAAACGCGCGTCGATCCATCAACTGGCGTTTGCGAACCTCGGCGTCTACACCTTCGGTGCGCAGTGCGTGGAAGTCGACGTGGACGAAGGTACCGGGCAGGTCGAAGTACGCCGGGCCTGGTGCGCGCACGATGTTGGCCGCGCCATCAATCCAGTCAGCTGCGAAGGCCAGATTCAGGGCGGATTCGTGCAGGGGATGGGTTACGCGCTGGTGGAAGCCATGAAGTGGAATGCCGAAGGCTGGCTCATCACCGCAACGCTCGCCGACTACAAGGTTCCCGGGGTGCTCGATTGCCCGCCCGAGATCCACCCGATCATCCTCGAGGACCCGGACCCGACTCACCCGGTCGGTGCCAAGGGAATCGGGGAACCCTCGCTCGTCGGTGCCGCACCAGCGATCGCAAATGCGATCTGCAATGCGACTGGTGCGCGGTTGCGAACCCTCCCGATGACGCCGGAACGCGTGCTCAATGCGATGGATTCACGATCGTGATGCCGGCGGACTATCCGCCGCGGCAGCGTCCATCCACCGCCGATTCTGCCGTGGCGGAGGATCGACGCGGGGTTACAGGGAAGGTATGGATGGGTATCATGGCGCCAAGGCAAGACGATGACGAAGACCGGATTTCCGCGCCGGCGCTGCGTGCGCGGGAGACCGGGAGGAGAACCGGATGAGAATCGAAGGCAGCTTCGATATCGCGCTGCCGCGCGCTGCCGTGTATGGCCACCTCACCGACCCTGGGCTGATCGCCGCGTGCATTCCCGGTTGCGACCAGATCGAGCGCATCTCCCCCACCGACTACCGCGCCCGGGTGACGATCGGCATGGGCGGCATCAAGGCGAGCTTCAACCTGGTGGTGGAAGTGACCAGCGAACAGCCGCCCGAGCGGGTGCTGTCGCAAACGCGCGGCGAGGAAGGCTCGCGCGCGAGCATGCTCGCCGCCGACAACGAGGTGGCGCTGGAGGAAATCGATGCGGCGAACACGCGCGTGTCCTACGTGTCGGATGTTTCCGTCACCGGGCGGCTCGGCAAGTTCGCGCTCGGAGTGATGAAGAAGAAGGTCGAATCGCTCGGACGGGAGTTTGCGGAAAGATTGCGCGAGCGAATCCAGATCCAGCCGGCGGCCTCGAGTGCGCCGGAGGCAGTGCCGCAGTGAGTGTCGACCAAGGCGTGTTCCGGCCCGCAAGCGTCGATGAAGCAGTGTCGGTGCTTGCCCGATTGCCGGATGCAAGACTGATATCGGGCGGCGCCACTCTCGTCGCGATGATCAACGCGAGACTGATCGAACCCGCCGCTCTGGTCAGCCTGGCCGGTGTCGATGAACTGCATGGTATTACCGAAAATCCTGACGGCGGCTGGCGCATCGGCGCGATGACGCGCCACCGCGATGTCGCGGCCGAGCGGCGCTTCACTGGCACGCTGGCGCTGGTGCAGCAGGCCGCATCCCTGATCGCCAATGCGACCGTGCGCAATATGGGCACCATTGGCGGGGCGATCGCGCACGCCGATCCGGGTCTCGACTACCCGCCGGCGCTGGTCGCCGCGGACGCGCAGATCGAGATCGCCTCCGGGAAGGGCCGCAGACGCCTGCCTGCCTCGGAATTCTTTGTCGACTGGTATGCGACCGCGTTGCAAAGCGCCGAACTGGTGACGGCGGTGCATCTACGGGCGGCGAGCGACGGAGTCGGTCTTTACCACAAGCTCGCCCGCGTATCGGGCGATTACGCCACGGTTTCGGTCGCGCTTACGATGTCCTCGGGCGTCGCCGGCATCGCGACGCGTGCAGCCATGGGCGCCTGCGGACCCACGCCAATCCTCCTCGAGGAAGCCAACGCGCTGCTCTCGGGCAGTCCCGGCGAGTCCGAGCTGAATCGTGCCGGCGAACTGCTCGCGGCGGCGGCCGATCCGGTCGATGACGTGCGCGGCAGCGCCGAGTACCGGCGGTTGCTGATCCCGCGAATGCTCGCGCGCGCTTTCACCGAAGCCCGCGCCGCGATCGGAGCACGCACATGAGCCGGGACCTGCCGGTGAACCTCGAGATTAACGGTGCCGCGGTCGCGCTCGAGGTACCGCTGACCGAAACGCTGCTCGCCACGCTGCGCGAGCGACTGCAGCTGACCGGGGCCAAGCGCGGCTGCAACCAGGGCGTGTGCGGCGCATGCACGGTAACGCTCGATGGAGTCGCCGTGCGCGCCTGCCTTTCGCTCACGCTCAACTGCGAAGGCCAGAAAGTGGCAACGATCGAGGGCGTAGCGGCCGACCCTCTGATCGAGGCGCTGCAGCAGGCCTTCGTCGATGGGGGCGCGCTGCAGTGCGGGTTCTGCACTCCGGGACAGTTGATCGCCGCGCGCGCGCTGCTCTCGCAAAATTCCGATCCGAGCGTCGAGGAGGTGCAGCAGGGACTGTCGGGCAATCTCTGCCGTTGCACGGGCTACCGCAAGATCATCGACGCGGTGCTGAGCGCAGCGCGGAGCATGCGCAAATGAGCGCCGCGTTCGAGAGCGTTGGACGGCGCCTGCCGCGCATCGATTCGCGCGAAAAGGTCGAAGGGCGCGCGCAATATATCGCCGACCTCACGCGTCCCGGAATGCTGCATGCGGCGATGCTGCAGAGCCCGCATGCGCATGCACGCATCCGCGGCTACGACATATCCGCCGCGCTCGCCACGCCCGGAGTGCATGCGGTGGTGACCGGCGACGATTTTGCTGGAGCCAACCGCATGGGCGCTTTCATCAAGGACGAGCACGCGCTCGCAAAGGGAAAGGTCCGTTACGTAGGCGAGCCGGTCGCCGCCGTGGCAGCGCAGACCGAGTCGATCGCGCGTGCCGCGACCCAGGCAATCCGCGTCGACTACGAGGAGCTGCCCGCACTGCTCTCGCCGGATCAGGCGCTCGCCTCCCCGGTGCATATCCACGAGGAGGTCGGGCAGTATTTCAAGGTGTTCGACGCCGGCAGCGAGGGAAACCTCTGTTCGCGCACCGAACTTTCCGAAGGCGACGCCGAGCTGGGTTTCCGCGAATCGGACCTGGTGTTCGAGCACCATTTCGACACGCAGGCGCAGGCGCACGTCGCGCTCGAGCCCTGCGGAGCACTCGCCGAAGTCGATCCGCAGGGGCGCATCACGCTGTGGTCGGCCAACCAGTCGGTATTCCGCGTGCAGGCCTGCGTGGCCGAGGCGCTCGGCCTGCCGCACTCGCGTATCCGCTGCCTGACGCCGCGCATCGGTGGCGCATTCGGCAACAAGATGGAGCCGCACGTGCAGCCGATCGTGGCCGCCCTCGCCCTCAAGGCGAAGCGCCCGGTGAAAATGATTCTGTCGCGTGAAGAGGACTTCGAGACGGTGCGGGCGCGCCACCCGTTCCGGATCCGGATCAAGACCGGTGTCAAGCGCGACGGCACGTTCGTAGCCCGCGAGGTCGAGGTGCTGCTCGATTGCGGCGCGTACGCCGACGATTCGCCGGGCGTGCTCGGCTACGGGCTGCTGTGCGCGCGCGGACCCTACCGCTTCCCGCATGCGCGCTGCCATGGCAAGCTGGTCTATACCAACAAGCTGCGCTTCGGCGCGTTTCGCGGGTTCGGCAATCCCCAGGTGAGCTTCGCAGGCGAATCACAGATCGACGACATCGCCGAAGCTCTGGGCATCGACCCGATCGAACTGCGCCTGAAGAACATCCTGCGCGGTGACGACCGCTGGTTCGGCGGCCAGCAGCTTTTCTCGAACGGTGTGAAGGAGTGCATGGAGCGCTCGCGCGACGCCTCGGGCTGGGACGCGGCTGCGCCTGCGCCGGCGGCCCCCGGCCGGCGGCGCGCGCTCGGCTTCGCGCTGTGCGGACATATCAGCGGGCTGCTCGCCACCGGCGCGATCGTGCGCCTCCTCGAGGACGGCACGGTCGTGCTCAACGTCGGGGCGAACGACATCGGCCAGGGTTCCGACACCGTGCTCTCGCAGATGTGCGCCGAAGCGCTCAAGGTTCCCGTCGAGAACGTCGCCTTTGTCAGCCCGGACACCGATGGTTCGCCGTTCAACTGGGGAACCACCGCCAGCCGGGTCACTTTCATGACCGGGCGCGCCGTGGTCAGCGCCGCGGCGGAAGTGGAAAAACAGGTCAAGCTGCACGCATCCGAGATCTTCGAGTGCGCCATCGAAGACCTCGAATTGGTGAGCGGCGGCGCGGTCGCGGTAAAAGGCGTGCCGGAGAAGAGGATAAGCTTTTTCGAAATTTCCAAACGCGCGCACTGGTTCTCGGGCGGCCCGATCGTCGGCAGCAACAGCTGGGTGTATGACCGGCCAACCATCGATCCCAAGCGTGCGGTGGTGATCGGGTTGCCATTCCCGAAGATCGGCGCCTACAGCTTCGCCGCGGTGGTGGTCGATGTCGAGGTCGACGAAGTCACCGGGCAGGCGCAGGTGAAGCGCGCATGGTCCGCCTGCGACGTCGGCCGTGCGATCAACCCGATGCTCGTCGAAGGCCAGATCGAGGGCGGTTTTGCCCAGGGCCTCGGCTATGCGCTGTTCGAGGAAATGGTCTGGGATGGCGCGCGCCTCGCCAATCCGACGCTGATGGATTACAAGATTCCGACCACGCTCGAGGTGCCCTACGAGATGCACTCGATCATCGTGGAATCGGTGGACAAAGACGGGCCCTACGGGGCCAAGGGGGTGGGCGAAGTCTGCCTGTCGCCGGTGCCTGCCGCGCTCGGCAATGCGCTCAGGCGCGCCACCGGCGTGCGCATCCGCAGCCTGCCGCTGACACCCGAGAAGATCTTGCGCGGCATGCTCGAGCGCAAGCAGTGACACCCACTCACATCAAGGAGGACTGATACATGAGCACTCGACGCGGGATCTTTAACACCGTCATCACCGCGGCGTTCGCGCTGGCGCTTCCGCTCGATTCGGCGCTGGCGCAGGGCGCAAAGCCGGTGCGCATCGGATTCTCGATCGCCAAGACCGGAATTTTCGCTTCGGCCGCGCCATCGCAGCTCAATGCCTACGAGCTCTGGCGAGAGCAGGTCAACGCCCGTGGCGGTCTGGACACAGGCAGGGAGAAGCGACCGGTCGAGTTCGTACAGTACGACGACCAGAGCAACCCGGGTCAGGCCGCGAAGATTTACGAAAAGCTTATCACCCAGGACAAGGTCGACCTGCTGCTCGCGCCCTGGGGCACGCCTACGCATATCGCCGTCGCTCCGGTATTGGAGCGCCTCAAGTTTCCGATGGTCGGGAACACCGCAGCCTCGTCCAGGCTGCGCGATTTGAAACCCGGAAACATCTGGTTCACCACGGCCGCGATTCCCGACCGGATCGGAAAGGAACTCGCGGCGATGCTCAAGGAAAACGGCGTGAAATCGGTCGCGCTGCTGACCAACGTGCTTCCATTCAGCAAGGAGATCAAGGGATTCCTCGAGCCGGCGCTGAAGTCCGCGGCGATCGCAATATCGGTAAACGAGGAGTACCCGCCGGACGTGAAGGACATGACGGCGCTGCTCACCAAGGTCAAACAGGCCAACCCGGACGCGGTGCTTGCGCTGTCCTACCCGAGCGATTCGCCGCTGTACGTTCGCCAGGCCAAGGAACTCGGCATCGGCGCGAAGTTCCAGTTCGTCCTGATCGGACCGACGATCGATTTCTTCCCCAAACTTCTTGGCTCGGCCGCGAACGACATCGTCACCGTCGGCGAGTGGTCGCCGGCGCGCAACGCTCGCGCCAAGGCGTTCTACGACGCCTACGTGGCGAAGTTCAAGGAAAAGCCGGACTACCTGGATTCGTCCCTTTCGTTCCTGTCTTGCGAAATCCTGGAGCAGGCCGTCAAGACCGCCGGGCTCGACCGGAGCAAGCTGCGCGAGGCGATCGGCAAGGGCTCGTTCGAGACGATCAACGGCAACATCAAGTTCAAGGGCGTGGAGAATACGGTGACGAAGACCGGGTTCCTGCAGATTCAGAACGGCGAGGTGCAGCAGGTCTGGCCGGCCTCGATGTCGACCGCGAAGTATCGGCCAAAGACGTCCTGGTAGTGCGCAGCATTCGGCACGCGATCCCGAAGTGATCGAAACGCTCGCTTCGGGACAGCTGCTGTTCGCGGCCCTCGCTCTTGGCGCGACCTACGCACTGGTTGCGCTGGGCCTGAATCTGGTCTACGGCACCATGCGCCTGCTGAACGTGGCGCATGGCGACCTGGTGATGCTCGGCGGCTACCTCACCTACTGGGCATTCGCGCTGGGTGGAATTTCCCCGCTGGTGTCGCTGCTGGGCACCGCGGTTGCGGCGGCACTCCTCGGCGCGCTGGCCTACCGGCTCCTGTTTCGCGCGATGCTCGGGGCGCGCCGCACCGGCCCGCGCGTCGAGGCCAATTCACTGCTGCTGTTCTTCGGCCTTTCGATCATCGCGCAGAACCTGGCGGCGCTGGTCTTCAGCCCCACGCCGCGCGGCTATGAGTACCTGTCCGATGTATTGCATTTTGGCAACGTGGCGCTCACCGGCAACAGGCTTGCAGCGCTGCTGGTCGCCGCGGCGCTGTGCCTGGCGGTGGTGCTGTTCCTGCGCTGGCACACGATGGGACTCGCGATGCGGGCGCTGATCGAGCACCGGGAGGCCGCGGCCGTCGTCGGTGTCGACATCGACCGCGTACAGATCGCGAGCTTCGCCGTTGGCTTTGGCACCGCGGCGGTCGCCGGCGCGCTCGTTTCGATGACCGAGCAAGTGTCGCCTTTCATGGGCTTCCCCTTCACCGTCGCCGCTTTTGTCGTGATCGTCATGGGCGGACTGGGGCGGCTCGAAGGCGGCATCGCGGCGGCATTCGCCCTCGGCCTGATCGAGACCTACGGCGTCGCCCTCACCTCGACCAACTGGCGCTCGATCCTGTTGTACGGAACATTTGTCGCCCTCCTGCTCGCGCGGCCGCAAGGGCTGTTTGGCCGGCGCGCCGTGATGCGATGAGTCCGGCCAGAGACCTCATGGTGGTGCTCGCACTGCTGGGAGCCTCGGCAGGCGTGCCGTTCCTGGGCGGCGATTACTGGATCGGGGTGGGCATCACTGCCTTCATGTGGGTCGCGCTGACGCAGAGCTGGAGCCTGCTCTCGGGTCTGTCAGGCTACGTCTCGCTCGGCCACGTCGTGTTCTACGGCCTGGGCGCTTACGTCGTCGTCGCCAGTTGGGAGGTACTGCCGATCGCGGTGTCGCTCGCGCTTGCCGCGGGCGCAGCCGCGGTGTTTGCCTTCGCCACGGGGATGCCGGTGCTGCGCGTGCGCGGGCCGTACTTCGTGATCCTCACCTTCGGCGTCGCGGAACTGGTGAAATTCGTGGTGATGGCAGCCGAAGCGGCAGCGGGAAACGCCAGCCGGCTGATTCTGGGCACGCCGGAAATCGAGACGCTGTTCTTTCTCATGCTCGCGCTCGCCGCCGCGGCAACCGTGCTCGCCTGGGGTGTGCGGGTTTCGCGCCTGGGGCACGGGCTGCGCGCGATCCGCGAGGACGAGGAAGCCGCGGAAACGCTCGGCGTGCCGGTCGCCCGCTACAAGCTCCTGGCGTTCGTGCTCTCGGCTTGCATCCCGGGGGCAGTGGGAGGCGCGATGGCGCTGCGCAATACCTACTTCGAACCGCTGCAGGCCTTCGATCCGATGATTTCGTTCTCGATGATCGCGATGGCGGTCATCGGCGGCAGTGACGACCTGCGCGGCCCCGTCGTCGGCGCGGCGTGCTTCGTTTTTCTTTCCGAAATGCTCTGGGCAAACGCGCCACAGCTCTACATGATCATCCTCGGCCTGTTGCTGGTGATTTTCGTGCTGTTCGTTCCCGAAGGGCTATGCGGGCGCCTGTTTCGGTCGCGAGGCGCATGAGTCTGCTCGAAGTCCGGCAGCTGAGCATGCGCTTTGGCGGGGTGCAGGCGCTCGAGCGCGTAAGCTTTACCGTGGCGGAAGGAAAGATCATCGGTCTGATGGGCGCCAACGGCGCCGGCAAGACCACGCTGTTTTCGCTCATCGCCGGCAACGAGCGGCCGAGCTCGGGAGAAATCCTTTTCGAAAACCAGTCCCTCGCCGGTCTGCGGCCCGACCAGGTGTGCCGGCGCGGCGTCGCCCGGACCTTCCAGGTGGTGCGGCCCTTCGCCGGCCTGACGGTGATCGAAAACGTGACCACCGCCGCGCTGTTCGGCATGCGGCGCTACCGCGACCGGGCGCAGGCACGCGACGCGGCCGCAGCGGTGCTGCAGGAGCTCGAGCTTGGCGACCGGGCCGAAGCCCTGGCAGGCTCGCTCACGCTCTCGGGGCAGAAGCGGCTGGAGGTCGCGCGAGCGCTGGCCACGGGCGCGCGGCTGGTCCTGCTGGACGAGGTCATGGCGGGGCTGACCCCGATGGAAGTCGAAGCGATGCTCCTCACGCTGAGGACCCTGCATCGGACCCGCGGCCTGACGCTGGTCGTGATCGAGCACGTGATGCGGGCGCTGATGCAGCTCTCGGACGAGATCCTGGTGCTTCATTCGGGCCGGCTGATCGCGCAGGGCGAGCCACCAGCCGTGGCCTCCGATCCGGAGGTGCTGAGGCTTTACTTCGGCGAGGCCGCATGACCGTGCTCGAATTGCGCGACCTCACCGGCGGCTATGGCGACATGCGCATCCTGCACGGAATATCGCTCTCGATCGAGCGCGGCAAGGCCACGGCGCTGGTGGGCGCCAACGGCGCCGGAAAGACCACGCTGATGCGCACCATCGCCGGGCTGCTGCCGGTATCCGGCGGAACGATACGGTTCAACCAGAGCGAAATCGCCGCGACGAGCGCCGCCGCCCGGGTCCAATCCGGCATCGCGCTGGTACCGGAAGGGCGACTGGTTTTCCCCACGTTCTCGGTGGAGGAGAACCTGCGCCTTGGCGCGATCGCTCCGCGCGCCCGTCCAGGGTGGCGCGCGCGCAAGGAGGAGATGTTCGGGATTTTCCCGCGTCTCGCGGAACGCTCGCAGCAGAGCGCAGGCTCGCTATCGGGCGGCGAGCAGCAGATGCTCGCCATCGCGCGCGGCCTCATGGCCTTGCCCGATCTGTTGCTCCTCGACGAACCGACGCTTGGACTGGCGCCAGTCATGGTACAGCTCATATTCGAGACGCTGGCGCGGCTGCGCGAGGCCGGCCTCACTCTCCTGATCGCCGAACAGGACGTGCGCCGCACCCTTGATTTCGCCGATTCGGCCTGCGTGATCGAGAACGGCCGCGTCGCGGCGGGCGGCTCGGCCCGGGCACTGCGCGAGGATCCACGAGTGCGCGCCGCCTACCTGGGGCGGTGAGCGGTCCGGCGCACCGAGGCAGAGACTAACCCGTCTTTCTCAACTTGCCGTTGATTTTGAGCGAAATCGGCTCGGTGCATGACGTAAGTGCTTGATGCAAAGCGGCCCAGTTTGCGGCGAGGCTTGTAGTGGAGACCTTGGTCCTTGGCGAGGAGGTTTTTGTTTC
>JACPYS010000040.1 GCA_016195915.1 Betaproteobacteria bacterium | reverse complement strand
GCCGCCGAAAATCACCGCCAAGCAAGTTCGAGAAGCCACCGCGGAGCCCGCCACCGTGTAGTGGAGACCTTCAGCACCGTGCCACGCAGAATCAACTACTTAGCAACAGTGTCGGTGCTCAGTTGAGAAAGACGGGCTAGAGCAGCCGTCGCTACAGCGGCGGCGGAGAAGGCGCCGGCACCCATTTCTCCGGGTCCGCGACTGCCCAGCTCTGGTACCGGTTGGTGGTGCCGTGGGCGACGTCGGGATGTTCCGCCACCATGCGCTACCAAGCGCTCGGATAACCTTCCTGGAACGCGAGTCCCTTGGCATAGGGACCGTGGCTCAGAATGACCGGGTAGCGTCCTTCATCGACCGGGCGGAACACGTCGGCTCGCAGAACGAGGCCGTCGTGCATGGTGATCGGCAGATCCCAATCGATGCGCATCCCGTCGCGCACTTCGGTCTCAGCCATTTCCATCGCATCAGCCAGACTTGTCCGCTTTCCTGGCGTTCGCATCGCGTGCCCGCTTCAGTGCGCGGCCGCGTTCACGCATGCGCTCGATCGCGGCGACTTTTTCTTCCCATGTCAGGGAATGCGCATGCTTGCGCCACGCAGCCTTGACCCGGGCGACGTGCTGTTCGAGAAAAGCCGGATCAAGCGTATCGACGGGCATAGTCGTTCCAGCGCTCCTGCAGTTGGTGGGTCTGGATCAATTGGCGGAGTTTCGCGATGGTGACGCAACCGGCCTGGATCAGGGAATAGAGGCGCAAATAGTCCTTGAGACGGCCAGTTTGCAAGGCGATGGCGCACAGATAGTCCGCCGTCACCACCGGCACCGCCAGGCCTTCGAACGCCTGTTCCCGCGCGTCACGCACCGCCTCTTCCACCAGCGGCGTGTAGGCCGGCAGAATCAGCACAGGCCAAGAGTGGATCAGCACGCGTTCATCTTGCACACTGTGGCGCCGAGTTCCTTCAGGCGTTCATGCAGCGGTGTCATTACCACCAGACCGCCGGGCGACGGCCGCAGGAAAGCGAAAATATCGAGGTCCTCGGTCGCGACTGCCTCGATGTAAAAACTCCCCGCGATCGCGCCGCCGACGGCAAACTGGGCCAGCACGCCCTCGCTGCGCAGTTGCAACAGGACGTGAAGCGTCTCCTTCATCCACGGATGATAGCAAGGTACTGCTGGCGGCGCGGCTCTCACTGGTCGATCCTCGGGGATCATTCGTCGTGCGCGCCGCAGTCCGAATCTACCAGTAGGCCTTTGCAGGCGGATACGGCAAAGCCGCGGTGCGGCAAGCACATTTACAATAGCGATTTTGGTAATGTACCGAGGGATTACCAGCAAACGCTGAGATGGAAAGCTGAGGCGGAAAAGGCCGGGTTTCAACCGTTTCCAAAACCAATACCGAAGACGCAACGACGGATATCGTATGCCGCATCTGAACACCCTGCTCGGAACGCTTCATCCTGAAGAAATGGGAATGGTGGCCGTGCGGGAGCACATCCTGTGGGGATCCTCGGGCTGGGAGTTCGATCCGCGTGCATGGCCCAGGATCGCGAAGGTGTTCGAAAAATCGTTCAACGAGTTGCTGGATTTCAAACTGCTCGGCGGGCAGACGTTTGTCGAATGTTCTGGAATCGGGGCCGGCCGCGATCTCGACTTCCTGGTCAAGCTGACCGCAGTCACCGGAGTCCATGTCGTCGCGAGTACCGGATTTTGGTCGGACGCGCACACGCCCGCGCATTTCCGGCGCTACGGCGCGGACGATTTCGCAAGGCTGTTCACCCACGAACTGACCGTGGGAATCGGGCATACCAGGATAAAAGCGGGCGTCATCAGCGTTGGCAATGGCGCAGGCGGAATGAGCGAACTCGAAACGGCGATCTACCGGGGCGCGGTGCGCGCCGCAAAGGCCACGGGCGCTGCGCTCATCACTCATGGTATCGATACGGCGCGGCGCCAGATCAAGATTTTTCAGGAAGAATTGTTGGCCCTGCCGCGTGTCGTGTTCGGTGACTGTGATCGCATCATCGATCTCGAGCGCGATCGGTGGCTGGCAGGGCTCGGTGCCTGCGTAGCCTACGACAACGTCGGCCTCGAGGCGTGGTCCGATCTTCCCTACGCGATGCCGGACCAGTGGCGCGCGGAGTTGGTCGCGCAGATGGTCGCGTCCGGACACGGGGAAAGCGTCATGCTGTCGGCGGGCAGCAAGGTCGCCAATCTCGGCCGCGGCGGCGCGCACCTGAGCAACGTCGGCAACCTGCTTCGGTATTTCGTGCCGGAACTCGAAAAGGCGGGTGTTGCGCAGGAGGCGATTCGCGCGATACTGGTCGGCAATCCAAAGCGCGTACTGCCGATTCAGCGGGACTCGGCAGGAGGCGCCGCGTGACGCAAACGGTGAACGGCGCGCTGGCGAGCGCGCAGCTCGGCGTCGTTGCGGTGCGGGAGTACGTGATTCGCGCGCGGCCGGGGTGGGAGCACGATCCCTGGCTCGAGCTCGATCGTCCGGCCGCGTTCGATGCCATCGTGTCCGCCTTGCGCGCGTTCAAGACGCTCGGCGGCGGAACGATCGTGGAAGCGGGCGGCACGCTGTGCGGCAGGGATCCGGAGATGCTCGAGAAGCTTGCGTCCGCATCCGGTGTGAACATCATCGCCTCTACCGGATTGGCCGGCGAAGAGGCGACGCCTGCGCATTTTCAGCATTCCCGCATCGAGGCGGCCGACCTCGCGGACCTGATGGCGGACGAATTGACCACGGGCATGGCTGCGCGGGGAATGCGGCGCAGTTCCGTCCGGGCGGGCGCGGTGGTCACAGCGAACGGGCCGGATGGAATTCCCGATATCGGCGAGCGCGCGCTGCGTGCGGCGGCGCTGGCGGCACGCAGAGCCGGAGTCCCGGTTTTCACTTCGGGCTCCGCTCAGGCTCGCAGGCAACTCGAGCTGCTGACGTTGGAGGGATTGCCGATGGAGTGCATCGTGATCGGTCATTGCGACGATCGGAAGGCCGCAGATCTGCGACGGGACATGGAAATTGTAGGTATGGGTGCTTGCGTTGCCTATGATCACGTAGGTTGGGAAGACGGCTCCGCGCCGCACGCGCTCTCCGACGAACGCCGCGCGGAACTGGTCAAGGGCATGGTCGATGCCGGGTTCGCCAATCGCGTAGTGCTTGCTTGCAGCGCAATCGGCTGTGCGCTCGGGATGGCCGCCTCGAAGCATGCGACCTCGCATTTGCTGGGGAGTTTTGTGCCACGGCTGTCGAAAGCCGGAATCGGCGAAAGTGCGCTGCACACGATGCTGGTGGAAAATCCCCGCCGCCTGTTTGCCGCGGAGCCTGGCCGATGAGCGAGATCGCGACGCTCACTGGGATGATCGCCCCGGAAGCCCTGGGGATCGTGGCATTTCACGAGGCCCTGCTCTTCGGGCGGCCGGGATGGCAGCACGCGCCGGACGCCGTGTTCGATCGCGCCGAGGCGTTCGAGCGCATCCTGGGCGAGCTGGCCGCGTTCAGGAAACTCGGGGGCCGGACGATCGTCGAGACATCGGGCATTGCAATGGGGCGCAACGTGCCGATGTACCGGCGGTTATCCGAACTCTCCGGGGTGAACATCGTTTCCACCACCGGTTTCGTGAGCCAGGAGCGCAGCATTCCCGCGCACTTCTGCCTGATCGGCTATTTCTACCGGGGACACGGACCGTTTCAGTGGAAACGCGCGATTCCCGGCTCGCCGGCCCCGTCGCACGTCGGAACCAAGGAATACATGATGTTCCTGTTCTACAACGAGCTGACTGAAGGCATGGCCGGCCCGGCGATGATACGGACCACCAGCAAGGCGGCGCTGGTCCGCTGCGGCAGCGGCGATGCGGAGATCACGATCGCCGAGCAGCAGGCGATACGCGGCGCCGCGATGGCCGCGCGCAAGACCGGCGTGCCGGTGTTTTCGGATGGGGTCAGCCAGGTGGAACGCCAGTTCGAGCTGTTGACGGCGGAAGGCCTGCCGCCCGGGCGCATCGTGATCGGCCATTGCGACGATGGGCGCGCGGTAGACGTGTCCCGCGACATGAAGTACGCGGCCATAGGCGCCTGGATCGGCTATGACCACATCGGTTGGGAGACCAGGCCGGCACCGCACGCAATGCCCGATGGACAGCGTGCGGAGCTGGTGAAGAAGATGGTCGATGCGGGTCATGCGGACCGCGTCGTGCTCTCGTGCAGCGCGATCGGATACGGGCTGGGAATGCCCGCCACCAGGCACGGCTACTCGCACTTGCTGGAGAGCTTTGTGCCGCGCCTCGCCAAAGCCGGTGTCGGCGAGCGCGCGCTGCACACCATGCTGGTGGAAAATCCCAGGCGCATCCTTACACCGGTCGAACCCACCGACAAGGATGCCGACCGGCTGCACGAATTCGCGCAGGGCTTCCGTCTTCCGATGAAAGGCAGCTGACCATGGCGCACGTGAACACGGTGATGGGGGCGATCCACCCGGACGAACTGGGGCCGACTGCAACGCACGAGCACATCGTCTGGGGACCGCCCGGATGGGAGCACGATCCGGAGTGGTGGTTTCACTATCCGCAGGTTTTCGCCAAATGCCTCGCCGGGCTGGTCGAGTACCGCGAATTGGGCGGCCGGTCCATCATGTGCTGCTCGGGCATCGGACTCGGCAGGGACGTGGAGTTCTACCGCATGCTGTCGAAATACAGCGGCGTGAACATCATCGTGCCGACCGGATTCTGGGCCGCGGCGGGCATCCCTAATCACTTTCTCGGCAAGAGCATCGACTATCTCAGCGACATGTTCGTCGGCGAACTGACCGATGGCATCGGCAATACCGGCGTGCGGCCCGGATTCATCAAGGTCGGCATCGGCAGGACCATGACGCCAGGAGATGAAATGCTGCATCGCGCTGCGGCGCGCGCCGCGAAGCGCGCTGGCGTGCCGGTGGTTTCGCACGGCGCCTGGGAGGCGCTCAAGGTTCTCGAGATCCTCGGCAGCGAGGGCATGGACCTGTCTCGCGTTATCATCAGCCACTGCAGCCACGGCGGCGCAATCGATCCCGTGCGCGACCGGAAAGTGGCCTCGATGGGCGCCTGGATCAGCTACGACTCGTTCACGGTGACAAATACTTCGGCGGTCACGCACTACGCCCATCCCGACGAAAAGCGCGCGGAAGCCGTGAAACAGATGATCGACGCAGGGTTCATGCACCGCATGCTGCTTTCGTCGGACAATAATCTGTTCAGCCTCGGCTGGATGCGCTCGAGCCCCTACGTCGGCAAGGCGACGCAGGCCGATTTTCTGCGCAGCACGCCGGGCAAGCTTCGCAGGATCGGCATCTCCGAGGAAATATTCTGGAAGATCCTCACCGAAAACCCGAAACAGGTGATGGCGATTCAGTAAACAGATTGCGCGCAAACGCGGGAGGGGACGATGAAACGGTTTGTTCAAGGCGCCGCGGTGCTGTCCGTGGCAGTCGGCTTGTCGCTGGCAGCAGCACCCGCGGCCGCACAGGCCCAGAAATATCCCAGCCGTCCGATCAAGTTGATCGTCCCGGTCCCGCCTGGAAGCGGTACGGACCTCATCGCGCGCACGGTCGGAGGGAAAATGTCCGAGCACATGGGCGTGCCTGTGGTAGTCGAGAACCGTGGCGGCGCAAGCGCCGCGATCGGCACCGACGCTCTTGCCAAATCGCCCGCGGACGGCTACACGATCATGATGGGTTACACGGTGCACGCGACCAATCCCATCTTCAATTCGAAGCTTCCCTACGATACGCTCAGGGACACCGCGCCGATCGCGTATGTCTGCTACATCCCACTGGTGCTGGACGTGCATCCTTCGGTGCCGGTCAATTCGGTGCAGGAACTGATCGCGCTCGCAAAATCCCAACCGGGGAAGATCGCTTACGCCTCGGGCGGCGCCGGAGCAGGGGCGCATCTGTCCGGCGAACTGTTCCGCATTCTCACCAGGACCGACGTGGTGCACATCCCGTACAAGGGCAACGCGCCGGCGGTTGCGGACCTGCTCGGCGGCCAGGTTCACATGATGTTCGATATCGTCACCACGTCGCTGCCCCTGATACGCGCCGGAAAGCTCAAGGGGCTCGCGGTCACCAGTACCAGGCGCTCGTCGCTCGCCCCCGAGTTGCCTACGATGATCGAGGCGGGCCTGCCGGGGTTCGAAGTGGTCGGGTGGTACATGCTGCTTGCGCCCGCGGGCATGCCCAAGGATGTCATGACGGTCCTGAATGCGGAAGTGAACCGCGCCATCAAGGACCCCGAAGTCGGCGCGAAGCTCGGATCGCAGGGCGTCGAATGGGTGGGCGGCACGCCGGAGCAGGCCGATTCGTTCCTGCGCGCGGAAATGGCGCGCTGGGGAAAGATCGCGAAGGAAACCGGCATGAAGGCGGATTGAGCGGCGCATGAAACTCATCGATCTGCATTCCCACTGGGGAACGAAGAAAGGTTACGTGCTGCGCACCGAGGCCGCGCTCGCGAAACAGCGGCAGACGTGGAACTCGGACCCGAAGTACCACACGGAAAGCGAGATGGCGGATTACTTCCGCGCCAGCGGCGTGAAGGCGATCCTCGATTTCGGTTTTACCAAGGACCTGCCGCTGGCTGAAGTGCGCCAATATCACGACTACGCGCTCGAGACGCAGCGCAGTCATTCCGATGCCATCCTCGGCCATTGGCTGCAGATCGATCCCCGCACCGGGGCCGAAGGCGCGGCGGAACTGCGCCGCTGCATCGAAACGAGCGAAGGCTTCGTGGGCATCGGCATCTCGGGCAGCGGCACCGGAATTCCGGCTTCCGACCCGATCTACGATCCGTTCTACAACGTGAGTGTCGCGGCCGGCCGGCCGGTGCTGGTGTTCGTAGGCACTACCGGCGCGGGCGCGGGTCTGCCCGGAGGCGGCGGCATGGTGCTCGATCATGGGCATCCGCGCCACGTCGATGCGCTCGCTGCGCGGCGCCCCGAACTCACGATCATCGCCGCGCGTCCCGCATGGCCCTGGCAGGAGGAAATGATCGCGGTGATGCTGCACAAGCCCAACGTGTTGTGCGAGCTGCACGGCTGGTCGCCGAAGTACCTCACCGACTCGCTCAAGCGGGAAGTTTCGCGCCGCCTGAAGAACCGCGTGATGTTCGGCGCCGACTATCCGCTGTTCACCTATGAACGCCTGGTGGCCGACTGGCGCAGCCTCGGCTACGAAGAAGAGGTGCTGCAGAAGGTGTTCCACGGCAATGCCGCGACGCTGTTATCCAAGTGCATGCCCGGATTGCAGCTCTGAGATGAAGCTCGGTCTGGCCGGAAAATTCGCGATCGTAGGCGGCTCGAGCGAAGGGATCGGCTACGCGATCGCGCGGTTGCTAGCGGAAGAAGGTGCCGGGGTCGCGATGGTGGCGCGCGGTGGCGAGGCGCTCGCCGCGTCCGCCAAGCGCATTGCCGACGAAACCGGCGCGAGAACGCTTGCGATACCCGCCGATATCCGGCGCGCGGAGGATTGCGCGCGCATCGTCGCCACCGCGGCCGCGGAATTCGGGCGCCTGGACATTCTCGTCAACAATGACGGGGCGCCGCCGCTCGGCGCACTGCTCGAGTTCGACGACGCCGCCTGGGACAAGGCGGTGCAGCAGAATCTGATGAGCGTGGTGCGCCTGTGCCGCGACGCGGTTCCCCATATGCGCGCCGCGGGCGGCGGGCGCATCGTCAACATCACGGCCCTGTCGGTGCTGCAGCCGATCCCGAAGTTCGGCCTCTCGGTGGCGACCTGGGCCGCTGTGATCGGTTATGCGAAAACGCTCTCGCTCGAAGTCGCCTCCGACGCCATCACCGTGAACACGATCTGTCCGGGCCGCATCGAGACCACGCGGCTTGCCAAGGTGTACACCAGCGACAGCCTGCAGCAGCTTGCGAAGGAAGTGCCGCTCGGACGGCTGGGGCAGCCCGCGGAAATCGCGAGCCTCGTGGCGCTGCTCGTTTCCGAGCGCGGCGCATACATCACCGGGTCGACATTTCACGTCGATGGCGGAAGGCGCGCAAACCTCCTGTGAGCATCGACGAAGACCTCGAATTTCCGCGCTACTGGCGCTCGCTCGATTTCGAGCAGCTCAACCGGGAATTTCCGCCGCCGCCGGAGTATTTCCGCATGGTGTACCGCATGCCTCGCGAGCAATTGCGCGCGGTGCAGGACAAGCGCTTCCTGCAGACGGTCGCGCGCGGCTG
The DNA here is from genome assembly GCA_016195915.1 of Betaproteobacteria bacterium. GTDB lineage: Bacteria > Pseudomonadota > Gammaproteobacteria > Burkholderiales > SG8-39 > JADGRQ01. The sequence continues at coordinate 74,585 of JACPYS010000040.1, read as the reverse complement.
GGAGATCGCGTTCTTCCGCCGGCATTGGGGAAAATCGGGCATGCAACCGGGTGATATACGCGGGCTGGACGACATCGCGAAGATACCGCCTTATAGCGTGCACGACATCCGCGAGAGCATCGAGCGCAATCCGCCGTTCGGCGACTTCATGGGTATTGCACCAGGAGGCGAGCATCCGATCCCGCTCGTGCTCCATACGAGCGGCGGCACCACCGGGATGCCGCGCCCCATGCTGTACGCGCCGCAGGACCGGGAGGTGATGTGCATCTTGAGCGCGCGCCGCTACGCCATGCAGGGCATGCGGCCCGGGGACAAGGTCCTCGCGACCCTGTCGCTCGGCCTGTCGAACGGCGGATTCGCCGCGCGCGACGCGATCTGGAAATACACGGGCGCGGTGCCGGTGATGACCGGCAGCGGCGCGTCTACCCCGACGCGCCGGCAGGTGGAGATCATCAAGCACTGGGGCATCAACGTCGTCCTCGGGTTCCCCGCCTACCTGCGGCATCTCGCGATCGTCGCGCGCGACGAACTGAAGATGGACCCGCGCAGCTTCGGCGTGCACATGCTGGGCTCGCACATCGGCGTCGAGGACCGCGCGAAGATCGAGGAACTGTGGGGCGCGCCGTGCTACGACTCCTACGGCACCAACGAAAGCGGCATGATGGCGGCCGACTGCGAGCACAAGACCGGCATGCACATCAACGAGGATGCGGTGATTCTCGAAATCGCGGATCCGGGGACGGGCAAGCTGGTGCCCGACGGCGAAAAGGGCACCGTCTACATCACCACGCTGTACCGCTACGGCGCGCCGCAGATCCGGTTCAACGTCAACGACATCTCCGCGCTGCTTCCCGCGGGCTGCCCTTGCGGCAGCACGCTGAAGAAACTCGACAAGATCTACGGCCGCAACGACAACATGGTGAAGCTGCGCGGGGCCAACGTGTTCCCCGAGGCGGTCGGGGTAGCAGTGTCCGAGGACGCGCGCTCGAATGGCGAGTTCTTCTGCATCGTCGAGCGGGTCGGCGAGGATGCGCGCGATGAAATGACGGTGATGGTCGAGGTGATCGACCCCGGGACCCACGGCGCTGCGGTACAGGCGGACCTAGAGCGGCGGCTCAAGGAAGTGATCGGCGTGCGCGTGACGGTGTCGCCGGTCGAGCGCGGGGCGCTTGATTCCTATACCGGCACGTCACAGACCTCCAAGATCAAGCGGCTGCTCGATAAACGCAAATAAGCAGGACGCTCGAGGCGCGGCTATCGATCACGCCAGCTGTTTGACTAATTCAGAACTTCCTGGGACCTGTGCCGGCACCTCGATGCGCCACTCCGGGTGATCGGTCGTGATTCCGCGTACAACCTCGAAGTATCTTTGGCGCAGCGTCGAAGTGAGCGGACCGATCCTGCCGTTACCTACCGGCAGGCGGTCGATCGAGGTGACCGGAAGAATTTCCTGCCCAGTTCCGCACAGGAAGGCTTCATCAGCGAAGTAAAGCTCGCTTCGATCCACGTCGCGTTCCTCGGCACGCTGCCCGGTCATCTCGCGATATAGCGTGACGATGGTGTCGCGCGTGATGCTCTCGAGGATGTCGCTGGACTTGCCAGGCGTGATGAGCCTGCCGCTGCGCACGAGAAACAGGCACGCGATCGGCGCTTCCGATACCTTGCCGCGGCTCGTGAGCATCAATGCGCCGTCGTATCCGTCGCCTTTTGCCTGCAACTGCGCGAGCCTGCCGTTCTGGTAGTTCGCCGTACACTTTACTCGCGGGGGACTGGCGTTGTCGGAAAGGCGATGCCAGGAACTGGTGCCCAGGCTCATGCCCGTATCCGCGTGCTTCGGTCTTTCGCGCGGCATCGCGGCAGCGGTGAATCCGACCGGGCCAGTGGTCGCCATCAGGCCGACCGCCTCGACATAGACGAGCAGCCGGATGTACACGTCATCGTCGGGCTGGTTGGCGCGGATGAGGCGAAACAGGCAATGGCGCAGGTACTCCGCCGCGTAGATCTGGTCGAAGCGCATCACCTTCATCCCGATTGCCAGGCGTTGCAAATGCTCGTCGAGCCGAAACAAAGCCAGTTGCTCCGATGCTTTGTTATGGTAGGCGCGAATGCCTTCGAAAACGGTCGTCGCATAGGCGACCGCGAGCGACAGCGGATGCACGCGCGCTTCGGCGAAGGGGATCAATTCGCCGTTCTGCATGATCACTTTGGGTTGCCACATGGGTCTTGCTCTCCTACGGCTTGCCGAGTCCCAGCTCTGGGGCCAGCTTGCCCATGGTGCGGTAGACGTTGACGACGGAATTGGTGAACTCCCTGCCGCCCATATACGAGGGCTGCGATTTGAGTTTGCTCATCAGATCCTTGAAGCCTGCGGTGTTGACCATTTCCCGCGCGAGTTCGTCCCACGCCGCTACGGCTGCGGCGGGTACGCCTGCCGGCGCCGCGATGCCATAAAAAATCGGTACCGAAAGCGGCATGCCCAATTCCTTGTAGGTGGGCACGGCAGGGTAGTCGGCGATCTTGTCTGGCCCGGATTCGGCGAGCAGACGCACCTGCCCCGCCGCGGCGTAAGGCGGGAATTCGGCCGCCACCAGTGCGTGGATATGACCACCGAGGAGCGCGGTGATGGCCTCTGCGCCTCCCTTGAACGGGATGTACGTGGCTCTGATGCCGAGATGACGGAACGCGGCTTCGGTGGCGATATGCGGTCCGCCATTGGTCGCCGCGGTGGACCAGTTGAGCGTTCCGGGGTTGGCCCTGGCCCAGGCCACGAAGTCCTGCCAGCTCTTGTGCGGGCTGTCGGAGCGGACGAACAGCGGCTGCGCGCTCACAAGGAACTGGAACAGATAGGTGAAGTCCTTCGATGGATCGTAGCTCACGGGCTGGAAGTACGGTGCAATGGTGTACGGGCTGGTTGTGGCGAGCGCGACCGTATATCCGTCCGGCGTTGCCTTTGCCAATAGAGTGGCTGCGATGGTGGCACCGGCACCGGGACGGTTTTCGACGATCACCGGGACCTTCCATTTTTCGCGCGCGTAATCGCCGATCCAGCGCGCCGATATGTCGCCGCCGCCGCCGGCGGCAAAACCGACGATGATGGTGATCTGCCGTGACGGAAACTTTTCCTGTGCGGCCGCCGGAGCGAGATCAAGAACCAGTGCCACAGCCAGCAGCATCAGCGTGTTCAAGTGCGTTTTCATGTGTCCGCCTAAATTTCCTGCACGCCGGCTTCTTTCAGCGCATCGTCAAGCCAGGCCGGATAGATATCGCCGGCCCGGATCGCCGCCAGCCGCTTTTGCTCGGCTTTCATTTTCTCACGTGTCAGCCGTGCCACTTCGGCGGCGCGCTCGGGCGGGATGACCACCACACCGTCATCGTCGCCGAGGACGATGTCGCCGGGATTCACTATCACGCCGCCGCACGAGATTGGGAGATTGATCGAGGCGGGGCCCTCCTTGACGCACTGCTGCGGATAGACGCCCAGCGCGAATACTGGAAACTCCATGTCACGCAGGCAGGCAATGTCACGCACCACACCGTCGAGCACGATGCCGGCGATCCCCTTGGTTTTGTCGGCGGTGGCAACGATTTCGCCGACGGGCGATCCGACCGCCGTGCCTTCCTGGTCGGCGATGATGACATCCCCAGGCTGCGCGGCCTTGATTGCGAAATGCATGCCCAGATTGTCCCGCGGCGGCAGCTTCAATGTGAACGCGGGTCCGAGCACACGCAGGCCGGGCCGCACCGGACGGATGCGCTGCGCCAGAACGTGGCCGGGCCCGAGAATATCGCTCACGGTGGCCGAAGGAAGATCATGAAACAACGCTACGATTTCCCTGGCGGGTCTCGCAATCTCGCACTTGTAATAAATCATCGTCGTGCTCCTGTTATCTGCCGGTCAGCCGCGCATTGCGGCAAGTTGTTCCGGATATCCCGACGAATCGATGTTCACGTCGATCAAGGCGAGACCCTTTCCGGTCAACGCCGCGCGCAGCGCACGCCGGTAGCCAGCCGGTGTCGACACGCGGTAGCCGCGTCCGCCCAACCCCTTGGCGGCGGTCGCAAAGTCGTGGCGGTTCCAGCGCACACCGGCGGGCGGCAGTTTGCGTTGCTGCTGCTTGATGTCAATCAGTGACAGCGACCCGTCATTGAACACGATTATCACAATTCGCGCACGCTGCTGCACCGCCGTGGCCAGTTCGCCCAGACACATCATCAGGCCGCCATCGCCGGTGAAGGCGATAACGGGGCGGGTGCGCTCATGCAGGGCGGAGGCGATTGCCGCCGGCAAAGCAAATCCCATGCTGGCGAGGCCGTTCGAAATCAGCAAATCGTTGGGCGCGCGGCACGGCCAGTACGCGGTGGCCGAAAACATGTGCGCACCGGCATCGACCGTGATGCGCGGCCAAGCCTTGAGTCTCGAGGCCTCCTCGGCCGCAATTTTGACGACTGACTCCGGAGCGAGCCCGGCACGTCGCCCCCGGAAGCGCAGGGAGGCAAACATCGCGGCGCGCAGATCCGCGATTTCGTTCAAGGTCCAGGTACCCGGCTTCGCAACCGATTGGAGTGATGCAAGATTTGCCGCGATGTCGCCATGCAGGCAGGCGGTGGCGTTGACGTAATGCACCGGATGCCGCTTGAAGCCCACCTCCAGTACGGGACACGAGTAGGGCCAGGGTTGCAGAATGAACTCGACCGGGTCGACGCCGACCAGCACCACCAGGTCAGCCTGTCGCACCACCGATTGCTCGGCCACGCCGCAGGTGAAGGTCCCCGCATACTGCGGGTGAGTGTCGGGTACGATGCCTTTGGCTTTGTAGGTTACCAAAGCCGGGCAAGCGAGCATCTCAACGAGTCTGCGCGTTTCAGACCAGGCCGCGCGCGTTCGCGCTTCGAGCCCGACTACAACTACGGGCCGGCGGGATGCGCCGAGCAATGCGCGCGCCGCCGCAATGGCCGTCGGGGAAGGGGCGGGAAGCCGAATGGCGCGCGGTGCTCCATACGTTCGTGCCCGGGCGCGCGCTGCCGTGCCGGTGAGTTCAATGTGGATCGGGCCTTGGCGCGGGCTCAAAGCCGCAGCCAGCAGACGTGCGATTTCGGAGCACGGATCGCGTCCCTCCAGCCGGCCGTGGGCTTTCACGAGCGGCGCCAGCATTGCCCGCTGGTCGAACACCTGGTGCGAAATATAGCCAAGCTGCTGCGACGTGAATCCATCAGTGATGACGGCGACCGGTGCTCGATCCAGCGATGCATGGGCAATTCCATTGGCGGCATTGGCCGCGCCCGGACCTTTCGTGGTGAGCACCGCGGCGAGCGTACCGCTCAGCTCCGCCTCGGCAGCAGCCATCATGACCGCCGCGCCTTCGTGTCGCGCTAGAACGAAATCCATACCGCGCCTGCCAGCGGCGTCAATCAGGTCAAGGCTGCTGCCACCGCCGGGCAACCCATAGACACGCTTGACACCTTGCATCGCCAGCGCATCAATCAGCACTTGTGCGACGCTGCCCTGGGGCTGCCCCGATTTGCCTTCTGGCGCGCTCGATGGGCCGGAAGAACTTCGAGCTCCGGATTTCAGTACCATGTGTGCTGCCGGCAGTCGAATCACAATGCGTTCCCACTCTGGTAGTGTACTAGCATAGTGGCAACCTCCTTTTTCCCGTGCAGCGCGCTAGGGAAGGTCTGAACGAAACATCGCTGCCTGCCGGTGGCGTCCGATGGCTAGATCAAGAAAAGAAGGTGAACAATGGTGGTACTCAGCGCCCACAAGATCGGCATTTTCTGGCAGCGGCTGTCGGGGCTCATCGACGAGGCCGGCCAGACCTTCGTCCGCACCTCGTTCTCCTCGGTGGTGCGCGACAACTGGGACATGGCTGTTGGCCTCATGGACAGCCAGGGACGGCAATTCGTGCAGTCAGCCAAGAGCGTACCGTCGTTCATAGGCACGATGCCGCGCACGCTCGCGGTGATGCTGCGGCGTTATCCGCGCCAGATGCTGGAACCGGGTGACGTGCTGATTTCGAACGACCCTTACCATGGCACCGGCCATCTTAACGACATCACGATGGCCTGCCCGATATTTCGGGATCGGCGTGTGATCGCGTTTGTCACGAGCGTGGCCCATACGGTGGACATCGGCGGCGCGCCGTCGGTAGAAGCGCGCGATGCGTACGAGGAGGGGCTCACGATCCCGGTGTCGAAGATCGTGCGCGCGGGCATCGAAAACGAGGATGTGATCGCTTTCCTCACCGAGAACCTGCGCGCACCGGATGAGACGCTGGGTGACATCCGCGCGCAGTTTTCCGCCTATCGGCAAGTGGAGCAGCGCCTCAAACGCGTTCTTTCCGACGACGGTATCGACGATTTGGATGCGCTGGTGGACGAGATCCTGCGGCGCTCCGAAGCCAGCATGCGCTCGGCGATCGAAGCGGTGCCCGACGGCAGTTATCGCGATGAGATCATGCTCGACGGATTCGATGCGCCGCTGAAGATCTGCTGCGAGGTGCGCGTGAACGGCAGCAACATTGTTGTCGACTACAGCGGTTCTTCAGCGCAAGTCGCACGGCCGATCAATTCGGTCATGAACTACACCATTTCGTATTCAAACTACGCTTTCAAGTGCCTGTTCGATCCCGCCACTCCGAATAACGACGGCAGCTTTCGACCGATCACGATCCACGCGCCCGAGGGCAGCATCGTCAATCCTCGCCGGCCCGCACCCGTCTGGGCAAGACACCTGTGCGGGCACTATCTTCCGCCGGTGATCTTCAGCGCCCTGGCCCCGGTCATTCCGAGCCGCGTGATTGCCGATTGCGGCTCGCCGCTTTGGAATGTCTATTTTCAGGGACGGCAGCGTGATGGCCGGCCGTTCATCAAGATGTTCTTCATGAATGGCGGCCATGGCGCCCGCGATGGTGCAGACGGAGCGCCCTGCCTGTCGTTTCCATCCAATGTGGCGACGGTCTCAATCGAGCGCTTCGAGAGTACGGTGCCTCTCCTGGTGACGGAAAAGCAACTGATGCCTGAGTCCGGCGGGGCCGGGCGGTTTCGCGGCGGAGCGGGGCAGCGCCTCTCGTTCACCAATGTGGCTCCCGAACCGGTGACGATGACCATCCGCCACGAGCGCGTCAAGTTTCCACCGCGCGGATTGCTTGGCGGCGGTCACGGCGCGCCCGGACGCGACCTGATCAATGGCAAGGTCATCGGGCCCAAAGGCCGCTATCTTCTGCGGCCCGGCGATGTGGTGACGTTCGAAACGCCTGGTGGCGGCGGCTTGGGTATGGCAACCGGCGATGCGGCAGGATCACCGGAGGCAGTGAAGCGATGAAGGAAAAGTACAGAATCGGCGTGGATATCGGCGGCACGTTCACCGATTTCGTGATGATCGATGTGGAGACCAGCCGGCTGTTGAAGGAAAAGTTGTTGACGACGCCGAAAGATCCCTCGATTGCGGTGCTCGACGGGATCGGCCGGATGCTGAGGGCTCACGGCGTGAGTCCCCGGGAAGTGATACATGTCATTCACGGGACGACGCTGGTCGCTAACGCCATCATTGAGCGCAAGGGCGTCAAGACGGCACTGGTGACGACCAGGGGATTTCGCGATGTGCTTGAAATCGGGCTGGAGTGGCGCTACGACACCTACGACCTCGCGATGGTGTTGCCGCAGCCGCTGGTGCCGCGCGCGCTTCGATTCGAGGCGACGGAGCGCATCGGCCCGGACGGTAAAGTCATCAAGCCCCTCGACGAAAACAGTCTTGATGCTGTGGTGACCGAATTGCGGCGGTCCCAGGTGTCCGCTGTCGGAATTTCCCTGCTCAACGGCTTTCTCAATCCCGCGCATGAGGCGCGCATCCAGAAGTTGCTGGCGGCGCGTTTGCCGAACATCGTTATCTGCACCTCCAGTGACGTCGTGCCCGAGATCGGCGAATACGAGCGTTGCTCGACCACCGTCGCCAACGCCTATGTGCTGCCGCTGTTCGACAACTACCTGCGCGGCCTTCGCGGCGGACTGGATCGAGTCGGCATCCGCAAAGATTTGTATCTCATGCTCTCCGACGGTGGCACCGTGCATGAAAGCACCGCGATCCGCCACCCCATCCGGCTGGTGCAATCCGGCCCGGCGGGCGGGGTGCAGGCGGCCACGATCTACGGCCAGGATGCGGGTGCAGACTACGTATTCTGCTTTGACATGGGCGGCACCACTGCGAAAGCGTGCCTGATCGACGAAGGCGAGCCGGCCCGCGCGACCGAGTTCGAAGTCGCCCGCGTGGCGCGGATGAAGAAAGGCAGCGGCATCCCTTTGCGCATCCCGGTCATCGACATGATCGAGATTGGCGCGGGCGGCGGATCGATTGCGCGACTCGATCGCCTGGGTCTGATCCAAGTCGGCCCCGACAGTGCGGGTGCCGATCCGGGCCCGGCCTGCTACGGGCTTGGCGGCGAGTTTTTGACCGTGACCGACGCGGATCTGGTGCTGGGCTATCTCGACGCCCGCAGCTTCCTGGGGGGAGACATGCAGCTCGATGCCGGTGCCGCCCGCAGTGCAATCGAGCGTCACATCGGAGGCCCGCTCGGCATTTCAATCCAGGAAGCTGCATGGGGTATCCACGACACGGTTAACGAAAACATGGCGCGCGCCGCGAGCATCCATGCGCTGGAGAAGGCCAAGCGCATATCCGACTACGCGATGGTGCCCATCGGCGGCGCGGGCCCCGTGCACGCCTGCCACATTGCCATGAAGTTGGGATTGTCGCGCGTAGTCGTGCCGGTGGGTGCCGGTGTGGCATCGGCATTCGGCTTTCTCGCTGCGCCAACCGCGTTCTCGTTTGTCCGCGGGCGCGTCGAACCTTTGGACACTCTGAGTTCGCGAGCCGTGACACGGCTGCTGGCCGAGCTCGAAAGCGAAGGGCGCGGTCTGCTTGCGGTGGCGGGAACGGCCGCACGCGTCGCGATCAGTATTCAGGCTGCGATGCGTTATGCGGGGCAGGGTTATGAAGTCGACGTTGGGTTGGACCGCGCATGGATCGAGGCCTCGGACAAAGTGCGTATCCGCGCCGCGTTCGAAGCAGAGTACCAGCGCCTGTTTGGCCGCACCGAGCCTGCAATGCAGGTCGAGATCGTCTCTTGGCGGCTCACCGCAAGCGGGCCACGGCCAAAGCTCGACTTGAAACTGGCCAATGCCGGCTTCAGCAGTAAAGGCGGCGCGTCGCTCAAGGGAACGCGCGCCGTGTACGATGCCGTGAGCGGATCGTTCGTCGCGACTGCGGTCCACGACCGTTATGCGATAGCGCCCGGTGCGGCGTTCGACGGGCCGCTGATCATCGAGGAGCGTGAGTCGACGGTCGTAGTGCCGCGATCGGCAACAGTGCGCTGTAACGACAGCTACAACCTGATTATCGACATGCCCTTAACCGCGACCTAGCCACAGAGATCCAAGATTAAGTGGCTGCTCGACAAACGGAAATAGAAGCAATCTGACCGCGACGCCAGGACGGCCCGCGTGCGCGACGCAAACTATCTACGCCACAAGGCGTTCGCGCCCTGTCGCGGCGCGGCGTCGGCTTCGCCGGACCGGTTCAAACCCGATTACCGCTCGATGCCCTGTGACGTCCGCTGCTCGCTGCAGTGTGGACAGCGTAATCGACGTATTCTCAGGGTCAAGCAGTCGGCGCACCTGTGTACGGCTTGTTTGCAGTCGCTCGGCCATTTCCACCTGGGTCATGCCCGCGTTTTCCAGCAAGGCCACGACCACCCTTTTGATGGCGCGCGCCTCCGCCTCAGTGGCAATTCCGTCTTGATTCAAAAATTCATCAAAGTCCTGCCCAATGAATTTGGTGTTGATTGCCGTCGCGCGTTTTATCTCTTGCTCTCCTTGGAATGCTCTCTACGTTCGTGTCCGGGCCGCATTCCTTACCCTATGGTTTGATCTTCTTCCAGCGCTTTTCCACCAGCCTCAGGTCGTCGGGCGGAATTTTCTGCGTCGTCTTGATGAAGCCATGCCGCAAATATATCGCGTCACCTTCCACGGTGAAAATCACACGTGCGGGCCGTGCCCGGTAGCGTCGAATAGAATTGCTGATGGTCAGCATCGGCCGATCCGTTGCGCGCATACCGAAGCGGGCGTGGATTCTTATCGGGACGGCAATCGTTGCCGCGTGCGCTGCGGCGCCGGTCATCTATCTGTATCGGCCGCTGCAATCCGCCACGGGCTTCATCAGCCATACGCTGTGCTCGGGCGCGTTCGTGTCCGGTTTGAATTCCGATCAGGTTTACGCGCAGACCCTGAAGCCGATTCCCGGGGTCGCAGACCTGGACTGGGCGATCCGCTACGAGGTCGACAAAGACCGGCGCCACGTGAGGACGATTGTCGCGGGCGCGTTCGAGAGCCGCGCGGTATTCGTAGAGGGGCTCGGGTGCATCCTGGTACATGGCAGCGAGCCGGCGAGTGGGATCGCGCCGGTGCGCAGGGCTACCGGCGAGCATGCGGCACCGCCGCTATTGACGGAATTTGCCGGAACTGCCGTGGTCGAGCCCGCGGACGCAAGGCTGCGGGCGGCGCTCGATCGAACCTTCGCCGAGCCCGACAAGCCGCCGTATCGCCAGACCACGGCGGCCGTGGTCGTGCACGCTGGGCGCATCGTGGCGGAACGCTACGCACCGGGTTACGGCGTCGACACGCCGCTCCTCGGCTGGTCCGTGACGAAGTCGGTCACCAGCGCGCTCACCGGCATCCTCGTCCGCCAAGGGCTCCTTTCCGTCGATGGTCCCGAACCAGTGCCGCAGTGGCGCGATCCCGCCGATCCACGGCACGCGATCACCATGGACATGCTGCTGCGTATGACGAGCGGACTTGCATTGACGGAAACCAATACCGTGTACGACTCGGTCTCGCGGATGCTTATGATCGAGCGTGACATGGCGGGGTTCGCCGAGCGCGCGAGCCTCGAGTCGCCGCCCGGGAGCAGGTGGTACTACACCAGCGGCAACACGCTGATCCTGTCGCGCATCATCCGCGACGCGGTCGGCGGAAATGCCGGCGACGTGCTCGCATTTGCGCATCGCGAACTGTTCGGGCCGCTCGGCATGCGCCACGTCACGCTGGAGTTCGACGCAGCGGGCACGCCGATCGGTTCCACGTACATGTACGCCTCCGCGAGGGACTGGGCGCGCTTCGGCATGCTTTACCTCGAGGACGGCGTGGTTGGCGGGCGGCGCGTCCTGCCGGAGGGCTGGGTGCGCTATTCGTCTTCGAAGACGCTCGACAGCAACTACGCGATGGGTTTCTGGCGGGGCTCCAGCGCCTGGCGCACGCGGTGGAATTTGCCGGAGGACGCGTTCTTCGCGTCCGGATTCCTCGGCCAGCGCGTGATGGTGATTCCATCCGAGCGCCTGGTCGTCGTGCGCTTCGGCAACGCGCATGGGCCGAGCGCCGACTTTCAGGGGTTCGGCCGACTGGTCTCGGACGTGCTACACGCGATCAGGCCGGCCGGGTAGTTCAGTCCGTGATCCGACGCATGTGCGTTATCCAGACTTTCCAACTCCCGATGCTCCGTGCGCACCAGGATGACTTCGTTAGACCGCCTCCGTCGCGCTGCGTCTAGACATAACCAAACATAACCATTAATATAACCTATGCCGTATACGATCGTGATTCGACGGCAGGCACGGAAGAAGCTGCAAAGCCTGCCTCGCGGTGAGCGCGCCAGGCTGGCCGAGAAGATCAACCAGCTTGGCCACAATCCGGACGATCCGGCGCTTGATACCAAGCGGCTCTCGGGCGTACCGCTCTACCGCCTGCGTGTAGGCAGTTGGCGAGTAATTTACGACCGGCAAGACGCGGTCCAGGTGATTGCGATTGAAATGCTCAAACCCCGTGGAGATGCTTACAAATGAACGCTCCCCTGAACCTTCAAATCATCAAGTCTCTTTCCGGCAGTCCCGAGTTCGTATTGATCCCGGTCGCCGTATACAACGCGCTGCGTGAAAGAATCGAGGATGAACTCGCTGGTCTGGATGCGGTTGCGGAAAAAAGCGGCGAGTACGTGCCGTTTGCCCTGGAAGATTACGTGGACAACCCTGTTTCCCTTGCACGCATGAAGGCCAACATGACGCAACGAGAATTGGCAGTGCGCCTGGGCGTTACCCAAGCCTATATCAGCAAGGTTGAGCATCAAGAGAAAATCACGCCGGTACTCATGGCGAAAGTAAAATCGGCGCTTGGAAAGCAATCCATTTCGCGACGTGCCAAACGCAAATAATCAGGGCGCTCGCGCGAACCTTCGCCGTCAACCGGTTCGCAGCGACCAGAACAGCATTAGGGCGACCACTGCGGCAATCGCGAGATACGTTCCCCACGGCGTCTCTTTTTCCGCGTAGGGGTCGGTCAGCGATCGCTCCGCGCCGGGCGGAAGCGTGGCAAGTTGGGTCAACGAAGTACCGAACGGAATGTTGATGCGCGCGCGGCTGTTGATTGCCCAGCCGTTGGCGTCGAGGATCGGACCGAGGTTGCGCGAACGCAGCTTGAACCACGCGAGCACCACTGCCGGGCCCGACACCAGGAGCAGCAGTCCCGCGATGGCGAGGGGCGTCTGCCACCATTTTAGCGCGAGCAGGCCGGTGATCACCGACGCGGCGGCGGCGCCGAGGGCTCCGACGGCAAGGCCGATCGCGGCGAAGATGCCGGCGAACTTGGCCACGTCGAACGGCGCGGGCGGGGGCGGCGGCTTGCCGGCCACCGCTGCGGCCATCATTCTTGCGTCGCTCGCCGCAGCACGATTCGCCGCGAACTTCTGCGCCTGCTCCGCGATCATGCGTGCGGCCTTTCTGTAGGGCATCCAGAACGCCTGGCGCAGGCTGATCGGATGATCGATGATCTTGGCGATGGTGGCGTCCCAGTCGCGCCCCTGCCGGTCGTAGAACACGCCGTTGCGTCCCACCATCAACTGGTCCGAATCGCCGGCGGTAAACGCGGCGGCGATGGTTCGCTTTTCCGCGCCGCGCACGCAGTCGCAATACACGAGGCAGATGCGCGAAAGGGTGGCGAGCGCAGAGTGCTTGGTCGGGTCGTTCACGGCCACGCACAGGTCTGCGGAGCGGCCATCCAGATACAGCGTGCCGACCTGGAACGTGGCCTTGCCCTGACGGGTGTAGAAATCCTTGAATGCGACAAAATTGTTCGCGAGCGTCATCAGGTCGCGGCAGTAGCGCGCGAGGCGCTCGAGTTTTTTCAGGCCTTCCCCTTCGGGCGCCTCGGCTGGCTTCGCCGCGAGCCATGCACTGTAGGACGCGAGCTTTTCGGTGAGCGACTGCCAGTCCGCTTCGGTCAGATTCTCGCGTGCACCGAGTAGGGGAACCACCGTGGCGTCGTGAAACTTCCTGATCGCGAGCGCCCACGCGGGATTGACGCTGCCGTCGAGCGGCAGGGGGCGGTTAGCCTCGGCGCGGGCGAGGGGCAGCGCCGCCACGGGAGCGGCGTCGGCCTTGAGGGTGCTGTTGCCCAACGCTTGGAACGCGCTCTCCGGCACGTTGAGTGCGCTGCCGGCGCGCTCGTCGAATGCGGCGAGCCGGCAGCGCGTGAAGTAATCCTGCACCTTTTCCAACACCGCATTCATCGCTTCGAATGCCGCCTCGGTCGCATCTCCCAATGGGCGCGCATCCTGCCCGGTTGCTTGCCACGCGACGACGGCTTTCTCGGCGAATCGCTTGTGCGCAGCGCTCGCGTCTTCGACTGTGATCACGGCGTCGTTGCCTTTGCCGCGGTCGGCGAGTAGCGCGCGCGCTGCCGCGGCGATGGCAGCGCCTTCCTCATCGTCGTCCCGGATTGCGGAAGCGGGCACACCGGCTTGGTCTCCCGCCAGCGCGGCATGGTTCTTCAGACGTTCGCCCGCCCAGCGGACGGCGCCGATCAGTTCTGCTGCTCGCACCCGGCCATCGCTATCGCTATCGACCATCGCGAGGGTCGCGGCGTCGAACTCGATGCCGTTGACCGGGCAGGAGAGAGCGACCCAGAGCTTCTGGTCCAGTTCGGCAAGCGCGAGGAGTTCGGCGGGGGTATCGATGCGCACCTGGTCGAAGCCGCCGGTACGGAAGAAACGCCAGCGATGGGGAGTGGTGGTCATATCGGACGGATCTGCATGATTACATTATCCGGAATACAGCCGACAATACGAAGCCGACCTCGCTAGCAGTTCCTAGGCAGGCAGGGCGTTCAAATGCGGTAGCGCTCCACCAACTGCTTCGCAATCACCTGCCGCAAAATCTCATTGGTGCCTTCGCCGATGCACATCAGCATCGCATCGCGGTAGTAGCGCTCGATGTCGTACTCCACCGAATAGCTGTAGCCGCCGAAAATGCGCATGCCTTCCTGCGCGCAGAACGCACCGGCCTCGGAGCCGGCCAGCTTGGCCATCGCCGCCTCCAGGTCGCAACGCTCGCCGCGGTCATACTTGCGCGCCGCCTGTTCAATGAGCCGCTTGGCGCCTTCGACCTGGGTCACCATGTCCGCGAGCTTCATCTGCACCGCCTGATGCTGCCAGATCGGCTTGCCGAACGCGCTGCGCTCTTGTGCGTAGCGCAGCGAAAGTTTCAGCGCGCCTTCGGCAATGCCGGCGCCGCGCGCGGCGACGTTGATGCGGCCCAGTTCCAGACCGCCGGCCGTTTGTACGAAGCCTTTGCCCTCGACTCCGCCGAGCAGGTTCGCCTTCGGCACGCGGTAATTGTCGAAGTTGATTTCGCAGGTGTCGATGGATCGGTATCCCATCTTCTTCAGCTTGGCGACTTCGTAGCCGGGGCCTTTCTCAGCGATCAGCAGGCTCATGCCCTTGTGGCGCGGCTCCGCCTCCGGATCGGTCTTCACCAGCAACAGCGTGAACTGCCCATGCAGGCTGTTGGTGATCCACATCTTGCTGCCGTTGACGACGTATTCGTCGCCGTCGAGCTTCGCTGTGGTGCGGATCGCCTGCAGGTCGGAGCCGGCGTTGGGCTCGGTCAGGCCGATGCTCGCGCGCATTTCGCCGCTCGCCATCCTGGGCAGGTACTTGCGCTTCTGTTCTTCGGTGCCGCTGCGTTCGATCGCCGAAGCCACGATCAGGTGAGAGTTGAAGATCCCCGACGGCGCCATCCACGCCGATGCGACCTTGATCACGATCTGCGCATAGGTCCACGCCGACAGGCCGAGCCCGCCATACTCCTCGCTGATGGTGGCGCCGAACAGCCCGAGCGCCTTCATCTGCTCCACGATCTCGTGCGGATACTCGTCGGCCAGGTCGAACTTGCGCGCGACCGGGCGCAGTTCCTTCTCGACCCAGGTCTCGACCGCATCGACGAATTCGTGCTGGTCGCTACTCTTATCCGTCGCGCGGGTGTCCATGGCTTGCGTCCTCATTTCAGTAGTTGACCTTGTCCTCGACGCTGTGTCCGCGCTTGGCGATCAGCATCGTGCGGCTGAAGGTGCACACGACCTTGCCGTCCTGGTTGTTGCCGGTCGTGCGCACGCTCACGATCCCCGCGCCCGGCCGCGAGTTCGACTCGCGCTTGTCGAGCACTTCGGACATGGCGTAGAGGGTGTCGCCGGCGAACAGCGGGAACGTGAGCTTGATGTCGGTCCAGCCGAGGTTGGCGATCGCTTTCTGGCTCACGTCGGTCACGCTCATGCCGACCATCAACGCCACCGTCAGCGGGCTGCACACGATGCACCGGCCGAATTCGCTCGCCTTGGCGTACTCGGCGTCGAAGTGCATCGGATGGGTGTTCATGGTGAGCAGCGTGAACCAGGTGTTGTCGGTCTCGCTGATGGTGCGGCCCGGCCGGTGTTCATACACGTCGCCGACGGCGAACTCCTCGTAGTGGCGGCCGAAGGATTCGCGGTAGTGCTTTTCGCCGAGCTTCTTCATTGCTTGGACCATGCTGTCTCCTGGTCAGGAAAGCCGGGCCAGGCCGACGATGCGTTGCGCCTTGCGCAGCACAGGTGCGTCGACCATGCGGCCCTGGAAGATGAATGCGCCGGTAGCGGAACCCTCTGGCATCGCTTGCAGCAGCGCGCTTGCCCACGCGAGGTCTGCCTCCGAAGGCGCGAACGCGGCGTGGATTGCCGCGATCTGTTGCGGGTGAATCGCGGTCTTGCAATTGAAGCCCAAGGCGAGGGCCTTACGCGTCTCGGTAGCGAGTTCCTCGGGCTTCGTCAAATCGATGTGCGGCACGTCCCAAGCCTTCAGCCCAGCAGCTTTCGCTGCATTGACGAGCCGGCCGCGTGCGTAAAGCAGGCCGTCCCAGCCGAACTGCGCGCCAAGTTCGGCCGCGAGATCGGCACCGCCCAGCATCAGCGCGGCCAGTTTGCCGCCCGCATGGGCGATCTGCAACGCGTTCTCGACGCCACGTGGGGTTTCGACCAGCGCGACCCGGCGTTCATAGCGCTCGCCCGCCAACGCGTGCAGGATTTGCAAGTCCGCCGCGTCTTCGACCTTGGGTACCAGCAGCCAATCAAGCTGTACGCCGCTGTCGAGCAGTGCCAGCACGTCGCGCAGGCCGTTCTCGGTGCGCACGCCGTTGATGCGCAGCGCGAGCGCGGGCCCTGCGCCCGACGCCGGGTTCGCTTTGAGCCACTCGATTACACTGGCGCGTGCCGCGTTTTTGCGGTCCGGGTGAACGGCATCCTCCAGGTCGATGCACACGACGTCGGCGCCCGCGGCCATGGCCTTGGCAAATCGCCCGGTCTTTTCGCCCGATACGAACAGCATCGATCGTGGGTCGGCTCGCAACGAGTTTGGCTGCATTGGGGGGGTGACTGGCTGGCCGGATTGGTTTAATATGTCCGGACATATTATGGAACCCTGATCAGACGATGTCAATCGAGATGTGGACTCCGGGTTGAAACTCCTGCCGTGAACGCAACCCGCAAACGCAGCGCAGCCAAGCGCCGCGCTCCTGTGAAGCAGGCGTCAGCCAACGCCCAGCCGCGCTATCTGCAGATCGCGCGTGAGCTCAAGCGCGGCATCGCCAACGGAACCTATCCGCTCGGCGCGCGGCTGCCGACCGAACTCGAGCTGTGCGAAAAATTCGGCATCAGCCGCTTCACCGCGCGGGGCGCGGTGCGCGTGCTGTCGTCGGCCGGGCTGGTCACGCGACGCCAGCGTGTCGGTACCGTGGTTGTCGCCACGCCGGACGATGCGCGCTACAGCCACGATGCCGCCTCCTTGCGAGACTTGTCGCAGTATGCTCAGGACACCGAGTTGCGCCTGGTCTACGTAGGCCGCGTGGCGCTTAGCAAGGCGCAGGCGCGCGAGTTCGGTGCCGAGGCGGGGGCGGAGTGGATCTACGCGGTGGGCATCCGCTACCAGGGCGCGACCGACGCAAAGATCAACGGCAAGGCTGCCCGCCCGTTTTGCCTGACGCGGCTCTACCTGAATCCGGTCCTCAAGGGCATCGAGGCGAAGCTGCGCGAACGCAAGACCGCGGTGTACGCGTTGATCGAGCGCGAGTACCGGATTCCGATCGAGCGCGTCGAGCAGGACCTGCAGGGCGTGGTGCTCGATGCCGGCGACGCCGCCAACCTGGGCGCCACGGCCGGCGCGCCCGCGCTGCGCATCGTGCGCCGCTACTACAGCGGCGACGGTAAGCTGCTCGAGGTGGCCGACAACGTCCACCCCAGCGAGCGCTTCACCTACCACATGCAGTTGCGCAAGTAGCGATCGCAGTTTCCCGCAGTTTCCACTTGACAGCGCGTGGGTCCGGGCTTAAATTGTTATTGTCCGTACAAATAGGGCCTCCGATGAACCCAATCCGCCGTTTCGCCGCGATGCTGCTGCTCGCCCTGTCCGTGCACCCCGTCTGCGCCCAATCCGACTATCCGAACAAGGCGGTGCGCATGCTGATCGGCTTCCCGCCCGGCCAGGCGACCGATACCTTGGGGCGGGCGATCGCGTTACGGCTGAGCCAGTCCCTTGGCCAGCAGTTCGTCGTCGAAAACCGGCCGGGCGCTGCAGGCATCATCGCCACGCAGTCGGCGATGAGCGCGCTGCCCGACGGCTATACGCTGCTGGTGAGTTCGAGCGGCCCGTTGGCGGTGAACCCGGGGCTCTACAGCAAGCTGCCGTACGACCCGATCAAGGACTTCGCTCCGGTCGCCGGGATCGCGATCGTGCCGCTCGTCCTGGTCGTGAACCCGAACTTTCCGGCAAGCAGCGTCAAGGAACTCGTCGCGATGGCAAAGGCGAAGCCGAAGACCATCAACTACGCGTCCGGCGGCAGTGGTGTCACCAACCACCTGGTCATGGAAATGTTCCGGGGTGTGTCCGAAATCGACATGACGCACGTGCCCTACAAGGGCGGCCCTCCGGCGGTGACGGACTTGATCGCCGGGCAGGTCGACGTGATGTTCGAAACCTCGGTCGCGGTACTGCCGTTCATCAAGCAGGGCCGGCTGCGGGCGCTCGCCGTCAGCAGCTCGAGCCGCATCGGCGCCGCTCCCGAACTGCCTACGATCGCGGAACTCGGCTATCCGGGCTTCAGCGGCGTGCCCTGGATCGCGATCGTGGCGCCCGCGCGGACGCCGGCGCCGATCGTCGCCAGGCTCAATACCGAGGTCAACAAGGCGCTCAACAGCAAGGATGTGCGCGAGCAGTTTCTCACGCAGGGCGTCGAGCCGATGGTGATGAGCCCTGAGGAACTCGGCGCGTATATCAGGTCCGAAGTCGCGAAATGGACCAGGGCCGTCAAGTTTTCCGGTGCGAAGGTCGATTGATGAACGACCCGGTTGCCGTTGCCCACACCGCGGTTGACAGTACCGCGCGCACGCTGTCGGGTTTCGTGCACGGCATGCGCCTCGAGCAGGTGCCGGCGGCGGTCAACCTGCGTGCCCGACACCTGATGCTCGATGCGATCGGCTGCGCGCTCGCCGCACGCAGGGAGCCGTTCGCGCTGAAATTCGTACAATCGGTCCACGCACTGGCGGGTTCGGAAGGATCTGCGCAGGGCGGGCGGGGCGTATTCGGTTTCGCGCAGCGCCTGCCCTTGCGCGATGCGGCGCTGCTGAACGGCGTGCTGGCGCACGGGCTCGATTACGACGACACGCACATGACGGGGATCATTCATCTCAGCGTCAGCGTGCTGCCTACGGTGTATGCGCTTGCCGGCGAGCGCCGCGCGAGCGGAGCCGACATGCTTGCCGCGTACATTGCGGCGCTCGAGGCGGGAGCTCGCATCGCGAGCGCAGCGCGCGGCGGGTTCCACGCGCATGGCTTCCATCCCACGGGTGTCGTCGGCGCATTTGCGAGCACGCTGGCTGCCGGCCGCCTGCTCGGCCTCGACATCACCCAACTGGTGCACGCGCAGGGGATTGCGCTATCCATGGCAAGCGGCAGCCTGCAGTTCATCGAGGATGGCGCCTGGACCAAGCGCATGCACCCGGGTTGGGCAGCGCAGGCCGCGATTACCGCGGCGACCTTCGCCGCCAACGGCATCGTGGCACCGCAGGCGCCGTACGAAGGGCGCTACGGCTTCTACCGCTGCTATCTCGGCGAGGCAGAGTATCGGAACGTCGACCTGACGCTCGCCACCGCGGGGCTGGGCTCCGACGGCACGGCGACGCGATGGGAACTCGAGAACGTCGCCGTCAAACCCTTCCCGATGTGCCACTTCGTACACGCGAGCGCCGATGCGGCAATCGCGCTGCATCGCTCCGGGCTGGATCCGCAGCGCATCCGGTCGGTCCAGGTGCTGGTTCCGGCGGCGGTGATACCAGCGGTGTGCGAGCCGGTGGCCAAGAAGCGCCGGCCGGTCAGCGACTACGACGCGAAGTTCAGCTTGCCTTACGCGGTCGCGAGCGGTCTGCTGCGCGGTCGTCTCGGCCTGAAAGAACTGACTCCGGAAGCCTATGGCGACGCCCACGCGTTGGCGCTGATGGACCGCATCGATTACCTGGAGGACCCCGATTCGACCTTCCCGCTGCACTACACCGGCGAAGTGCGCGTCACACTCGACGACGGGCGCACGCTGCGCCATCGCGAGGCCGTCAACCGCGGCCACGCCGAGCGACCGCTCACCAACGACGAAGTGCGCGCCAAGTTTTTCGAAAACGCCGCCTTGTATTTTCCGCCCGCCCATGCGCAGGCGGTGTGCGAGCAGGTGCTTGCGCTCGATCAGCTCGCGAACCTGCAGACGCTGGAAACCCTGCTCGCGCATGATCCAGCCCACTGACCCGCCATGACCGACGCCTCCTCGAAGCTTCCCCTGTCCGGCCTGCGCGTGCTTGCGGTAGAGCAGTACGGTGCCGGGCCCTTCGGCACGTCCTACCTCGCCGACCTCGGCGCCGAGGTCATCAAGATCGAGAACCACAGGGATGGCGGCGATGTCGGCCGTCAGGTGGGCCCGTATTTCTTCGGCGAGGAAGACAGCCAATTCTTCCAGACCTTCAACCGCAACAAGAAGAGCCTGACGCTCGACCTGAAACATCCCCAGGGCAAGGCGGTGTTTCATGCAATGGTCGCAAAGGTGGACGCGGTGCTCGACAACCTGCGCGGCGACCTGCCGGTCAAGCTGGGCCTGACCTACGCGGACCTGAAGCAACACAACCCGCGCATCGTCTGCACGCACCTTTCGGCCTACGGCCGGGCCGGATCACGCACCGCGTGGCCGGGATACGATTACCTGATGCAGGCCGAGGCCGGGCATCTCATGCTGACCGGCGAACCTGACGGGCCTCCCACGCGTTACGGCCTTTCGATCGTCGATTTGATGACCGGCCTTGCATCCGCTTTCGGCCTGCTTGCCGGCGTGATCAAGGCGGGCGAAACGGGAATCGGAATGGACATCGACACGTCGCTGTTCGACGTCGCCCTGCACAACCTCAACTACCCCGGTACCTGGTACCTGAATGCGGGCACGGTGACCGGACGGACGGCACGCAGCGGCCATCCGAGCCTGGTGCCCAGCCAGCTGTATCGCACGCAGGACGGCTGGCTGTTCATCATGTGCAACAAGGAGAAGTTCTGGCCGCTGCTCGCGCGCGAACTCGGCCACCCGGAATGGATCGACGACCCCGAACTCGCGGGATTCCCGGCGCGGCTGCGCAACCGCGATCGCGTGACGTGCCTGCTCGACGATGCGTTGATGCAGCACCCCACTGCCGTGTGGATCGGGAGGCTGGCGGGAAAGGTTCCGGTATCGCCGGTGTTCGATATCGCGCAGGCGCTGGAGAACCCGTTCGTGCACGAACGCGAGAGCGTGCTCGGCTACGCCTACCCCGACGGCCGTGCCGCGCGCATGATCGCGAGCCCGATCCGCGTGCCGGGCGTCGAGTTGCCGCAGCGCGCCGCGCCGCGCATGGGCGAGCACAACGAGGCACTGCTGCAGGAGGCCGGCTTCGATGCCGCGCAGATTCAAAAGCTGCGCGAACTCGGTGTGATCGCAGGCAGCTCGCCGGCCGAGCACGGCGCGGCACACGACACTGGCCACGCCGCAGGACCCTGACGACGCGCTCGTCGCCTGGGTGTTGCTACTCCGGCCGCAGGTGCGGGAACAGAATCACGTCGCGGATCGAAGGCGAGTCGGTCAGCAGCATCACCAGCCGGTCGATGCCGAGCCCGGCGCCGGCGGTCGGAGGTAGACCGTACTCGAGCGCGCGGATGTAGTCGGCATCGTAGAACATCGCTTCCTGGTCCCCGGCGTCCTTCATCTTCGCCTGCTCGAGAAAGCGCGCGGCCTGGTCCTCGGGATCGTTGAGCTCGGAAAAACCGTTGGCGATTTCCTTCGCATCGATGAACAGTTCGAACCGGTCGGTGAGTTCGCCGTCGGTGTCGCTGCGTCGCGCGAGCGGCGAGACCTCCGCCGGATAACCGAGCACGAAGGTCGGCTCGATGAGGTGTTTCTCGGCGAGCGTCTCGAACAGCATCAGCTGCAGCGAGCCCCAGCCCTGCGCATCGGTGAATTCCACGCCGAGCGATTTCAACGAGCGCGCGAGCACCGCGCGGTCGCGCAGGTCGGCGGTTGCGTACGCGCCGCCGCCGAACGTCCGGATCGCGTCGGGAATCGGCAATCGTGCAAAGGGTTTTCCGAAATCGAGCGGCCGGCCCTGGTAGGTCACCGTTTCCGCGCCGAGCGCCGAGCGTGCTGCGTGCCGCACCAGCCGCTCGGTATGCGCGATCATGTACTCGAAGGTTTCGTACGCGCAGTACCACTCCATCATCGTGAATTCCGGGTTGTGGCGCGTGGAGATGCCTTCGTTCCTGAAGTTGCGGTTGATCTCGAACACGCGCTCGATCCCACCGACCACCAGCCGCTTGAGGTACAGCTCCGGCGCGATGCGCAGGTAAAGCCGCATGTCGAGCGCATTGTGGTGGGTGGCGAACGGCCGCGCCGCCGCGCCGCCGGGAATCGGATGCATCATCGGCGTCTCGACTTCGAGATAGCCCTCGGAGGTCATCGATTCGCGCAGCGCCTGCACCACCTTCGAGCGCGTCTCGAACACGCCGCGCGATGAGTCGTTGACGATCAGGTCGAGATAACGCCTGCGGTAGCGCATCTCCTGGTCGGCCAGTCCGTGGAACTTCTCCGGCAGCGGGCGCAGCGCCTTCGCGAGCAGGCGCAGTTCGCCCGCGTGCACGGTCAGTTCACCCTTGTTGGTCTTGAACAGCGTTCCGCTCACCGCGACGATATCACCAAGGTCCCAGTGCTTGAACGCTTCGTGCGCCTCGGCTCCGGTGACATCGTTCGAGGCGTAGAGCTGGATGCGGCCCGAGCCGTCCTGCAGCGTGGCGAAACTCGCCTTGCCCATCACCCGCTTGAGCATCATGCGGCCCGCGACGGCGACGGGCGGCAGCTGCTTCGCCTCGAGCGCGGGCTTGTCGAGCGCGCCGAATTCGCGCACGAGGTCCGCCATCACGTGGGTGCGGCTGAAGTCGTTCGGGAATGCGATGCCCGCCTCGCGCAGCCGGGCGAGCTTCGCTCGCCGCTCGTCGATCAGCTTGTTCTCGTCCTGTGGCTGCTGCGTCTGGTCGGCCATGGTCACACTCCCTGCTTCAGGCTGGCGCTGATGAAATCGTCGAGGTCTCCGTCGAGCACCGCCTGCGTATTGCCGATCTCCACCCCGGTGCGCAAATCCTTGATGCGCGACTGGTCGAGCACGTAGGAGCGGATCTGGTGGCCCCAGCCGATGTCGGTCTTGGAATCCTCCAGCTTGGTCTGTTCCGCCATGCGCTTGCGTATCTCGAGTTCGTACAGGCGCGACTTGAGCATCGTCATGCACGCGGCGCGGTTACGGTGCTGCGAACGGTCGCTCTGGCTCTGCACCACGATATTGGTCGGCAGGTGGGTGATGCGCACCGCGGACTCGGTCTTGTTGACGTGCTGCCCGCCGGCGCCCGAGGCGCGGTAGACGTCGACGCGCAGGTCCGCGGGGTTGATTTCGACCTCGATCGTGTCGTCGACCTCGGGGTAGACGAACACGCTGGCGAACGAGGTGTGGCGGCGCGCGTTCGAGTCGAACGGGCTCTTCCTCACCAGGCGGTGCACGCCGATCTCGGTGCGCAGGTGGCCGTAGGCATAATCGCCTTCGACCTTGATGGTCGCGCTCTTGATGCCCGCGACCTCGCCGTCGGATTGCTCCAGCAGTTCGACCTTGAAGGCCTTCCTGTCGCAGTACCGGAGGTACATGCGCTCGAGCATCGCCGCCCAGTCCTGCGCTTCGGTGCCGCCCGAGCCGGCCTGGATGTCCACGAAGCAGCTGTTCGGGTCGAGCGGGTTCGAGAACATGCGCTGGAATTCGAGCGCCTCCACCAACGCGCGCAGTTGCGCGGTCTCGGACTCGATCGAATTCAGGGTCTCGTCGTCGTTATCGGCGCGCGCGAGCGCGAACAGTTCCTGCGCGTCGCCGAGGCGTGTTCCGGCATCGGAGAGCCTGGCGACCACGGATTCGAGCTGCTTTTTCTCGCGCCCGAGATCCTGCGCGCGCCTCGCGTCGGACCAGACGCCGGGGTCTTCCAGGGCGGTTACGACTTCCGCGAGGCGCTTCTTCTTGCCGTCGAAGTCAAAGATACCTCCGCAGCTCGGCCGACCGGGCAGCGAGGTCGGAGAGCGTAGAGGCGATGAGATTGATGCGTTCTGCTTCCATGGCGCGATCCAAAGCGCGCGATTATACGCGCTTGGACGAGTATTCCTCGGCGATCTTGTCGTCGAAGTAGGTGGTCGGATTGGGCGCGGCCATGAAGCGGCGGTGTACCTCGGGCGAGACCTTGCTGTACTGATAGATGGTTCCGTTCGACATCTCGACTTCGAGCGTCTCGGAACGCTCGTCGTAGCCCACCGAACGGAGGCGCGAGGAGTTGACACGCTTGCGCTGCATGGCCCTATGACTTCGGCGCGAGTTTCGCCGACCAGGGCGTCTTGACCCCGGCGCTCTCGACCAGGCCTTCGATGGCGCCGCCCTTCACCTGGCCCGTGAACGCGTGCGGCCTGGCGCCGCGCTCGCCGGGCATCGAGAAGCTGATGCGATCGCCAACCAGTTTCATTTCCTGGAGCGGCACCTCGCGCACGCCCAGCGTCAGGTTGCCCGAGACCTTCTGCAGCTGCTGTTTGATCTCCAGCGTGGCCGCGCCTTTCGCCACGCTTGCCGGCAACGTCGCGCTCCAGCGACCGGCGACCTGCGCGGGTACGACGTACAGGTAGATGATGGTGGTGGTCACCCCGCTGATCTGCACCTTGTCGGCGAGGTCGAACTGCTCATACTTCTCGGGCAGCCAGCCCGAGAGCGGATAGTCGTGCGAGATGATGCGCGTGCCGGGCTTGAGTTCCTTCTGCAGCTTGTCGCTCAGCATGTTCACCGTGTCGGGCAGCAGGTACATGGTAAGCACGCTCGCCTGCGAAATGTCGGTCTTGAACAGATCCTGCTTGATGAATTTCACCCGCTCCGCGACGCCTTGCTTCTGCGCTGCTTCATTCGAGAGCTTCACCAGCTCATCCTTGATCTCCACGCCGAAGCCGCGTGCGCCGTACACCTTTGCGGCGGTGAGTACGATGCGCCCGTCGCCCGAGCCGAGGTCGATGACGAAATCTGCCGGGCCGACGGCTGCGAGCGAGAGCATGTCCGACACCACGCTGTTGGGCGAGGGCACGTAGGGGCCGGCATTCACCTGGACCTGCGCATTGGCGACCGCGGTGAACGAAAGGACAAACGCGAGAAACAGGGTTCGGATCATGGGATCTCTTTTTCGGGTCAGGCCGTCTCCGCATGCTCGACGGTGAGCTGGACGCTTTTCAGGCCGTTGTATTCGTTGATCGACAATCGGTAGGCGGCGCGAATCTTTCCTGCAAGCGGCCCGAGCGCGTTGAACTGGATCGCTTCGTGCCGCCGGCCATCCTTTTCGAGCCGCAGTTTCAGGTGTTTCTCGCCGACCACGCGCTGGTTTTCTACTGCAAATGTATCGCAGAACACCGGCGCGGGAAAGCCCTGGCCCCAGATCCGGTCCTCGAGCATGCGCGTGGTGTCGAGCGTGAAATATCCCGACTCCAGAGCGCCGTCGGTTTCCACCACACGTGCGAGCGCCTCGGGCGGCAGGAGTTCGGCAGCGGCGCGCTCGAAGCCTTGCGCGAAACGCTCGAAGTTCGCTTCCGCAATCGTGAGCCCTGCGGCTTGCGCGTGCCCGCCGAAACGCCGGATCAGGTCAGGCGCACGCTTCGCGACCAAATCGAGGCAATCGCGCAGGTGCAGTCCCGGGATCGAGCGGCCCGAGCCGCGCAAAACGCGCACCCCCACTTCGCTGCCCGCCGGCGCGAAACATACCGCCGGCCGGTGAAGGCGCTCGCGCACCCGCGCGGCGAGGATGCCGACCACGCCCTGGTGCCACGCCGCGTCGTAGAGTGCGATCGCTGCGCCGACCGCGTCGGGAAGCGCATCAATGGCGGCCGTTGCGCCTTCGAGCATGCCGGCCTCGATCTTGCGCCGCTCGCGATTGAGCCGGTCGAGTTCCTGTGCGCATTGCGCCGCTCGCGCCGGGTCGTCGGTGACGAGGCATTCGACGCCGAGGCTCATGTCGGCGAGCCGGCCGGCCGCATTCAAGCGCGGGCCGGTGGTGAAGCCCAGGTCGAAACCGCTCGCGACTCGCGGATCGCGCCCCGCCGCGGCAAACAGAGCGTTAATGCCGGGTTTGGCGTGGCCAGCGCGGATGCGCTTGAGACCTTGCGCGACCAGGATGCGGTTGTTCGCATCCAGCGGGACCACATCGGCGATGGTACCGAGCGCGACGAGGTCGGTGAGGGACTTGAGGTTGGGCTCTTCTTTGCCCGCGAATGCGCCGCGCTCCCGCAGTTCGGCGCGCAGCGCGAGCAGCACATAAAACATCACACCCACTCCGGCGAGGTTCTTCGAAGGAAACTCGCAACCCGGCTGGTTCGGATTGACGATGCAATCGGCTGCCGGCAGCTCTGCGCCGGGCAGATGGTGGTCGGTGATCAGCGTGGCGATGCCCAGTTCCCGCGCGCGCGCCACCCCGGCGACGCTCGCGATCCCATGGTCCACGGTGATCAGCAGATCGGGAGCGCGCTGCGCGGCAAGTTCGACCAGCTCGGGCGAAAGGCCGTAGCCCATGGTGAAGCGGTCTGGCACGAGGAAGTCGACTTTCGCGCCGAACTCGGTGAGTGCGCGGACTGCAACCGCGCAGGCGGTGGCACCGTCGCAGTCGTAATCGGCAACTACGAGCAGTCGCTTGCGCGCGGCGATTGCATCGGCCAGCAGCCGCGCCGCGGCGCCGGAGTTCTTCAACTGCGCCGGAGGAATCAGGTGTTTTGCGTCGGTGTCGAGTTCGGCGGCGGTCTTGACCCGTCGCGCGGCGTACAGGCGCGCAAGAAGGGGATGCACCCCTGCGCGCTCGAGCGTTTCGCGGTCCTGCTGCAGGTAAGTTCGCACGGAGATGCGCATGTCCGAACCCTAGCAATATGCCGAAAGCGGTTTCGCGCGGCGCCAGAAGCGTCGCAGGTCGCCCCGTACTGTCTCGACCGAAAGCGATTCGCGGCCATCGGGCGAGTGCAGCGTGATCATGCCGATACGGCCGCCGCGCAACGCATCGAGCAGCGGTACGAACCAGCGTGACTCGAGTACCGCGAGCGCCGCCGCCCAGTCTGAGGTATTTCCCATCGCGAACGGCATGCGTAATAGATCGAGCACGACCAGATGACGACCCTCCTCGGGCTGCTGTGAGAGCCAAGCCTCTGCCGAAGCGGGCAGGAGCTGAGCGCTTCGCCCCGCATGCAGCGTCAAGCCGCGCGCGAGCGGATCGTCCGCGGTCACCGAGTGCCAGCGGAAATCCGCAACCTTTCCCGGCAACTTGCCCGCACCCCAGAACCAGACGCTGTTCACCTCCGGAATACCGCGCGCCTGGCGCGCTTCGTTCACGGGATGGCGGTGCAGCAGCATCTGAATCTCGTTCATCAGCGCGTGCCAGTGTTTCGCATCCTCGCCCTGCGGCAGGTTGGTGTCCACGTCGCCTCCGGCGACCTCCGCGGTCGCGTGCGTGCTCAGCCGCGGCATGGTCGCAATCCTCACGCACCAGTGCTTCGCCCGCACGGCTTGAAGCTCGAACTCCTGCGCGAAATGCGCGTTGAGCGCATCAGCAAACGAATCGGCTTCCTGCGCGTCCAGAGCAAATGCCGCTGCGGATACGACAGTGAGGTCGGTGCGGCCCAGGCGCAGGTGCACCGGGTCGGCACGCAACCACACGGCATCGCCGGGTGCGCCGCCTTCGGCAAGCAGCGTGAGCGCGCCGGCGGGCAAGGGGTTGTCTTCGCCCAGTCCGCACGCCGCACCGATCCATTGCTCGTAGCTGCAGCGCCCATCCAGTGCGCGACGCCCGCGCGCGAGCAGCAGTTCCAACGCTGGCATGGCGGGGTAGGGCATTTCGTTCCCGCGCGGCAGGAGCGCCGGAACGACGATTTCCGCGTGCATGTGTTTATGCCGTCAGTTCGACCACGCGCACCCCCGGACGGCGCAGATGGCGCACCAGCAACTTGTACTGGTCGATGTCGAAGCGCAGACGCGCGCCTTCGAGCAATTCGCCGACCTCGGCATCGGATTTTGCGGTGCCCAGGTAGCACCAGTGGTCGATCAGGTGCACGTCGGTCGCCTCGTTCTCGCGGTCGGCCTCGATCACACCGATCGGGCCGCGCCAGATCCAGGACGCGATTTTCAATCCAGCGAGCGCAGCAACCAGCCGCGCCTGATGCGTCTGCAGCGTCTCGGCGCCTGCGCACGCGCCGGCACAGCGTTGAATCTGGCGGCGGAAGCACGCGCCATTGCCGCCGCGCGTGTTGTCGTAACCAAGGGTCTGCAGGCACAGGGCGTGATCGTCGGCGAGCGCGCGCAACGCATTGAGCGCGGTGCGGCGCGACCGGAACAGGCCGTAGAGTTGCGGCATGCAGGCGGCATCGAGGCCTTCGAGCGAAACCAGCCGAAGCTCCGAGGACGGCCCGGCAACCGGAATCAGGCTGAAGCTGCACAGATCGGCTGCCCGCCGCAACCGGCGGTTGAAAACGGGCAGCAGTTCTTTCACCAACTCGGCTTCCCGCAGCAAAGCACCCAGCTCGCCCGCAGTGCGCTCCCACTCGATCGAACGCACCTCGCGTGCGAGTTCCATTTCTTTCGCGGAATGCACGTCGTCGGCGAAGTGCTGCATCACACGCGTGCGCATGGTGATGCTTTTGCCGACATAGAGCGGCGTTCCGCTTTCGCCGTGTAAGACGTACACGCCGGGCGCATCGGGAATCGCATCGATGACCGAGCGGTCGATATGTGTCGGGAGCGTGGGCTGCTTCGCCACCTGTGCGGCCGCCTTGGCAAAGGCTGCCGAGCCGTGCTCCGAGAGCGCGATTTCGAGAAACCGCCACACCACTTCGGCGTCGCCGAGCGCGCGGTGGCGCGCGCTGCATGCAAGATTGTGGCGTGCCATCACGGCATCCAGGTTGTGGCGCGCATGCTCTGGGTACAGCTTGCGCGAAAGCCTCACGGTGCACAGCGTGCGCGCGGTGAATCGCAGGCCGGCACGCTCGAATTCGTTGCGCAGGAAGCCGTAGTCGAAGCGCGCGTTGTGGGCGACGAACACCCGGCCGTCGAGTCGTTCGTAAAGATCGTCGGCCAGCGCGCCGAAGGTGGGCGCTCCGGCGACCATCTCGTTGGTGATGCCGGTGAGCGCCTGGATCGCGCCCGGGATGGGTGTCTGCGGATCGACGAGAGTGGACCACTGCGAAGTGATCTCGCCGCCTTCGGCCTCGATCACGGCAATCTCCGTGACGCGGTCGTACACCGGGTTGGTGCCCGTGGTCTCGACGTCGACGATTGCCAGCGGCGCATCGAGGAGCAGCATCTCTATTGCCGTTTCAAACCGGCTGCCTGGATCACCCGCGCCCATTTCGCGGCGTCGCTCTTGATACGCTCGACGAACTGCTCCGGTGTGCTGCCCACGGGTTCTGCGCCGACGTTGGCGAATCGCTCCAGCAGATCGGGTGCCCTGAGGGCCGCGGCCACGTCGGCCTGCACGCGCAGGACAATTGACCTGGGCGTTCCGGCCGGCGCGAACATGCCGAACCAGGTGTAGGTGTCGTAGGCCGGCATGCCGGCTTCCGCAAACGTCGGCACTTCCGGCATCAGTGGCGAGCGTTGCGGCGAATTGAGCGCGACCGGGCGCACGCGGCCGGACCTTACGTGAGGCATCACGCTCGCCAGGCTGTCGAACAGCATCGCGATCTGGCCATTGGCCACATCGGGAACCGCCAGCGCCGTGCCCTTGTACGGCACGTGCACCATTTCCGTTCCCGATAGCAGCATGAACAACTCGGCGTTGAGATGGACGATGGTGCCAATGCCGCTCGAAGCGAAGTTGAGCTGACCGGGCCTCGATTTCGCGAGGTCCACCAGATCCTTCACGTCATGCACTGCGAGCTTCGGGCTCACGACGAGCACGTTGGGTACGTTGGCCACGTGGACGATAGGCGCGAAATCCGCGATCGGATCGTAGGGCAGCTTCGACACGGACGGACCGATCGAGTGCGTGCTGGTGGTTGCCATCAGCAGCGTGTAGCCGTCGGGCGCGGCCTTCGCCACCAGTTCCGAGCCGATCGAGACGCCGGCCCCAGGGCGATTCTCCACCACCACCGACTGGCCCCAGCGTTCGCCGAGCTTGTGCGCCACGATGCGCGCGACCCCGTCGGTCGCACCGGCAGGGGGGAAGGGCACCATCAGCCTGACCGTCCTCGCCGGGTACTGCGCGAGCGCGAGGCACGGAAGCGCGCACAGCAGCAGCGCAGCGAGAAGCGGGACGGGGACCAGCGGGCGCATCAAGGCTACCGAACATGGACAAACATCCAGTGGACTATATCAGAGCATTTGCGCGAGCTGCCACGCGGCGAAGCCGAGGATGGTGAGGCCCGAAACGACATTGATCGCGCGCATCGGTCCCGGTCCTACGCGCGAGCGCAATCGCCCCGCGCTGGCGGCCAGGATCACCCACCAGCCTGCGGAACCGAGGAATACACCCGCGACAATTGCGGCTGCCGCGGAATAATCGGAGTTCGACGCGAGTCCCAGCCCGGCGAAGATCGCGGCGAATGCCAGGATGGTGGGCGGATTGGTGAGCGTGAGGCCGAGCGTGGAGAAGAACGCCGCCGTGAGGTGGCGCGCGGAAATTCCGGTCGGTTCCTGGCTTGCGTCGATCGGCACGGGCTTCGCGATCAAGGTCTTCGCGCCCAGCCACAGTAGGAAAGCCGCACCCACGAGCCCGATCCAGAATCCCTGCCCGATGAGGAATGAAGACACCGCCGCAAGACCGAACGCCGCTATCGCGCCGTAGATCGCGTCGGCGACTGCGATTCCCATGCCCGAGGCGAAGCCGACCAACGCGCCCGCGGCGAGAGTGCGCCGCAGGCAAAGCACCCACATGGGTCCTACGGTCGCGGCGAGCAGGAAGCCGAACGCTACGCCCTTGAGAAAAAAGGCGATCAAGGCGCTCTCAGAAATCTTTAAGCGTAGCGCCGCTCTCGCCGGTCCGTGTCGAAAAGTTAGGCGCCAACTTTCTGCAGCTGACCCGGCTTCGCGGTACTGGTAGCTAAGAGAACAGCAGAAGCGTCAACAAGAATGCGCATCCGCCACAAGAGAATCGCAGGCAAACTCCAAGGCCGCTATCGCCTGTTCGCGCTTGACAGATGGAAACTGATGTAAGAACTCGTCGAGTGTCTCTCCGCCCTCGATATAGTCAAACAGCGACCGGACGGCAACGCGAGTGCCCACGAATACTGGGTTTCCGCCGAGAATATCGGGATGACGATGTGTAACTTGATTCGGATCGATCATTGCATGTCTCCACTCTGTCTAGAGTATAGCCTCAGCTAGCCTTGGCACCTACCCGACCAATGGATCGCACCGCTGTTTCTCAGTCCTTCGCCAGCAGATTCATCAGGCTCGAAGTATCCCAGCGCTTGCCGCCGCGCGCCTGCACCTGCGCGTAGAACTGGTCCACCAGCGCCGCGACGGGAAGGCGCGCGCCGTTCTTGTTCGCTTCCTGCAGGCAGATCCCGAGGTCCTTCCTCATCCAGTCCACCGCGAAACCGAAACCGTCGAACTTCACGTCGCGCATCTGCGGCCAGCGGTTTTCCATCTGCCAGGATTGCGCCGCGCCCTTGGAGATCACGGCGATCACTTTTTCGATGTCGAGGCCCGCGCGCATGCCGAAGTTGAGCCCCTCGGCGAGTCCCTGCAGCAGGCCGGCGATGACGATCTGGTTCACCATTTTCGTTAGCTGTCCCGCTCCGGGTCCGCCGATCAGTACGCAGCTCTTGGCGTAGAGATCGAGCACCGGTTTGGCCTTGGCGAACACGTCGTCGTCGCCGCCGCACATGATGCCGAGTTGCCCGTTGACCGCGCCGGCCTGTCCACCCGAGACGGGTGCATCGACAAACCCGATGCCCATCTCCTTTGCTTTGGCATGCACTTCGCGCGCGACGATGGCGCTCGCGGTGGTGTGGTCCACCAGGATCGTGCCTTTGCTCATACCCGCGAGCGCGCCGTTTTCCCCGTACACCACCGAGCGCACGTCGTCGTCATTGCCTACGCACATCGCCACCAGCTCCACGCCCTGTGCGGCCTCGCGCGGGGTCGCCGCCGACTTGCCGCCATATTCCTTCACCCATTGCGATGCTTTCGCCGCCGAGCGGTTATAGACGGTCACGTCGTGGCCGCCCTTTTTCAGCAGGTGGCCGGCCATCGGGTAGCCCATCACGCCCAGTCCCAAGAAAGCGAGCTTTGCCATGGTCTTCTCCAAAAGATTGTTTTGATTGAGGAAAAAACGAATGTTACACCGGGCGTTGACAGCGCGGCGTCAACCGCTAGAATACATGGACGTTTATACAGTACCCGGTGTCGGCCCGGGTGCCCGCTCACAGGGAGCGGCGCCTGCCGTAGATGTCGACCCGCAATAAAAAGAGGTAAATCATGGACGACAGCAAGCAAAAAGCACTCGCCGCAGCGCTCTCCCAGATCGAAAAGCAGTACGGCAAGGGTTCCATCATGCGCATGGACGACGGCGCGATCAAGGACATCCAGGTGGTGTCGACCGGTTCGCTCGGGCTCGACCTCGCGCTCGGCGTCGGCGGCCTGCCGCGCGGCCGGGTGGTCGAAATTTACGGCCCGGAGTCCTCGGGCAAGACCACGCTCACGCTGCAGGTGATCGCCGAGGTGCAGAAGACGGGCGGCACGGCGGCCTTCATCGACGCGGAAAACGCACTCGACATCCAATATGCGGGCAAGCTCGGGGTGAAGACCGCCGACCTGCTGATTTCCCAGCCCGATACGGGTGAACAGGCGCTCGAGATCGCCGACATGCTGGTGCGTTCCGGCGCGGTGGACGTGATCGTGGTGGATTCGGTCGCGGCGCTCACCCCCAAGGCCGAAATCGAGGGCGAAATGGGCGAGCCGCAGATGGGCCTGCAGGCGCGCCTCATGAGCCAGGCGCTCAGGAAGCTCACCTCCAACATCAAGCGCACCAACACGCTGGTGATTTTCATCAACCAGATCCGCATGAAGATCGGCGTGATGTTCGGCAATCCGGAAACCACTACGGGCGGCAACGCGCTCAAGTTCTACGCTTCGGCGCGCATGGACATCCGCCGCATCGGCGCGATCAAGCGCGGCGACGAGGTGATCGGCTCAGAGACGCGCGTCAAGGTGGTGAAGAACAAGGTCGCGCCGCCGTTCCGCACCGCCGAATTCGACATCCTGTACGGCGAGGGCATTTCGCGCGAGGGGGAAATTCTCGAACTCGGCGTTACCTACAAGGTGGTGGAGAAGACCGGCGCCTGGTACGGCTACAACGGCGACCGGCTCGGCCAGGGCAAGGACAACGCGCGCGATTATCTCAAGGAAAACCCGGCGCTCGCGAAGGAAATCGAGCACAAGATCCGCGTCGCGGCGGGCATCGCTGTCGAGGCGCCAGCCGTTGCCGCGGCAGGCGAAGCCAAGGACAACGTAGAGCCCTTGCCCGCGCGAAAAAGAGGATGAAACACGATCCTGACGCGCCCGCCGAGCTCAAGGCGCGGGCGCTCAGGCTGCTTGCCCAACGCGAGCATTCACGCGGGGAACTGGCGCGCAAGCTCGCGACGCACGCGCAATCGCGCGATGCCCTCGATGCGGTGCTCGATGCGCTAATCGAGAAAAAACAGCTCTCCGACGAGCGCTACGCCGAGCAGCGTGTCCACCAGCTTGCGCGCAAGTACGGCGCGGGGCGCATTGCCCGTGAGTTGCGCGCCAAGGGAGTGGACGACGAAACCGTCGCGGCGGCAACCGCTGCCGCGGGCGCGAGCGATCTGGAGCGCGCGGCCGAGATGCTGCGCCGCAAGTTCCGTGAGCCGGCCAAGTCGCGCGAGGAGCGCGCGCGGCGCGCGCGCTTCCTCCAGGGCCGCGGCTTTTCATACGAAATCATCCGCAGCGCGCTCGCGCTGTCATCCGCCGGCACTGAATAAGCGTTCATCTTCTGACGCAGCCCAGGCTGCGCAAGGGAGGTGATAGTCATGGAACAGGCACAGGCATTGGCGATCGTCCGATCGCTCGCCGACGGCGTCGACCCGGAAAGCGGAGAGATGTTCCCGCCGGAGAGCGCCTACCAGCGTCCGCAAGTCGTGCGCGCGTTGTACGCGGCGGCCGAAGCGCTGGATCGGAGCGAACGTTTCGAGCGGCGCAAGGCGCAGCTTCCGGCCAAGACCGGCGAGCCGTGGTCGGAAGACGAGGACCGCAAGCTGCTCGCGGCGTTCGATGCGGGCAGCGTTCTCGCGGAACTCGCAGGGGCGCACCAGCGCACGCAAACGGGCATACGCGCGCGTCTGGTGAAGTACGGTCGGCTGGCGGCCTGAAGGCGGAAGGGCGGGCAGCCGTCCGGACGCCGCCCGCTCTTCCCCTTTAGAATACGCAGACCATGAAAAGCGCAGACATTCGCACCGGTTTCCTCGAGTACTTCAAGTCCAAGGGCCACGCAATCGTCGCCTCGAGTTCGCTCGTACCGGCGAACGACCCGACGCTGCTGTTCGTCAACTCCGGCATGGTCCAGTTCAAGGACGTGTTCCTCGGCAAGGACAAGCGCGCCTACACGCGCGCCACCACCTCGCAGAGGAGCGTGCGCGCCGGCGGCAAGCACAACGACCTTGAGAACGTCGGCTATACCGCGCGACACCACACCTTCTTCGAGATGCTGGGCAATTTCAGCTTCGGCGATTACTTCAAGAAGGATGGGATCCGCTACGCATGGGAATTGCTCACCAGGGTCTACCAGTTGCCTGCGGACAAGCTGTGGGTGACGGTGTACCAGACCGACGACGAGGCCTACGAGCTCTGGGCGAAGGACATCGGCGTGCCGCCCGAGCGCATCGTGCGCGTCGGCGACAAGCCGGGCGGGCACAAATACCAGTCGGACAACTTCTGGCAGATGGCCGACACCGGTCCCTGCGGGCCGTGCAGCGAGATCTTCTACGACCACGGACCCGGCATCCCGGGCGGTCCGCCCGGTGCGCCGGATGCGGACGGCGACCGGTACATCGAGATCTGGAATCTCGTTTTCATGCAGTTCAACCGCGACGAAAAGGGCGTGATGCATCCGCTTCCGAAACCCTCCGTCGATACCGGGATGGGACTCGAGCGCATTGCGGCAGTACTGCAGCATGTGCATTCGAACTACGAAATCGACCTGTTCCAGGACCTGATCAAGGCGGCGGCCCGCGAGACAGGAGCGAAGGATTTGAAGAGTCCTTCGCTGAACGTCGTTGCAGACCACATCCGCGCCTGCAGTTTCCTCATCGTGGACGGGGTGATTCCCGGCAGCGAGGGCAGGGGCTACGTGCTGCGACGTATCATCCGGCGCGCGATCCGCCACGGCTACAAGCTCGGGCAGAAGAAGCCGTTTTTCCACCGCATCGTCGCGGACCTCGACAAGGCGATGGGCGATGCCTACCCGGAACTGCGCGAGGCGAAGGAACGCGTGGCGCAGGTGCTGCGGACCGAAGAAGAACGATTCGCCGAAACCCTCGAGAACGGAATGCAGGTGCTCGAGGGCGCACTCGCTTCGGGCGACAGGCTTCTCGATGGCGATACGGCATTCAAGCTCTACGACACCTTCGGCTTCCCGGTGGATCTCACCGCCGACATCCTGCGCGAGCGGGGCGTGCAACTGGACATGGCGGGATTCGAGGCGGCCATGGGGCAGCAGCGCGACCGCGCGCGCGCGGCGTCGAAGTTCTCCATGGCGGCGGGGCTGGATTATTCCGGCACCAGGACCGAATTCCGCGGCTACGATACCCTCTCGCTCAAGGGTACGGTGGTGGCGCTGTATCGCGAAGGAACGCAGATCGCGGAACTGAATGCGGGCGAATCGGGGGTGGTGGTGCTCGATCGCACGCCGTTCTACGCGGAATCCGGCGGACAGGTCGGCGACCGCGGCGAGATGGTGGGTCCCGCGGGAACGTTTTCGGTCGCGGACACGCAGAAGATCCAGGCAGAAGTGTTCGGCCATCACGGCGAGCAGATGACCGGTGTGCTGCGCGTCGGCGACGAGGTCGGCGCCCAGGTCGACACGGCAGCGCGTGCGCGCGCGGCGTGGAACCACTCGGCCACTCACCTGATGCACGCGGCGCTGCGCACGGTACTCGGCAAACACGTCCAGCAAAAGGGCTCGCTCGTGGACGCGCAGCGCACGCGCTTCGATTTTTCGCACAACGCGCCGATGAGCGAAGACGAAATCCGGCGCGTTGAGGCGCTGGTAAACGATGCGGTCCGGCGAAACGACGAAGTCTCCGCGCGCATCATGAAATACGACGATGCGATCCGGGCCGGCGCGATTGCGCTGTTCGGGGAAAAGTACGGCGACGAGGTGCGCGTGGTCGGCATGGGCGATTTCTCGACTGAACTGTGCGGCGGCACGCACGTACGCCGCACCGGCGACATCGGTTTCTTCAAGCTCATTTCGGAAGGCGGCGTCGCGGCGGGCATACGCCGCGTCGAGGCGGTGACCGCGGACGGGGCGCTCGCCTGGGTGCAGGACAACGAGGCGAGGCTCGCCGAGGCCGCTGCCGCGCTCAAGGGGCAGCCGCAGGAAGTCACGCACAAGATCGCCCAGGTGCTCGAGCACGTGAAGGCGCTAGAGAAGGAAGTTGCACGCCTCAAGTCCAGGCTCGCCGGCTCGCGGGGCGATGACCTCGCGTCTCACGCGGTGGATGTGAAAGGCGCGAAAGTCCTGGCGGCGACGCTCGAAGGCGCGGATGCGAAGACACTGCGCGAGACGATGGACAAGCTCAAGGACCGCTTGAAGAGCGCGGCGATCGTGCTCGGCGCGGTAGACGGCGAGAAGGTCGCGTTGATCGCGGGTGTCACCGCCGATCTCACTGCAAAGCTGAAGGCGGGCGAACTCGTCAACTTCGTAGCCCGGCAGGTGGGCGGCAAAGGCGGCGGGCGCCCCGACATGGCGCAGGCGGGCGGCACCGAGCCGGAGAAACTGGCCGATGCGCTTACCTCAGTGAAGGCCTGGGGGGGAACCTGGGTTCCCCTGTAACTAGTTTGCGCTCAGGTCGCGTACACGTAGCTTTCTTCGAGCAGCTTCGCCTGCGCCGCCGCCAGGCGCGCGATCGGCACACGCGGGCCGGAGCACGACACGTAGTTGATGCCGATGTGATGGCAGAAGTGGATCGAGACGGGGTCGCCGCCGTGCTCGCCGCAGATGCCGACCTTCAGGTTCGGCCGGGTCTGGCGGCCTCGCTCGACGGCGATTTTCATCAACTCGCCGACGCCCTTGATGTCGAGCACCTCGAACGGGTTGTCCTGCAGGATGCCGGTCGCGTTATAGGCCGGCAGAAACTTGTTCTCCGCGTCCTCGCGGCTGAATGAAAACGTCGCCTGGGTCAGGTCGTTGGTGCCGAACGAGAAGAATTCGGCATCCTGGGCCATACGCCCCGCGCGCAGGCAGGCACGCACCACCTCGAGCATGGAGCCGAACTTGAATTTCACGTTGATGCCATGGGTCAGTTCCACCACCTTGTGAACGCGCTGTACTTTGCTGTGAATGCGCTTGAGTTCTTCCACCGTGGCGACCTGCGGCACCATGATCTCGGGATTGATCTCGACACCATCCCGGGCGCACAGCGCGGCGGCCTCGAGGATCGCCTGAATCTGCATCGCATAGATCTCCGGATACGTGATGCCCAGCCGTACCCCGCGGTGCCCGAGCATCGGGTTGACCTCCTCCAGCGCGCGCACCTTGTTCAGGATCGTTTCCTTCCGGTGGATCACGTCGTCTTCGAGGTGCGAATCCTCGAAGGCGTGCAGGCCGCCCACCAGCTTGGTGAGCCCGTCCGCGTACTGCTGGTAGAGCCTGGGGTTGAGCAGCTTCAGCGTATCGGGCAGCTCCTTCAAGGCCTTGATCGAATCGCGTAACTGGTGCAGGTGGGCGATTTCCAGTTCCAGCTGCGCGGCCGTCGGCAGGAATTCGTGCATCGGCGGGTCGAGCAGGCGCACTGTCACCGGCAGCCCCTTCATCGCCTTGAAGATGGCCTTGAAGTCGGTGCGCTGGATCGGCAGCAGGCGGTCGAGCGCGGCCTGGCGCTCCTCCACCGTTTCCGCCAGGATCATTTCCTGCATGATGGGCAGGCGGTCGGTGCTGTTGAACATGCGCTCGGTGCGGACCAGGCCGATCCCTTTCGCGCCGAATTCCCTCGCGCGAACGGCATCCTCCGGCGTATCGGCGTTGGCCATCACCTCCAGGCGCGCGACTTCGTCCGCCCAGCCGAGCAGGGTGACCATTTCACCCGAGAACGCGGCTTCCACCGTGGGCACTTCGCCGGCGTAGACGTGGCCGGTGCCGCCGTCGATGGTGATGACGTCGCCCTCATGCAGCGTCGTTTCACCGATGATCGCATTGCGCGACGCGCTGTTGATGACGATTTGCTCGCAGCCCGAGACGCAGGGTTTGCCCATGCCGCGCGCCACCACGGCGGCGTGGGAGGTCTTGCCCCCGCGGCTGGTGAGGATGCCCTGCGCCTGGAAGAAGCCGTGAATGTCGTCCGGCTTGGTCTCCTCGCGCACCAGGATGACCTTGTCGCCGGCGAGGCCGCGCGCTTCGGCGGTATTGGCGTCGAACACGATCTTGCCCGAGGCCGCACCCGGCGAGGCGGGCAGGCCCTGGGCGAGGGACTTGCCGTGGAAATCCGGCGACAGCTGCGGCACCAGCAACTGCTCCAGCATCGCGGGTTCGACGCGCAGCAACGCACGCTCCCTGGAAATCAGCCCCTCGTTGAACATTTCGACCGAGGTGCGCACCATGGCGCGGGCGTTCATCTTGCCGTTGCGCGTCTGCAGGCAGTAGAGCGTGCCTTTTTCGATCGTAAATTCGAAGTCCTGCACCTCGTGGTAATGCGCTTCCAGCCGGTTGTGCAGTTCGATCAGCTGGCGGTAGATCGCCGGCATCTCGTGCTCGAGTTCCGCGATCGGCTTGGGGGTGCGGATGCCCGCCACCACGTCTTCGCCCTGCGCATTGACCAGGTATTCGCCGTAGATGAGGTTCTCGCCGGTGCCGGGGTTGCGCGTGAAGCCCACGCCGGTGCCCGAATCGTCGCCCATGTTGCCGAACACCATGGTGCAGACACTGACCGCGGTGCCATTGGCCTTGTCGCCGGTGATCCCGAACTGCTTGCGGTAATCGACGGCACGCTTGCCCATCCAGGAGCGGAAGACCGCGCCCACGGAAATTTCCAATTGTTCGTACGGGTCCTGCGGGAACGGCTTGCCGGTGTGGCGCGTGATGATCCCCAGAAAATCATCGGCGAGTTCCCTGAGGTGGGCAGCGTCCAGGTCCAGGTCCAGGCGCGCGCCGTACTTGCGCTTGACCTCCGTCATGCGCTCGTCGAACTGCTCGTCGCCGACGCCGAGGGCGATCTTGCCGAAGAGCTGGATGAAACGCCGGTAGGCGTCGTAGGCGAAACGCTCGTTGGACGTCTGCCTGATCAGCCCCGGCAGAGTGGTCTCGTTGAGGCCCAGGTTCAGGATGGTGTCCATCATTCCCGGCATCGACATCGCCGAGCCGGACCGGACCGAAACCAGCAGCGGATTGTCGCCGCTGCCGAAACCCTTGCCGGTCTTTTCTTCCAGCGCCTTCATATGCGCCCGGATCGTGTCCATCAGGCCGCCGGGAAGCTGGTTCCTCTCGAGGTAGTTGAGACACGCCTCCGTGGTCACGGTAAATCCCGGCGGCACGTTCAGGCCGATCTGCGTCATCTCGCACAGATTGGCGCCTTTGCCGCCGAGCAGCATCTTGTTCTTGCCGTCGCCGTCTTCGAAGGCGTAAACGAGTTGTCCGCTGATTTGCCTGCTGTTCATGACGAAGCCCCTGGTTTTTGATTGCGCTGCACAAACTCGAATGATCGCACAGCAAGGGCACAAATTGACCAGCCGTGGTCCGGGAAACCGCTGGAAAGTATTCGAGCCTCAACAGCCGCATCAGGCCGAATACCAAAGTACCGCGACGAAATGACAGGCAGTGCCTGTAACCACGAACAGGTGCCAGACAAAGTGAAAGTACCTGATTCGATCCGCGACAAAAAAGACCGTCCCCGCGGTGTAGGCGATGCCGCCGGCAAACAGCCAGAACAGGCCCCAATCCGGCACCCGGGTCAGCGCCGGCTCCGCGGCGATGAGAATCAGCCAGCCCATCGCGAGATACACCCAGGTCGAGGCAACTGCATAGCGGATGCCGCCGAAGACCTTGAGCGCGGCTCCGGTGATGGCAAGGCCCCACTCGAGACCGAACAGCGTCCACCCCCAGGGTCCGTGCAGCACGCCGAATGCGAACGGCGTGTACGTTCCTGCAATGAGAAAGTAGATTGCCGCATGATCGAAAACCTGCAAGCGCCGCTTGCCGCGCCCCCTCGGCAATGCGTGAAACAGCGTGGACGCGAAGTACAGCAGCACCATGGTGGCCGCGAACACGATCGCGCCCGCGATTCCCGTCGCGTCGCCGCGGTTCAGC
This sequence comes from Betaproteobacteria bacterium, assembly GCA_016195915.1. Lineage (GTDB taxonomy): Bacteria > Pseudomonadota > Gammaproteobacteria > Burkholderiales > SG8-39 > JADGRQ01. Next base: position 34,069 of record JACPYS010000040.1, on the reverse strand, counting down.
GCGGCGATGACGAGAACCGGGGAAGCTCCGATCGCCGCGCACAGGGCGATGCCGTGGCTCACACTGTTTGCGATCTCCTCTCCCGCAGACTGCGGCCGCTCCCGCAATCCTCCGGCGTCGATCATCACCGTGATTCCGGCACCACGCCCTGCAGCAGCACCGCTTCGCCCACCAGCGCAGAGACGACGTCGTGGCGCCCGGCCATCAGCGCCACTTCCGACGCCGCCAAAAGGCCGATCGCCCCCGCCAGAGCGACCGTTGCCTGGGTCTCCTCCGCAGGGCGGCCGCCGGCGATCGAATCCCCCGCATTGCCCGGCACGCCACGGGAGTTCCTGTCGCGCAGGAACTCGCGCATGGCCGGCGACAGATTCTTGCGCAACTCGGCGAGCGGCCCGGCGTCGTTCCCCTCGAGAAACTCCACGGCGGCGAGCATCGCGGCAAATGGCCGGTCCAGGGTTCCGTGCTGAAACTGCTGAAGGTCCGCGCCGGAGGCGCACTTCGCCAGCCAGAGTCCATGTACATATTGTTCGAACAGCGGGCGAAGGAGGGCGAGCGCCGAACGGGTGAGATTGCTGCGAACCAGATGGATGACCGCGTCGTGATGCTCCATTGCCTGTCGAAAGCACCCGGCGGCCAGGCGATTTCGATCGGTGGCGGCAAGCTCGAGCCCCTCCATCGTCCGCGCAAGTCGTTCCACCAGTTCTTGCGCCGGCGCGTGCAGCGATTCGTTACTCATTGCCATGGGTGTTTGCGATTGTGATCGATCCCCTCCCTGCGGACGCAGGTTACGCCCGGCACGCACGGGGAGGCAAGTGTGCGTCCCGCGCCAGTATGGCCGCTGGCAGGGTCTCCTGCGGGCCGCGGGTGATCAACACCGATTGAGCGAGGATTAAACCGTGATCTCGCCGCGCAGATATTCGACGGCGCAGCCGGAAATGACGACACGATCGCCCGCAAGCCTGCACCAGAGGTCTCCGCCGCGCATCGACAGCTGTTTCGCAGCCAGTTCCGCTTTTCCGAGACGCGCGGCCCAGTAGGGCACCAGGGTGCAGTGCGCCGAACCGGTGACCGGGTCCTCGGGAACACCGGCGCGCGGAGCGAAAAAGCGCGACACGAAATCCACGCTCTCGCCCGGCGCGGAAACGATGACCGCAAATGCGTCGAGCGATGCGACGCGGGTGAAATCCGGCCGCAATGCCCGGACCTCCGATTCGGAGTCGAAGACTGCGAGCAGGTCGCGCGCGAGAAATGCCTCGCGGGGCCGGGCGCCCAGTGCGGAAACCAGGCTTTCTGCGATCGCCACGGGTTTTCCGGGCCGTGCGGGGAAATCCATGGCGAGACGCCCGCCATCGCGCGTGACTATCAGGTTGCCGCTGCGGGTACTGAAGGTCAGCTTGTCGGCCGAAGGCAGGTAATGGCGGAACAGGACGTCCGCGGCGGCCAGGGTGGCGTGGCCACACAGGTCCATCTCGACCGTTGGCGTGAACCAGCGAAGCGGAATGACGCCGTCGCGGCGGATGACGAAAGCCGTCTCGGCAAGATTGTTCTCTGCGGCGATGGCCGCGAGCACGGAATCAGACAGCCATTCATCGAGCAACACCACCGCGGCCGGGTTGCCGCCGAACAACTGGCTGGTAAATGCGTCGATCTGAAAAAGCGGCAATCGCATGGCGTCGCTCCGCTAACCCGTGGCGCCGGCAGGCTCGAGCGCCCCCAACGCGGCGAGAACGTCCCTGACCTCGGCGCGGCCGGCGTCGGACGGCGGGGTCTGAGGCGGCAGCGGCGCACCGACGTCGTAGCCCTGAAGCTCCAGGCCGCCCTTGATGCATGCCGCAAGGTTGTACTTTGCGAACACCCGGTTCATGCGCCAAAGCTTGCGCTGCAGGCGCATCGCGTCGTCCCACCGCGCCGCATGGCACAAATCGTACAACTGCACGCTCTGGCGGGGCACCACGCACGCCGGTCCGGCCATCCAGCCAACGCCGCCGATCAGCATCACGCACGCGGGAATATGGGCCGAGGCGCTGAACACGCGGATCCGGTCTCCGACGGCATTGATGATGCTGAGCAGCCGGCCGGTGTCCGACGAGGCATCCTTGAGGTAACGGATGTTTGGCAATTTGGCGAGGCGCTCGATGGCGGGCAGCGTGAGGTCGCTGCGCTGAAACTGCGGATTCGTATACAGGACGACCGGTAACGCGGTCGCGCCTGCCATTGCGCTGAAATAGCTGACGACGCCGTCTTCCGCAATCGGAAAGTAAGCCTCGAGTATCCCGAGAATGCCGCTTGCGCCAAGCGCGTCGTATGCCTTGACCTGTTCGACGGCGTCGGAAATCGTCGTCGCGGCCACGCCGGCCACCACCGGCACGCGTCCGCGCGCCGCTTCCACCACGACCTGCACGATGCGCCGGCGCTGTTCGCGATTCAGGTAGGCGAACTCCCCGGTCGATCCGAGCGGCGTCAAGCCGTGAACGCCGGCATCGATCAGATCGTTCACGAGGCGCGCGAGCACCGTCTCCCTGACGCCGCCGTGTTCGTCGATCGGCGAAACCAGGTAGGGAAATACACCGCGAAATGCTTCGTGTGTCATGGCCAGCTCCGCATCGAAAGGACGGAAAGTCAGGCGCCGGAGGTCAGCGCGCGAGCCTCAAATATGAGGGGCACGCGCGTGTTTCCGGAAAAACGCCCATACGATGTCGTTGGCGCGTATCCTGCTCGATGTCTTTCCCACCATGCTTTCGGGCAGGAGACTCCTGCCTCCGGCCCAGGTGTGCCCGAGTCCGTCGACCGCAATATAGACCACCTCGGCGGCACCCGCGCGCGTAGAGCATGTTTCCGTGCGCACGCCATCGGCGTCGGTCGCGCTTGCCGTTGCCGCGGGACAGCCGAGCGCCCCGGCCCACTTCGAAATCGAATCGCGCACGGGTGGCTTCGGTTTTCCGCGCACCCGGTCGCTCGCGCCGGTTGCGAGTCTCGGCACGCCGCCCTCGATCGGATTCAACGGATCGGCCGTACCTGTGATGTAGCACATCGAGACCGGGTACCTGAACGTCGGCGGATCGAACCATAGTGCGCCCGCGACGGGCGCAATGGCAGCGATGCGATCGGACAATTCTGCGCCGACACGAAAGCTCATCGATGCGCCATTGGAAAAGCCGGTGACGAAAACCCGCTGCTTGTCCAGCGCGAATCGAACCGAGAGATCGTCGAGCATGGCGGCGATGAAGCCGACATCGTCCGGAGCGCTCTGGCCGGGATAAAACCGGTCCGAGCCGTCATTCCAGAGCTGGGGGTTGCCCGCGAAGCTGCTTGGCCGTGCCGGGTCGGCTGCCATAGCGTTGGGAAAGACGGCCAGGAACCCCTCCTGTTCGGACTTCAGCGCCCACCCGGTCTCCCACATCGCGGCCCTGGCGGTGCCGCCGCCGCCATGCAGCATGATCACCACTGCCGACGGCGTTTGCGGTGTGCAGCTGGCCGGAACATGAACCATGTAGGTCCGCTCCAGGCCGTTCACATCGATTGCGAGCGAATGGCTGCCCGGTTCCGTATGCCTGTCCAGTGCGCAGGCATTGTCCGGATCGAACACCGCGCACGAGAAGCCGACAAGGAGGGTCACGAGTGCGTCGCAAATCCTGTCCGCTGTTCCCGGCTGCCGCGCGGTCAGTCCGCCGACCGCACCGCTCGCGCCCAGCATGACGACCGCGAGTGATGCGCTCATCTGCGCGCGCAAATCCGCGGGCACATTGCGCACCACGGGAATCTTCGCAATTTCAGGCATCGATCGCTCCCGGTTCCTGCGCTCTCCGGGAAAGCAGCATCGGAAGTGCTTTCATGTCGTCGAAGATTCTTGCACCTGCCGCTTGCAGCGCATCCGCGTTCGAATGTGCGCCGCCCACGTAGCCGAATACCGACATTCCCGCCGCCACTCCGGCAAGCACGCCAGTCAAAGTGTCTTCGATGACGGCGCATCTGCCGGGCGCGGCACCCATGGAACCGGCTGCATTGAGGAAGAGATCCGGCGCCGGCTTCGGGTTCAATACGTCTGCAGAGCTGAACATTCGGCCCGCAAAGAAAGCTAGCAGGCCGGATGCCTGAAGCGATATGCGCATTCGTTCGCGGGTGCTGTTGGATGCGACGCAAAACGGCACTTCGAGCTGTTGAATCAATTCCGGTACGCCATCAATCGGTCTGACGTCCTGGCGAAGTGCTTCGAAAAGCGCGGCGTCCCATTCGCCGGGAAAACTCTTCGGCAGCGCCCTCCCGAGCAATTCTGTTGCCAATGCGAGGCAACCGTTCCTCGTGCGGCCGACAAACCTTTGCATAATGTCCTCGACGGACATTGACAGCCCGGCCCGGGCGAGTTGTTCTGCAAACACCCTGTTTGCGATGGGCTCGGAATCGATCAGAACGCCGTCGCAATCGAAGATGACCAGCTCGAAATCCATGGGCTCCTGTCGCCGCCGCTTCATCCCGCGGGTACTTCGGCCGCAAATAGCCAGGAGAAATTCGCCGGCAAGGCGTACAGATTGGTGGCGTGGCCGGTGCCGCTGGCCTTGCGGCAGCGGCCGCAATGGCAGTGAGCAAACTGAAGGAACGGTGCGCGGACCTCGCAGGTCACGGCGCCGCAGAGGCAACTTCCGGCGAGAGATTCCGGCGGTATGCCGGGCGAGACAGGGTTCATGCGGATTCACGCTGCAGCCCGGGAAGCCAGATCAGGTCCGTTACCCCCGGATCGATGCCGCGCTGGGCCAGAAGCGTCGTCAGCTGTCCGCGGTGATGCGTCTGATGGTTGAAGAAATGCGTCACCGCCAGCCAGAGCGGAAGCTGCCGCGGCGCAGGATTCACCACGCTCATATAGAACAGCTCACCGGCCAAATCTCCTTCGGAAAGCGAGGCAATCCACCTGGAAATCGCAATGTCCGTTGAAACGCGTTCGGATCGCAACTCGAAAAAGTCCGAGTAAAGCTCCTGGTCAAGAGACTTTACGTCAAAGGGATTGCCGGTGAATCGGCCAAGCCAGATTCGATCCCCGAGCAACAGGTGGTTCAACGTTCCGTGCATCGACTTGAAGAAGGCGCCTGCGTCGCGCTTTCGCTCCGCGTCGGACAGAGTGCTGCAGCATTCGTAGAGCCGGTCGTTCATCCACCGGTTGTAGCGTTCCATGGTCCGTGCGTACGACAATGAAATCACAGCGGTTTCCCCCGTGCCTCGGCCCGCGGCGGAAGCTTCGATTGCTCGAGCCTCCAGAAATGGTTCGAGACGATGAAGGCCGTTACATAGAGTAGCGCAGTGGCGATCGTCCAGTAGAGCGAGGTTGCGTTCAGCAAGGCGCCGAAGTCGCCGCCGGGCGGCACCGCACGGAGCACGCGCGGCAGGAGGACCAGCGTCACAATCATCGAGTACGCCGGCAGGATCCAGTAAACGAAGCGAGACCACGGTTTATCGAGAAGCAGGGCGAACCCGCCGATGAGCAACAGGATCACCATCGGAGCGCGGCCCAGCTGTTCAAGAACGGGACGGAATCGACCGTCTGCAAGAGCGACAATCGCAAAAAGCGCATCCGATGCGGCGTAGACAATACTTGCAACGCCGATAAATCGAACCGCAGGGGAACCCTTGTAAGTTGCACGCATGAAGCGATCCGATGACTTGATGTTCGGCCTCATATGTTGAGCTAAGGCATGACCTCGACGACGGCCTTCAGGATCATCGGGAGACCCCCGCGCAGCGAATTCGCACCAAGCACGGAACGGGCATGCACGCCGCGCTCGCGGAACACTTCGACCAGCAGGTCCGAGCATCCGTTCATGACCTTTGCGTGATCTTCGAATTCCGGAACGGCGTTGAGAAAACCCTGAACTTCCACGATGCGGGCGACACGGTCCAATGAACCAAGCTCGGTGCGCATGACTGCGATCAGGTCCAGGGCGGCCGAGCGCGCAAAGCGATATCCGTCGTCGGCCGTGAACTCGCCGCCGAGCCGTCCCTTCGGAAGCTTTCCATTCTCCGGCAGCGGAGCCTTCCCGGCAATGAACAGAAGAATGCCGGTGCGCACGGCATTGACATAGTTCGCCGCCGGAGCGCTTCCGGAAGGAAGAGAAAGTCCCAGCGCCTCAATGCGTCGCTCTGCGCTCAAGTTGTCGTCTCCGTTGATCCAGCAGTATGGCTCGCCACGCGCCGAGTTTGTCAGCGAATGACACGGCTGCATATGCCGGGCTCGTGGATGGCAGTCGTGCATAGCTCGCGGAAACGCCGTTGAGCCCGCGCAGCACCTGCCGTCTGAAAACATGCTCCGCGGTCGCACCGTTGAAAAACACGCGCGCGATCTTCCGATGCGAGCGGAAGAACGCCGGGAAGTCGTTTGCGGTCTGCGTCCCGGGCTCGATCCTGGAATCCAGGCTTCCTTCCCGCGAGCAGGAGTGGAGCACGTCCCAGAGAGCGATGCGAGCCGATATGAGGGCTTGAACTCTCATGCGGTAGGAAGCCCCGGCGTCGAGGTGCAGAAGCTCGGAGATGATCCGCCAAAAGGCATTTTGAGCGTGCGCGTAGTACTGACCGGCCATCAGCGACGCCCGTCCCGGCATGCTGCCAAGGATGAGAACCTCGGCGTTCCTGTCTTCAATCGGCTCGAAACTGTAGATGCGTTTCATGCCAAACCTGGCGGGGCCGTCGCAGCGAAGGACGGGCGCGCGGAGATGAGGTCGAACCATTCGCGCAGCTTCGGGTGTCCCGGCCGCCAGCGCAGATCCGGAATGCGGGCATCGAACCCGAGGGCGCAGGCGAGCGTGATCTGCGCCAGGTTGAGTCTGCCGCGCATCATCGGATGCGCGATTTCCGCTTCCCACAGATCCGCCATCCGCGCGCCTCGGTTTGCCTCGTGCTCGAGAATCGTCGGCGAGCGCTCATTCGCGGGCCGCGCTCTCTCGCGGCCCCACACCGCGAGGCCGTCGAGCATGCTCCTCGCGAGAGCTTCGAGACGGCGTGCTTCCCACGCTGTGTCTCCCACGGGCAAATCGAAGACCGGGTTGCCATCGAGGTGATCGAGGTAAGCGCAGATCAACGTGGATTCCTCCAGACCGACGCCGTCGTCACGCACCAGATACGGCACGCGGCCCGATGGATTGATGGCGTAGTACGGGCTGTTCGGGAGGCGCGTCTGAGCCGCGCAGATCTCGACCCGGCGCTCCAGCCCCTTTTCACGGACCACGATCCGTACCATGCGCGCGTACGGGGAGGATACGGTGACGTAGAGTTTCACGCTGGCTAGGCCTGCACGCCGGACAGAAATACCAAAGCGAGTCCGATCGCCGCGGGGAGGGATCGGACAAAGAGGATCTTCCTGCTTGCGGTTGCGGCGCCATACAGGCCGGCTATCAGTACGCAGCAAAGAAAGAACACTTTTACGCCCGTTCCGCCCGCGCCCAGACTCAGGCCCCAGAAAAGCCCCGCGGCCAGAAACCCGTTGTACAGACCCTGGTTCGCAGCGAGGACCTTCGAGGCGGTGGCCGCCTGCTGCGTCTGGCCAAAGGCCCGAAGCCCGGCGGGCTTGTCCCAGAGGAACATCTCGAGCACGAGAATGTAGACGTGCAGCGCTCCGACGAGACCTACGACGACGTTGGCAATCAATTCCACGGACGCCTCCCCTCAGCAATGTCGCTGTTTCAATCCTGCCGACCGCGATTCCTAGGTGACCCACTCGCCGACCTTGACGAAGGCACGCGCTTTCGCGGAATACTGCCAGCAAACGGAATGTGTATTGTCCACAAACTCGCAAACCACGGTTGCCGCACCGATCGGGGAAACCCGTCCATGAACGGTGCGCGAGCCCCGAATGGCCGAACTGAGCTTTTGCGCGTCTGCCGGCGAATAGCAGGAAAGATCCGCGTCGTCGTTGAACGATGCGAGAACGTCCACCGATCCGTCCGGATCGAGTACGAGGTAGCGGCCCCCGGGCTTCGTCGAGGAGAACGCAATCGCGAATGCGCCCGGATGTCGCGACCGGAATTCACCGGGGCACCAGGCGAGGACCTTCCCTTCAATCCGCGCACTCGCCACCAAAGCAGCGAGGTCGGCGGGTATCGGCCGGGGAGCCGCGAACGCCGCGGTGCATATCGCGAAACAGAGCAGCACGGCGTAGCGGCTGCCGGGAATCGCATTGAGCTCGGCGACGAAGCGTCTCCTGGTTGCCGGCTCCTCCGTGTCGGGCGCCCGCATTTTCAGGTACCCGCATACGCCCGCTGCAATGCTCCGATATCAAGCTTCGTCATCTTCATCATTGTCGAGAACGCGCGTTGCGATGCCGCCTTGTCCGCCGTGTTCAGCGCCACGTAGTCTGCGCCGTAGAGCGTGAACTGAACGGTCAGAACCGAACCGGCCGGGCGCGGTGAGCCTTCAAGGCAATATGTGCTCATCATTCGCATGCGTACATTCTCCTCACTGCGTCAGCTTTTCCGCTCGCTTGCGAATCCATCGGCCTGCGGCGTTGTTTCACCACTTGGGGGCGATTCGTTCGCCCGGTAGTATTTCGTACGGCGACGCCCAGCCCGGTACGTTGCGCACGCGTTCGAGCCAGGATTGGATGTGGGGGAAGCGCCCGGTGATCTCGTAGCCGCTTTCGTCGATCGGGTAGAACAGGTAGCCGCAAAGCGAAATGTCGGCCACGGTTGGCGCCTTTCCCACGATGAAGTCGTTCTTCGCCAGATGCTTGTCTACGATGCCGAACGAGTTGTCCAGCCTGCCGCGCAGCCAGGCCATCACCGCAGGATCCGGAGCAGCGGGACCAAATGACTTCATGAACCTGTAAGACGCGAAGTAGCTGGTGAACTTGTGGTTGTCAAAGAACAGCCAGCGCAGCACTTCCTGCCGGTCGTTCCCGGTCTCGCCGCCGTAGGCTCCATGCTTGTTCGCGAGATGCGTCAGGATGACTCCCGACTGCGTCATCCGGTGGCCGTTCTCTTCGAGGACGGGAACCTCTCCCATCTCGTTGCTCTGGGAGCGCCACGCATCCGTGCGCGTGACACCGTTCATGAAATCCACGAAGACCGGCTCCCACGGCTGAGCGAGGGCGCGAAGCAGGAACGCCACCTTGAAGGTGTTGCCGGATTGGCAGAAGCCGTGGAGCCTGTACATGTCTGGCTACCGATCGTACTCGACGCGACGACGGACCGCGCGCGCCGCGTTCATTGATGATCCAGCTTCGTAACGTGACCCAGATTCTCCGACCACGGAAGCGCCGATCGACACCAGAGTTGCCTTCGCGGTGGCAGTTCGGCCCGCTGCTGCAGGCAACCCACGCGCAGCGAGTAGGTGGGAGGGCTTTCGACGGCAGATGAATAAACGGGCGTTCCGCAATCGCCACAGAACGAGTGCGCTCGCCTTGCACCGCTGTCCGCTCGCTTGATGTACGTCTTCGGCTGTCCGGTCAACAAGCGAAACCTTGCGCTTTGGGTGCGCACTGAGACTCGATAGGCCGATCCGGTCAGCATCTGGCAATCGGTGCAATGACAAGCCGAGACGTCCTCGGGATTGACTTCGGCTTCGTACGCGATACGCCCGCAGTGGCACTTGCCTTGAACGTGCATGTCTGACTCCGATGATTGCGGTTTGAGAGGGGGCTGAGGTTCCGTAGCGTCCGGACACGAAGGCTCAGGCGAGCGCGCTCGTAAACTGAACGTTCGGGATCCAGTGTCGCCTTCTGCGCGCGAGGCGCGTCGCGGTGTCTTCACCCTCGAAGTTCGCGGTGGCCCGGCGAAGCAACGATGGGTCGACGTTCTCGAAACAGTTGACATTGACGACCGCATAGGTCCGGCCCGAAATGTCGCAGGTAACCAGCGGCACGGTGCCGCACCGGGCGCAAACGTGGAAGTCGGCGGTTCGCGTGCCAAAGCTGTAGTTCGACTGAAGCGCCGTATCGGCAATGCTGACCTTGAGGCTGGCGCCCGGATTGGACGTCCAGACACCGCCATGCTTGACACAGAAGGAGCAGCCACAGGCGCGGGCAGGAATCTCCGTGGGCGTGCCCTCCAGCGCGAGGTTGAAGCTGATGTTGCCGCAGTGACACTTTCCGTGAATGACCATGCGGTTCTCCAATGCAAACCGGGCGCCCGCGTCGGGCGGCTGCGGATCGGTGCCGGACATCCTCACAGCGTGTGCCGCAGCAGTTCAATTGCGAATGTGACAAACGCGACCCAGGCGACCGTAAACAATACGGTACGTGCCATGAAAAGGCTGAATCCAGTGATGTGTACCACGGCATGCGCAGCGCGCGCATAGAAGTAGACAGCAGCGCTAATCTCGGTGATGGAAGTCGACACCCCGACGGCATGAGCGATCAGAACAACCGTCGCGAAAGTCGCGAAGTTTTCGACTGCGTTCATGTGCGCCCGATTGGCGCGATTGACCCAGTCAGGGAGGGGCGCCGCAGGCGCGACCTTGTAGTCGGAAGGTTTCAGAGGTCCGCGAGACAAAACATAGCCTATGACAACGGGAATCCAGAGAATTCCGGTGAGCATGGCGGTGAACAGGAGATATAACAGTTCGGTCGTCATCGTTGCCTCCATTCAATTCGTTGATCGGATTCCGCTAGTACCAGCGATTCGACTGCCGCCCGAAGAACGGATGCAGCTGCCGGCGCGGTGAAGAACCTGAGCGTTGCACGAGCCTCTCGGTTTCCCTGGCCGAAGATGCTACGCCACGCTTGATGAGGTCGTCCAGGACGGGCGGATTGAGAATCGCGACGTCGAAGCGTTCGCCGGCCCCGACGGCCCGCTTCACCTCCGGATTGACCGCGAACCTTGCTCCCAACCGCACATCGCGTTACGCCAGGTGGCCTTTGCCCGGAACAAAGTTGGCCTCAATACGAATGCCGTCCGGATCTTCGAACAGGACTGAATAGTACCCAGGCGCCCATGTGTCTTCCCGCGGGGCTCTGATGATCTTCGCTGAAAGCTCCAGCGCTGTTTTGTATATTGCATCGACGTCCTCGCGGCTCTTTGCCCTGAAGCACAGATGGTGCAGGCCAGCCCGGCGCTGACGGTATGGCTGGTCCTTGAACTCCGGCTCGATCGGCGATATCGCTACGCCGGTACGACGGCCGATGCAGTAGAAGAACTGAGGACTGTTGAAGAGGGTGACCATTTCCAGCGAATGGAGCAGCTTCTCGTAGAAAGGAATCGACCGCTCCATGTTCGAGACGGAGAGCTGGATGTGGGCTATGCCGTTGATGCTTGCCATGCTCGTTCTCCGGTTCCTGACGTTCGCGCTGAGGCGCGCGGGCGCAGGCGCGTAGCGCGGGGCGAAAAGCGTCGGCCTCCACCGCGGGATCAGGCCTTGGTTTGTCCATGCCGCCTCTGCATCAGTTGCGTCACGTATTCTGCGCGGGACCTTCCGTTCACGGGTAATCCCTTCTCCTTGCACCAGGACACCAGCGACTCGACCTCGACGTGCACCAGTTCGACGGTTTGTCCTTGCCGCTCGATCACCTGCACAGCGTCAAGAGCACTCTGTTTCCACAGTTCGTAGGTGTCGTCGAGTTCGTTTCGGTCTTCAACGGCTTCGGTCAGGCGCTGCCACTGCTTGCGGTCAAACCACGCGAGGCCGATAATCAGAGTGCGATCGGGCGTGTGCTTGGGCATGGTCGTATTTGCCGAGGCTTAACGTCGTTGTGAACCGCGCGCCGCCGCGGTGGTGGCTGTCGGCTTGAACGCGTGCGCTGAAGAGCGAGCTCAGAGTTCACGAGAGTACACGATAAAGCCCAGATGCTGGGCTAGCTTGTCATATAAGACTCGCCCCGCCTGGTTGGTGACCTGAGTTTGCCAATAGACCCGACTACATCCCGCAGCCCGCGCAGCCTCGTATACGGCGTGAATCAGGAGGCGACCGACTCCAAGGCCGCGAAGTGATCGCTCGGTGAAGAGATCCTGGAGGTAGCAGACGTCGTTCAGACGCGTGGTGCTGCGATGAAACAAGTAATGGGTGAGCCCGACCACACGACCCGCGTCTTCTGCGACGAACGCATGAACCGGTTCGTCGTTGCTGAAGAAACGCTCCCAGGTTGAACGAGTGATGTCTTCTGCCAATGCAGTGGCATCACTGCGGCCATAGAAGGCGTTGTAGCCGTCCCAAAGCGGCCTCCAGTCCGGATAGTCACTTTGGCGAATGGGCCTGACAAGAAAGCGATCGGGGCTCATCTCGGCTTCGGATTCAGGGGCCTAGCGTCGGAGTTGAGCGGCCGCCGAAGGCGGTCCGCGGAAACGCAAGGGGACGACGCTTCCTCATCTATACCGCCTTATGGCAAACAGCTTCGATATTATGCCCATCAGGATCTATGCGCGGGAGGGTCCGCTAATACGACACACGGCACACCCACAGCAGGCAAGCCTTTTGAGCGGCCCGCAAAGTATAGCTCTTGCGGCCCGCTCGAGCGAAGGGTCAAGCCTCGATGCGGGCGTGGCAAGCGTAGAAGACATCCAGCGTCGGGAACTGCGCTTCCCCGCGCAGGCAGTCCCAGAGATAGATTGCGAATCCAAGATCGCCGGTCCACAAAGAGTACCGCGATTGCCCATAGCGCAAGGCATCCCCCTGTGTTTGAGCAATGCCGTGCATGGCGAAGGAACGTGCGCGCTCGAGCCACAGGGAATCATGTGTCCGCTGATACAGCTTGAGAAACGCATATCCGTTGCCGCCGGTACCGTGACACAAATTGGAACCTTTGGTCAGTGGTCCGGCCGACCAGATAGTCTCTCCGGCGGCGAGCAGCAAGTCATCGAGCGCGGTGCTTGGTAGGCCAGCGAGGCAGATGACGAAACCGGGTGAGCCATGGCAGAACTGGAGGAGCTTTTTTTGAGCTTCGCCATCAAGTTGAGGGCGCCAGTTGGCGTGCGCACCGAGACGATCAGCAGTGCGCTGCACAGTATTGACGATGCAACGCTCCCACGCATTCCAACTGTCAGTATCCAAGAGGTGCCGACCTCGGATCAGCGGCAGGGCCGTGGCGACGAATCCATGCACAGCGTCCAGATAGGTTGACCGCCGGCCATACAGGTGTTGCGTCCAGTACCAGCACAGATATTGAGGCGACCACTCGAGTTGGCTCCAGAGCTTGTCGGCGGTCAATCGAAACAGGTCCGACCAACGCCGCTTCCCGGCTCGCTCGTATAGAAACAACGCGGCAAGCAACGTCCCTGGAGAACCCCACATCAATTCGCGCGCAGGGTGTTCGATGTTGCCGGCGATCAGGGTATCGAGAGCACATTCCAGTTCCTCAGTCTGCTCTGCGCCGAAGGCCAACATTTGAATAGGAGTGTCACCCATCAAGAAAGACGCACGCTCTCGCTCCGAATATTTGCCGAGCCAGGCACGGTTGCGCGCCAGGAGTCGGTCAAACTCGGCGCTATAGCTTCGCGACGGAGCGGATACCCCAAGGGTCTGAAGGTACTGCAAAGCCCAGAAGACACCGCAGGCGCCGTGGTACAAAGGTGTCTCGACTTGACCCGTGTCGTCTCCCCCCTCCCGGTCAAGCGGATGCACGGGCCAGTACTTGTTTTCGGTAAAGCGCGAGTCGGTATCCACGACAATGCGCCCGATGGCCGCCCGCACTTGGCTCTCGTCCCACGGGAACGGGCGAAGCGGCTCGTGTCTTGCAGGTTCGTACAGCATGGCTTGCTTCATCAATCGCATGGCGCCGTCGAGAGACGCGTTCTGCAGCCGGTCGTTGGGCGGGACCGGCGAAAACTATTCCGGGTGAGCTTTTCCACCACTCAATCACCGCTCCAGAATTCGCGATGCGCCTCTATTCAGCTCTCTCCCTTGCCTATGGCGCCTTCAGGTTGCGCCCGAAGAAAGCCGCCAGCTCGCGCCACGCATCCTCGGTCGCGGCGGGATTGTAGCGATAGAAGAATTGGCCACGAACCTTGCGGCCCGCGAGTCCGTTTTCGGGGGAATCGAACGCATGCGTCGTATCGGGGTATAGCTTGTAGCCGATGGGCTTGCCTTCGGCCTTCATGCGATCTGCTCGCTCTGTGCAAGGGCTCGGTAGTGACTCGTCATCGATCGCTCCGAGAAACATGATCGTCGGCGTGACTATGTCGCTGGGCAATCCCTCTGTAAAGATGTCGCGGCTATCGAACCCACGACCGGACTGCGCGCACCACGGGTAGAACGATGCTACCGCGCGCAAGCCGCCGGCGCCGTAGGGTAGCACCCGCTGATATGACTCGCTTGCCATGCGCAATCCTACGCCTGCGCCGAACGACAGACCCATTACACCCAGCCTGTTGCGGTCAACGATAGGCAGCCTGCGTAAATGTTCGAGCGCCGCCCCCGCGTCCACTACCTGCTGATCGTACTTGATCTGCGGCGGGTTGCTGCAATTGTTGAGGAAGCCGCGCGCCGTGTTGGATTCGACAAGCAAAGTCACGTAGCCCGCGCCAGTCAGCCGCTCCGCCCAATCGTATATGTGAGAGCCCATTCCGCCGCAGGTCGGCAGTATTACAATCGCCGGAAATGGCTTCGATCCCTCGGAAGGGCGAAACAGAATCGTTTGCTTTAGATTCCTCGGGCGCGCAAAAGGGACAGCCTCCGAGGGGAACACCACTGGACTCTCCGGCGGCCGCACGGTTTCGGCGGAGGCGCATGCACCAAGCGCCGCTGCAAATACGACAGATCTCGTTGCGCTAAGCGCCTTGGCGATACCGACGCTCATCACTGTGCCGTCCAGCGTCCCGGTTCAGGCGTGCGCGGCTTCACGCGTGTTGCCTGCAACCGGTAGTCGGGCGTCATGTGCGTGATGACTTCAGCAGATAGCGATCCGGCTCTTCAAAGAACTCGATGATCTTCGCCCCGGCTGGCACCCTCGCGCTATGCACGACACCGGCAGGGATGTAATAGGAGCTTCCAGGACCGTGCGTCCGGCTCTCGCCGCCGATCGTCACCTCGATCCGGCCCTCGAGCACCGTGCCCCATTGGCCTTTATGACTGTACGCGGGCACCTCGACGTCCTTCAGGATCTGGAAGAAGACGAGCTGTCCCTGGTTGGACTGCAACACGCTGGTCTTCACCGCTGTCGATGGGAACGACAGCTCGGCCTCGGGCAATCGTGTGATGATTTCTGGCAGTTCCATCTCTCCTCCATTCTCGGTGGTGCAATGCCGCTTTCAAGCAGGGCTTCGAGATTGTTTCGAGATCTCATCCATCCATGACGTCTTCTTCTGGCGCCCAACGCCCCGCATCAGCCGCCCGCCGGACAGGCAACAAATTTGCGCATGCAAATTTGATGACGGCTGGTGGGTCGGCTGCATGCGCTTGTAAGGCGCACGCTCGGAGATCCAGAGCATCTTCCTACTCCCGACGGTGATCTCGGTTGCCGCGGCAAGAACTACAAAATCGCCATCAGCGGGTGAGGTCGCCGACGCGCCCGTGCTGCCGTTCGGTCATGGCTTCCAGAAGCCTTGCGACGGGATGCGGAACGCCCGGTTGAAGCGCGAGGAGGCGTTCTCCCACGCGATGATCATCGTCAGCTCCGCGATGGTGTCGTCGTCGTGATGCCGTTGCACCCGAGCGAATAGCTCGTCGTCGACGTCGCGGCTCGTGTCCGTGATCGCGTCGGCGTATTCGAGCGCGATCTTCTCCGCGTCGCTGAAGAGCGGGCTCTTCGCATAGTCGATAAGCGCCTTGATCTTCTCCGTCGAGACGCCGTTCCTGCTGCTCACGGCAGCATTGACGTCCTGTCAGAACTCGCAGCCGTTCCACGCGGCCACGCGCCGATTGAGCAGCGCCCGGAGTGTAACGGGCACACGCTTCGTTTCTCGTTGGAGAGCGGCCCACATTGCCTTCGCCGCGCGGAAGTACGCCGGATTGCGTGCGTAGAAAAGATAGGGATAGAGTGGCGCGCCGTGGAGCTTGCGCTGTTCCTCGAGCGTTTCGCGCAGGTCGTCCGGAAGCGTCTCGACCTCGACCGGCGGGATGCGCGTTTTGCCTTCCAGCATGGCCACCTCCTGCTATCGGCACGTTTCCATCACGAGGACCGGCGAATCAGCGACGCGATTCTAACATTCGGCAGCGACGATCTTCAACGCCGGTGTTCGGCGGCACGCGCACTTGAACTGCATTGTATCGAGACGCTGGAACCGGCCACGAGCCGCCGGTCCCCTCTTCCGGAAACAGGCGCTCGAAAGTCGTGTCCTCGCCAGGCCCGGTGAGCTCCGCGGCAATTGCGGTTCAGCATCCCGCGACGCACTTCCCCTTGCCGTCGAACTCCATCGTGCGCCCGCTGATGGCGAGGTGCGGCGTAGGCTTTAGCTGCTTGATGAGCGCGGCTGTGCGGGACGTGGTCCTCAGCTTGCCGCCTTCGGTCACGGCCTCGTTCGGGTGAGTGAGGATGACCGACGCAGGTCGCACGAGCTCATTCATCGCGTAGGCCCCCGACGTTACAGTCCCCGCGCTCGGGCCGAGATTGAGCACCGCGAGGTTCGCCTTGTGAAACTCGTTCACGACCGTCTTCATCTCGGTGTGAATGCCGGTGTCGCCCGAGAGGTACGCGACGAGTCCGTTGGTGAACTTCACCACGTACCCGGTCGGCGGTCCGAGAACGATGCTTGTGTTGTCCGCCCCCAAGTTTGTGCGCTGTGCTTCGGAAAGTAGGGACAGCGGCACGTTGTTCGCGTGCGAAGCGAACACGATGGTGATCTCGACGCCTTGCGCCGCATGCGGCGTTTTTGCGATGAACGCGCCGCCGAGATGCGTGTTCGAACGGCATGGGGCCGCAACCGGGACGCTAGTCACGCCAGCCGTCTGAGGGCACACGGCCACGGGCTTGCCGTGGATGTTCTGTACCTTGCGGCCGATGAACGTGCCCATATCGCTGGTCATTGCGATCGCCGCATTCTTCGCGGCCGCGATTTCTGCGGTCGTGGAGTTTGGCGAGGCCGGCAGCCGTTCGGAGTTCGCGCACTCGCCGGCGCCCACCGCCTTCAGCTTCTGGTCGCCGATGTGGTCCCCGTGCGCGTGGCTGAGCAGGACGACGTGGATCGCGCCGAGTCGCGCATCGTCCGCGCCGGTCACGGTGTGGCCGGCATCGTAGAGTATGCGTACGCCGGTCGGATCCTCGAAAATCGTCGCGCGGTCGTTCGCGCAAAGCTCGCCCGGGTGCGAGCCGACCGGAGTGATTTTCACATTCTGAGCGCTGGCCGGAGCTACGGCCAGGACGAAGGCGAGGGCTGCGCCTGCGTGTGCGGTCTTCATGATTTACTCCTCTGGTTTGGTCATTCGGCAGTTCGCTTTATCGGCTTGTTGCGCAACGAGTGCGCCCACGCAAGACTATGCTCTGCGCGCACCAGGGTCCGCTTCGGGGTCGGAAGTAGCCATTGGCATCGCCTTCCGGTGAAATACCGAAATCATGCGCCATCAAGTAATTCGCGCTGACGATGCTGCCACGCGCCACCGAACGTCCGCCTTCAGGCGCACGCCGCTTGCGGCGCGTCGTCCTGCAAGCCGTTGTTCGGTGGCATGCGCACCTGAACTGCATCGCCTTGAAAGGCCGCAATGGCCAAAACCTGCCGCTCGCCCGTGCGTGCGTGTTCAGTGCAGCACCGCACTCTTTTCGGCCGCGGCGATCAGCGCCGCCGCGTCCTCCTGAAGCAGGAATCCTTCCGCCATCGCGTGCGCTGCGGCCTTTTTTACCGCCGCCACATAGCCATCGTGCGAGCCATAGCGTTCCTGCAGCGACGGGCGTGGGTCCCGGCTAGCGCGTCGCTGCTCGAGGTTGCGTGCGAAGGGAATCATTCCGCCTGCGTAGTAGCAGATCTGGTCCTTGTGAAAGCCGCCCGCCGCGACGTTCCAGCCCAGGTAGGTGCCGAGCGGCGCGCCGAGCAGCACCACCGGCACGCCGCCGACTTCGTTGCCGTCGGCATCGACCTTAGGCGCCAGCATCTTCAGGCTCTGCTTGATGCGCGGCGGTGCCAGCGAGGCGATACCCGAGCCATCAAGCGCATTGAACTGCGGGCCCCAGTCGTAATCGTGCACCGGCATGATGAAGTCCGGTTCGGGCACGCTGGCACGCAAGCCGGGCAGGGTGGGGAAACCGATGGCCGCCTTGTTCGCCTCGGCCAGTTGCCCCTGCGACAGCGTCGGGTAGCGGCTGGGCGGAGGTGGCGTGCCCTTCATGACCCAGTTGCGAAAATGCACGCGCAATGCGCTCACCGTCTGCGTATGCGGCATGGGATTGGCCGGCAGCATGCCGGTGCCAAAGTTGTTACCCGGACAGGCGGCGCCAGTGTTGGGCAGGCCGACTCCCGGCAGGCTGCTGTCGAATCCGCCCGCGCCGCCGCCGTGGGTGGTACTGGCGATGTAGTAGCGGCGCACCGTGTCCGGCAGGGGCAAATCGGCCTTTGCATCCGCGCCCACCCACTCCGGCGTGAGCTTGAGCGCCCACACCTCCGCCGAGCCGAAATGCTCGATCACTTTGGGGCAGCTGCGTGTCGCCGTGCAACGGTCGAGAATGCCGGCCGATGGCAGGCCGCGCACCGGGTCAGGATGCGGCAGCCACCACTGCGGGCCTTCGCTGCCCGCCTGATACAACTCCATCGCGCCATCGGGCTGGGCCCAGCGGAAATTCAGCGCGATGCGGCGTCCGGCGATGATAGGCCACATGCCGTCGTGCACCTGGCTGCCATCCTCGGCGCGGTTAAAGCCGAGGTGCAGCCAGCCGCGCAGGTAATTGCCCGACTGTGAAATGCCGCGCGTGATGCTGTGCGTGATGGTTCTGGCAATGGGGTTGGGCGTGCCCGTGTCATCGGCGGCGGCCTTTTTAAAGAACGCGCCGACATCGCGCCACGCGGCAAAGCCCACCCCCAGCACATAGGGGTCGGCGGCGGTGAATACCACCTGGTACAGGCGCGCGGCGTCAAAGCCGTTTTTCAGGCAGATCTGCGTCGCGTCCGGCGTGCCGGGAAAGGGATTGTTCGCGTCGCAGCGCGCCCAGGCCCAGTCGCTGGCGGGAATGGTCACTTCATCAAACACCTCGCCACGCTGGTTCTCGCCGCCACGCGACACCAGTTTCGCTTTGCTTGTGTCAAGGCTCACCGGTTTGTAGGGCACCGGATGGAATAGCACGATCAGGGGTTGCGAGGCCTTGCCCGAGCGATTGGCGATGCGGCCGAACACCTCGCCGGTGATGGGCGCGCCGCCCGGGCCACGTGCCACCGGCACCTGCAAAAACTGCATGCCGGAGACACCCGCCGTGGGCCGCACCACCGTGGCGCCGCTGTTGTCGCCTTGCCAGGCGCTGGCGAGCATGACGTCGCCGAAAGCGCGCTCCTGCGGCGCGAACGGAAACACCCGCCCGCGGTTGGGCACGTCGTGCCACATGAGGCCGCTCGCTTTCGCCATGTCCACCGGCTTGTAGATCAGGAAGGAGGTGACATAGCGCACCTTGCAGTCGGCGTCCTTGGCCAGTTCGATGTCCTGGATGATGGCGTTGCCAGGGAGTTTGGGATCGAGCTCCCCAAAGGCGCGGCCCGCCATCTGCTCGTAGGCGATGGCCGCAGCCGGGCTGCCCGCGGGCATGGGCAGCACTTCGTCGATGACGATGCGCGTCACGCGTGCATCGACCGGGCCGCAAAACGCAAGTGCGAATACGCCGGCGGCCAGCGCGATCGGGATGGTTTTCATGTTGTCCTCCTGGGTATTTTCATTTTTTGGACGCCTTGACGCAGCGGCTGGTGCGCCTTTTTGATACCGTGCACCCACGCGCGCGTGCGGTGCCCCCGAGAGGTCAAGCGCAAACAGTGCAGGTATCATCTTACGCCTGCTCATTCGATCCATTGATATTTTACAAAGTCCCGCGAGCACCGGGCCAACGGCACGGGCTTCCGGTCAATTGCTAGAACAATGTGTCCTCTGGACGCGGTCACCGACAGGCTGCCGTGTGCCACCGAACCCTGCGCTTCAGGCGCCGCTGGAAGCCGGAGCGACGCAGGAGCGCAGGCTGTAAGCAGTCGCCTGCAAGCGGGTGCGCAGTGAGGCAACAGCGTTTAGCTTGCGGTGCTTTTGCCCTCCGACGGTTTCAGTCTGTATGCCGCATATTTCCCTGTCGAGTGAAACCCCAGTTGTCGTCCAAGGGCTGCAGAGGGCTCATTCGCCGCATCCCAACACGGCTCTATCCCGCGCTCGAGGCAATACAGTATCAGGGCCGCAGCGACAGCCCTGGCCAACCCACGGCGACGAAACTGACGGTGGGTCTGAATCTCGATCTCCAATCTCTCCCCACCGACCGCTGCAGAGGAAGCGCCCGAGACAAACGTGCGCTGATGTAAGATGCCCAGACCGACTCCCCGGGTCATGAACTCTTCGTGGGAACGAAAGTTGTAGATTAGGGCAGGGTCCAGGTCTGTTGCGAATTGCGTCACCTCTTCCAGGCGCACTTGCCGCAGTTCAAACCCGCTGGGCAGTGCCTGACAGAACCGTCGCAATTTATCAACATCGAACGTCTCCGCCTGGAAGGCTTCACGACGATACACGGCCCAC
This sequence comes from Betaproteobacteria bacterium, assembly GCA_016195915.1. Lineage (GTDB taxonomy): Bacteria > Pseudomonadota > Gammaproteobacteria > Burkholderiales > SG8-39 > JADGRQ01. The sequence continues at coordinate 13,549 of JACPYS010000040.1, read as the reverse complement.
TCGCTCGGACAGGTCGCGGTTATCAGGTGCTGCCACGCTGGGGTGGGGGCAATTACCACGGCTCCGGGTTGCAGCAAGTGTAAGAGCCGCAGGGCATGTTCATGGCGTGGATCACCCGCCAGGAAATGAAAATCGAGCACGGCGAGAGCCGCGCGGGGCTCTGCTCGGGCGTCTGCAAAGACCTGCCCCATGCCGCCTTCGATGATCGCTGCGACGCTGCCGTGTAAACACGGATAACGATCAAACAGCCTCCGTACGGACGCTCGGTCGTCACGATCCAGTTCAATCAGCATAGACTTTCTTGTTGGTGTCTTCTGTTGGTCGTCGAGCACCAACCTCGTGCTGTGCGGCGGGCGCGCACGATGATGAAATATGGCACGGCGCTTCTCGCCCGTCCGCACCAGCTAAAGTCAGCCGCCTTTCTCGTGGGATCTCAACTTCCGTCTAGCTCCCTTCGGACGACGCGTCAATCGCATCAACAACCTGAGCAACAGCGCACTGGATGCGTGGCCAGCTCGGCGTGGAAAGCACGACAATGGCGATGCGCCGAGACTTCAGGTTCTGTTGATACTTGAGGTTCGAGTCCGTCGTAACGAGTACCTCGAAGCCTTGATTTTCGGCTGCGTCGAGTAACTCGCCGTTCTTCAGCCTCGACCAGTCGCGCTCGTAGGCAGTCGTTATTTCGTGGTGCGTCAGCGACTGCCGCAGCGGAACAGGGGTGTTCTGGTCGAAAAGTATGTGCACTTAGGCGGGAGCCAATGCACTCCGTGCGGCGTGCTCCAAGACCGTGCGAACCTGCTCCAGCGTCACGCCATGGAACCACTCCACAAACTGGGACACCAGCGCACCGTCTTCGAGATTTTCAAACAGTGCTGCCACGGGCACGCGGGTACCACGGAATACCCAGGCGCCGCTGACGCGTTCAGGGTCGCGCTCCACCGCTGGACAGGAGGACCAGTCAATCATGGCGAAATGCTACCACCGCGGGATGACGACGCCCGCGCTCGGGAGCGCCGAGCGAGCGCAGCAAGCGAGGGAACCCATGGCGGAGCGAGGCGACGCCGTGAGCGTCCCACTGGAGCGCGTTGTTGGGCATCATCTCCTCAGTTGCTTCGTCGTTCTATCGGTCACTTGGACTTCGGCGCGCTGGACCGGAGATTCTCCATGACCGCGGCCTGGATCAAGGCCTTCAACGCCTCAGCATCGAGCACCTCTCCCTCCCGGATGTCGATGGCGCGGCGCAGGTTTCCCGTGAGGCTGGAGTTGAACAGCCCCCGAGGGTCGTCCAAGGAGGCACCCCGGGCAAAGGTCAGCTTGATCACCTGCGTGTAGGCCTCTCCCGTGCAGACGATCCCAGCGTGGGACCACACGGGCACGCCCAATGGGTTGCTGGGCTTGATCCATTTGCACTCCTCCATGATGCCCGGGTCCGCCTCGTGGATGAGGCGCCGAACCTCCGCCAGGAACTCGGCGCGCCAGCCGCCCAGAGACCGGATCCGCTCGTCGATGAGACGAGAGGCCGCCTGCCCGGGCGCGCGCTTCGCTCCTGCCTTCGGCGGGGACCTGGACTTGGTAGTCGACTTGCGCGGCTTGCTTGCGCGGGACGTGCCCTTGGCCTTCGGCTCACCCTTCTTTGTTCTTGGTGCCACCGTTCATTCTCCAACTTGTTGTAATGCCCAAGGTGGAAGCCACCGGCGCGCGCGCGATAGCCGTTGCAAACCACCGCCTCTTGCGCGCGTCCGGTGGGCTGCCGTGTTCGGCTGCATCGTTGACTGCGGTGAAGTCGTCACTCGTCGGCCCAGTAGTCGAGGTTCGCGCTCGCACGATTGATGAGGCGCAGAAGTTGCGGCCTGCCATCGGCGCCCGGTGGAAGGTTAGTGACTGCCTGAAACTTTCCGGTGTCTGGATACTCGGCGATCTCAGGCGCAATCATGGTGCTCACGCCGACGTACTTGAGGTCGCCGGTCGCCGCCGTGTTCCGAATCTGGTGCGCCGTCTCCGACCCACCAGAGGGACACGCGATGACATCCCCTTTCTTGATCGGGAAGCGATCCGCGCCGAAACGCACCTCACCCTCACCTTCGATAATGAAGAACATCTCCTCGTTTGCGCGGTGGTTATCCCGCGCGTCCACGTGCGGCGAATTGTTCGGCGTCATTGCAAATTTCTGCGTCGGGTAATCTCCATGAATATGTTCACGAGCCGGTCAGACCCAACGTCAGCCAGCGAGACGCGGTAGATCTCTGTAACTCGTTTCCATATTTCAGAAGTATCGGACGAGCCCATATCCGTGAAGTCAAGCAAATCAGATTCGTCGCTAATCAAGTACTCGCCCGGCAGAAAATCGAAAACCTGCCCCATGAAATCACTGGCCGGTTGTCTGAAGTCCTCAATTCGTTCCGTCGACGCAAACGTAATCTTCTTACCCGCGAAGCGGCCGCGTGTGATGCGTTTGTCGTCCTTGCTCATTCTTCTGACGTTACTCGCGTCATTTCGCGCTAAACGCTCGGCCCACACTCGCGACTGGAATGCCAGAACGCGACGACTTCAAGGTACTTGCCTCGCGGACGGTAGTATGCGAAGTAGCTGGTTCTCGCCAGGTACAGGCGACGCGTTTCTGGATCACGGGCATTTTCGACCAGGGTGCCGATGCCAGGCTGCTCAATCAGTGCTTCAAGTGCGGCCTTCAGGTCAGAGCGAATGGCTCCTGGCGATGCAAGGCGATTTTCGCTCCACCAAGCAGCGGCGGCATCAATCTGCCGCTCAGCCCTTGGCTTCACACGAGCGAGAAGCGCCAAGTTCAGTCGTATTTCCGCAGCTTCTCGAGGAGTTCGTCCCCGGAGATTCCTTCCTCACGGTCGGCTTCTTCGAGAGCTTCCTCGAGTTCGGCCTGAAGCGCGGGTGGTAGACGTACCTTTGCCTCCGAGTCTTTCGCGAATACTGTAACGACGGTCCCCTCTGGAAGGGAAGCACCCTCCAAGATCACCTTGCCCCCGACAACTGTGCCTGTGACGACTTGCATGGCGTAATGGTACTCCGATGCGAACGACTTGAGCGGGCCAGCCCCTATGACGCGGAACGTCCGCAGCCACGGGCGCGCGAGCACCGACGGCTAATAAGGCACGGCGCTGGCCGCGCGTCCGAGTGGGCTGCGCTGTTATGTGGCAAGGCTAGCCCCAGAAGCATGCGTACTCGTCCTTCTCGACTGCGGCCAGGAACTTCTCGATAGAGCCCGCCGCCGGCAATGGCTTATAGCCGTGCCACTTCAGGTCGGCGCGCATCCAGAAGATCTTCCACAGAGCTGTGCTCCGAACAAAGGTCGCCTTCGCAATCGGATGCTCCATCTTCACATTCGGCTCTTTCCAACGAGGCCGGATCTCAAAAATCTCGACGCTTTGACCCGAGACGCGAAAACCGATATCCAACTCCGGTCGGATATGCGGCGCGGGCCGATGCTTCTGGACAAACGCGGCAACAGTATTCTCAACCTGTTTCCGCTCGAGGTCATTCAGCGCCATGCTTTTCTTGTCACATAACGTGTCTGTTCAGGCGCGCGCCGCCTCTGGCGCGTCGCCTGCGACAAGGTGTTGGGCGGCCCGGTAGAGAAATTCCGGCGCAAGGTCGGCACCATTTGGCCAAGTGACCGTTTCAAGTTCCGGATGTATTGCAACTTGGGCGAAGAGCGTTTTGTCCTTCAGCGGCTCGAACATGGGACCCCAAAGCTCAGCGCTCAGATCGACGGTTCCAGACACCCCGTCGTGGAAACGGAGCCACAGCTTGTATCCGTCCAAGGGCGTTACCTCAACTACTTTTGGAATCATGACTTACTCCAGCGGTTCGATCTTGTTCAGAGGTTGCCGTGCCCGAGCGCGTGTCCAGTCTTCCAACAGTTCCGTTTGATGAAGAGCGCGCCATTCCTCGACGAGTCTCCGCGCGCGAGTTCCCAGCCGGCCATCCAGTATCTCACCATCGTCGATGCGAAGGGAGGCTTGATCCTTACCATATTTCGCGTGGAAATGCGGCGGCGAATGATCGTTGTAGAACATCGCGATGATGATGCCGAAGAAGCGGCTTACCTCTGGCACTCCCGTCTCCCGGAAAAGGATATGCGCCGAAGATCAGGTACGCTCAACGAAGTTGTCTTCATTGTTCGTGAGGCGAGCGATCAAGGCGTCCTGGGTCATTTCTTGATCTGGCTGATCGTATTAACTGCCGTGGTCGGTGCCGGCTCATTGTCGACGAGCGCGAAGATGACCTGCCGCTCATGCGTTCCCTGGTACTCCGGCCACTGTTTTTGCAGTGACCCCTTGTAGAACGGCTGGATCTGCTGACCAGGCTGAACAGTGAACAGATCCTCTGTGTGGCTGCCGTCCTGCTTCACGTAGCGCAGGCCAATGACGAAGCCGCTATTGACGCTTGTTGGCGTCGACAACGTTATCTGCTTCAACTGACCGTCGCGCTGCCGCAGGCGAATGCCGTGACCTTCCAGCAGGTCGACGACCTCCGCTTCCACTTGGCGATCACCGGTGGCGGTGCAGCGGTTCCAGAGCGCCTCGAGTTCGGCGTACGCGTTCTTCATGGCAACTAACGTGGTGTTGTGCCGCGGGCCATGGCGACGGTGACTGAGACGCAAGGCTCGTGGCTCGTCGGCACCAACACAGGGTTAGCCGACTGGCGAACGCGGTTCATGAGTATGCAGTCACGTACGGTCGAGATACGGCTGAACAACCGCCTGTGTTTCCTTGCTGTTGACAACCGGAATGATCTCGATGGTGGCGCCGAACCCTCGCCACTCCAGGACCCACTGCTGGAATAAGCGCAAGTCATCACACTCCATCAGTTGGAAGCACCGGCTGAAGTTCGGTTCGACCCAGCTGTCAATGTACTTTAGGCCTTCCGGCAGCATGCGTGAGCCGTCGCGGACCTGCTTATAGATCGGGACCATGTCGTTGTCGCGGAAGCGTTCGATCACCATGAACAGCATATGTCGTGACTCCTGGGTGGCGGCGCGCTTCGAGGGCGGCTAGACAATCATAAGCAAAAGTGCTGATGAACATGGTCGTCTCCGGTATTGGTTTCGTCAACCTGCCCTTGATTCAATGCGTTAGCAGTGTGATGGTCATGCCGCGTCCATGATGAACGTCTATTTATGGGACAACCTACTGATTCACCGAAAGCTTCCTTGCAGGCCCCTGCCGCGCCCCGTCTCATCGACCGGGTGCGCGCGGCGATCCGCTCGCGCCACTACAGCCGGCGCACCGAGAAAACCTACTGGTTCTGGATCCGCTACTTCATCCTCCATAACAGCAAACGCCACCCGGCAGAAATGGGAGCGGCCGAGGTGACGGCGTTCCTCAGTTGGCCCGCCACGGAGCGCAACGTCGCAGCCGCGACGCAGAATCAGGCGCTTGCTGCGCTGCTGTTTCTTTACAAGGTGCTGCTCGAGCGCGATTTGCGTTGGCTCGACGATCTGGTGCGCGCGAAGCGTCCGGCGCGTGTGCCGGTCGTGCTCAGTGAGGCCGAGGTGCGCGGGCTGCTCGAGCAGCTCGAGGGCGTGACATGGATGATGGCGAGCCCGCTCGACAGGTTGGAGCAGCCGCGCGCCGAGTACCGTGCCTCCGCCTGAACGAATCGCGCCAGCCTTTCGCGCATGAAAATCCGCAACGACCCGAAGGGCGATACGCTCACTCTCGCGCTGCTTCGCCTTAAGCCTTCGCGGCCTTCGCGAGCGCCGCAGGCGACAGGTTGAAGGTGCGCGCGAATCCCGCCACGAATCGCGCCTCGCGCGGCGCGATGCTCCAGAACGCGAAATCGGGCAGCTCGAAGGTGACGCCCGCATCCGGGTAGCGAGCCAGCCACGCCGCCTTGAGACGCTCGAACTGCGCGCCTCCATTCATCAGTTGCGTCGCCGTGCCTCTCACGGTGAGCCGCGCGAGCTGCTGCGGGTCGCGCGCCGGCGCGTCGGTCTCCTGCACCGAGAGTGCAACGCGCGCGTCGTCCTGCATGTCCTGGGTGTGCCAGGCGAGCCGGCTCACGCGCACGTGGAACGACGAGAAGTCGTCTTCCGGCAGGTACAGCACCATCGAGACGTTGGGCGCGCCGCCACGCAGCGTCGCGAGGGTGGCGGTGCGCGTTTCGCGCACCAGGGATTGCAGCAGGCTGCGGGCGTCGGTGTCCATGGGGCCAATTGTAGTATTCTCGCGCGGGCTCCCGGAACCTCATCTTGCGCACCGCACTGCCGTACGAAATCTCGATCGGGCTGCGCTACACCCGCGCCAAACGCGGCAACCGTTTCGTTTCCTTCATCGCGCTCACCTCCATGGCCGGCATCGCGCTCGGCGTGTGGGCGCTGATCGTGGTGCTCTCGGTGATGAACGGCTTCCAGAAGGAGCTGCGCACGCGCATCCTCGGCGTGGCGTCGCACGTGCAGATCTCGGGCGACGCGGGCAGGCTCGCCGACTGGCGCAAGCTGGCGCAGATCGCGGCGGAGCACCCGCGCGTGGTGGCGAGCGCGCCGTTCGTCAATGCGCAGGCGATGCTCACCTTCGGCCAGGGGGTGCGCGGCGCGATCGTGCGCGGCGTGCTTCCCGAGATGGAGGAGCGCGTCGCCGATTTCGGCCGGCACATGAAGAGCGGTTCGCTCGCGGACTTGCGCCCGGGGGAGTTCGGCATCGTGCTCGGCGCGGACCTGGCGCGCATGCTGGGCGCGTTCACCGGCGAGAAGATCGCGCTGATCGCGCCGCAGGGCACGGTGACGCCGGCGGGCGTGGTGCCGCGCCTCAAGCAGTTCACGGTGGTGGGAATTTTCCAGGTGGATCACTACGAGTACGACGCGGGCCTAGCGCTGGTGCATCTTGAAGACGCGCAGCGTCTGTACCAGCTCGGCAGCGCGGTCTCCGGCCTGCGCCTCAAGCTCGACGACCTGTTCGCGGCGCGCACCGTGTCGCGCGAGCTGATGGCGAAATTCGACGCCGGCGTGTATGCCTCCGACTGGACCCGCAGCCACGCCAGCTTCTTCCGCGCGGTGGAGATCGAGAAACGCATGATGTTCATCGTGCTCACGCTCATCGTCGCGGTGGCGGCGTTCAATATCGTCTCCACTCTGGTGATGGTGGTGACCGACAAGCGCGCGGACATCGCGATCCTGCGCACGCTCGGCGCATCGCCCGGCTCGGTGCTGGCGGTCTTCGTGGTGCAGGGCGCACTGATCGGCGTGATCGGCACGCTGATCGGCGTGGCGAGCGGCATCGTCACCGGCCTCAACATCGACGTGATCGTGCCGGCGATCGAGCAGATGCTCGGCTTCAAGTTCCTCGCCAAGGACGTATACTTCATCACCGACCTGCCGTCGGACGTGCAGGTGAGCGACGTGGCGACGGTGGCGGTCCTCGCGCTCGCCCTGTCCTTCGCCGCCGCCATCTACCCGAGCTGGCGCGCCGCGCGCGTCAATCCCGCGGAAGCTCTGCGCTATGAGTGATGCGGTTCTTGCGTGCAGGGGCCTGCACAAGACCTATGCGCAGGGTCCGCTGTCGGTGCCGGTCCTGCTGGGTGTGGACTTCGAGCTCCGGGCGGGCGAGCGCGTCGCGGTGATGGGCCGCTCGGGCTCCGGCAAGAGCACGCTGCTGCACCTGCTGGGCGGGCTGGATACGCCCAGCGGCGGCACCGTGTACGTGCAAGGCAAGGACTTCAGCACGCTGGGTGAAGCCGAGCGCGGCCGGGTGAGGAACCGGACACTGGGTTTCGTGTATCAATTCCATCATCTGCTCCCCGAATTCACCGCCCTCGAGAATGTCGCCATGCCGCTGCTCATCCGGCGGCTGGCGCGCGACGAGGCCCTGGCTCGCGCGAGCAAGGCGCTGGCGGAGGTAGGACTCGGCATGCGCGCCGTGCACCTGCCCGGCGAGCTCTCGGGCGGCGAGCGCCAGCGCGCGGCGTTCGCGCGCGCCCTGGTCACGGAGCCCGCCTGCGTGCTTGCCGACGAGCCGACCGGAAACCTCGACACGCAAACCGCGGAAGCCGTGTTCGACACCATGCTGCGCGCCTCGGACGCCCATGGCACGGCTTTTGTCATCGTGACGCATGACGCCTCGCTCGCGGCGAACGCCGAGCGCATCATGGAACTGCGCGATGGGGTCCTGCGGCCGGCCTGAAGCTGCGGCCGGTGGCTTACGCGGCGACGCGCCGCTCGAGGGCCTCGCGGCCTTCCGTGTGCGCCATCACCACCAGCACGCAGCCGGGAGCGAGGCGGAAGTTCTCCGCAGGGTTGAACTCCCAGCGCTCGCCGGCGCGCACGGCGAGCACGATGTAATCGCGCGATGGCGGCGCGACCTCGGCGAGCCCGCGCGTCGTGAAGCCTTCAGGAATCGTCACTTCCTCGACGCGCAGTTTCTGGTCGCTGCGCAGCATCTCGTCGAGGAAGCTCACCACCGTCGGACGGATCATGCTCGAGGCGATGCGCATGCCGCCGGTGAAGTCCGGAGAGACGATCGCGTCCGCGCCGACGCGCTTCAACTTGTCGATGTTGCGCACCTCGTGGCAGCGCGCCACCAGGCGCGCCTGCGGCCCGAGCTGCTTGGCCGAGAGCGTGATCAGCACGTTGCCGCCGTCGTCGCCGGTGACCGCGAACACGCCCGCGGCCCGCGCCACGCCGGCACGCACCAGCAGTTCGTCGTCCTGCGCATCGCCGTGCAGCACGATCACGTCGGGGTATTTGTCGCGGAACTCCTCGATGCGCTCGACCGAAGCTTCGATCGCGACGAACTTCCGCCCGGTGACCCAGAGTTCGTGGGCGACGTTGGTGCCGACGCGGCCGATGCCGCAGACGATGTAGTGACCGGTCATCGCATCGATGCGCTCCTGCATTCTGCGTCTCCTGAGGACTTCGTTGATTTCGGATTCAAGGATGAAAGCGGTGAGCTTCGAGGTGGTGTAGGCGACGTTGGCGATGCCCACGGTGCCGAGCACCATGGTGAAGATGCGCCCGTTCGGGCTCGCCGAGAGGTCCACCACCTCGCCGTAGCCGATGGTGGCCACGGTGATGAACGTCATGTACAGGCAGTCGAGCAGCGAGGCCTTGTATTCGCTGATGATCCAGTAGCCGTAGGTTCCGATGACCGCGATGACCATCCCGATCAGGACCGGCAGCCTGAAAGACTGGTAGAAGCGGACGAGGAGAATGGGGGCGCGCATACGCTCGGGTGCGAACTGTATCACCGGGCCGCGCGGCGCCTGCGCCGCGCGCGCCATGCGAGCACCACGTAGGCCCGCCATCCGATCTGCACCGCGATCCACCCGGCCGCGGCGAGCGTGAGGGCGAGAGCCACCAGCCCGATGGCGAGCGGTTTTCCCAGCATGAGCGTCCAGTCCCACAGGGAAACAAGCGAGCCGAACAGGTCAGACCACTCCATCTCGAACGGATCGATCTGCGCAGCCGGGTGCTCACCGCCGCCGAGCAGGCGCCCGAACTGATACGCGATCAGGTACAGCGGCACGATGGTGAACGGATTGGTATAGAGCGTGGTGAGCAGCGCCACCGGCAGGTTCACGCGCAACGGGATCGCGAGCAGCGCCGCGGTGAGCATCTGCAGCGGCCCCGGCACCAATCCGGCGAACATGCCCACCGCTACGCCACCGGAGACCGAACCGCGGTTCAGGTGCCACAGGTTCGGGTGGTGCAGCCATGCGCCGAACCGGCCGAGAACCTTGTGATCGCGGACCGATTCGCTGGTAGGCAGGTATTTGCGGAAGAATTTGCGCGGCATGGCGTCATCGCGGCAGGGCACCGCACGTTGTTGATTGTACGATGAGCCTCGCCGTCCTCGCCTTTGCCGCGGGCGTGCTGCTGCTGCAATTCCAGGCTGCGCTGCCGGCGCAGGGCTGGCTGCTTCTCGTTTTGCCCTCGGCGGCTGCCGCGTGCTGGTGCCTGCGCCGCGAGTGGGGGCTCGGCGCGTGCGCGGCGGCGTGCGCCTGCGGATTTCTCTGGGCAGCGGGGTTTGCACACCTGCGCATTGTCGACCGGCTGGATCCTTCGCTCGAAGGGCGCGACCTCGAAGTGCTCGGGGTCGTCTCGAGTCTGCCCGCGGCCAGCGAGCGCAGCCTGCGTTTCGAGTTCGACGTCGAGTCGGAGGCGCGCGGCGCGCGGCTGCCGTCGAAGCTGCTTCTCTCCTGGTACCGCACCCCGCTCGTTTCGGGGGTGGACGCCGATCCCGGCGTGCTCGAGGAGGTGGTGCGCGTGCATCCCGGCGAGCGCTGGTCGTTCCGCCTGCGGCTGCGACGCCCTCATGGGAGCGCAAATCCTTTCGGCTTTGATTACGAGGCCTGGCTGCTCGAGCGCGGCATAGGCGCAACCGGCTACGTGCGCGGCGCATCGCGCAAACTGGGCGAGCGCACCGGCTTCATGGACCGCGTCGAGCGTGCGCGCGAGGCGGTGCGCGAGCGTTTCCTCGCCGTGCTCGGTGTGTCGCCCGCAAGCGGGGTCCTGGTCGCGCTCGCGGTGGGCGACCAGCGCGCCATTTCCAACGAGGAGTGGCGGCTGTTCAATCGCACCGGGGTAACGCACCTGATGAGCATCTCCGGGTTGCATGTCACGCTCATCTCCGGCCTGTTTGCGGCGCTGGTGTCGTTCGGCTGGCGGCGCGTCGCGCGCTTCGCGCTGGCGCTGCCCGCACGCAAGGCCGCAGCAATCGCAGCCGTCGCGGCCGCCTTCGGGTACTCGCTGCTGGCAGGCTTCGCGGTTCCCGCGCAGCGCACCTGCTTCATGGTCGCTGTCGTGGCGGCCGCCCTCTGGACCGGGCAGATCGCCTCCGGAGCGCGCGTGCTGGCGCTTGCGCTCGGCGCGGTGCTGCTCGCCGACCCCTGGGCCGTGCTTGCGCCGGGTTTCTGGCTTTCTTTTGGCGCGGTGGCGCTCATCTTCTACGTCACGTTGGGCAGGACGCGGGCGCCCTCCGCGTGGGTCCAGTGGGGGCGCATCCAGTGGGCGATCACGCTCGGACTTGCGCCCGCCGCGCTGCTCATATTCGCGCAGGTCTCGCTGGTGGGGCCGCTCGCCAATGCGGTGGCGATTCCGCTGGTGAGCGCCGTGATTACGCCGCTCGCCCTGGCGGCGGCCGTGGTCCCGTGGAATATGCTCCTAGATTTCGCGCAGTGGATCGCGCAGTGGATGTTCGTGTTCCTCGAATGGTGTGCGGCGCTGCCTCTGGCGCTTTGGCAGCAGCATGTACCGCCTGCGTGGGCCGTCCTCATGGCGCTCGCGGGCGTCGCCTGGCTGCTTGCGCCGCGCGGCGTGCCGTCTCGATGGACCGGAGCCCTGTTGTTCGCCCCGGTATTTCTGATTGAGCCGCCCCACCCCGCGCCGGGCGAGGCGTGGTTGACGACCTTGGACGTCGGGCAGGGGCTCGCGCTGGTGGTGCGCACGGAGCAGCATGCGCTACTCTACGACGCGGGTCCGTTGTACGGACCGGAAGCCGACGGCGGAGAGCGCGTCGTGGTGCCCTACCTGCGCGCCACCGGCGTGCGCTCGCTCGACGCCATGGTGCTCACGCACAACGACAGCGACCACACCGGCGGCGCGGCTTCGGTGCTCGCGAACGTGGACACCGCCCGCGTGCTCAGCTCGCTTGCGCCCGGGCATCCCCTGCACGCGCTGGCAAGCGAGTCGATGCCCTGCCTGAGGGGCGCATCCTGGAACTGGGACGGCGTGCGCTTCGAATTCCTGCATCCGGCCTCCATCGCCGCAGGCGGCCGCGCGCACAGAAACAACCTGTCGTGCGTGCTGCGCGTCGCCACCCCGCACGGCGCCATGCTCCTCACGGGCGACATAGAACGCGCCACTGAAGGGGAGCTGCTGGAGGCGACCGAGGCCCTTGCCGCAGAGGCCCTTCTGGTGCCGCACCACGGAAGCCGCACGTCCTCGACGCCGGAATTTGTCGCGGCCGTCGCGCCCCGCTACGCGGTGGTGCCGGCGGGCTACCGCAACCGCTTCGGCCATCCCCGCAGCGAGGTCCTCGGACGCTATGCGGCGCTCGGTGCGCAGATTCTGCGCACCGACCTCGATGGCGCAGTCACGCTGCGTTTCGCCGAGGGGGGCGTGCGGGCCGAAACCGCACGCGGCGAGCGACCGCGTTACTGGCATCCGGTGCGCTGATCTCCGGCTCGAACCATGGGTCCGTGAAGCCGGCCTATAATCCTCCGGCGGCTGTTTTGCCGCGTTCAATCAGCGGAGGATGACATGGCGAAGAAGGGTGAACCGGTCTACCGGGTTGTGGACGTGATCGGACTGAGCGCGACCTCTTGGGAAGACGCGGCGCGCAACGCGGTCAATACGGCTTCGAAATCTCTGCGCGACCTGCGTATTGCCGAAGTGGTGAAAATGGACGTAAAGGTGGATAACGGCAAGATCACGGCCTTTCGCACGCGCCTCGCGCTGTCGTTCAAGTACGAAGGGTAGGCCGGAGGGATGCCCGAGGGGCGTGTGGTCGCGACCCTCCGGGTCTCAGGGCTCGGCGCGCGGCTCGCGGATTTCCGCGAGCGCGTGCGCTACCTGATGGTGCGCGAGATCGACGCGGAGCGTTACTCCGAGCACCATGCCGAGGACGGACTCGAGTACCGCTTCGAACTCGAGCGCGGCGTCCCGTTCCCTGCGTTCGCCTCCGCCTCGGCGGAATTCCCCGAGGTGAGGGTCGAGGCCGAGTGGATCAATCCGCGCCTCGGCGTGCGCGGACGCGCAGTGATCGAAAACGGGCGCCTGTCGGAGCAAACCAGCGAGCCGCTCGACAGTGCCCGGCTCGAGATCGACGTCGAAATCGGCGAAGCGGGCGAGTTGCTGCTTGCCATTGCCTGCCGCTGCAGGGAGAGCGAGGCGGGCGTGTCCTGGATCGGATATTGCGCGTCGAGCGCGCGGCAAAGCTGGTTTACCTGGAACGGCGCGCTCGAACTGATCCCCACCGAAGCTGCGATCGAAGCACCGCTGCTCGCCGAGCTGGAGGAGACCGCCTTCGCGTTCACCGGCCACTGGCTCTGGTATGACGAGGCGCCCGAGAGCGAGACTGCGCTCGAGCGCAAACGCTATGCGGAGCGGGGATGGCCGGTGCGCGGCGCGAACCTCAGGGCCGAGCGCGTCGCCCGGCTGCGCGACGCGATTCCGGGCAATCGTTACAGCAACCTGTCGCCGCAGGCCGCGCCGTTGCGCGCGGCGCTGCGCGCGGCCTGGATGGAGCAGCAATGAAGATCGAATCGCGCACGCGCGGCGTGCAATGCATATCGCCCGCAGGATTGCACCGCATCTCGTATCTCGAATGGGGAGAGACCAGGAATCCCCGCGTGCTGGTGTGCGCGCACGGGCTGACGCGGTGCGCGCGCGATTTCGACAATCTCGCCAGCGCGCTGGCCGGGCACTACCGCGTGATCTGCCCGGATTTTGCCGGCCGCGGCGAATCGGACTGGCTCGCCGATCCGATGCTCTACCAGATTCCGCAGTACGTCTCCGACATGGTGACGCTGATCGCGCGCCTGGATGTCGCCGAGGTGCACTGGGTCGGCACCTCGATGGGCG
>JACPYS010000037.1 GCA_016195915.1 Betaproteobacteria bacterium | reverse complement strand
GGACCGGAAGGTGCTTGATCTTTTCGTGCAGCGCACCTACGGCGTGATGTCGAACGACGTGCTGATCGCGATTCCGCTGTTCCTGTTCATGGGCTATCTCGTCGAGCGGGCGCAGCTGATCGACCGGCTGTTCAGGAGCCTGCACCTAGCCACGGCGCGGATTCCGGGGTCGCTCGCGGTGTCGACCATCGTCACGTGCGCGATCTTCGCCACTGCGACCGGGATCGTCGGCGCGGTGGTGACGCTGATGGGCTTGCTCGCGTTTCCGGCGATGCTCAAGGCCGGATATAACGTCAAGGTCTCGGCGGGCTGTGTCACGGCGGGTGGCTGCCTTGGCATCCTGATCCCACCCTCGGTGCTGCTGATCGTCTATGGCGCCGTTGCGGGTGTGTCGGTCGTCCAGCTCTACGCCGGCGCGTTCTTGCCCGGCTTCATGCTCGCGGGGCTCTATATCGGTTACATCATCGTGCTCGCAAAGCTCAGGCCCGATCTCATGCCTCCGCTCCGCCAAGAAGACCGGCGCGTGGAACTTCCGGCCTTTGCGAAGACGCTTTCGCGCCGCGGCAGCAACGCGTTAACGGGGCTGTCGCGCGCGCTCACCGGCGGCGGCACTGGCGTCGCGCAACGCACCGCGCTCGGGCAACTGCTCGTCACGCTGCTGCCGGCGCTGTTCATTGCCGCATTACTGGGCATCACCTATCGGGTGGCGACAGCGCCGGAAGTCGAGGCCAGCACGGCCGGGCTGATCGAGGTGGGCGGCCTCGCCGCAGCGCCAGAACCGGAAAGGGAGGTGTCAACGGGCATCATCGGCGCACCCGAAGCTGAGGAGAAGGAATCTGGAGTCAAGGAACCCCCGGCTGAAGGGGCGAAGGAGCCGCCGGGCGCGGCGTCGGCGGCCGAGGAGAAACCCGCCGAAACAGCAGCCGCGGCCGCGGAACACGAACGGCTTCCCGTGCCCCTATGGTTGTGGATCGTGTTCGGCATCGGCATCGGCGCGGTTGCAGTCATCTACCGGCTCTGGAACTGGGAGCGGCTCGAGGTGTTCAAGATGCTGCTCACCTCGTTCTTTCCGCTCGCGCTGATGATCCTCGCGGTGCTCGGCTCGATCGTGTTCGGGCTCGCGACGCCCTCCGAGGCAGCGGCGGTCGGCGGATTCGGTGGATTCATCCTGGCGGCGATCTATCGCTATATCGGTTTTTGGCGTGAGGCGCTGCCAAGCGGCCCGAGCCCCGGCCCCGTAATCTGGAAGACGGTGAAAGAGCTCGGGAACATCGTCAAGGAATCGTCGTTTCTTACCGCCAAGACGAGCGCGATGGTGTGCTGGCTGTTTGTCGGCTCCGGCATTTTCTCGGCGGCGTTCGCATTGCTCGGCGGCCAGGAGTTGATCGAGAAGTGGGTGCTGTCGCTCGACATGACGCCGGTGCAGTTCATGATCCTCGCCCAGTTCATCATTTTCATCCTCGGCTGGCCGCTCGAGTGGACGGAAATCATCATCATCTTCATGCCGATCTTCCTGCCGCTGCTGCCGCACTTCCATATCGACCCGCTGTTTTTCGGCCTGCTGGTGGCGCTGAATTTGCAGACTGCGTTCCTGTCGCCGCCGGTGGCGATGGCGGCGTTTTATCTGAAAGGGGTTTCGCCGCCGCATGTGACCCTCAATCAGATCTTCGCCGGCATGATGCCGTTCATGGGCATCCAGGTGATCGCGCTGGTGCTGCTCTACCTGTTCCCTGGCATCGGATTGTGGGTGCCCAACATGCTCTATGGCAGATGAGCGACAGGCGGCGGAGCTCTCCGCCGCCGCCGCCGCGCGGCTGATCCGCGAGGGCGCGCTCACCTCCGAAGGACTCGTGCGTGCCTGCCTCGAGCGCTGCCGGGAGATCGAGCCGCGCGTGCAAGCCTGGGCGTTCCTCGACGAAGAGCACGCGCTCGCCCGGGCGCGGGCGGCGGACGAATCCACGCGCGAGGGCCATCCGGTCGGCGCGCTGCATGGCATTCCCGTCGGCATCAAGGACATCATCGACACCGCCGACATGCCGACCGAGAATGGCACGGTGCTACATCAGGGTCGCACACCGCGAGAGGACGCGTCGGTGGTCACGCGGTTGCGCGCGGCGGGTGCGGTGATCCTCGGCAAGACGGTGACCACCGAATGCGCGTATTTCCATCCGGGCAAGACGCGCAACCCCCACAACCCGGAGCACACCCCGGGCGGCTCATCGAGCGGCTCGGCGGCCGCGGTGGCGGCCGGGATGGTGCCGCTCGCTCTGGGCAGCCAGACCAACGGTTCGGTGATCCGGCCGGCCGCGTTCTGCGGCGTCTACGGATTCAAACCGACGCACGGGCTCATTCCCCGCACTGGCATCCTCGCGCTCTCGCGCACGCTCGACCATGTCGGACTGTTCGCGCGTACGCTCGAGGATATCGCGCTCGCCGCCGAGGAACTTGCCGGCTACGACGAGCACGACCCCGACACCCGGCCGCGCGCGCGCATTCCTTTCCGGGAGATCGCGGCTGAAGAGCCGCCGATGCCGCCCATGATCGCGTTCGTGAAGACGCCGTACTGGGAGCGCGCTAGCGAGGAAACCAGGGAGGCGTTCGCCGAACTCGTCGGCGCGCTCGGCGACCGGGTCGAGGAGGTCGAGTTGTTTCGTACGGCCGCCGAAGCCTGGGAGTGGCACCGGACGATCATGGAAGCCGAGATGGCGGCCAATTTCGAGCGCGAGTGGCAGTATGGGCGCGACAGGCTCTCGGAAAAACTGCGCGCCCTGCTGGAGCGCGGTCGCGATGTGCGCGCCCTGGACTACCAGCGCTCTCTCTCGCGTATCCTTGTGGCGCAGGAAAGCTTCGAGGAGCTGTTCACGCAACGCTACGACGCGATCCTCACGCCGGCCGCGCC
This sequence comes from Betaproteobacteria bacterium, assembly GCA_016195915.1. GTDB lineage: Bacteria > Pseudomonadota > Gammaproteobacteria > Burkholderiales > SG8-39 > JADGRQ01. Next base: position 97,681 of record JACPYS010000037.1, on the reverse strand, counting down.
GGGTACCGCGCCCAAGGGTCTCGACTCCACCGGAGACCCGTCGTTCTGCACGCTGTGGACGCTGTTCGGATTGCCGGCGCTGTCGCTGCCGCTGATGCGGGGTGCGGAAGGTTTGCCGCTTGGCGTGCAACTCGTGGGCCGCAGAAATTTTGACGCCCGCCTGCTCCGCACCGCGCGCTGGCTGGTCTCGAGGATCGCTGCGGAAGAGGACTAGGACTTCAGAGCACGGTACTCGCGTCGTCGAGCGCGACGATCCAGTGGCTGATGCGCCCCTGGTTGTCGCGCACCGGGTCGAAGGCGACGAGCACGGCACGCTCGGTTCCGTCGCGACGCCGCACCCAGCACGCGATCCACAGCCCGGGGGGCGTCGCCGTTTCGGCGCTCGTCCGAACGAGCAGTGTTTCCAGCGTGGCATCACCTCCGCGCAGCGCGAGATTGAGGCTTGCCGGACGACCAAGCGCATCCCGCGCCGCATAACCGCTCAGGCGTTCAAATGCGGGATTGACGAAGACGTAGGGCAACCCGGCGCGGCTAGCATCTAGCAGCGCCAGCGGTATCCGGCTCGCTACCATGGCAGCGCGATACAAGGCGCTGTCCGAGAGCAGGCGAAAAAGCGCCGGAGCGGCTTCCTGCGATGCCGGGCCATTCCCCCTCGTAACCGCCCTGGGGGCCGCGCGTTTGTGAAACATTGTCATGCCGCGTTTTTGCCACAAGCCCGCGAGTCTGGCAAGCGAACTAGGGCAAAAAAACGAGAAATTTCAAGCAAATGTGATAATCGACACACCGGGCTGGCCCGGTTCCGGGGTCAGGCGACGCGGCGCAGGTTGCGCGACATCGAGTACGAAAAGCGCCGCAGGCGCTCGAATTTCCCCTGTTCGATGGTGTCGCGCAGGTAGTTCATATTCCGGTCGATTTCGAGTTGGTACAGGTTTCCACCGCCGAAATGCGCCGCGGCGTAACGATCGACGCCGCCAAGCTTCTTTTCAATACGCGAGCGCGCGACATACTCGTAGAAACCCGGTGTCTTGATGATCAGGTCTTCCGGAGAACTGTAACGCACCACCTCGCGCCCATCCGGCAGCGTCTCTCTCGCGATATTTCCGAACACGAACTCCTGATACAGGAAGTCGCGGCATTTCTCGATGTACATGCGATCCGACATTTGCCCGACCAGGTCCGCGGTTCCCACCAGGCACCCGAGCATGCGGTCCCGCGCATCGTCGACCTTGATGTCGTCGATGTCCATTTCGTAGCCGGTGTAGTGCACCAGTCTCGCGGCCACCGGCGCCTCGTTCCCGAACCCGATCGACGGCAGATAGCGCGCCAGGAAATCCGCGCTGCGGCCGACGTGAATCTTGGTGAACACGGCGCCGTTTTCGACCTGTGCTTCGGAGTAGCGCTTCATGTACCCCGAGTCGTGCAGCAGGGCAATGATCACTCCGAGCATCGCGCGCCGGGCGCCGAGCTGGTCGACTTCGGCCTGAGTGCGGTCATGGCCGTCGATGAGCCTCGCCGTGGCGAGCGTCACGTCCAGCGTGTGACGCATGTCGTGGTAGAGCGTGTCGCATACGAGATAGCCGGGGTAGCGGCCTTCGAACAGCGCTCTTACGTCATCGAAGGCGCGTCGCAACGGGGCGAGGTCGCTTCCGGGGAAGCGTTGCGAAAACAGCGCCAATACCGTATCGCGTACCTGATCCGCATCTTCAACATTGACGCGGTTGGTGACGTCGTTCTGGTTGAGTCGATGTTGCATCGGATGAATTATTACCTCCCGGATCGCGCTTCGGCAACCGCTTTCCGTTCACCCCGCACTGCAACAACGCAACCGAAATGAGATCGATGAGAGCCGGCCTGTAAGCCGGGTTCTGTGGGCGGTTTTACCCGTCCGGGCAGCCATTCCTCTTGTCCGGCGGTCACCCGCCGGATCGCCGGGGTTGAGGGATCAAACGACCCCTGCCCCCCCTGTAGCCACCTACCCGCAAGCTCGGCCGAGCCGGCCTGTAGTGTTTTCACACCGCGCTTGCCTATTTGGTGTTGCTCCGGATGGAGGTTGCCGCGTTTCACCCCGGACTTAACCGGATCGTCCCTGTGGCCCTGTTCGTCGCCTTCGCGCCGCTTGCGCGGCATTTATGCGCGCCGGGGGGTTACCCCGCATCCCGCTCTGCGGAGCCCGGACTTTCCTCTGCGCTTTTGGTGCAGCGGCTGCCCGGCCAGCTCCCGCTTCGCATTCTACGCGCCCGGACGCGGCGGATCGGCGTGCAATGGCCTGAAGTAGCGCTCATCGGCAAGAAAAACCTGCCGATCGCGATTTTCTAACCAACCCGGATATCCGAATACCGGCAAAGGCGGCAATAGTTTCGGGGTCATTTCCGGTCGTGACCAAAACCATTCGGACGCCGTCGCGTCGAGATGGGCCACGAGTTTCCGACGCGGCGCCTTCAGCAAAGCGGGCGCTACGGAAACGAACAGCGCCCTGCAGGTAATTCCCGGGTACGGATCGCGGCTCTGGTCGAGCACCGCGTGGCCGAACACACAGAAGCGCATGCCCGCGAGAACTGCGTCGCGGTGCTGCCAGAACAGCTCGAGCCACCGGTGTTCGCGAACCAGTTGTTCGAGCGGTGCATGGCTCACCGCGACGATTGCGCCGCCCTCGTCGAACAGGGTCAGCGCATCGCGGAGCCGGCTCCGCCGCGGGCTGCGCTGCACTTCCTTCCGCGCGAGCTCGCGCGCGTGCAGTGCGTTGAGCGTCGCCTTGGTGCGCGGGAAGGCGAGCCAAACCAGCGCATTGAACAGGTCGTGCAGGTTCCCCGGACGCGTGGCGACCACGCCGGTTTCGTGGATGCGCAGCTCGTAATTTCCTGCTGCGAGCGTTCCAGGCGCGGCAAAACGCAGTGGCCGGCCGCGCGCGTTCGCGAGCCCTCGTTCGGCAGCGAGCGCGCTTAGTGCTTCGGGCGACGGCAAGTCATCGCCCAGGCGCTCGAGCCAGGGGCGAATCGGATCGAAGATCGGGTGCGCGATCGTCACCGCGTTCAGGCGAGCTGCCACGCCAAGGTCTCCCCTGCACGCAGCGGCACGAGTTCATCGCCGCCGAACGGCAGTTTCTCGGGCATCTGCCAGGCGCGGCGAGCGAGGCGGATTTTTCCGCTGTTGCGCGGCAGGCCGTAGAAATCCGGTCCGAAGAAGCTCGCGAACCCTTCCAGCGTATCGAGCGCGTTGGCCTCCTCGAACGCGGCGGCATATAGCTCGATCGCAGCATTCGCGGTGTACATGCCGGCGCAGCCGCACGCCGCCTCCTTCGCGCCCCGGGCATGCGGCGCGCTGTCGGTACCGAGAAAGAATTTCGGGTTGCCGGAGGTTGCTGCGCTCACCAGCGCTTCGCGGTCGCCCTCGCGTTTGAGCACCGGCAGGCAATAGTGGTGCGGGCGCAAGCCTCCGAGGAACAGCGCGTTGCGATTCATGAGGAGATGGTGCGCAGTGATGGTCGCCGCGACTCGATCCGGCATCACCTCGACGAAATTGACCGCGTGGCGCGTCGTAACGTGCTCGAGGATCACTTTCAGCGTGGGGAAACGCTCCACCAGCGGCGAGAGCACTTCCTCGACGAAAACCCGTTCGCGGTCGAACACGTCGACCTCCGGATCGGTGACTTCGCCGTGCACCAGCAGGGGCATGCTGACATCCTGCATCCTTTCCAGTGTCCTGAAACAGCGCGAGATGCGTGTAACGCCCGCGTCGGAATGCGTTGTCGCGCCGGCCGGGTAAAGCTTCGCAGCGACAACGCGCCCGGATAGTTTGGCACGGGAGATTTCCTCCGGCGGCGTGTCGTCGGTCAGGTAAAGCGTCATCAGCGGCTCGAAGTTCACGCCCGCCGGAAGGGCGGAAAGAATTCGCTCGCGATAGGCCAGCGCTGCCTCCGTCGTGGTGACGGGGGGCTGCAGATTGGGCATTACGATCGCGCGTGCGAAGCGGCGGGCCGTGTCGCCCAACACATCGCGCATCGCGGCGCCATCGCGCAGATGCAGGTGCCAATCGTCCGGGCGCGTAAGGGTGATCGAGTCCAAGCGTTCGGGTCCGGGGGATATGCGCAGCGCAGTGGCGACGATTCTACCGCGGGGCACGGCGTTTTCGTCATCGCTTGCCGCGCATTCCGAGTTCGAGGGCGCGAGCGTAGAGCGCCTTGCGGGTCTGGCCCGTCAGTTTCGCCGCGAGTTTCGCCGCGTCGCTGGGACCGAGCGCTTCGAGCAGGGTCGCCAGAACAAGATCGGCGTCGAGCGCGCCTCTCTCCCGACGCGCGGCTTCCGGCGCGATGACCAGCGCGAACTCGCCTTGTTCGCGGTGTGCTCGGGCGTCGAGCCAGGTGAGCGCGGTGCCAAGCGGCATGCGCGCCATCTCCTCGAATTTCTTCGTGAGTTCGCGCCCGATCGCCACCTCGCGCGCGGCCCCGAAAGCAGCGGCGAGGTCCGCCAGGGTGGCGCGGATGCGGTGTGGCGCCTCATAGAGGATGATGGCGCAGCCGGATTCGAGTCCGGCAATCGCTTTGCGCCGCGCCGCTGTCGAAGCGGGCAGGAAACCGGCAAACAGCAACCGGTCGGCAGCGAAACCGCTGGCGGAGAATGCAGCGAGCGCGGCGCTCGGGCCGGGTACCGGGATCACCCGGATGCCCGAGCGATGCGCCTCCTCGACCAGCCGTGCACCCGGATCGGAGACGGCCGGCGTTCCCGCGTCGGATATCAGGGCGACGTCACTGCCGCAACGCAGCGTCTCGACCAGGTGGACCGATGCAGAGCGTTCGTTGTGCGCGTGCAAGGAAACGCTGCGGGTCGAAATGCCGAAATGCGCGAGCAGGGTGCGTGATGTGCGCGTGTCTTCGCAGGCGATCAACGCAACGCTGCCGAGGATGTCGATTGCGCGCGGCGAGAGATCCGCCAGATTGCCGATCGGTGTGGCGACGACGAAAAGCGTGCCGGGCATGGACCATCCATTTCGGTGGCGGTAGCGGGGTGTCAACGGCGATTGTCCTGTGCCGTTAGACGAAGAGCAACCGCGAGGAACCGCTTATGGATGCAAACGAGCAGGGACGCCGGGCCGAAGCGCTGTGTGCGCGACTGCTCGAGGGGGCCGGACTGGCGCTGATTGAGCGCAATTTCCGCTGTCGCCTGGGCGAAGTGGACCTGATCGCCCGGGAGGGCAAGACGCTGGTGTTCTGCGAAGTGCGGTTGCGTCGCAACGCGATGTTTGGCGGCGCGGCCGAGAGCGTCACCGGCATCAAGCGCGCGCGCATCGCCGCAGCGGCCCGTTTTTACCTTGCCGGGAAGCCGGAGTCCGACTGCCGGTTCGACGTGATGCTTCTGGACGACCTCAACGCGCAGCGCGTGCATTGGATCCGCGATGCGTTTCGCTGCTGATGCGCTGATGACGGCGCTGGCGGCGTGCCTGCTTTTGCCCGGCGCCGCCGCCCAGGACGGGGGAAGGGTTCAACTGCTCGTGCAGAGTTCGCCGCTGGCCGGGTTTCGCTTCCATCAGGCGGCAAGCGTATGGCCGGAACTGAGGCGCGGGGACGAACTGCAACTGGTCCGCGAGCCCGACAATCCCCACGACGCGAACGCCCTGCGCGTCGAATGGCGCGGCCACGTTCTCGGCTACGTGCCGCGTCGTGAGAACGCTGCACTTGCCTGGGGCATGGACCGCGGCGTTGTGCTGCGCGCCCGCATCAGCCGGCTGGAGTGGCACCCGAACCCGGCGAGGCGCGTGGAGTTCGAAGTGTTCGTCGAGTGACTCGGTGTAAAATCGCGCATGTCCTCTGACGCCAGCACAGGAAGTTCACAAACGCACCCGGCCGGTATTGCACTGGCCTCGCTTGCCGAGCGTGTGGCGGGCCACTTCGCAGCGAGTGCGGAGCTCAAGCGCTGTGCCGCGGCGGAGCTCTCGGCGCCGATCGCCAAGGCGGTCGAATTGATGGCCGTGGCGCTGCGCGCCGGGGGCAAGATCATGGCCTGCGGCAACGGGGGGTCGGCCGCGGACGCCCAGCACTTCGCGGCGGAACTCGTCAACCGGTTCGAAACCGAGCGCCCGCCGCTGGCGGCGCTCGCGCTCACCACCGACGGCTCGACGCTGACCTCAGTGGCCAACGATTACCGGTTCGAGGACGTATTCGCCAAGCAGTTGCGCGCGCTTGGCCGCGCCGGCGACGTACTGCTCGCGATTTCCACCAGCGGGAATTCCGCGAACGTGATTGCGGCAATGGAGGCTGCGCGCGAGCGCGGCATGGCGGTGGTCGCGCTCACCGGAAATCTGGGGGGGAAGATGGCCGCCCGGATCGGTTCGAACGATGTCCATATCTGCGTTCCCCATGCCAGGACCGTGCGCATTCAGGAAGTGCACCTGCTTACGCTGCACTGCCTGTGCGACGGCATCGACGCACTTTTGTTTGGAGCTCAACGATGAACAGCCAGCTCTTCGCCGTGCTTGCTCTGGTTGCGGCGACCGTGCCGCAGTTGCAGGGATGTTTCCCGATGGTTGCGGCCGGCGCCGGCACGGCCGCCCTTTCGATGACCGATCGCCGCACCACCGGAACGCAGGTGGAGGATGAAGGCATCGAGTTGCGCGCCGTGAATCGCATCAATGAGAGTTACGGCGACAAGGTGCACATCAATGTTACGTCCTACAACCGCAGCGTATTGCTCACTGGCGAGGTGCCCGACGCCGGTACGCGTGCCGGCGTCGAGAAAATCGTGCTGAACGTGGCCAACGTGCGCGGCATCACCAACGATATCGCGGTGGCGGGGATAGCGTCATTGCCGGCGCGTTCGAATGACTCTTTCCTGACGTCGAAGGTCAAGGCGCGCTTTGTCGATGCTGGCCTGTTCAATCCGGTGCACGTCAAGGTGGTGACCGAGAACAGCACCGTGTACCTGATCGGCATCGTTACCCAGAAAGAAGGCGATGAGGCGGTAAATATCGCGCGCACGACCGGCGGCGTGCGCAAGGTGATCAAGATTTTCGAGTACTGCCGCGACACCGATGAGGTTTGCCGGCCGTCTCTGCCACCCAAGCCCGAGCCCAAGAAGGCGGGTGGTTGACGGAACAGGCCTGCGTCGGCCCCGGTTTCGCCCTCAACCCGGTATGGCCATGCGGCCGGCGTTCGAGCGCAAGCTCATCGAGCCGCAAACGGCGGGGCGCGTGTGCGCAAGCCTGACCCGACCGCTGGTGTTTACCAACGGGGTATTCGATGTTCTGCACAGGGGTCACGTGACGTACCTCGCCCGGGCGAAGGCGCTTGGCAGCGCGCTCATGGTCGCGATCAACAGCGACGCATCCGTGCGCAGGCTCGGCAAGGGTCCTGAGCGCCCGGTGAATCCGCTGGATGACCGCATGGCGCTGGTCGCCGCGCTCGAGGCGGTCGATTACGTCACGTGGTTCGATGAAGATACTCCGCTCGCGCTGATCGAGACGATACGACCGGAGGTGCTCGTCAAGGGTGGCGACTGGCCGGTGGAGAAGATCGTCGGAGGGACACAGGTCGCGGGATGGGGTGGTCGCACGATTGCGATTCCGTTCGAATATCGGCGCTCGACCACGGGACTGATTTCGAGGATCCGCAGGTAGATGCGCTAAACGCCGGCACACCTCTCAATGAAGCTGCGCCAACTCAAGATCGATTTCAATCCTGAGCAGGACCGCCTGCTGATGCAGATTTCGACCAGCGAAGGCGCAGAGATGCGCCTGTGGATGACGCGACGTTACGTCAAGCTTCTGTGGCCGGTGCTGGTGCAGTTGGCCGAGGACCTCAGCCCCCGCATCAAGGCCCAGGCGAACCCGGAGGCGCGCAAGGCGCTGCTTTCCCTTGAGCACGAGCAGGCGGTGGCGCGCGCCGACTTTTCCAAGCCCTACGAGGCGGACCCGGTGGCGACGCCGCTCGGCACTGAACCCATCCTCCTTGCGCGCATCCAGACCGGACGGGACCCGGGCGGATTACCCGTTCTGGCCCTGCACCCGTCGGTGGGGAACGGTTTGACGCTTTCGTTCGATTCCGTGTTGCTGCACTCGGTGTGCCGCTTGATCCAGTCGGCAGTGAAGAAGACCGGCTGGGACATTGATCTGAAGCTCCCCGGTGCCGAGGCGCAACCGGAAGAGACTGCCGCGCCGCGCACGATCAACTGAACTGTTGCGCAATCACCACGCTTGTCGGGCGGGACCGGCCGCGCGTCGGTTATAATCGGCCCCCGTTTCCCGGCCGCTCCGGCTGTCTGCAGAGGACACCCATCAGCTCGTCATTCGAACAACTGGGCCTGATTCGGCCGCTTCTGGCTGCGATCAAGGACCTCGGCTACACCGATCCCACCCCAGTACAGGCCCAGGCGATCCCGCTGGTACTCGAGGGACGCGACCTCATGGCAGGCGCGCAGACCGGCACCGGCAAGACGGCCGCGTTCGCGCTGCCGATCCTCCAGCGCCTCGCGCCGCAGGCCAGCACCAGCGCATCGCCGGCGCGACACGCGGTGCGCGCGCTGATCCTTGCGCCGACGCGCGAACTCGCGATCCAGGTCGAACAGAGCTTCCGCGACTATGCCAGGCATCTGCCGTTGCGCAGCACCTGCGTGTACGGCGGCGTCGACATGAATGCCCAGATTGAGAAACTGCGCCTGGGAGTCGAAATTCTGGTCGCGACGCCGGGACGGCTGCTCGATCATGTGCAGAACAAGACGGTGATGTTCAACCAGGTCTCGATGCTGGTCCTGGATGAAGGCGACCGGATGCTCGACATGGGCTTCCTGCCCGACATCCGGCGCATCCTTGCGCTGCTGCCGGTGTCGCGGCAGAACATGCTGTTCTCGGCGACATTTCCCGATGAGATCCGCAAGCTCGCGGCGACCCTGCTGACCAACCCGGTCGAAGTTCAGGTGGCTGCGCGCAACGCCCTCGCTGAACTGGTCACACATGTGGTGCATCCGGTGGCGCGGGAAAAAAAGCGCGAACTGCTCTGCCATATCATCCAGACGCGCGACCTCAAGCAGGTGCTGGTTTTCTGCGGCACGCGCATCGGCACCAACCGGCTGGCGCACCAATTGCGGCGCGAACACATCCACGCCGACGCGATCCACGGGGACAAGTCGCAGGCCGAACGCCTGGTGGCGCTCGAAGAATTCAAGGCGGGGAAGGTGGCCGTGCTGGTAGCGACGGATGTTGCTTCGCGCGGACTGGATATCGAGGGGCTGCCGCAGGTGATCAACTTCGACATCCCGCGCTCGCCCGAAGATTACGTGCACCGCATCGGCCGCACCGGCCGGGCCGGGCTCACCGGCGAGGCCATATCGCTCGTTTCGTCGGATGATCTCGAGTCATTCGCTGCGATCGAAAGACTGATCAAGAAACGCATCGATCGCGTCATCGTCCCGGGCTATGAACCCGACCCTGGCACGCTGTCATCGCTACTCGGCAAGGACGTCGCGGTGCGCGAATTGCAGCGACCGCGGGATACCAGCCGTTCGGTAACGCCCGTGCCGAAGGAGCGACCGAGGGGCAAGCCTGCGGATCCGATCTTCAGTCAGCCCTATGAGCCCGGGTACGCAAGCATCTCCGACCGCCATGCGCCACCGGCGGCCCGCCGCCGCGAGCGCCCGATCGCGGCGCTGCTCGGCGGCCTCAAGCCTGCCAAGACCTAGTTACAGTTCCTATACACACCGCCCGCCGTCCACCTCGATGCACACGCCGCTGACGAAGCTGGCATCATCGGACGCGAGGTAGAGGCACGCGTTGGCCACATCCAGCGGCGTCGAAAAACGCCCGAGCGGTATCGTCGCAAGAAACCGCGTTTTCGCTTCCTCGGTGATCTCACCGCCGGCAAACTCCGCGGAAAGCGCCGTGTCCGGGCTGAACACTGGGTTGACACAGTTGGCGCGAATTCTGTCCGGGCCGAATTCTGCCGCCATCGATTTCGACATCAGGATCACCGCGCCTTTGGAACTGTTGTAGACCGTAAGACCGGGCCGCGGACGCAGTCCGGCGGTGGAGGCAATGTTCACGAAACAGCCTCCCCCCTGCTTGCGGAATACGGGCACCGCGTGCATTGCCGACAGGTAAACGCTTTTGACGTTCACGGCGTAGACCTTGTCGAACTCTTCCTCGCTCACCTCAAGGAAGGGTTTGTTGCGGTGGGTCCAGCCCGCATTGTTGACGATACAGTCCAACCGCCCGAACGATGCCTGCGTCGCGCCGACCAGGTTGGCCCAGTCGGTTCCTCGCGTAACGTCGCCTTTGACGTAGAGCGCCTTGCCGCCATCGCCTGCGATCGCGCTGGCGACGCGCTCTCCGCCCGGGGCGTGGATATCGTTGACCACGATCTTCGCGCCTTCCCGCGCGAAGCGCTTTGCTATGGCTTCGCCGAATCCGGAGCCGGCGCCGGTGACGATGACCACCTTGTCCTTGAGTCGCATGATTTTCCTCGTTTGCGCTTACGCAAGCCTGATGGGTTGTCGCAACATTGTGCGCGCACAGGCGCGTCGCGGCAACGCGGCTCGCCGGACCGACTACCGGAAAGGCGAGTGATCGGCGAGTTCGTCTACGTACCTGCCGATTCCCGCCGTTTCGCGCTCGAGGTAGTCCTCGACTGCGCGAAAAAAACCCGGCTCCGCGAGCCAGTGAGCCGAAACCGAACGCACCGGCAGCAGGCCGCGAAACAGCTTGTGCTCTCCTTGCGCGCCGCCCTCGAAGGTCTTGAGGCCGTGCGCGATCGCGAATTCGATCGCCTGGTAGTAACACACCTCGAAGTGCAGCAGCGGCACGTGTTCAATCGCACCCCAGTAGCGGCCGTAGATCGATTCCGTGGTCACGAAATCGAGTGCAGCCGCGATCGGCCTGCCCTCTCGTTCGGCGAGGATGAGCAGCGTGTGCTCGGGTAGCGCCTCGCCAGTGCGTTGGAAGAACGCGAGCGACAGGTACGGGCTCGAACCGTGGAAGCGATAGGTGTTTCGGTAACAGCGGTTGAAGAACTCCCAATGCGCCGCGCGGATATCGGCGCCGCGCAGCCACCGGAACGTCACCCCCGCTTCGCGTACGCGGCGACGCTCCTGCCGGATGTTCTTGCGCCGCGGACGCGAAAGGCGCGACAGGAAATCCGCGAAATCCGCGTAGTCTTCATTGCGCCAGTGGAACTGCACGGTCTCGCGCAACAGCATCCCCTGCCCGCGCATCAGGTCCGCCTCGGCGCCGTTTGGGAACAGCACGTGGAGGGACGACGTCCGGCGCGCCAACTCGAGCGCGCGGGAAATGAGCGCGCGGCGGTCGCCGTCTTCGGCCGCGAGCAGGCGCGGGCCCCCGACGGGTGTAAACGGGACCGCGCAGAGGAGCTTGGGATAATACTCGAGGCCGTGGCGCTGGTAAGCCGCGGCCCAGGCCCAGTCGAAAACGTACTCGCCATACGAGTGTGACTTGACGAACAGCGGCATCGCCCCGGCGAGCATCCCGTCGCGCTCGTGCAACAGGAATTGAGGCCGCCACCCGGTGCGAGCACCGGCGCAGCCGGTCTCGATCAGGGCAGAAAGAAATTCGTGGCGGACGAACGGGTTGGCCACGGCGCCTGCGCCGTCCAACACGGCATTCGCGCCGTCACCCGCCAGCAGCGCGTTCCACGCTCTGCTTGAAACGTCGCGCAGTGAATCAACGACGCGCAACTGCCGCAGGTACGCAAAATTGCCGTTGCCCGAAAGACATCGGGAGATGCAGCGACTCGGTCGTCGGCATGATGGGGCGCATTATAATTGCCATATGGCTTCATCCTCCCGCGAGCGCATCAGGATTGCGCTGGCGCAGATCAATTGCACGGTTGGCGACCTCACCGGCAACGCATCCAGGATCCGTCAGTCGGTCGAGCAGGCGCGCGTCGCGGGCGCCGACCTCGTGCTTGCGCCCGAACTCGCGCTGTGCGGTTACCCGCCGGAAGACCTGTTGCTGCGTGAAGGTTTCTTTCACGACTGCCGGCGCGAACTGGAGCGCCTCGCGGTGCAGGTGCGCGGCATCACGGCGGTGGTGGGATTTCCGGAATTGCTCGAGGGAGGCCGCTACAACTCCGCGGCGGTGATCCGGGACGGGCGCATCGTCGCATGCGCGCGCAAGCACGACCTGCCGAACTACGAGGTGTTCGATGAGAAGCGCTACTTCTCCTCTTGGAACGAGCCGTGCATTGTCGAGATCAAGGGCACGCGTTTCGGTCTGACCATCTGCGAAGACGTTTGGTGGCCGGAGGCTCCGGCGATGGCGAAGGCGGCCGGCGCGCAGGTGATTCTCTCGATCAACGCATCGCCGTACCACAAGCGCAAGCAGGCGACCCGTCACAAGGCATTTCGCGAGTGGATCCGCGAAACGCACCTGCCGATGGTGTACGTCAACATGGTCGGGGGACAGGATGAACTGGTCTTCGATGGCGCCTCATGCGTGCTCGATGGCAGCGGCGAGGTGGTGCGCCAGGCGCCATTTTTCGACTCGGCGCTGGAGATCGTGGAATTCGACGGCGCTCGACCGGTCGCGGGGCCGATCTCGGCTGAACTGCCCGTCGAGGCCGAGGTTTACCGCGCGCTGGTGGTCGGCACGCGCGACTACGTCCAGAAAAACGGTTTTCCCGGCGCGCTGCTCGGGCTCTCGGGAGGCGTGGATTCGGCGTTGACGCTCGCGATTGCCTGCGACGCGCTCGGCGCGGACAAATTGCGGGCGGTGATGATGCCGACGCAGTACACGGCGCGGATGAGCCTCGACGACGCGAAGGACATGGCGCGACGCCTCGACGTGCGTTACGACGTGATCGGCATACGGCCGGTGTTCGATTCCTTTCTTGCGGCGCTCGCCGGCGAATTCCGCGGCCGGCCCGCGGACCTGACGGAGGAAAACCTCCAGGCGCGAATCCGTGGCACGATTCTGATGTCGCTTTCCAACAAGTTCGGTTCGATGGTGCTGACTACCGGAAACAAGTCCGAAATGGCGGTAGGCTATTCAACGCTGTACGGCGACATGGCGGGCGGCTACGCAGTGATCAAGGACATCGCGAAGACGCTGGTGTGGAGGCTCGCCCGTTACCGCAATACGGTTTCCGACGTGATCCCGGCGAACATCATCACGCGCGCCCCGTCGGCCGAATTGCGCGACAACCAGACCGACCAGGACAGCCTCCCCGCCTACGAGGTGCTCGACGCCATCATGGAGGCGTACATGGAGCACAACCGCTCGCCGCGCGAGATCGTCGCGCAAGGCCATGCGGTCGCGGACGTCAGGCGGGTGGTCGAACTCATACGTCGGAGCGAGTACAAGCGGCGTCAGTCCCCGCCGGTGGTGCGCATTACCTTCAGGTGTTTCGGCAAGGACTGGCGCTATCCCATCACATCGCATTACCGCGACACGGGCGATCTGACATAAAATCGGGCGGATTGGCTGAGACGCTCGGCTGAATCTGCGGTCTGAAGGCGCGGCCGGAAAACGACGCAGGAGAACATCCAGTGAAAAAGATCGAAGCGATCGTAAAACCGTTCAAGCTCGACGAGGTGCGCGAGGCGCTGTCGGAGCTCGGTGTCACGGGCCTGACCGTGACCGAGGTCAAGGGCTTCGGCCGGCAGAAGGGCCACACGGAACTCTACCGGGGTGCGGAGTACGTCGTCGATTTCCTGCCCAAGGTCAAGATTGAGGCGGTCCTCCCCGAGGACCAGGTTGACCAGGCGGTCGAGGCGATCGTCAAAGCCGCCCGGACAGGCAAGATCGGCGACGGCAAGATCTTCGTCACCACGGTGGAACACGTAGTCCGGATCCGGACGGGCGAAACGAACGAATCCGCAATATAGAGCGAGCGTTCGCCGCCGTTAGCGGCGGGCCTTCAACAGGATAAGAACAGCGCCGCTGCCGCCGTCGTCGTCGGGGGCTTGGCAGAAGGCAAGGACTTCGTCGCGGCGCGGGAGCCAGATCCGCAGCTTGTTTTTCAGAACCGGTTCGCGGTTCCGCGAACCCAGCCCCTTGCCGTGCACGATGCGCACGCAGCGCAGCCCCCGGTTCGAACAATCGAGCAGAAATGCGGCCACCCGTTCCGCTGCTTCGTTCCGGTCCATGCCGTGCAGGTCGATCCCTGCCTGCACAACCCAATGTCCTCGCCGCAGTTGCCGCAGGACGTGCCTGGACATGCCGTCGCGCAGGTAAACGAGTTCCTCGCCGATCTCGAGCCCTTCGTCCGGAGAGATCGGCCCTTCGAGACTTTCGCGCAGGACCGCATCCCATTCGCGGCGGGTTTGCACTGGCACGGGTGGCGGCGCGGGCGTGTGCGGAAGGGCGCGGCGGCGCGTCTGGAGCGGACGTACGCCTGCGACCGCGGCGCGGAACGGGTGATCGTCGTCGCGGTGTTTGCTCACGCTCTTCAGCCGCCCAGCGCGTCGAGGAATTTTTCCGCATCCAGTGCGGCCATACAACCGCTTGCCGCACTGGTGACCGCCTGGCGATACACGTGGTCCTGCACGTCTCCCGCGGCGAATACCCCCGGAATGCTGGTCGCAGTCGCATTGCCGCTGTTGCCACCGTGCGTGACGATATAGCCGCCCGCCATTTCGACTTGTCCGTCGAACAGTTGCGTATTGGGCGTGTGGCCGATGGCGATGAACAGCCCCGTCACCGCGAGCGACTTGACGGCGCCGGTTTTCGCGTGTTTCAGGCGGATGCCGGTCACGCCTTTGGCGTCTCCCATCACCTCGTCGAGCACCTGGTCCCACTCGATCGCGACATTTGCCTCGGCGGCCTTCTTCATCAGCTTGTCGATCATGATCTTTTCCGCACGAAACCTGTCGCGCCGGTGCACCACCGCGACCCGCCTGGCAATGTTGGCGAGGTAAAGCGCTTCCTCCACCGCGGTGTTGCCGCCGCCGACCACCGCCACGTCCTGTCCTTTGTAGAAAAAACCGTCGCAGGTCGCGCAGGCCGATACGCCCTTGCCCATGAACTTCTGCTCCGAGGGTAGCCCGAGATATCTCGCGGAAGCGCCCGTGGCGATGATCAGTGCGTCACAGGTATACGAGCCGGAATCGCCCTCGAGCAGGAACGGCCGCTCCCGGGTCAGGCGCGCGGTGTGAACGTGGTCGAACAGGATCTCGGTTTCGAAGCGTTCCGCGTGTTTCTGGAACCGTTCCATCAATTCCGGTCCCTGCACTCCCATGGCGTCAGCCGGCCAGTTATCCACATCGGTCGTCGTCATCAACTGCCCGCCCTGCGCAATGCCGGTGATCAGCACCGGGCGCAGATTGGCGCGCGCCGCGTAAACGGCGGCGGTATAGCCGGCCGGTCCGGAACCGAGGATCAGCAGGCGGGAATGGCGCCGGGTCATTGTATCCTGTGTTTGTTTACAGTATGGTGGAATGCGCGGATTATAGCGGCGGGTCTGGCGGAGTGCGTTCCGCGCGCTCCCGCGGCCGCGGAGCGGGGAGTGCCCGCGGCTCTGCTACGATGGCCCCGGCCGACCATGAATAAAGCGATCAGCACGCTCATGACCTCAGCGTCCAATACCATATCCACCGCGGTATTGCGGGCGGTGCCGCTGCTTGCAAGTCTTCCCGATGACCAGATGCGCGTATTGACGGCCGTCGTCAATCGCCGCAGCGTGCCGCGTGGAACGACGGTCCTTGCGGCGGGCGACCCGACCGACTCGCTCTATATCGTGATCGCCGGCCGGCTCAAGGTCATGATGAGTGATGCCGAGGGCAAGGAAGTGATCCTCAGCATCCTCGTCGAGGGGGAATTCTTCGGCGAGATGGGCCTGATCGACGACAATCCTCGCTCCGCAAGCGTCGTTTCTATCGAGCGCTGCGAACTGCTTGCGATTTCCAAGCGCGATTTCAAGCGGTGCCTCGAGGAGAATTTCGAGATGGCGATGGCCGTGATGCGTGGCCTGGTGCGGCGGCTGCGCGACGCCGACCGAAAAATCGGCAGCCTTGCCCTGCTCGATGTCTATGGGCGCGTGGCCCGGTTGCTGATCGACCTGTCCGAAATGGTCGAGGGGCAGAGGATCGTCACCCGGAAAATTGCCAAGCAGGACATCGCCAAGATGATCGGGGCTTCGCGCGAGATGGTGAGCCGGGTCATGAAGGACCTGCAAAAGGGCGGCTTCATCGAAATGCGCGGGGCGAAGATCCTGCTGCGCGATACGATCGTTCTGCCGGACTGAGAGTGCGCGTCGCCGACAATACCTCCGGCGCGCCGCTGCCCGCGAGACTCGCGAACCTCCTGCGCGAGGCCAAATGGCTGGCTGGCCTGGCCGTGGCCGGGTATCTCCTGCTGATCCTCGCCACCTTCGATCAGGGCGATGCGGGTTGGTCGCACAGCGCCACCTCCGCGAGCATCCATAACGCCGGCGGACTCGTCGGCGCGTGGCTCGCCGACCTGCTGCTTTACCTGTTCGGTCTCTCGGCGTACTGGTGGGTCGTGTTCTGCCTGGTGGTGGTGGTCTGGGGTTATCGGCAACTCGACGGCACCTCGATCCCGGACCGGCGGCCGCTCGCGGCGGCGGTGGGCGGATTCGCGACCCTGATTCTCGCCAGCGCGGCCCTGGAGGCACTGCGTATGCACAGCGTGCAAGCCGCGCTGCCTCTTGCGCCAGGAGGCGTACTTGGTCAGGTGCTCAGCACTTTCGCGGCGGCGTATCTGGGGTTTACCGGCGCGACGCTCGCGTTGCTCACTCTGGTAGCGATCGGATTGAGTCTGTTTACGAATATTTCCTGGTTCGCAGTGGCCGAGTTCACGGGGTTCGCGCTTGAACAGGCCTACGGCGCGGTGCGCGGTACGTGGGAGCGCCGGCAGGACCGCAAGGCCGGAGAAATCGCGCGCGAGGAGCGCGAATTGATCGTCGAGATCGAGAAGAAGCGTGAGGAAGAACATTCCCCGCTACGGATTGAGCCGCCAGTGATCGAGATCCGGAAGTCCGAGCGGGTGCAAAAGGAAAAACAGGCGCCGTTGTTCGAACACTTGCCCGATACCCCGCTGCCGCCGCTCAAACTGCTCGACGAGGCGCCGGCCGATGTCGAGAGCGTCAGCGGCGAAACACTGGAGTACACCTCGCGCCTGATCGAGAAGAAGCTCGGCGACTTCGGCGTGCAGGTGAAAGTGATCGCCGCCTATCCCGGCCCGGTGATCACGCGCTACGAGATCGAACCGGCGGTGGGCGTCAAGGGCAGCCAGATCGTCAATCTGGTGAAGGATCTTGCGCGCGCCCTTTCGGTGGTCTCGATCCGGGTGGTCGAGACCATTCCGGGCAAGTCGTGCATGGGCCTGGAAATCCCCAATCCGCACCGGCAGACGGTGCGCCTCGCGGAAATTCTCGGTTCGGAGGTGTATCACGGCACGCATTCGCCGCTCGCGCTTGCGCTTGGCAAGGACATATCGGGCAATCCCGTCGTCGTCGATCTCGCGAAGATGCCGCACCTTCTGGTCGCCGGGACCACCGGTTCGGGCAAGTCGGTCGCCATCAATGCGATGATCCTTTCTCTGCTCTACAAGGCAGAGCCAAGGCAGGTGCGCCTGATCCTGGTCGACCCGAAGATGCTCGAGCTGTCGGTCTATCAGGGCATTCCCCATTTGCTGGCGCCGGTGGTCACCGACATGAAGCAGGCGGCCAACGCGCTCAGCTGGTGCGTCGGGGAAATGGAGCGGCGTTACAAGCTGATGTCCTGGCTGGGCGTGCGCAACCTCTCCGGCTTCAATCACAAGATTGCCGCTGCCGAAAAGGCCGGCCGCGTGGAGAATGGTCCGAATACGGACGCGTCGGGCAATCCGGAACCGCTCACGCAACAGCCGGTGATCGTGGTGGTGATTGACGAACTGGCCGACCTGATGATGGTAGTAGGGAAAAAGGTCGAGGAGTTGATCGCACGGCTGGCGCAGAAGGCGCGTGCGGCGGGAATTCATCTGATTCTCGCTACGCAGCGACCCTCGGTGGACGTAATCACCGGACTGATCAAGGCCAACATCCCTACCCGTATTTCGTTCCAGGTTGCATCGAAGGTTGATTCCCGCACAATTCTCGACCAGTCGGGAGCTGATGCGCTGCTCGGACAGGGTGACATGCTCTACCTCTCGCCGGGCACGGGCCAGCCGCAGCGCGTGCACGGCGCGTTCGTCTCCGACCAGGAAGTCCACAAAGTGATCGATTATCTCAAGCAGCTCGCCGAGCCGGACTACCTCAGCGAGGTGCTCGAACCGGAGCCTGCAGGTGACGACGGCGTTTCGGGAAATGGCGACGCGGGCAGCGGCGAAAAGGATCCCCTCTACGATCAGGCGGTCGAGATCGTGCTGCGCACCCGGCGGCCGTCTATTTCACTCGTTCAGCGCCACCTGCGTATCGGCTACAACCGCGCCGCGCGGCTGATCGAGGACATGGAGCGCGCGGGGCTGGTGTCGGCAATGCAGTCGAACGGCAATCGCGAGGTGCTGGTTCCCGCGAAGGCGGAATAGATGCGCACGACCCTATTGGGCAGTGCGCTGTTCGCGGCGACGTTTTCATTTGCTCTTGCCGTTTGGGCCACGAGCCTGGATCGCTTCCACGCATTTGTGCGGAGCACGCAGTCCGCGCGCGCGGATTTTTCACAGAAAGTCTATGACCGCAACCGGAAGCTGACGCAGGAATCCTCCGGCAGCTTTGCCTTTCATCGCCCGGGGCGTTTTCGCTGGACCTACGCGAAACCTTACGCGCAGGTCATCGTCGGCGACGGCGACAAGGTGTGGATCTACGATGAAGACCTGAACCAGGTTACCGTACGAAAAGTGGCGCGCGCGATCGGCTCGACTCCCGCGGCGCTGCTCGCGGGCAGCTCCGATATCGAGAAAGGCTTCGAGCTTTCGGAGGGGGGCATCGCCGACGGGCTCGAATGGCTGGAGGCGCGGCCGCGCGAGAGGGAATCCGGGTTCGAGCGCATCCGCATGGGCTTCGGCGTTGCGGGCATCGAAGCCATGGAACTCGTCGATCCGTTCGGGCAGACCACGGTGCTGCGCTTTTCGAATCTGTCGCGCAATCCGGCGTTCGAGCCATCGATGTTCCGTTTCGTCCCCCCGAAGGGCGCCGATGTCCTCGGGGAATGATCTGTTCGCTCCCGCAGCGGCGGCTGCGCCGCTCGCCGAAGCGCTGCGACCCGCGACGATCGACGAGATGGTCGGCCAGGCCCACCTGCTGGGCCCGGGAAAACCGTTGCGGCTCGCATTCGAATCGGGCAAGCCGCACTCGATGATCCTGTGGGGGCCGCCGGGGGTCGGGAAGACGACGCTTGCACGCCTGATGGCGCGGGTATTCGATGCGCAGTTTATCGCTCTGTCAGCGGTTTTCGCCGGCGTGAAGGACATTCGCGATGCCATTGCGAGCGCGCATGCGGCGCTTGCCGCGAGCGGCCGTCACACCATTCTGTTTGTGGACGAGGTTCACCGCTTCAACAAAGCGCAGCAGGATGCGTTTCTGCCGTACGTGGAACAGGGGCTCATCACCCTGATCGGCGCAACCACCGAAAACCCTTCGTTCGAGGTCAACAGTGCGCTTCTTTCCCGTGCCACCGTATACGTGCTCGAAGGCCTCTCCGCCGGAGACCTGGGCGCATTGCTCGAGCGCGGCTTGTCCAAGGCCCTGCCGGGGAGCGTCATCGATGCCCAGGCGAGCGAGCGCCTGATCGGATTCGCCGACGGCGACGCGCGCCGGCTGCTCAATGCGCTCGAGATCCTCGCTACCGCTGCCGGCGTCTCCGGAGCAGTGCAGATCGACGCTGCTTTCGTCGAGCACACCCTGGCGAGCAACCTGCGCCGCTTCGACAAGGGAGGCGAGCAGTTCTACGACCAGATCTCCGCCCTGCACAAATCGGTGCGCGGGTCCGACGCGGACGCGGCCCTGTACTGGCTGGTGCGCATGCTCGACGGTGGCGCGGACCCGCTCTACCTCGGGCGGCGCATGGTGCGCATGGCGATCGAGGACGTGGGACTTGCCGACCCGCGCGCGCTGCGTCTAGCCCTCGATGCGTGTGAAACCTACGAGCGGCTGGGCACGCCGGAGGGCGAACTGGCACTGGCCGAGGCGGTGATTTACCTGGCGGTCGCAGCCAAATCGAACGCCGTATACACAGCCTATAATGCCGCGCGCGCCTTTGTTTCCGGCGATGCCACACGGCCGGTACCGATGCACCTGCGCAACGCGCCGACCCGCCTGATGAAGGGCCTAGGTTACGGCAAGGGTTATCGCTACGCGCACGACGAAGACGGCGGGTATGCCACGGGAGAGCGCTATTTCCCCGATGGCATGCCCGAGGTAGATTGGTACCGGCCTACGGATCGGGGCCTGGAAGAACGCATCCGGGAGAAGATTGCGCGACTGCGCATGCTCGACGCTGCATCCGAAAAATTGAAACAGTAGTCACCCCCACTACCATGCTTGACATCCAGTTGCTGCGTAGCGACCTTGACGCCGTAGTGGCCCGCATCGAAACCCGTGGATTCCGCTTCGATCGCGAGATGTTCCTTGCGCTCGAAGCGGAGCGCAAATCGATCCAGACCCGCACCCAGGAACTCCAGGCGGCGCGCAACGCGCATGCGAAAAAAATCGGCCAGGCGAAGTCCCGGGGCGAAGACACCAGCGCGTTGATGGCCGAGTCGGCCGCGGTGAATGCGGAGATCGGCGCCTTCGAGCAAAGACTCGCTGACGTGCAGGCGCGCATCACGGATTTTCTTGGCGGTATCCCGAATCCGCCGCACGCGAGCGTGCCGAGGGGAGACAAGGCGGAGGACTGCGTGGAACAGCGGCGCTGGGGTGTGCCGCGCGTATTTGAGTTCGCGGTGAAGGACCACGTGGACGTGGGCGCGGGACTCGGCGGGCTCGATTTCGAGACCGGGGCCAAGCTTGCCGGCGCGCGTTTCGCGGTAATGAGAGGCGCGCTCGCACGGATGCATCGGGCAATCGGCCAGTTCATGCTCGATGTTCACACCGTGAAGCATGGCTACACCGAGGCTTACGTGCCGTACATGGTGAGCGGCGAGTGCGCGAACGGCGTGTCCAGCCTCGCGAAGTTCAAGGGCGACCTGTTCAAGATCGAAGGGCGCGACCTCTACCTCATTCCGACCGCCGAGTACCCGGTCACCAATTTCGTCCGCGGGGAGATCGTTCCGCTTGAGGCGCTGCCGCTGAAATTCGTCTGCCACACGCCGTGTTTCCGTTCTGAGGCCGGCGCCTCCGGCAAGGACACACGCGGCATGATTCGCAATCATCAGTTCGACAAGGTGGAACTGGTGAGAATCGAGCATCCGGAATCGTCCTACCGCGCGCTCGAGGAACTCACGGCGCACGCCGAGGAGATCCTCAAGCAGCTCGAGCTTCCCTATCGCGTGGTCGTGCTCTGCACGGGGGATACCGGATTCTCCGCCGCCAAGACCTACGATATCGAAGCGTGGTTGCCGGGCCAGAATACCTACCGCGAGATTTCTTCATGCTCGTGCTTCGAGGCGTTCCAGGCGCGCCGGATGCAGGCGCGTTTCCGCAACGAAAAGGGCAAAGCGGAGCCGGTGCACACGCTGAACGGCTCGGGCCTCGCGGTGGGGCGCACGCTGGTCGCGATCATGGAGAATTTCCAGAATGCGGATGGTTCGGTGACCATTCCGCCTGCGCTGCGCCCCTACATGGGCGGCATCGAGCGCATCGCCAAACACGGTTGAACCGCGAGTAGGCTCGATATGAAGACACGTTGGATTCTTCTGGCCACGATTCTTGCGCTTGCGGCAGGTGCCACGCATGCCCAGTCGGTGAAGGTTGTTGGGTCCGGAAGCCTCAAGTGCAGCGATTGGATGCTGGAGGCGCGCGACCAGGGCGTGGGCTACTTTCGCACGCAGGACTGGATGCTCGGTTATCTGCGCGGCGTTTCGGACGCCTCCACGACTCCATTGCAGGTCGATCCCTTCGCCACCATCGACGTCGTTGCGATGAACGCATGGCTCGAGGCCTACTGCCGGGCAAATCCGCTCGAGTCGATCTACCGGGCGACCGGCGTGCTCGCCACGGAGATGCTCAGGGGCGCGCGCAAGCAATAATCAACTGCGGGGTAGTGCCCTTATAATGTTGCCTTCGCTGTATGCGGCGGTGGATCTTTTGCACCGGCAGGCGTTGCGTCGAAGCAGCGGAGAGATGGCAGAGTGGTCGAATGCGGCAGACTCGAAATCTGTTGTACGGTTATCCGTACCGGGGGTTCGAATCCCTCTCTCTCCGCCATATTTCGATTGATCAGCGGCTGGGATGCCGCAGCAACGCACGCGTGCTGAGCCAGCCGTGCGCGGCGCCATCCCAATACCAGCGCGCAATGTAGCCGCATTCCCAGCGCCGCGTGCGGATTACCGGGTACTCCGGATCACCGCGATAGTGGATCGTGGTCTCGATTCCTCGCGACCCCGCGCGAACAACCCGGGCGCGATAGCGCTTGTCGCGAAAATTCACGTCGATTTTCGTATTCGGGCGAGGCGTCTGCACGAACGGGCCGAGGTGCAGGCCGAGGTGCAGGTGGGCCGGATATCCGCCGTTCTCCCAGGTCAGCGTCCGGCCGATCACGCCGAGTTTCTGACCCGCGCGCACGATTTCACCTGGCCGGACGCGAATGAACGCACCCAGGTGGGCATAGAGGGAACATAACCGGATTTCTCCCTGAGGCCCGAGGACGGGTTCTTTGATCGCCTTCGCAAACCGCTGCGCGTATTCGACCAGCGCCGGGCGGACGCCCCGATCGAGCGAATGCTCGACAATAACGAGATAGCCCCACGACGGCTCGCAGCGCACCGCCCGGACCACGCCATCGGCGAGCACGAGCACGGCCGCATGATCTTCCTGCCAGGACACGTCGTCGCCTACATGGACCAATGACTTGAATGCGCGATCGTCTGCGTTGGTGTAAACGCCGTAACTTTCGGCTTCCCCCGTCAAGGTGCTGCGCGTCGGCGCGACGATGCTCTCCGCAACGCGGGGCGCATCCGTGGGCGCGACTTCCTGGGGATCCACAGATTCGCACCAAGGCATGGCCAGGAGTCGCGCCATCAGGCGGTCGCGCAGGCGCCGGGTCACGACAAACTCCGCCGATGGAGCATTGCCCGTGTAGTAAAGGCGCGGCTCAAACGGCTCTGCCGTCGCACACACGGCTTGCGCATATGCGCAGTCATCCTCGCTGGGATTTGCTTCAAGGCGATTCACCGCCTCGCGGTACGCTGCTTGGGCAACGGGCGCCGCAGGGAGATCGATTGCCGGTCCGTGTCCAACTTCACTGCCTGCCGCAATCCTGCGCCTTATTGCCGCAATTGCATCGACCTGTGAGGCGCGCGCAAATGGATCTGACTCGCTCGCGGCAGCCGCCACGAGCGGTTCCAGGTCTTCACCGCTTCCGCGCCAGGCGAGAAATTCGGCTGCGGCCTCACGCAGTTTCGGCTCGTCACCCGTCAGGCAGCCGCCAATCAGCGCGCGTCCGGCCGGATCGCCGTCGTCGTGATGAATCAAGGCGACGATTCCCGCGCGGGCCACTTCCGCATCGTGTTCGGAAATCAAACTGCGCGTTCCCGCCGCCAGCGCGCGCGCGTAATACCGCGGCAAGCGCCTCGCGAGCCGCCAGCGCAGATGCGGAACGGCGAACGATGCGAGGGCGCGCTCGGCGTCTGGAAACATGAGCTCCGCGTGTTCAAAACAAAATCCGGCAACCTCCGGATCGGAATCCATGAAATGGTCTGCGCACCGCTGCGCGAGATACTCCCGGCCGAGGTGGCGATCGAGCAGGATCGCCGCCATGCGCCTGGTATCGAGTTCCGGGTTCGTGAGCAACTCTGCCACCGGTTCCACCGCGGCCGCGGCCCAACAGTGCTGGAGCGCGTAGAGCGAGTACTTGCGGTAATCGCTGTGCAGGTGCTCGAGCAGTCGCGGAACCGCTGCAGCCCCCAGATGCTCCAGGCGTGCCCGCTGCGACACGATGTCGCCGCCCGCGCAGAGGTTAGCCAGGGCCGCGTCGACCTCCTGCGCAATCGCAGGAAGCGAAGACGTCATCTAAGTTGCGCGACCGCCGCGCGGTTCGGCGTAAGGGCGCACCCTGGCGGACGCTTGCTCGACGGATCCCGTCTCGGCGTAACCGATCATGTATTCTCCCAGCTGCTCCAGCACTGCGCGGCTGAACTCGGCACCGGTCCAGAGAATATACGGGCCCGGGTTGCAGTCGAGATACAAATATCGACCGTCGTGCGATTCGATGATGTCCCACGCCGCGTAATGCAGTCCGAGAGCCCGGTTGGCACGGACGATTCGCGCCTCTTCCTCGTCGGGGAGCTTGACGAAGTCGAATCCACGCGGCGCGGTGCGCGAATCGACGTTTTCGTTGCTGCCGACGATACGAATCGCGAGTACCACGGAGTCTCCGACGATGTTGATCCGCAGCGTGTCGCCGCGTATGCGCTCCTGGATCATGACCGGACAGATGCGGAACTGATCCAGCCGGTCCCGGTCCTGCTCGTTGAACAGGCGTGTAGAACCCACGCCGACCGACGGCTTCACCACGACTTCCGCGTGGCTCTTCATGAACTGCCATGCGCGCTCGGGATCGTTGGTGGTGAGCGTCTCGGGCACCGGGAACTGCTGTGCTCTCAGCTTTTCGTAAAGCTGGGCCTTGGTGTCGTGATCGGCATACGTGTCGAGTTGGTTGATGACGAGTTTGCCGGCGGCACCAAGGGCGGCGAAAAAGCTCACCGTGGCCGCGCTGAAACCTTGCTCCCTGAGATAGTCCCCGCGGTATTCGCAATAAGAAGCCGCGTTCTGCACAGCCGGCGGTGAAGGTAGCGTGTTCGGTGCCGTGCAGCGAATGTAGATTGCAGCTACTTCCGAGAAGTCGTGGCCGTTCCAGCTGGCACGCGCCCCGTCAAGTGACACCAGAGGAGCGCCGTCCCCGCCGAGGCGCATGTCGCAGATCAGCGGATCCGCGCCCTTTTCAACGAGAATGTCCCTGATCAGCGCAAGCTGGGGACAGTCCTTTGCGGAAAAGAGCGCTAGCCTCGTTGCAGGCAAGACGTATCGGCCCCTGTATCAGGACTTGATATTGATAGAGCCGATCGAAGTGTTATCGGTCGCCGATCCACCCGACAGGCCGGCACGCGAGCCGGACTGGCCGCCCGTGCCGACACCGACCCCGACGCCCACGCCGACGCCGTCGTCGCCGCTTCCGCTACCACCGCCCAAGCCTAAGCCGCCGCCTGCGCCAGAAAATGAAGCCGCGATCCCGCGGGCATCGCCGCCCTGCTTTCCAGATGAACTGATACCAACGCCTGTATTGGAACTAGGGATTGACATTTGACGATCCCCCCGAGGTTGACACCACTGCATTGTCACCGACTAATGCGCCGCGATCAGCTTGTTCGTGCATCGGACGCGTCAGCCAGCAAGAGCCGCTTATTTCAAAGTGTATCAGTCTCCGCGAATCGGGAAACAAAAACGGCACGGGAACCCGAAGGTCGCCGTGCCGCCGCGTCAACTCGACAAGATCGAGTTGCAGCCGGGCAATACGCTGTTACGACTTGATGTTGATCGAGCCGATCGACGTATTGTCGGTCGCCGAGCCACCATGCAGGCCAGCGCCGGAGCCAGACTGACCGCCCGTGCCCACGCCCACGCCCACGCCCACGCCCACGCCCACGCTGCTGCCGAGCAGGCCCGTTCCGCCCGAGCCGCCGCCGGATCCGCCGCCCAAGCCCAAACCGCCGCCCGCGCCCGAGGACGAAGCCGCGATTCCCGAAGCATCACCACCGCTCTTGCCCGACGAACTTACGCCAACACCAGTATTCGACATTTGACGATTCTCCAATAAATTTACGATGAAGCAGAAAAGGAAAAACCTCGCTTACGCCTGCAATGCGTTACGACTTGATATTGATCGAGCCGATCGACGTATTGTCGGTTGCGCTACCGCCCGAGAGCCCGGCGCCCGAGCCCGACTGGCCACCCGTGCCCACGCCCACGCCCACGCCTACGCCCACGCCTACGCTGCTGCCCAGCAGGCCCGTTCCACCCGAGCCGCCGCCGGAACCGCCGCCCAAGCCCAAGCCGCCGCCCGCGCCCGAGGACGAAGCCGCGATTCCCGAGGCATCACCGCCGCTCTTGCCCCTCGAACTTACGCCTACACCTGTATTCGACATCTTGAGATCTCCAAATTGATGGTCGCAGGAGCCAGGGGAAGTCAGAATTTCGCTTCCCCTGGAAACGGCTTTACGACTTGATGTTGATCGAGCCGATCGACGTGTTGTCGGTTGCGCTACCGCCCGAGAGCCCGGCGCCCGAACCCGACTGGCCGCCCGTGCCAACGCCAACGCCCACGCCAACGCCAACGCCTACGCTGCTGCCCAGCAGGCCCGTTCCGCCGGAGCCATGACCCGAGCCGCCCCCCAAGCCCAAACCGCCGCCCGCGCCCGAGGACGAAGCCGCGATTCCGTGCGCATCGCCGCCGCTTTTGCCAGACGAACTTACACCAACACCTGTATTGGACATTTTGAATCCCCTAATGAGTAGACAGATACGGAATAACTTCAGTTACCGTTTTGCCGCAGCTAGATTTGACTGAGGCTTCGGCAGGCTTTTCAAAGCGATAATCGTGCCAGGCTGGGCGTTTGGTCGCCTCAGGATGTCGGACGATGCGCATCGCTTTGATGGGATCGTGAGAAATCATGGCCTTGCGAAGCACATCGGCGACTCGCGATGTCTGGCTCGTTCCTTTGTTGAGCGCTGCAATTTGTCTTAGCGTCCAATGTTACTGGATTTCAATCTACGTAAGCTGGACTAATCTTGTGCGATGGTTATAATTATCATGACAAGATCTTAATTTTTATCTATATTTTATTTTCGTTCGATCTCCGTTAGAATCGTAACAAAATGAAAAGAAGGTCGTCGTGTCCAGCTTTTGCGTTTCGGAATTGTCGTGAAATCGCGACGTTGGGCTCTGCATTCGTCGTGGAATGGCGACCGCTTGGCCCTTCGCCCAACACCGTCACTGAGGTTCGCACGGCCGCAGCGTTTGTTGAACGGTTCATTCCCCAAGACGCGGCAGCATGAAAGCAGTTCATTTCGCGGTGCGCGGCACCCGCGCGCAGATTGGCAATTGACTTTTCGCAGGAACGGAATCGACTTCGGGCCGCATCAATAAAGCAATGGAAAACACGGGTGAATTTTCCCTGGACTTCGATCGCGATTTTCATCGCGTCCGGTCGGGCTTCGCCCGCAAGATCGGGACGGCGGGTATCAACGATCCGGATTTTCTGGCCGAGAACATCGCGCGGATCGAATCCATCAAGGTCCAGCTTTTGACTTCCGTGGTGCTCGCCGAGGCCCAGAAGGGCGCCATATTGCGCGAACTGGAAATTCTCAGGAATTCGCTGCTCCAGTTTTCAAGCGCGAACGGCATTTGGGATGCGAAGCCCGGCTTGGAGCGCGCGCCTCAGCCGGTGTCCGCCGGATTGCCCGGTGGCATGAAGATAGACGGTATTCTCGGTCAGGGAGAAAAGATCCAGGAGTTGGTGCGTCTGATTTCCCGCGTTGCGCCGACCAATCTGACGGTCTTGCTGGAAGGGGAAACCGGGTCGGGCAAGGAGTTGTTTGCGCGCATCATCCACCTGAGCAGCGCGCGCGGAAAATTCGTGGCCGTGAATTGCGCGGCATTTCCTGCGGGGATCATCGAATCAGAGCTGTTCGGCCACGTCAAAGGCGCGTATACCGGAGCCGTTTCGGAGCGCAAGGGCAAATTCGAGGAAGCGAACGGCGGCACCATCTTTCTCGACGAGATCGGGGAACTCGAGCTTGCTTCGCAGGCCATGCTGTTGCGCGTGCTCGAATCCGGGGAACTGCAGCGGGTCGGATCCGATCGGGCCGAACGTGTCGATGTCCGGGTCATCGCGGCCACCAATCGAGATCTGGAGAAAATGGTCAAGAACGGGCGTTTCCGGGAAGACCTTTTCTACCGCCTCAACGTCTGCCAGCTCTGGGTGCCGCCGCTGCGACAGCGGCGGGACGAGATAAAGATTTTGATGGAATTCTTCCTGCAGCAGGCCTGCGCCGAGTCGGGAAGAAAGCTGCCTGCGTTCGGTACTCAGCTAAGCGACTTCCTTTACGATCAGTATGAGTTTCCCGGAAATATACGCGAGCTGAAGAATATCGCTCACTACATCGCGCAGACGGCCGGCGAGGAAACGCTGACGCTCGAGAATTTGCCCGCGCGATACAGGCAGGAGATCGCCGTTCCGGAACCGAGCGGTTCGGAAAGCGCCATCCCCGGAAGAAAACTGACGCGGTTGAGAGGGGTGGCCGAGAAACGATACCTGTTGAGCGCGCTGGAGAAATACCACGGCAATGTCCATGAAGTGTGCGCCGAGTTCCAGTTGTCCAGGTCGCGGCTCTACCAATTGATGAAGAAATACGGCATCGCGCAGGTCGATTTTCGCGGGGCACCCAGGTGACGGTGCATGAAGGTGAGACAAGCCGACCGGAGAGTATGGGACTGCGCCAGTCGAATTTCGGGGCTCAGGTGACGATCCATGGAGATGAATGATGAACTCACGACGGTCAATGGAAAACCGGTCACGGTGCACGACGTGTTCGTGTTTCTCAAGGCGACCGGGCATTTTCGCAACGCCATCTACGAGGTAATCGAAATCGGGGTCATCATGCAGAAGTCCGAAACCATGGGGGTCAGCATCAGCGGTGCGGAACTTCAGGAACATTCCGATGCCAAGAAGCGCTGGATGGGATTGAAGAGCACGCTCGATTGGCACAATCATTGCCGCTGGTTGGGCATCAACGAGGAACAGTGGAACCGTATGGTTAGCATCGAGTTGCTGCGCAAGAAGCTTCAGCGCCGCGTGATCGGGGCGGCGGAAATCAAGAAGTATTTCAGCAGCAACAAGGCCAAGCTCCTGACGGCGCGTCTGTCGCGCATCGTCTGTGCCGACGAAGCCGGCGCCCGCAAGGTGATTGGGCACGTCAAGGCGCGGCCGGACGACTTTTCCCTGATGGCGCGGCAACACTCGATCGAGGAACAAACGCGCAACAGCGGAGGGTACCTTGGAAGCTTCAATGGCGGAATCCTGCCGGCCGAGATCGAAAAGGCGGTGTTCTCCGCGCGGCCGGGCGAGGTTTGCGGCCCGTTCGTCGAGAACGGGCACTGGACGCTGTACCGCGTCGAGGGTCTCGATCACGCGGAACTGGACGACGCGCTGCGTACCTATATCGCTGAAAAGCTGTTTTCGGAATGGCTGCACAACGAGGTGAACATTGCGAGGGCGTAGCGATCGGTGGGGACGGCGGCCTCTCACGGGCAGACATCGGGGGGGGATTTCCGATATCCTCCCGGTTTGGGCGGTGCGTTGTATTCGATTGGCAGGGCAACAGGGGGTGACACATGGAAACTAGCGGCGCGAAGGCGGTACATATCAAACCAGTCCTGGCTGCCACCACCAGGCACCCGATCAAGGCGGCAAGGCTGCTGTATACGCCGCCAGGCGCCATTTTGCGCGGTCCGATCTATATGGTTTTCGTGGTGACGTTCGTCGGGCTGTTCTATTCGTTCTGGGGAACCAAGGACGAGATCGTCGATGCGCCTTTCCGCCTCGAACGGGAATCGTCGACGACGCAGGCCATCGGCGGGGGACTGGTTGCAGAGATCAGTGTGAAGGAAGGCCAGATCGTCAACATCGGCACCCCGCTGATCGATGTCCAGGAGAGAACCCGCGCAACCAGCAGTCCGGAGCAGGAATTTCTCAACCAGCAAAAGACCCTGGCGCAGAACCGGCTGGGCCAGTTGCGGCTGGAACTCGACGACATCAAGACGAATATCGGTACCCAGCGGATCGTTCTGGGCAGCCGAGTCGAGCAGGTGACCGAACAGTTGAACGCCTCCATGCGCGGGCTCGATCGGAGGAAAAATCAGCTTGACCTGGCGCGTAAGCAGTTCGAGCGCAAGAAGACCCTGTACAACGACCGCGATATCACCTTGCCGGAATTCGAGGACGCTCAGCAACGGCTCAACGAGGCCGAGAGGGCAGTCGACGACGCGAACTCCGAAATCCTCACCATCAAGCTGGCGTTGAGCACCGCGAAGGCGGAACTCTCCAAGTACGCGGATTTCAAGACGCGGGAAAAGGTGGAGAAGTCGATCGCGCAGGCCGAGGAAGAGATTGCCGGCTATGACAAGAAAATCAAGGATTCGCAGAACCTGGTCGAGGGATTGAAATACGACACGAGCATTGCGAAGTACAGCAGCAAGGTGAAGGGGCAGATCACGCGGGTGTTCGTTTCCCCGGGGCAGCTGGTCAGCGCCGGGGTGCCGTTGGTTACCGTGATACCCGAAGGCGCGCCTCTGGAAGCGCGCGTCGTCATCAGAAACGACCGAATCGGCCTGCTCAAACGTTTGCAGGACGTCAAAATTAAATATTTCACCTTCCCGTTCCAGGAGTACGGCATCGCGGCAGGAAAGATCAAGAGCATTTCCACCGTCCCGAGCGAGCTCAGGGGCGAAGAAAGCATGTATGTCGTCACGGTTGCGCTCGAAAGGGAAACCGTGGCGAGGCGCGACAGCAAACCGGTCCCGCTTGGCGTGGGCATCGCCGGGGTCGCCGAGGTCAAGGTCGGCGAGAAGCGCCTGATCGAGTTGCTGTTTTCTCCCGTCAGCAAGTTCCTGACGCCCAAGGAAGTCTGACCGTGGCCACTGCGACCGCGTTCTGCGGCACCGTTGAGCTTCTCCGAACAACATTGGACACGACCCCCACTAATCGCTGAGGCAAAGCCATGGATACCAATCAGGAAGCCATTCGTTACATGGTGCAGACCCATACGATGTTCAGTCTGCTGCCGCCGGCCGACAAGGAGGCGATCCAGGCGCTCGTCGAGATCCGCGACTACGCCAAAGACGAGCGGATCGTCGACCAGAACACGCCGATCGACGGGATGTATTACCTGTATTCCGGCCAGGTGCGCCTCAAACAGCTGCTCAACAACAAGCGCGTCAGCCTCGGCGTGATGGGGGCCGAAAGCAGCTTCGGTGAGATTTCCCTTTTGAAGCCGGCCTCATGGCAGTACGAAATACTCGCCATCGAGCCGACATGCGGGTTCCGCTTGCCGGCGGACAAGATTCGCAGCCTGATCGCCGCAAATCCGTCGATGCGCGATCTGTTCACCAAGCAGGTCGGGTTGACCGAGCTGAGTTTCCGGTTGCGCGGTTTGCTGGGCTCGGCCAAGTACACCCCGGACCAGTTGAATTCGATGCTGGAAAACATCGGCGTGAAATCGGTGCACCGCGGCGAAAGCCTGTACGAGGAAGGGCAAACCGACCCGCGCCTGTACTACATCGAGACCGGCTCGCTCAATCTGGTGGCCCGCTCTGCGGGTGAGGAACTGGTGCTCGATACCGTACGCAAGGGCGATCTGCTCGGCGAGGGCGGCGCGCTGCCTGATATCGGCAGCCTCGGTGTGCAGCCACACAGCGCGCGCGCGGTGACGGACGTCACCGCGCTCGTCATCAAGCAACCCGAAGTGCAGGCCATCCTGAAGATCAATCCGGATCTCCACGAGCGCCTGCGCGAACGCGTCAAGTATCTCGCCTCACGCGTCGAGTCGGAAGTCGACGCGCGCAAGCGCGCCGAGGGAATCGATCAGCGCGTGCGGCTGACCGACGCGGTCACCGAAGCGGAATTCATGGCGCAGGCCGGCCGGGCGCAGCCGGTCACCGGCAAGTTTCCTCTGGTCCGGCAGCAGGAGGCGGCCGATTGCGGCGCCGCGTGCCTGGCCATGGTCACGCAACATTACGGCAAGAAGTTCACCCTCGGGCAAGTGCGCGAGATCACCGATCTGTCGATCCCGAACCCGACGCCGAACAACATCATCACCGCCGCCGAGAAACTGGGCTTCAATTCGAAGGCGTATGCGCTGAAATATGACGACCTTCTGCGGCTCAGCCTGCCCGCGGTGATCGGCTGGGAGGATTACCACTACGCGGTGCTGTTCAAGGTCACGTCCTCGGAGGTGCACGTCGCCGATCCGGATTCCGGCATCAAGCGCTTGAGCCGCGACGAATTCATCAAGAGCTGGAGCAGCGCGGAGGTGCCCGGGGTGACTACCGGCGCGGACCGCGGTGTCTACATCGCGTTCTACCCGACCCAGTCGTTCATGAACCTGCAGGAGCCGACCAAGCCCTTCAGGCATTTTCTCAATTACATCCTGCCGTTCAAGTTCTTCTTCGGCGAAGCGATGCTCGCCTCGCTCACCATCAACCTGCTCGGACTGGCATCGCCGCTGTTCATACAGAACATCGTCGATACGGTGATCGTGCACAAGGACGTCGGGCTGCTCAACGTGATGCTGGTCGGCATGGTTCTGGTAGCCATGCTGAGCACGCTTGCGACCGGGGCTCAGAGCCTGCTGCTGGCGTTTGTCACGGCCCGCATCGACCTGAAGCTGGTCGCGGAGTTCTACCGACACGTGTTGTCGCTGCCGATGAACTTCTTTCTGACGCGCAACAAGGGGGAGATTCTCGCCCGCTTCGGTGAGAACCAGAAGATCCGCCACATCATGGCGGGACAGACCATCACGGTGATTCTCAATACCTTGATGATCGTGATCTATCTGTTCATGATGTTCGCCTACAGTACCCGGCTGACCCTCATCTTTCTGGTGTTCATCCCCATTTACATCGGCATCATCTTGTACTTCACCCCGTTGTTCAGGGCGATTGCCAACAAGATTTTCATGACCGGTTCGGAATCCCAGTCGCAGCTGATCGAGGCGCTGAACGGCATCGAGGCGCTGAAGGCGACCGCGAACGAATACATGGCACGTGCGCGATGGGAGGACTCGTTCGTCGATAACGTCAACCAGGGGTACCAGGGGGCGAAGCTCGAACTGACCAGCGGCACGCTGTACTCGCTTGCCACGCTGAGTTCCTCGATTGCGATACTGTGGGTGGGGGCGAACCTGGTCATGGCCGGAACGATGAGCATCGGCGAACTGATGGGATTCAACATGCTGATGGGTCTGGTTACCGGTCCCATCATGGGCATGGTCGGGTTGTGGCAATCAATTCAGGAGGTGCGCATCGCAGTGGAGCGCGTGAGCGACGTCTTGAACGTGGCGCCCGAGGAACCCCCGATCTCGGCGCCGGAAAATGCGCGCAAGGCGCTGACAGGGGTGAAAGGCAAGATCGAGTTCGAGAACGTCAATTTCAGCTACGTCTCGAACGGCGAACGGGCCCTGGTGATGAGGGATTTCAGTCTCGTGATCCAACCGGGACAACGCGTCGCCTTCGTCGGCCCGAGCGGTTGCGGCAAGAGCACGATCGCAAAAATGATCATCGGCTTCAACGTGCCGCTGGGAGGCACCTGCCGGATCGATGGCAATGACATTACGACACTCGATTTGAGCATACTGCGCCGCAATATCGGGGTGGTGCTGCAGGACAGTTTCCTTTTCGCGGGCACCGTTGCCCAGAACATCGCGCTGGGAGATCCCGACCCCGACATGCAGCCGGTGGTGGAGGCGGCGAAAATGGCGGGCGCCCACGAGTTCGTGTTGAATTATCCCGTCGGCTATCAAACGCTGATCGGCGAGAAGGGCATGGGCATCTCCGGCGGGCAGCGCCAGCGCATTTGTTTCGCGCGCGCGCTCTACCATAAGCCGACGATCATGATTTTCGACGAGGCCACCAGCGCGCTCGACGAAGAATCGCAGGCACGCATCCAGGAG
Source organism: Betaproteobacteria bacterium (assembly GCA_016195915.1). Lineage (GTDB taxonomy): Bacteria > Pseudomonadota > Gammaproteobacteria > Burkholderiales > SG8-39 > JADGRQ01. The sequence goes on along the minus strand of JACPYS010000037.1, from coordinate 63,930 downwards.
AACATGCGGCAGGTGCTGGCGGGGCGCACCTCGATCACCATCGCGCACCGGCTCACCACGATCGTGGACTGCGACATGATCTGCTACATCAACCAGGGCAAGGTGATGGAGAAAGGCACGCACGAGCAGCTCACCGATCAGGACTACCTGAAGGCGAACAACTTCGCGGGCAAGTATTACGAACTGGCCCAGCCGCAGTTCAACCTGCCGCGCCTGCAGCTCTCGTGATCGTTGTTGCCGCATGAGTGCCGAAGTCATGACTAATGTATGCAGAGCCACCGCGGCTTCGGCGCGCGTGGCCGGAGGGAAGAGAACATGAAGGCGAAACTTGTCTGTCTCGACGACAGCACGCTCGCGGCTGCGCAGAAGGGACTGTCTGTCGTACTCGAGGGCGATCAGGAGCATGTCATAGGGCGCGAGAAGCGCAATGCGATATTCGTAGACATCGAAGCGGCCACGACGAAAGTCTCGCGCAAGCACGCCGTGTTCTATCCGGTGGACGGCGGGTGGGGACTCCGGGATCTCAACAGCAGCAACGGAGTATTTGTCAACGGAAAACGCGTAACCGATGTCAAGCTGAACTCCGGCGACATGATCAAGCTGGGGGACCTGCCGTTCCGTTTCGACATCGAGCGCCCGGAAGCACCCGGCGCTGGCGCCGGACTGGACCGTTTCCGCTCGCTCGGCGAGGGTGAAACAGAAAAGACGATGATGTTCGGCGACGTGCGTGCGTCGACCAAGCTGCTGGCTGCGCAGGACGCCAAGGAGCCGGCTGACGCGGCTCCCGAGGCTTCGAAAAAACCGCCCACTCCCGTTGCGAAACCAGCCGCTAAACCCGTGGCAACGGGCGGCGGGCGCGCGCAAATTGATCAAACGACCGTGATGGATGCAGCGGAACTCGCGCCGCGCCCGAAACTTCCGGTGGGCAAGACCGTTTTCTTCATCCTCCTTGGGGCGCTCATGTTGGGAGGCCTGTACTTCGGGTACGGCATGCTCAAGGAAAGCAACATCGTCGAAACCAAGCGCGACGCCGTCAACCGGTTCGTGCGCGACGCGGCGGTCACCGAAGACCCGAAACGTTTCGGCGATGAGCGCAAGGCCTTGGACAAACTCAGGCAGGAGCTGTTGGCGGCGATTACGGATGCGCCGGACAAGCCCGAATTGGGCATCTTGCTTGGGCGCGTCATCGTGCTGGAGTTCGAGCGCAGCTTCCACGAAGCAATGGCATCGGGCAATCTGGCCGGCGCGCGCGATGCCATAGACGCTACGCGGCGGAAGTTGGCCGGCGTACAGCGCAAATCCGCTGACGGCGGCCCGGATACGGAGGCGGAAAACCTGCTTTCCGCGATGGAGCCGACCGTGGCATTCGCAGGATTCGCGAAGAAGTATCCGGACCCGCAGAAAAAGGACGCGGCGCCGGCGCCGGCGCAGCTCGACGAATTGCTCAAGATGAAGGCGGATTTCGGGAAATACCAGAAGGCGGTAAACATGGATCTCGTGCGTTATCCGTATCTGGCTCGCCTGCTGGAGCAGGGCAGCCAGGACATCCGGTTGGTCGAGCGCTGGGAACTCGCCTTGCGGATGGCTTCCAAGTAATCCGAGCTGCCGTCCGAGCGCCGTGTGGCCCGATCGCTGCAACCTGATCCCGTGCGCACCATAAGACGCTGCCTGATTTATCTGACAGGTGCGGTCTTGATCGTGTCGGGGCAGATCGGTTCCTGCCATGCGCAGAGTGCTGCCGGCGCCAAGGCGCGAAGTGAATCGAGCATCAACCCGCTTTCCCCTGAATCGGAAGCGCGCATCACCGATGTCGTTCGCAATACGGCTGCCCAGGGCCCGGGAGGGGCGCAGCCCATCCTGGCGGGGCGGAACGTAGCGCCCCTCACCTACCGCGAGGCGATGCAGCTCGGGCTGCGGCGCAACCCCGGTTTGCAGTTTCAAAAGCAGGTTTCCGCCGAAACGGAGGCGCTGGCGCTGGCGACACAAGCGGCGTTCGACCCCGTCACCAGTGTGGGAGCGAGTTACGCAAGAGGCGTAACTCGCGATCGTCCCGAGTTGATTACGCGAACGCGGCGCCAGGAGCCCGATTTCGATGCGTTTCAGAAAGCGTTCGAGCGCGCGCTGCAGAACGGGACGACAACGCCCGGGCAGCAGATCTCCACGTGCAACCTGTCCGTCGACGGCCAGCCGGTTGCGGGGGTCGCGGAAGGCAATCCGACCTGCACGCCTACCGTCTCCTCCGCCGTCGAATTCGCGAGCTTCCGTGGACGGCGACCCGACGAGACCATCGGTTTCTTCGCGCAGGCCGCGAAACCGCTGGAATACGGCGCTTCGCTATCGCTTGCATTTCAGACGAGCTACCGTCCGAGGCAGAGTCCGTTTGTCACATTGAGTGCAACCGACTTCGCGTTCGTCCCCCCGAACCTCGCCTACACGTCGACATTGTCGATGGGATTTGCCACTTCGCTGCCATTCGGCAGGAATTTCGGTCCGTATGGCACCCAGCAGGCGACCGACGTGAAACTCGGCCAGTTGCGGGTGGCGCGATCGGGCTTCGAATTCGGGGCGGTCACGGAATCCACCCTGCTCGCGGTCGACAACGCGTACTGGGACCTGGTGGGAAGCCTGAGGGTGCTCCAGATCGCGCTGGAGCAGAAGGCCATACTCGAGCAACTGCGCAAGCGCGCGCAATCGTCCTACAAGCTCGGTGAAGTCAACGAGTATTCAATGAACCAGATCGACGCGCGTCTCGCCAACACGCTCGGCAGGGAAGCGCTGGCGTGGAACGGGCTGGCATCCGCCTCCGAGGCGCTGTCCAACCTGCTCGACGGCGACGTTCAGGACCTGCTGCTGCCGGTCGCGTACCAGCAGTCGCTGGAACAGGCGCCAAGCGTCGATCTGAACGCGGCGATGCGCAATGCGATGGAGCGCAACGCCGACGTCAAGCGCACCGAGGCCCTGCTCGAGGAAAGCCGGATCACCCTGAACCATCGCGCGAACGACGTGAAACCCGACGTTCTGCTGAACGCCAGCGTCAGCTTCGGACAGAGCAACTCCGTGTTCGGCTATCCGAATTTCGGCAATTCCATCGGCAACATCTTCAATCCGGACGTCCGCACGGCCGTGCTCGGCGTCACGGTACGCATTCCGATCGGCAACGAGGCGCTGAAAGCGGCGTTGAGCCAGGCACGCGTCGGCGTGATGCAGGCGCGCGACCAGCTTGCGCAAACGAGGAATCAGGCGGTGCAGCAGTTGACGGCCTCGATCGACGCACTGCAAAGCGCGCAGAAGCAAATCGAGATTTCGCGCGTAAACATGAACCTTGCGGAGGACGCGTTTCAGGCGGCGACAAGGCGCAGGGCGCTCAATCTCGTGACAGAATTCATGCTGCTCGAGATACAGAACGACCTGCTGCAGGCGCAATTGAACCACGCCGATGCACTGGTGCAATACCGCAAGAACGTCGCGCGGTTCCTCGCGGCGCAAAACTTGTTGTCTGCGAGCGTCAACGAATGAGCGCGCACAGGGTCACGGGATGCCGATCGCGATGAAGCCGGCGAGGAACCAGTCACGTGCGACGCTGCCGGGCATCGCATGCATCGTATTCGCGCTGGCCCTGATGCCGGCCGGAATGGTGTCGGGGCAGCCACAGCCGCAGAACCCCGGAGAGTCGGCGAAGCAGGCGGGCGTCGGCAAGCTGCCGATCAAGGCGGCGCTGGAGCAGAAATTCCTGGCTGAGCGGGGTCGCTCCGCCGACAAGGTCCAGTGGCTCGAGATCGATCAGGGCCAGAGCGCGCTGACGGCGCTGCGCAGGAACCTGAGCATCCAGAGCACGCAGTTGAGCAAAGACCTGAGTGCAGCGGCGCTGCAGCAGGCGCTTGCGCTGTTCGACCCGGTGGTCACCCTCTCGGCCGCGCGCGACCGGAGCTTCGTCATCAACCGAACCTTGACCGACCTGGAGTTCAGGGGCCCGATCACTTGCGATGCGAGTGGAGTCTGCACCAGGACCCTCGCGACCAAGGGCGTGTTCTCGATGACCTTCGACCAGGGCAGGGCCGCCGGATTTGCTCCGACGGAAATCGAGGCCAGCAAGTCCTCGCCCACCGGCGACAATATCAGCGAGACCTACAGCGGGCAGATGAGCATGCTGTTCCCGAAGGGCATCACCGCGTTTGCCACGGACAGCCTGATCTACAAGGACAACAAGTTCCTCGAGAACATCGGCTTCGACGTGGTCGGTTCATACGGGCGGCCGTGGACCAATCAGTTCAATGCGGGGATTACCGCGCCGCTTCCGGGCAGCAGGTTTTTCGGCGACTACGCCGCGGCGGACGTCGCGCTGCGCATCGCCGACACCGGCCAGCAGACGGCATTCTGGCAAATCGCCTCGCTCATCAACGACACGCTGCTGCAGGTCGAGCAAGGGTATTGGAACCTGGTATTGCGCAAGAAGATTTACGAGGCGACGGTCGAGACGCGCGAGCGGGTGCGCGCGCTGGCTGCGAAGACCGACCGGTTGTTCGCATCGCAGGAAGCAACCCGTTACGACAAGGCCAAAGTCGATGCGCAGACCTCGACGCTCAGACGCCAGGAGCAGGAGGCGCTGAACAATTACCTTGCGGCATCGAACGCACTGACCAATCTGCTGGATCTCGACAAGGACACGATCCTGCTGCCGGCGTGTTACGAAGCCAGGCTTGCAGAGAGCGCGCCGATCGAGCGGCAAGAGGCGCTGCAGCAGGGTGCCGAGCGCAATCCGCGCATCCGTCTCGCCGAGGTTAACAGGAGCATTGCAGCCGTCCTGCACGAACAAAGCCGGGTGCAACTGGGACCCGACCTCAGCGCCACGGCGAGCTTCAGCAGGAACCAGAGCAACTCGGTATTCGGCTACGACAATGCGTTGGAAGCGTTCGGCCAGGTAATGAAACCCGACAGCAAGACGCAGAACTATTCGTTGAATTACACGCGGCCGTGGGACAATCGCGCCGCAAACGCGAATTTCCTCCAGGCCGCGGCGCGTCTGCGCCAGCAGGAGATCCTGCTCGGCCAGACCCGCCGCAGTGTCGCTAGCCAGGTGACCCTTGCGGTGACGAACCTGCAAAGCGCGCGGCAGCGCACCGAACTCGCGTCGCAGTCGCGCGACCTGGCTGCGCGGGTTTTCGAGCGTGCGGAGAGACAGCGCACGCTCGGTGTCGTCAGCGATTTCGAGGTCATCGTAAAGAGCATTGAATTGCTCAATGCCGATCTCGAATACCAGACGACGCTGTTGGGCAGGAAGATTTCGGAGGCCGCCGTGCATGCGGCGATCGGATCGCTGGCGCAACGCTACGGCGAGGGGAGCGGAAAATGAGGGCAGCAGGCTTTACTGCGGGGTTTGCCCTGTGCCTGACGGCAGTGGCCGTCGTCAGCTTCGCGGCCGATGAGACAGCGCCACCACAGCCGGCGAGCCCGGCTGGTGGTGCCACCCCCGAGCGCGGGGCTTCGCTGCCCGAAATGCTCGCGCCGCCCCTCACGGAGCGAGAGGAGAAGTTGCGCGCCCTGGTACAACCTCGCATTGCCGGCGACGCGCAAGGCGCCGTGGCGCGCAGGACCTGGCGTTACGTCAGCGCCACCGACGCGGTGATGCTCGGACTGAAGAAGAACCTGAGTATCCGCCTCGCGGGGCGCCAGCCGCTTCTGGTCGAAGCGGCGCTGCTGGAAGCGCGCGCGGTTTTCGATCCGGTGGTCCAGGTCACGGTGTCCCAGTCCGAGACGAACCAGTTCGGGCGTTCGATGACCGGGCAGATCACGCGCATGACCTTCGTGCAGGGCGCCTGTCAGGGAATCATCACGTCGCCCACGGCGGCGACCAACAACAAGCCCGACGTGACGCAGATCTGCTTTTCGGTGCCCGGGTCGAGCACGACGCTGAACGGCCCCATTCGAGCTGCCCCCGACCCGGATTCGCAGCCCGGAATCAACAGGGTCAAGACGGCGACCGTCGACGTAACGCAGCAACTTCCCTGGGGGCCGGTATTGCGCCTCTCCGAGAGCACGACGTACAACAAGTCCTTCTATTCGGTGGGAGGGCAGTCCTACACCTACGAGGCGCCATGGGCGTCCAGTGTGTTCGCGCAATTGAGCCTGCCGTTACCCGGCACCAAGGGGTTCGGGGAGTTTGCACCCGGAGATTACGCCATCAAGCTCGTCGAAAAGAGCACCGAGCGGGCGTTCTGGGACGTGAAATCCGTGATCAACAGCATTCTGCTGCAGATCGACCTCGCCTACTGGGATCTGGTGGAAAGCGCCGAGAGTCTTGCGGCGACGACGGAGAACAGGAAACTCGTCGAGTCGCTCGCCCCCAGCTTCGAGCGGCTGTTCAAGCAGGAAGTGATCAGCCAGTTCGACAAGTCGCAGGGGGACGCGGAGCTGGCGCGCGCGCGCGTCGAGGAGGAATTGGCGCTGCGCAACTATTACACGGTATCGACGACCTTGTCCGCTCTGATCGAGGACGACCCTGCCAAAATTGCCGACCAGATCCTTTTTCCGGCGGGATTTTCCGTGCCCGGCGCCGAATTTCCGCAACCAAGGCTCGATGACATCCAGCAGATGTCGCTCTCGCATCGCCCCGAGCTGATGTCGAGGAAGGTGGATTCCGAGTTGAGCAAAATGGGTGCGAGATTTGCGGAGCAGGGCATCAAGCCGGACGTCAGCGCGAACCTGTCGGGAACGTACAGCCAGAGCGCTTCCACGTACGGCTACAAGACACTGTCGCAGTCGTTCAATCACCTCGGCCAGCCCGACTCGAAAAGCTTCAGCCGCTCGCTGACGTACGTGAACCCGGTGGGCCGGCGGGCGGCACATGCCGCATTGAGCACGGCCAATACGAACGTCACCGCGAGCGAGTATGCAGCGCGGATTACCGCCAACGACGTGATCCGGGAAGCGAATGACGCCTATGCGGCGTATTTCAGCTCGGTGTCGCGCGTGCAGGAAGCCCAGGAAGCCCTGAAGCTTTCCGAGTTCGCCTATCAACTCGTTGACAGGAAGTTTCACATCGGGGAATTCGTGAGCCAGGTCGAGTTGAACCGCAACCGGCGCGATGTGCTTGCGGCCAGGCTGGCGGTCATCAACGCGCAGATCGACGTTCGCCGGGCGCAGTCGCGCCTGCTCGGAGCGCAGGGCGTGATCGCGGACCGCTACCCCGGGATGCGTGCATTCAACGACTTCGAGCGCCACCGCATCGCAACGCTGGGCGCCAACAAGGCGCTGAAATTCTTCCTCACGGACGCAATCGCACGGGCCGCGGAACAGCAGTGAAAATCGGGGTATTGGCCGACCCGGCCGATACTTGCGCGCGTGAGCTGGCCGCGCGGATCGCGGAGTTTTCCGGCGCGCAGTGCCCGATTTTCGACCTGTCGGTTCCGGCGGGCGACCGCGTCGAGATGAGCCGATCCGGAATCGTCTGGGCCGGCGTGGAACTCGGCGGGCTCGACAAACTCGTGGTTGCCGGCTTCGATTTTCAGGATCCGCTGGTGCCGCGCGCCGTGCCGAGCGTCGACTGGGGCGTATGGCAGATCGATTACATCGTCGATCAGCAGCGCTCGAGCTTTCTCGCAAGCGTACTGCGCGACCAGGAACGCCGAGGCATCCGCGTGATCAATTCGTGGCACGCGTTGCGGCTGGGATTCGCCAATGCGCGGCTGTTCGCCGAATTGCAGCGCGCGGGATTGCTCGTTCCCCCGTGGCTGTGCAGCAATGACATGCCGGTCGCGGAGCGCTTTTGCGGAGAGCACAGATACGTCATGTGGCGCCCGGATACCGGGCGTGCGATCTGGCAGTTGTTTCTCGAAAAGCAGCGCAAGCACTGTGTGGACCCGGGCAAGCCGCCTGTGCTGCTCGCAGCGCATCCGGAGCAGGGTTTCATTCGGGCTTTTCTCTGCGATGGCGAAGTCCTGCTCGCATTGAATTGCGCGGCGCCGTATGTCGATGGAACCGAGGAGCGGATGGAGGAACTGTCGGTCTGCGACTGCGGCGCAGTGGCGGACGAACTCGCGCGCGCGGTCAAACAGATCCGGGCCGGCTGGGCGCAAGTCACCTACGTCGTGCGGGAGGGCAAGCCCTGCATCTATGACATCGACGTCGATCCGCGCTACGGATGGATGCCTGCGCAATTCCGCAATTACCTCCAGGTCCGGCTGGCCCGGAAGCTGCTCGGGCTGCCGTCTCCGTCGGCCGCGGAACTGCCCGTGCCTGCGCCGCGGGTGCGCGATTCGCTGTTCGTGCGCCGGATGCTGGTCCCCTTGCACCAGATGGAAGCGACCAAGTACGCGCAGGACGCGCCGCAGCGGGAGTAGCCGCGCCCGGCGCTCAGAGCCCGAGCTGGCGCGCGATGATGAGGCGCATGATGTCGCTGGTGCCGCCGCCCACGATCGGAAAGTAGGAGTCGCGCAGGAAACGCTGCAGCGGGAATTCGTTCATCAGGCCGTAGCCGCCGAAGATCGCAAGCGCCTTCTGGCAGACCTCGTTGCATCCGTCGGCCGCGACGAGCTTGGCGAGCGCTGCCTCGGTGGTGATCGGTTCGTCGCGGTCGGCGCGACCGGCCACATAGTAGGTGTAGAGTCTCGCCTGTTCCAGTGTCGCGAGCATGTCGACCAGCTTGAACTGCACCGCCTGGAACTTGCCGATCGGCTGGCCGAACTGCACGCGCTCCTTCGCGTAGCGCAGCGCCGCGTCGTAGGCCGCCTGCGCGTTGCCCACTGCGAGCGCCGCGGTGAATACGCGGTCCACGGTGAGCGATTTGTACGCATTCAGGAAGCCCCCGCCCTCCGCGCGCCCCTCACCGCCGCCCAGGCGGCATTCCTCCGGCACGAACACATTGTCGAACGAGAGTTCGGCGGTGTCAGAGCAGTGGATCGTGAACTTCTCGAGCTTGCGGCCTACGGAAAAGCCCTGCGTATCCGTATCCACGACGAACAGGTCGAGCCCCTTGAGGCCTCTGCCGGGATCGGTGCTCGCGACCACCGTGATGAAGTCGGCCACGGTGCCGTGCGTGGTGAAGATCTTGCGCCCGTTCAGCACGTAGCCGCCCTCGACCTTGGTCGCGCGCGTGCGCAGCGATGCCGCATCCGAGCCTGCATTCGGTTCGGTGATCGCAAACGCGGCAATTTTCTCGCCGCGCAACGCGGGCAGCAGAAATCGCTCGCGCAGCGCCTTGCCGCCCCATTTGAACAGCGTGTAGGTCGCGGTCGATCCCTGCATGCACACCCCCGCGGCGAAACCCATCGAGCCGCGCGAAACTTCCTCGCACAGAACGGCGAAGCAGGTGTAGGGGTTTGCGAGCCCGCTCCCGCCGCAGGACTCCGGATACATTACGCCGAAGTATCCGAGCTCGCCCGCCTCGCGGAACAGATCGTGCGGGAACTCGCCGCTGCGGTCCAGCGACTCGGCCCGGGGCACGAGCCGCTCGTCCACCCAGCGCGCGACGTGATCGCGGAATTCCTGCGTGTCCTGATCGAGCATGATGGGCCTCAGATCAGCGACCCGCGGTGCGCGAGGCCGCCGTCGATGGTCACGATGGTACCGGTGGTGTAGGAGGAAAGATCGGATGCGAGCAGCGCCACGGTCGCCGCGATTTCCTCCACCGTGGCCGAGCGCCCGAGAGGAAAACCGTTCTCGAACTCGCGCCACCGCCCGGCGTCGCCGAAGCGCGCCTGCGCCTCGTTCTTCATCAGACCGACCAGACGTTCGGTCGCCACCGGCCCGGGGTTCACGCCGACCGCGCGCACGCCGAAGTCGATGCTGCCTGCCCCGAGCGCGCGCGTGAACGCCATCAGCGCGGCATTTCCCGCCGCCCCCGCGATATAGCCGTAGTCCAGGCGCTCGCCGCCGTTGCCGATGATGTTGATGATCACGCCCCGGCGGCGCGCCTTCATGCTCCTGTAGAACACGCGCGAAAGGTTGATGTACCCGAACACCTTGAGCTCGAAGGCCTTGCGCCAGCGCTCCTCGTCCACCTCGTCGAGCGCGCCGCGCGGGGTCGCGCCGGCATTGTTCACCAGGATGTCGATGTCGCCGCATTCCGCGCCCAGCGCCTCCGCGCAACCGCGCGCGGAGAGATCGAGCGGATGCACGCTCACCGCGACGCCGTGGCGCCCTGCGATCTCCTCGCGCGCGGCCTCCAGGTCGGCCCGCGTGCGCGATACCAGATGCAGTGCGCAGCCCTCGGCGGCGAGCTGCCTCGCGATTGCGAGCCCGATTCCCTTCGAGCCGCCCGTCACGAGCGCGACGCGGCCGTTCAGTCCCAGGTCCATGTCATTCGTCCTTTGCGCGCGCGGCATCCGCATCCGGCTCGCAGATCTCGAACAGCAGTCCGGTGAGCGCATCCGGCTTGAAGAACGCAACGCGTCCGTGCGCGCCTTGGCGCGGAAACCCCTCCATCGGTTCGAGGCCGGCGGCGCGCAGCTCCGCGATCGAGCGCTGCACGTCCTCGACACGCGCCGAAAGATGGTTCAGGCCGAGCTGCCCGCCCATCACTCGCCGCGCAAACGTGTCGTTGGCACCGCTGTACTGCAGCAGCTCCACGGTGATGTTCGCTGCGTGGAACTCCGCCACGCGCAGTCCGGCGTGCATGAGCTCCTTCACCACGGGAGCGCCGCCAAACAGCGGCCCCAGCCGCTCGATCGCGGCTTCCAGATCGGCGACGATAATCCCGATATGGTCGATGTGCGGCGCGTTCATCTTTTCGCTCCTCGCAAGGCTTTGGTTTCCGAGGCATTCACGGCGAGCGTCCGCGCATCGATCCAGACGCCGTAGTCTTCGCGTGCGGCGTCGATGCTGACCAGTTCGTTCTTCACGTCGGCGAGCACCGCTTCGAGCGGCCGCTCTAACGCATCGCCGTAGCCGCCGCCGCCGCCCGCCTTCTGGCTGAAGCGCGTGCCGCGCGGGATGCCGCGGATGATTTCCTTGGTCTTCGCTCGCCGCACGGTGCCATCCGGATAATCGAGCCGGATCTCGTTCCGCGACCCGGATCGGCCGCCGAACAGGCCGAAGGCGCGCGCGTCGTCCTCGACACCGTCGCCGAACGCGACGCCGGTCACGTTCTCGCCCTGCATCTCGAACTCGGTCTCGACGCCCACACCGCCGCGCCAGCGCCCTGCACCCGCCGAGTCCTGCAGGTATTCGTGCTTCAGCAGGAAATGCGGATCGTGAATTTCGAACATTTCGTAGTCCTGCGCGAGGATCCCGCCGGCGCAGTTGATCAGGCCGATATGGTCGTAGCCGTCGGCACTCCAGGTGCCGCCCGAGCCGCCCTTCAACGAAAGGAACAGGATGTCCACGTAGGGGCGCCGGCGGCGCGGGTCGTGCCCGGACACGGCGAATCCCAGGAAGCGGTTCCAGCCGGCGCTCACCATCCGCGGCAGCGCCGCGGCGAACGCGCGGAAGATCGCGTCGGAGGTCGGTCCGGTGATCGAATTGCCGAACGTGGTCGCCGCGGGGAAGCGCGCATTCAGGAACGAGCCCTCGGGATTGACGATGCGGATCGGCCTGAGGATCCCGGCGTTATGCGGGATCTCCGGGTCGATGAGCATCAGGAAGGTGAGGAGCAGCGCCGACGCGGTGGCCGAATAGGGTGCGTTCACGAACCCCGGCGTCTGCGGCGCCGAACCCGAGAAATCGAAAGTGATGTTCTCGCCCCTCACCGTCACCGTAAGGCGGATTTTCATCTTTGTGCCGTCGGTGACTCCGTCGTAAAACGCATGTGACTCGCCGCGATAGCTCCCGTCGGGAATCGCCGCGATCTCGTGCCGCACGCGGCGCTCGGTGCTGTCAAACAGCGCTTCGAGCAGATGCTGCAGGCGGCGGCGCCCGAAGCGTTTCAACAGCGCGTGGTAACCGCGCTCGCCGACCGTGGCTCCTCCGATCTGCGCCTTGATGTCCTCCTCCACGATGCCGAGCCGGATGTTGGCGAAGATCAGGTTCCAGACGTCCTTGCGCAGCCGCCCTCGCTCGAACACCTTGACCGCGGGGATGCGCAGGGCTTCCTGCCAGACTTCGCGCGCCTCCGGGTTGTAGCCGCCCTGCACCGCGCCGCCGATATCGGCCTGATGGCCCTTGCAGGCGGCCCAGGCGACGAGAGTCTTGCCGTGGAAGATCGGCTTGAAAACGGCGACGTCGTTGTTCTGGTTGCCTCCGCTGAACACATCATTGTGCAGGATCACGTCCCCGGGATGGATATCCTCGCCGAAGAAGCGGATCACGTTCTCGCAGGCCGGCTGCAGCGCAAATGCGAGCACCGGGATGTACTCGGTCTGCTCTAGCATGCGGCCGCGCGCGTCGTACAGCCCGGTGACGAAATCGCGCGCTTCGTTAAGGATCGGCGAGCGCGTCGTGCGCAGGAGCGTCAGGCCCATTTCCCCGGTAATGGATTTCAGCCGCCGCTGCAGCACCGCGACCTCGATCGGATCGATCCTGCGCTTCATTCGGAGCCCCTTGCGCGTGGTGCAGACGCGTTTAGTATGCAGTTACCCAGCACATCGTACTCGGCGCGCCATCCCGAGGGAACCAGGATGCTCGTGTTCGCGCTCTCGATGATCGCCGGACCCTGCAGCCGGTTGCCGTGTCCGAGCCGATCGCCGTCGAACACTGGGACCTCGCGGTAGCTCTTGCGCTCGGGCAAGTACGCCGGGCGCATGCCCTTCAGAGCGTGCCCGCAGCCGGGCGTGCGGCGTGCCTCGCGCTGCAATACGGGCTTCTGCGTCACGCCGTTCGCCGAGAGTCGCACGTTGAGCAATTCCACCGCCGTGCCCTCGGCTCGCAGCGCATAGCCGTAGAGCCGGTCGTGCTCTGCATGAAAGCGCTCGCGCACCGCGTCCCAGTCGGCCGCCGCGAGCGCCTTTGCCGATACCTCCACCGTAACCTCGTGGTACTGGCCGGCATAGCGCAGGTCGAGCTGATAGCGCATGCGCTGGCGTGCGGCCACGATTCCCTCGGCGGCGAGCACGCGCCGCGCTTGCGCCAGCATCTCGCGCACCGCCCGGCGCAGTCTGCCGGCGCCGGCCGCACTCTCGCCGACGGTGTGCGCGCAGCTTCGCACGTAGTCGTGGCGCAGGTCGGTGCGCAGCATCCCCGCCGCGCAGAAGATCGAGGCACCTCGCGGCACGACGATGCGCGCGATGCCGAGCTCGGCGGCGATTCCGGCCGCGTGCAGCGGCCCCGCGCCACCGGCGCAGACGAGCGGGAATTCGCGCGGATCGTAGCCCTTTTGCACGGAGACTTCCCGGATCGCGGCAGCCATGTTGACGTTGATCACATGAACCATGCCATGCGCCGCTTCCGCCAGCGACAGCCCGAGCGGCTTGGCGACGCGGGACGCGACCGCCTCTTGCGCCGCGCCGCTGTCCAGACGCATGCGCCCGCCGGCGAAATACTCCGCCGAGAGATAGCCGAGCACCAGGTTCGCATCCGTGCAGGTCGGCTCGACGCCGCCGCGCGCGTAGCATGCGGGTCCTGGATCGGCACCGGCGCTCGCCGGCCCCATGCGCAGGAGCCCACCCTGGTCGATCCACGCGATCGATCCACCGCCCGCGCCGACGGTGTTGATTTCCATGCTGGGCAGCGCAAGCGCGTAGCGGTTTACCGAACCCGAGAAACTCACGGCGGGTTCGCCGTCGAGCACCAGCGCAGTGTCGAAACTCGTGCCGCCCATGTCCATGGTGATGAAGCTGGTCGCACGCAGCGGCGCCATGCAGGCGAGGCCGGCCGCAGGCGCGGCGGCGGGCCCGGAAAGCAGCGTCGTCGCGGCGAGCCGCGAGACGGCCGCGGGTGCGGCGACGCCGCCGTTCGATTGCATTACGAGCAGCGCACCGCAGTATCGCGCCTTGGCAAGCTTCGCGGTGAGGTTTCCAAGATAGCGCGCGAGGATCGGGCCGACGGCTGCATTGAGTACGGTCGTGCTGGTGCGCTCGTAGAAACGCACCTGCGGCATCACCTCCGAGGACACGGAGAGATACGCGTGCGGCATCAGGCGGCGAACGATCCGCGCCGCCGCGCGCTCGTTCTTCGCATTGGCGTGCGCGTGCAGAAAGCACACCGCGACCGCCTCGATCCCCTCCTCGAGGAAGCACCCCACCGCGTGCTCGACACTGGCTGTATCGAGCGGCACGACCATCGCTCCGTTCGCCGTCACTCGTTCCGTCGCCGGCAGCCGCAGCCAGCGTGGCACGATCGGCTCGGGAGGGTGGTATCGGTTGTCGTACATTTCCTCGCGGATGCCGCGGCGCATCTGCAGCGCATCGCGAAAGCCGCGCGTGGCAATGAGGCCGGTGCGCGCCGTTTTCCCTGTGAGCACGGCGTTTGTGGTCACGGTGGTGCCATGCACGATCATCGAGACGCTGCCGAGAAACGGCTCGAGGCTCGACGCCTCACCGCGGGCAAGAGCAATCAGCCCGTTGAGCACCCCCTCGGAAGGGTCGGATGGTGTCGAAAGCTCTTTGTGGACCGCGGTCCGGCCTCCCGCCGCCATGAGAAGAAAATCCGTGAATGTTCCGCCGACGTCGATGCCGATGCGGTAGCGCATTTTTTTGACCTGACAGGTGAATGAGACAGTCCCCGGGGCTGGCTGGATTATAGAAGCGGGCCTCGGCCAGTGTCGGGAGACCAGATGCTGCGCGCCTGATAAAATGGCGCTTGTCAACTTCCGGAAGCATGGGCCGCTCGCGATCCGATCGCGATCCAACCTGTCGCACGGTGACCTGTACCGGTCATTCCGATCCCTACTCCCGTTTCTCCGCCCCATAGCGCATGAACGCTCCCGCGGTCCAATTCGATCCTTCTTCAGCCCGTTTCGGCTCTTCGCGCACGCAGAAGCGGCTCGAGGACGACCGTCTTCTCACCGGCAAGGGGCTCTATAGCGACGACCGCAACCTGCCGAACCAGGCGTGGATGGTGGTCGTGCGCTGTCCCTATGCGCATGCGCGCATCTCAGCGATGAACGCCGAGGCGGCGCGCGGTGCAGGCGGTGTGCTGGCCGTCTGGGCTTATGCCGATCTTGCGGCGGATGGCGTGGACCACATACCTTTTCCGCCGCTTTTTAAGCGGGCGGACGGCTCTCCGATGGAAGCGCCGCTGCGCACTCTGCTCGCCGATGGAGCGGGGCTGTATGCCGGGCATGCGGTCGCGGCGATCTTCGCGGAGTCGCGAGAACAGGCGCAGGACGCGGCGGACCGGCTGGAAATCGATTACGAGGAGCTGCCGTGTGTGATCGACCCGCGCGTCGCGATCCTCCCAGGAGCGCCGCAAGTCTCGGCGCAGGTCGCAGGCAATATCTCGGCCGAGCAGCGCTACGGCGATGCGAATGCCGTGGCGGCGGCATTCGCGCGTGCGGCACGTGTCACCGAGATCGAGCTGCACAATCAGCGCCTGATCGCCAATGCGATCGAACCGCGCTGTTCGTTGGCGCAGTACGAAGGCGGACGCTGGACCCTCTACACGCAGACCCAGCAGCCTACCGGCACGCGCGATGCGCTCGCGGCGGTGTTCAATACACAGCCGCAGCAGTTCCGCGTCGTGGTGGGCGACATCGGCGGCGGATTCGGCATGAAGACTGGCCTCAGCCCGGAGGACGCGCTGGTGTGCCATGCGGCGCGCAAACTGGGCCGCCCCGTGAAATGGCGCGCCGATCGAAGCGAGGAGTTTCTCGCCGCGCACATGGCCCGCGACCAGCATTTCAAGGCGCGACTCGCACTCGACGCCGATGGCCGCATCCTCGCGCTCAGGATGGACAGCCTCGGAAACTTTGGCGCGGTGCCGGTGGGCTCCTCGGCGATCATTCCCCTGGTTCTCGGCCCGAAGGTGCAGACCACCGTGTATCACGTGCCCGTGATCGAATATCGCGTGCGCGGCGTACTTACGCACACCATGGCCACTGGCGCGTACCGTGGCGCCGGACGCCCCGAGGCGAATTACCTGATGGAGCGGCTGATCGAGAAGGCGGCGCGCGAAATGAAGCTCGATCCGATCGAGCTGCGCCGCCGCAACCTGATCCAGCCGGGCCAGTATCCGTATCGCACCCACCTGGGCGAAACCTATGACTCGGGCGATTTCGGCCGCATGCTGGAGAGCGCGCTCGAGGCGGCGGACTGGAACGGTTTCGACACGCGTCGCGGCGAATCGAGGCGCCACGGCAAATTGCGCGGTCGCGGGTTGGCGGTGTATATCGAATGGACGGGCGCACTGCCGACCGAAACAGTGGACATTCGCGTCGATGCCGACGGCACAGTCACCGTGTTCTCGGGCACCCAGGCAATGGGGCAGGGCCTGGAGACGAGTTACACGCAGCTCATCACCGAGGTGCTGCAGATTCCGCTCGAAAGGGTGAGGATCGTGCAGGGCGATACTGATCTGGCGAACGGCATGGGCAGTGTAGGCTCGCGCTCGGCGTTCGTCGGTGGTTCCGCGGTGGTTTCGGCCGGCCGAAACACTGTTGCGCGTGGCAAGGAACTCGCGGCGGATGCGCTGGAGTCGGCGGCAGCGGACATCGGGTATCGCAACGGGCAGTTCAGCATCACTGGCACCGATCGGTCGATCGCGCTGGCAGAGCTCGCGGCGAAGCAGCCGGAAAAGCATTTTCGCGTATCGGCGACGGAGACTCCGTCTTCGCCGTCCTGGCCAAATGGTGCGCAGGTGTGCGAACTCGAGATCGATCCGGAGACCGGCGAGATCGCGCTGGCGCGCTTTACCAGCGTCGACGACATCGGGCGGATCATCAACCACATGATCGTGGAAGGGCAGATCCACGGCGGCATCGCGCAGGGCGTCGGGTAGGCGCTCTTCGAGCAGGCCGTGTATGACACCGAGAGCGGGCAGTTGCTCACCGGCTCGATGATGGACTATTGCGTGCCGCGCGCCGACCAGTTTCCGCCGATGGTCACGCGTTTCGACGAGTGCATTCCCTGCACCACCAATCTGCTCGGCGTGAAAGGCTGCGGGGAAATCGGCACCATCGGGTCGGTACCCGCAGTCGTGCACGCCGTGCTCGATGCGCTTTCGGCCTACGGAGTTGCGCACATCGAGATGCCGATCACAGCGGAAAAGGTCTGGCGCATCGTGTCGGCCTAGCGCACGTTTCGCTGGGGTATATTCACGCGCTCGGATTCCAGGGGCAGGGCATGGCGGCGGTGCTAGGCGGGGGCACGTTTGCGCGCGAGGGCGAGCGGCGCGTGCTCGCTCTCGCCGTATTCGCTTCGCTCGCGTTGCACGCGGTCCTGCTGTTCGCCAATTTCCTTCAGCTAGACGCCGCCAGGAATCCGTATGCTGTTCCGGTCCCGATCGTCGCGCGTCTCATCGCCGCGCCTCCGCCGCCCGCGACGCCCTCCAAGCCACGCGCGGTCGAACCGCCGCCGCCAGTGAAACGGCAGCCGGTCGCGCCGCCGGTCGAGCGGCTTGCACCGGCGGGGTTGGCGGTCCAGTCCAAGCCTGAATCCGCCTTGCCCCCGCGCGAAGCGGCGAAGCGCGAACCCGAAATTACGCTGCCTGCCCCACCGGCCGCGCCGGCATCGGCGCCCAGCGCGCCAGGCCCCATCGCGAGAATCGATACGCGACCCTCGCCACCTTCGCCCGCGGCGTCAGATGATGCGGGTACGCTGGACCAGTACCGCCTCGCGATCTATTCTGCTGCGCGGCGCTACAAGAAGTATCCGCGCGTCGCCCTGGACAACAACTGGGAAGGCAAGGCCGTGATTCGACTCGTTATCGGCGCCAACGGATTGATTGCGAACATTTCGATCAAAACCAGCACGGGTCACGACGTCCTCGATCAGGCTGCGCTGGAGACCCTCACTCGGGCCAAGCCCCTCGTGCCGATTCCGGCCGCGTTGCGCGGCAAGGAGTTCGGCATGGACATCAATTTCATCTTCAGCCTGAACGACGAGAGGGCCTAGGACGGTAGGTGCCGGTGCGGTTCCGCGTCCCGCGAGGAGAATGCGACCACATGGTCGACGTCAAGGCGGATGCCGATACGCTCGCCGAGAGCGTGGTTGTGATGGCTCGGCACCATGGCAAGCACCTTGCGGCCGCTATCGAGCCTGAGGGTATAGAGAATCTCGGCGCCGCGAAACGCCTTGTGCACGACCTCGGCAAGTGTCGCCGATGCGTCGTCGTGCACCACGTCATCAGGCCGCAACAGCACTTCAGCGCTGCAGCCGCGGCCGCACGCGGCGCAGCCCTGAAGGCAGCCGTGCGGAATGTCGCCGTCGAGTACGCCCAATTCGATCTCGACCTGCCGGGAGTTGAGCACGCTGGCGGGCAGGAACACGCCTTGACCGACGAAATCCGCCACGAAACGGTTCACCGGCCGGTGGTAGAGGTTGTAGGCACTGTCCCATTGGACAATCCGGCCTTCGTGCATGACGCCGATCTCGTCAGCCATGGCAAACGCCTCGTGCTGGTCGTGGGTGACCAGCACAGCTGTCGCGCCGTTCGCCTTGATGATGTCGCGCACCTCCAGGGAGAGGCGCTCGCGCAGATCCACGTCGAGGTTAGAGAATGGTTCGTCGAGGAGCAGCAAATGGGGCCGGGGCGCGAGCGCGCGCGCGAGCGCCACGCGCTGTTGCTGTCCGCCTGAGAGTTCATGCGGAAACTTCGACTCGAGACCGCCCAGCCCGACCGCCTCGACCAATTCGGTGACGCGAAGCTCGCGCTCGGCCTTCGCGATCTGGTGAAGGCCGAAGGCTACGTTTGCTGCGACACTGAGGTGCGGAAACAGCGCGTATTCCTGGAACACCATCCCGATGCGGCGCCGTTCCGGAGGCACGAGCGTCCCCGGCGCGCTCACGAGCGATGAATTGATGAGAATCGCGCCTTGTCCGATCGATTCAAAACCGGCGACGCATCGCAATACCGTCGTCTTGCCGCAGCCGCTCGGCCCGAGCAGGCAGCTGATGCTTCCCCGCGCGATGGACATCGAAAGGCCGCACACTGCGTGGTGCGAACCAAACGATTTGCGGACATTGTGCAGTTCAAGCATCACGGGGAAACCGGCCCTTCGGCTTTACGAGCACCATTATAGCGCCCCGAAACGTACATAATAATGATTCTCGTTAATGTCATAATACAATGATAATACTAAGAGAGTTTTGATAGATGGCTCTGCAAGCGGGCGCCGGGCCAGGGAGCTCTTCTGCAGGTGGCGGGGTAGTGCTTTCCGCAGGCGCCATCGCGCTGGCGGCATTCATCGCCGCGCCGATCCTGGCCGTCGCACTCCTTTCGATTGCACCGGGCACGCAGACCTGGTCACACCTCGCATCCACGGTATTGCCGGGATACGTCGGCAATACCCTCGCACTCATGGCAGGCGTTGCGGTTGGAGTCATTCTGCTTGGCGTGCCGAGCGCGTGGCTGGTCAGCATGTTCAGGTTTCCAGGATCGCGCCTGTTCGATTGGGCTTTGGTCGTTCCGCTCGCCATGCCGGCCTATGTCATCGCCTATGCGTACACCGACCTGCTTCAATTCTCGGGTCCGGTGCAGGGGGCGTTGCGCACCCTTAGCGGCCGGCAGGCCGGCGAATACTGGTTTCCCGAAGTTCGCTCCGTAGGCGGAGCGATTGCCATGTTCTCGCTGGTGCTCTATCCGTACGTTTACCTGCTCGCTCGCGCAGCCTTCGTGGCGCAGGCCGCGAATCTGCTCGAGGCCGGACGATTGCTTGGACGCGGGGCATGGGGAACGTTCGCCCTTGTCGCGCTTCCGCTGGCGCGACCTGGAATTGCCGCGGGAGCGTCGCTCGCGTTGATGGAGACTCTCGCCGATTTCGGCACCGTTTCCTATTTCTCGGTGCAGACCTTCACCACGGG
This sequence comes from Betaproteobacteria bacterium, assembly GCA_016195915.1. Classification (GTDB taxonomy): domain Bacteria; phylum Pseudomonadota; class Gammaproteobacteria; order Burkholderiales; family SG8-39; genus JADGRQ01. The sequence continues at coordinate 44,104 of JACPYS010000037.1, read as the reverse complement.
AATCTTCGATGCCTGGCTGTCGCTCTCCGATGTCGCGGCCGCCGGTCAGCTCGCAATGGTGCTGCTGGCTTTTGTCGCGCTCGTACTCGCATTGGAGCGTGCGAACCGCGGCCGCGCGCGCTACGAGAATGTCGCGGCGCGCGCAGTCGCCGCGCGCCGCGAACTGCGCGGAGTTCACGCGATTGGCGCCTTTCTTGCCTGTGCGTTTCCGCTGCTGTCCGGTTTCCTCGTGCCCGCGGCAGCGCTCGCGCTGCTTGCCGCAGAGGGCTCCGCAGTACTGTTGTCGACGCGCTTCGGCGAGCTGGTCCGCAACAGTTTCTCGCTCGCTGCGCTGACGTCGATTGCGGCTGTGGCATTTGCATTGCTCCTCGCATACGCTGCGCGGTTGTCGCGCTCGGCGTGGGTCGCCCGAGCGAATCGGCTTGCAGGGCTCGGCTACGCGCTTCCCGGAGCCGTCATCGCGGTCGGCATCCTCGTGCCGGTGAGCCGGTTCGACAACCTGCTCGCGGACTGGTTCAAGTCAGCCTGGGGGATCGAGCTGGGGTTGCTGGTCACCGGCAGCGTGGCCGCCCTGATCTACGCCTATCTCGTGAGGTTTCTCGCGATTGCGCTGCAGGCGCTCGAAGCGGGGCTGGCAAAGATCCACCCCGGCATGGAGGACGCCGCCCGAAGCCTGGGCCTCGCTCCCGGGGCGGTGCTTGCGAGAGTGCACGCGCCGATGCTGCGCGGCAGCCTGTTGAGCGCAGCGTTGCTGGTATTCGTGGACGTCATGAAGGAGATTCCTGCCACGTTCATGATGCGGCCGTTCAATTTCGACACGCTCGCGGTGCAGGCCTACAACTACGCCGCCGACGAGCGTCTCGCGGAGGCCGGGGCCGCATCGCTGGTGATCGTTGCTGTCGGGCTGATTCCGGTCATCGGGCTCGCGGTCACGATGGCCCGAAAACGCCAGTGAACGCCTATTTCCAGCCTGCCCGATCGACGATCTTCTTTGCAGCAGGCTGATTCCTGCCGAGAGCTGCGACGTTGCGCGTGTCGTAGCCGAATCGGCCCAATTTCGCCAGCGCCGGGTTGGCGACCTGAAGGTTTGCAACGACGGGCCATTCGTTGTTGCCATTGGCGAAGTACTCCTGCGCCGAATCGGTCGCCAGGTATTCGAGAAACTTCACGGCCGCATCGCGGTGCGGTGCGTTCTTCAACACGCCGGCCCCGGAGATGTTGACGTGCGCGCCCCCCTCGCCCGAGGCCTGATTCGGAAAAACGACACCGACTCTTTCAACCAACGCCTTGTCCTCGGGTTTGTCGGAACGCATCAGGCGCGCGTAGTAATAGCTGTTGGCGAGCGCCAGCTGGCACTCGCCGGCAGCGACCGAGCGGAGTTGATCGGTGTCGCCGCCCTTGGGTGAGCGGGCGAGATTTCCGGCGAGCGCTTTTGCCCAAGTCTCCGCGCCGGCTTCCCCGTGCTGGTCGATCATCGCGCTGACGAGCGAAAGGTTGTACATGTGGCTGCCTGACCGGACGCACAGCTTGCCTTTCCACTTCGGATCGGCAAGGTCCTCGTAGCTCCGGATCTCGCCGGGTTTGACCCGCCCGCGGTCAAAGGCGATCAGACGTGCGCGCATGGAAAATCCGAACCACAGCCCGCTCGGCTCCCGCATGCTGGCGGGAATCCGGCTCTCGAGCTGCTGCGACCTGACGGGCTGGAGCAAACCCATCTGTTCGGCCGTCCACAATCGTCCCGCGTCCACGGTGAGCAGCACGTCGGCCGGGCTGCGCGCGCCCTCGTTGCGTATGCGCTCGAGCAGTGCGTTTTCGTTGGCCTCGATCCGGTTCACCTTGATGCCGGTGAGCTTGGTGAAGTTCGCGTAGAGCGCTTCGTCAGTTTCGTAATGGCGCGACGAATAGAGGTTGAGGATGTTTTCTTGAGCGAGCACCGGGGTCATCGCAAGCGCCCAGCTTACCGGCCAGAGAATGGTAAGAATAAATCTTATAAACAATGACATAATTGTTACATCGGTAATTGACTTGCGTTAATGATAATAATTCGCAACAACGCTGTCAACGTTAATGAGAATTCCTCCTATTTGTGTACCCGATGCTGCCGGAGCGCTGCCGGCTAGAGCGAAGTGTCGATCCGTCGAGCACCGTTGAAACGCTCGATCCAGTAATGGCTTTCCATACGCTCGACGCGAACTCTTGCGCCCGATTTGGGTGCGTGGACGAACCGTCCCTCTCCGACGTAGATGCCAACGTGCGAATAGGGGCGCCGGAGGGTGTTGTAGAAAACGAGATCACCCGGCTCGAGTTCGGCGCGCTCGATGCGCGAGCCAAATTCGCTCTGCCCGTGGGAATTTCTCGGCAAGCGCACGCCAAACGCCTCCAGGTAGACGTGCGCGACGAGCCCGCTGCAATCAAACCCACTCTCCGGAGAGCGCCCGCCGTTTCGGTAATCGATGCCCAGCGAAGTGAGCACCTGGAACATGAGTTCGGTTTTCGCTGCAGGCGCCTGAAGTGATGCGCGTCCCACGGGGTGGGGCACTCGCGGCTGTGGCGAAATCTCCGCGATTGCGACCGCGGCCGGCGGTTGAACGAGAATTCCGCTGCACCCCGCGATGGCCGAGCAAAACAATATCATTGACAACGTGTTATAGGTCATACTTAAGGTAATTTAGTCGACAAACCCGAGCCTGTAAAGCTGGCATGCCGTTTCCGCGGTATTCGGGCGCTCGCATTACGCGTTGCGCAGTAAGATGTTTTCCGCTGAGCGCATCATGAAAAAGAATTTTTTCCTGTCGTTCGCGTTGAGCCTGGGCGTCGTTGGATTGGTCTGTGTTGGCGTTGAGGCGCTCGCGCAGCAGACCCTCGAAATCGTCCCGTTGCGCAACCGGCCCGCCGAACAGGTCATCCCTGTATTGCGCCCTCTGCTCGAGGAAGGGGGGGTGATTTCCGGCCAGGGATTCCAGTTGATCCTGCGTGCAAGCCCGCGCAATTTGCGCGACCTCAAGTCGGCTCTCGCCGCGATCGATGCGCCGCAACGCCAGCTTCAGATATCGGTCCGTTTCGGCGACACCGGCGAGCGCTCCAGCGTAACCTTCGATGCGCGCGGCTCGCTACGTTCTGGCGATGCGACGGCGAGCAGCGGGCCTGGGGCTTCGAGCCGATCCTCGGTCGAAGTTCGCGGAACCGAATTTCGATCCAACCTCGGCGAGCGCGTCGATCAGCGCGTCCAGGTGCTCGAGGGCGCACGTGCTTTCATCACCACGGGCCAGACGCGGCCGGTGCACCAGAACACGATATCGACCGGACCGATGGGCACCGTGATCTCCGACAACACCGCGTTCCAGGAACTCTCCACCGGATTCGAGGTCGTGCCGCGGGTATCGGGAGAGCGCGTGCTGCTCGACATTCAACCGCGCCGCGACAGGTCTGGAACGGCCGGCCCCGCAAGTGTCGATACCCAGCAGGTGGCCACGACGGTGAGTGCACGGCTGGGTGAATGGATCGAACTGGGCGGTAGCGCGGAGAACATTGCACGGCACGAGCGCGGTGTCGTTTCCACCTCCAGCGCGAGCAGTGCCGGGGAACGGCGCGTGTGGCTGATGGTGGAGGAGTTGCAGCGCTGAGCGCCGCGCTGGTCGCGCGCATCTTCGCGCCCGCCGGGCCGCTGGCGGAGCGCATTCCGGGATACAAAGCCAGGCCACAGCAAGTCGAGTTCGCACTGCGCGTGCTCGATACGATCGGGCGCACCGGGATGTTGGTGGCCGAGGCGGGCACGGGCACGGGCAAGACCTTCGCCTATCTTGTTCCTGCGCTGCTCGCCGGCGGCAAGGTCATCGTCTCCACCGGAACCAAGACTTTGCAGGATCAGCTTTTCGATCGCGATCTTCCTGCGGTGCGAGATGCGCTCGCCTCGGGCGCACGCCTGGCGTTGCTCAAGGGCCGCGCCAACTATGTCTGCCATCATCGCCTCGAGCGTGCCCTGGCGGAAGCGCGCCTGGGCTCGCGCGAGGAGGCCGCGCAACTGCGCAGTATCAAGGCGTTCTCCGCAACCTCGCGCACCGGCGACCGCGCAGACCTTGCCCAGGTACCCGAGAACGCGCCGGTCTGGATGCACGCCACATCGACGCGCGAGAATTGCCTCGGTCAGGAATGCCCGCGTTACAACGACTGTTTCGTGGTTGCGGCGCGGCGCGATGCGCTCGCCGCGGACGTGGTGGTGATCAACCATCACCTGTTCTTCGCCGACGTCGCGCTGCGCGGCGAGGGACTCGCGGAATTGCTGCCAGCCTGCAATACGGTGATCCTCGACGAAGCGCACCAGTTGCCCGATGTCGCGCGCCTGTTCTTTGGCGAAACGCTCTCCACCACGCAAGTGGTCGAACTCGCGCGCGATGCGCGCATGGAATTGCGCGCGGCCGGCGGGGGCGAGCTGGAACTCGACCGGCAGGCGACGGCGCTCGAGCGCGGCGCGCGCGACTTGCGTCTCGCCTTTTCCGCGGAGACGGTGAAGCTCTCCGGTGCGCAGGCGCAGCGCAGCGCGGAATTCGAGCCCGCACTGCTTGCGCTGGGCGCCGCGCTTTCTGCGCTGCGCGAATTGCTCGGGGCTCAGGCAGAGCGCTCCGAAGGGCTCGCATCGTGTGCGCGCCGTGCGGAGGAATTCGCGGGTCGTCTCGCGCGCTGGGGCGATGCCGATGCCGCCGAGAGCGTGTGCTGGCTGGAAGTCTTCGGCCATTCGGTCCAGCTGCATATCACGCCACTGTCGCCGGGAGAGATTTTCCGCCGTCACATGGACGACCACCCGCGTGCCTGGATATTCACTTCCGCAACGCTGGCGGTAGGCGAAAATTTTTCGCATTTCAAGCGCGAGCTGGGCATCGATGCTGCCCACTCTGTGCGCTGGGAGAGCCCGTTCGATTTCGCGCGACAGGCGCTGCTGTTTGTCCCCCAGGGGTTGCCGCAACCGAACGACCCCGGACATACCGGGGCGGTGATCGAGGCAGCCTATCCGGTGCTGCGGGCGGCGGGCGGCGGGGCATTCCTGCTGTTCACGACGCTGCGAGCAGTGCGCCGCGCGGAGGAATTGCTCGCCGGGCGGCTTGCCGCCGAAGGCCTCCCGCTGCTGGTGCAGGGCAGCGGCTCGCGCAGCGAGTTGCTGGAACGTTTCCGTTCGCTGGGCAATGCGGTGCTGCTTGGCAGCGCCTCGTTCTGGGAGGGGGTCGATGTGCGCGGCGAAGCGCTCTCGGTGGTGGTCATCGACAAGCTGCCGTTTGCTCCGCCCGACGACCCTGTGCTTGCTGCACGCATCGATGCGTTGCGCGCGCTCGGCGGCAACCCGTTCGCCGAACTGCAACTGCCGCAAGCGATCCTGCAGCTCAAGCAGGGCGTGGGGCGGCTGATCCGCGATGAAACCGACCGAGGGGTGCTGGTGCTATGCGACCCGCGGCTGTTTACGCGTTCCTACGGCAAGATCGTGCTCGGCAGCCTGCCGCCCATGCGTGTGACGCGCGATGCAGCAGTGGCCACCGGTTTTTTTGCGCAGACCAGCCCGGTTAGAATCGCATCCGATCCAACAACCGGGGAAGCGCAATGAAGGTCGTCATTACCGGAGGCGGCGGGTTCATCGGCCTGCGGCTCGCAAAGTCCCTGCTCGCACGCGGCACGCTGGCGAGCGGCAACGGGGCGCAGTCCGGGCAGCAGTCGATTGCGCGCATTACGCTGCTCGATACGGCATTTCCGCCCAACATGCCCGCAGACGCACGGCTGGAGACGGTGACGGCCGATGTCGCGGATCCTGCGGTCATCGATCGCGTGGTCACGCCCGACACGGCCTCGATATTTCATCTTGCGGCCGTCGTGAGCGGCGGCGCAGAAGCGGATTTCGATCTCGGCATGCATGTCAACCTCGAGGCGATGCGACTGTTGCTCGAGCGCGCGCGCCGTGCCGAGCGCCCGCCGCGCGTGGTGTTCGCGAGTTCCGTGGCCGCGTTCGGGGGAGACCTGCCGGCTGTGCTCGATGATTCGATCACGCCCAATCCGCAAACGTCCTACGGCACGCAGAAGGTCGTGAGCGAGTACCTGTTGAGCGATTACTCGCGCAAGGGGTTCATGGACGGCCGCTCGCTGCGTTTGCCGACCATCGTGGCACGTCCGGGCAAGCCCAACCTCGCCGCGTCGTCGTTTGCGAGCGCCATCATCCGCGAGCCCTTGAATGGGGTTGCATGCGAGTGCCCCGTGGATCCCGATACGGGCATCTGGATGCTTTCGCCCCGGCGGGTGGTCGAAGCCTTCATCCACGCCCACGATCTGCCTGCGGCTGCCTGGGGAACGAAACGCGTGGTCAACCTGCCGGGAATCACGGCGAGCATCAAGCAGGCGCTCGATGCGCTGGCGCGGGTGGCGGGAGCGGAAGTAGCGAAACGCGTGGTGTGGAAGCCCGACGCGCGCATCCAGGCGATCGTGAAGACCTGGCCCGTGGATTTCAATACGCCGCGCGCATCGGCGATGGGTTTCAACGCCGATCCCGACGTTGAAACCATAATCCGCAACTACATCGCGGACGAAGGCATCAAGCTCTGAGCGGGGGTCACCATTCCGGGTCCCAAAGCTTCCACCAGGGGACGTTCTTCTCGATCTTGCCGGTGAGGTAGCGGCTGTTGGCGAAGTTGGTGCGCATGACCCGGTCGGCGGCGTCCCGCAGCTCGGTCATGCCGAGCGCGTCGTAGGCCTTGACCATGACGAACACAGCCTCCTCGAGGGCAGGGGCCTGCGGATAGGTCTGGACCGCGTGCTGCGCGCGGTTTGCCGCCGCCACGTAGGCGCCGCGCTTCATGTAGTAGCGCGCCACGAACACCTCGTGCTGGGCCAGAGCGTTCACGAGGTATTTCATCCGTGCGGTCCCGTCCGGCGTGTATTTCGACTCGGGGAAGCGCGTGACGAGTTCACTGAACGCGCTAAACGCTTCGCGCGCGCCCTTGGGATCGCGGTCAGAAAGGTCGTCGGTGGCCAGCAGGCTCAGGAGGCCGCCCTGATCGTTGAAGTTGATCAAGCCCTTCAGGTAATAGGCGTAATCGACGTTTTCGTGGTTCGGGTGCGTCTTGATGAAGCGGTCGGTCGCTGCGATCGCCGATGCGCGCTCGTTGTCTTTCCAGTACGCATAGGCGATCTCCAGCTGCGCCTGTTGGGCAAAGCGCCCGTAGGGATACCGCGCCTCGAGCTTTTCGTAGTACTTGATCGCCTTGGCGTATTCATTCGAACTCATCGCATCCTTGGCCTCTGCATACAGCTTGTTGGCCGACCAGCTCGCGGTCTCGTCGCGCGTCGCGCTGTCGAGCAAGCCGCAGCCGGCGAGAGTGACGGTCGCGGCAATAAGCAGGCAGGTGAGTAAACTAGAGCGCATGGGCAGGATTTCCGGCAAGGAGGGTTTCAGCGCGAGCAATTATAGCGATAGCGCCGCCGGCTCGGCTCCCGGTCACGAAGAAATGTCGATCCCGGTCTCGCTCGCAGGCCTGCGCTTTGATCAGGCGCTGGCCGAAATGTTCCCGCGGCATTCGCGCAGCCGCATGCAGGCCTGGCTCAAGGCGGGGCATATCCTGCTGGAAGGCAAGACCGTGTCGCCCAGGCACAAGGTGTGGGGCGGCGAGTGCGTCGACCTCCACCCGCCGGAGGCGGATTGCACACGGGTGCCGGCGGCGCAGCCACTGCCGCTCGCGATCGTGCACGAAGACGATGCGCTCCTCGTGATCGACAAGCCCGCCGGCCTGGTGGTTCACCCGGGCGTCGGCAATCCCGACCGCACGCTGCTCAACGCGTTGCTCGCGCATGCACCGCAACTCGGCGCGGTGCCGCGTGCCGGCATCGTTCACAGGCTCGACAAGGACACCAGCGGGCTGCTGGTGGTGGCGAAAACGCTCGTCGCGCAGACGGACCTGATGCGCCAGTTGCAGGCGCGCAGCGTGACACGCGCGTACCTCGCCTTGGTTCATGGCGGGGTCGCCAGGGGCGGAACGGTCGACGCGCCGATAGGGCGCGATGCACGCAGCCGGACGCGCATGGCCGTCGTCGCGCGGGGAAAGCCGGCGCGCACGAATTTCGAGGTGCTCGAGCATTTGCCCGGGGCGACGCTCCTTAGATGCCGCCTGGAAACCGGTCGAACCCACCAGATTCGCGTGCACTTGCAGTCGATCGGGCACCCGCTCGTTGGGGACCCGGTGTACCGCCGCGGCGCACCTGCGCTCCCTGTCGCGATGAAAGCCTTTGGCCGCCAGGCACTGCACGCCGCGCTGCTGGAGTTTCAGCATCCGGAAAGCGGCTGCCGCCGCGCATTTCGTGCGGAACTGCCCGCCGATTTTCGCGCGCTGCTCGAGAGCTTGCGACGTGCCTGAGCCCGACCTGATCGTGCCGGACTGGCCCGCGCCCGCGTGCGTGCGAAGCTTCGTGACGACCCGCTCCGGCGGTGTCAGCACGGGCCGCTATGCATCGCTCAATCTCGGCACCCGCGGCGGGGACGACGCGGCTGCAGTGCGCGAGAACCGGGCGCGAGTGCGCGAACTGCTTCCTGCAGAGCCGCGCTGGATGCACCAGGTGCACGGCACTCAGGTAATCGACGCGACCAGCGCACCGGCGGAACTCGTCGCGGACGCCGCTGTCGCCACAGCGCGGAGAGTCGTGTGTACGGTGCTCACGGCCGATTGCATGCCGGTGCTGATCGCGGATGCTGCGGGGCGTGCAGTCGGGATCGCCCACGCGGGCTGGCGCGGCCTCGCCTGCGGCATCATCGAAAGTACCCTCGATGCGCTTGGTGGCGGGGCGGATGAGCGGATTGCCTGGCTCGGTCCGGCGATCGGTCCGCAGGCCTATGAAGTCGGCGACGAGGTTCGCGCAGCATTTCTCGCGCGGGATCGCGCCGCGGAATCCGCGTTTCGGGCGGCCCGGCCGGGCCACTGGATGCTGGACCTGTATGCGGTGGCGCGCCAGCGCCTCGCCGCGCGCGGCGTGCGGCGCGTATTCGGCGGAAATTTCTGCACCTATCGCGAGCGCGAGCGCTTCTTCTCCTTCCGGCGCGACGGTGCTTCGGGGCGCATGGCTTCGATGATCTGGCTGGAGTGATGCGCACGCGGGCGCCCGTCCATGCTGCGGTGCGTATAATCGCCGCGCATGATACTTGCATGGATCATTGCGGCGAGCGTTGCGGGAGGGGCCCTTTCAGTCGGCTTTGCCGCCCTGTTTGCGTTGAACGTGCGCGCCTCATGGATCCCGATGCTGGTGAGTTTTGCGATCGGCGCGCTGCTGGGTGCGGCTTTTCTGGAGGTGATCCCCCACGCTTTCGAGCGCGCCGACCCGCACTCCGTTGCCCTTACCATCCTCGCGGGGATACTCCTGTTTTTCCTGCTCGAGAAGCTCGTGCTCTGGCGCCACTGCCACACTGAGCAATGCGAAGCGCACGAACTCCCCGGCGTGGGTCACGACCACGGTCGCGCGGGGCTGATGATCATCGTCGGCGACACGGTGCACAACTTCATCGACGGCGTGCTGATTGCGGCGGCCTTCCTGCAAAGCGTCGAACTCGGGGTCATTGCGGCAATTGCCATCGTCGCGCACGAAATTCCGCAGGAAGTCGGTGATTTTCTGATCCTGCTGCACTCCGGATACAGCCGCGCAAGGGCGCTGACGATGAACCTGTTGTCGAGCGCTGCGACGCTGGTCGGGGGCTTGCTGGGCTATTTCACGCTCAGGGCGGTCGAGGAATGGATCCCTTTGCTGCTCGGCCTGGTGGCTGCGAGCATGATTTACGTCGCGGTCGCCGACCTGATACCGGGGCTGCACAAGCGCACGGAATTACGCGCAACGGCTTCCCAGTCGTTGCTGATCATTCTCGGCGTGGCGAGCATCGCGCTGGTGCGGATGCTGATCGCCGAAGTACACGCGCATTGATCGGGCCTTCTGGCCCCGGAAATCGCGTTTTCCGGGGCGTCAGCAAGCCGGGTTGACGGCTGTTTTTGTGCGGTGCAGAATGATTGGTTATCTAACTACGGATACCGCATGGCGGAGCCGTCACCGACTTCCCAATCCTTGATCGACGCGATCTCCCAGACGGGGAAAGCGGCTGCCCAAGGATGGATGAGTCTTCTCCCCAACATGCCATTCGGCAAGGAATTGGCCGCTTGGATGTCGGGTGCTGCCGCCGAACCGGAGCGTTTCGCCGCGCTGCAACGCGAGTTGTTTGAGAACCAGTCCCAATTGTGGCGAGGCATGCTCGCGCGAGGCAATGGCGATAATGTCGTGCCGGTCGTGGAAGCCGAAAGAGGCGATCGAAGGTTTGCGGGGCGCGAGTGGCGCGACGACGCATACTTCGACTATCTCAGGCAGTCCTACCTGATTACGGCGCAATCCCTTAACCGCATGGTCGAGGTCTCCGCGCTTGACGCGCCGCGAAAAGACCGGCTGCGCTTCGCGGTGAAACAGTGGATCGACGCCATGTGCCCGGCGAACTTTGCCGCCACCAACCCGGAGGCGATGCGCCAGGCGATCGAATCCAAGGGTGAGAGCATTACCCGGGGACTCGCCAATCTGATTGCGGATTCGCGGCGCGGCCGCATCAGCATGAGCGACGAATCGGTGTTCGAGGTCGGACGCAACCTTGCGATTTCTCCCGGCGCAGTGGTGTATGAAAACCCGCTCATCCAGCTGATCCAGTATTCCCCCGCCACCGCGAAGGTGGGAAAGCGACCGCTCGTGATGGTGCCGCCGTGTATCAACAAGTTCTACATCCTCGACCTGCAGCCGGAGAATTCGTTCGTGCGCTACGCGCTTGAGCAGGGCCATACCGTTTTCATGGTGTCGTGGCGTAATGTAAAGGCCGATCTCGGCCACCTTACGTGGGACGACTACCTTGTGCAGGGCGTGATCGAGGCATTGCGAACGGCGCGGGCGATCACGGGCAGCGAGCGCGTAAACGCGCTCGGGTTCTGTGTCGGCGGCACCCTGCTTGGCGCGGCGCTCGCGGTGCTGGCGGCAAAGCGCGAGCGCTTGGTCGAAAGCGTCACTTGGCTCACGACCATGCTCGATTTCACCGAAACCGGCCAGCTTGGCTATTTCGTCGACGAGGCGAACGTCGCCGCGCGCGAAGAGAGCATCGGCGGTGGCGGAATTTTTCCCGGCACCGACCTCGCCTTTGTCTTTTCCTCGCTGCGCGCCAACGACCTGATCTGGCCGTATGTGGTCAACAATTATCTGAAGGGCCGCACGCCGGACGCGTTCGACCTGCTGTACTGGAACTCCGACAGCACAAATCTGCCCGGGCCCATGTACTGCTATTACCTGCGCAACACCTATCTCGAGAACAGGCTGCGGGTTCCAGGCGCGCTCACGAATTGCGGGGTGCCGGTGGATCTGGTCCGGATCGGAGTGCCGAGCTTCGTCTATGGCTCGCGCGAGGATCACATCGTGCCCTGGAAGAGCGCGTACGGCTCAATCAGGCTGCTCGGCGGCGAGGTGCGCTTCGTGCTTGGCGCGAGCGGGCACATTGCCGGAGTCATCAACCCGCCAAGCAAGAATCGCCGGAGTTACTGGAGCGGCGACGCCTACCCCGAGGAGCCGGACGCCTGGCTCGGGCAGGCCAGCGAGACACCGGGCAGCTGGTGGCCGGTGTGGGCGCAATGGCTCGATCGATTCAAGGGCAGAAGAATTGCCGCGCGTACGGAACTCGGGGATGCGCAACACCGTCCGATCGAACCGGCGCCGGGACGTTATGTCGTGGAGCGGGCAGCCGCATGATCCAGGCTGCCTGCGCAGGGTTTGTCGCAATCGGGACCGGGGGGCCGTCCGCGCCGCTGTTCGGATTGCATCGTGTTTCTATCGGGAGGCGCATATGGAAGAAGTAGTGATCGTCGGTGCAGCGCGCACCGCAATTGGCAAGTTCAGCGGGACCCTGGCGAAGACGCCGGCCTCCGAACTCGGCGCGACCGTCATCCGTGCGCTTCTTGCGCGCTCGGGCCTGAATCCCGACCAGGTTTCGGAAGTCATCCTCGGGCAGGTGCTAACTGCCGGTATCGGGCAGAACGGAGCGCGCCAGGCCGCGATCAGGGCCGGTCTGCCCGACACGATCCCCGCGATGACCATCAACAAGGTGTGTGGCTCCGGCCTGAAGGCAGCAATGCTCGGCGCCCAGTCGATCGCCAACGGCGACTCCAACATCGTGATCGCCGGCGGACAGGAGTCAATGAGCCTCGCGCCGCACCTGATCATGGGCTCGCGCGACGGGTTCCGCATGGGCGACGCCAAAATGATCGATTCGATGATCGTCGACGGCCTGTGGGACGTCTACAACCAGTACCACATGGGGATCACCGCGGAGAACGTCGCCGAGGAACATGGCGTGACGCGCGCCGAGCAGGATGAATTTGCGGCCGTGTCGCAGCAGAAGGCGGAAGCCGCGCAAAAGGCGGGCCGCTTCGCCGACGAAATTGCAACAGTGGAAATCGCCTCCAGAAAGGGTCCGGTGGTGTTCAACACGGACGAATACCCGCGTCACGGCTCGACGTTCGATTCGATGTCAAGCCTCAAGCCGGCGTTCAAGAAAGACGGCACGGTGACCGCCGGCAATGCATCCGGCATCAATGACGGTGCGGCCGCAGTGCTGCTCACCTCGTCGCGCAGGGCTGCGGAACTCGGTCTCAAGCCGCTTGCGCGCATCAAGGCGTACGCTTCGGCCGGCGTCGACCCGAAATTCATGGGCATGGGCCCGGTGCCGGCCTCGAAGCGATGCCTTGCGAAGGCGGGCTGGGCGCCAAAGGACCTGGACTTGATGGAGATCAACGAGGCGTTCGCTGCGCAGGCTATAGCTGTAAACCGGCAGATGGGCTGGGACACTACCAGGGTCAATGTCAACGGCGGCGCGATCGCCCTCGGGCATCCGATCGGCGCTTCCGGCTGCAGGATCCTGGTGACGCTGCTGTATGAAATGGCCCGGCGCGACGCGAAGCGCGGCCTTGCCTCGCTGTGCATCGGTGGTGGCATGGGCGTAGCCCTGGCCGTCGAGCGCTGATTGAAAATCACGAAACAACGGGAAGGCAAATCATGAGCAAGCGAGTGGCATTGGTGACGGGCGGCATGGGCGGCATCGGCACGGCGATCTGCCGGCGCCTGGCGCGCGCGAACGGCAACGTGGTGGCGGCGAACTGCCTGCCGGGATACGACAGAAAGGACTCCTGGCTGGGCACAATGCGCGCCGAGGGTTTCGACAACGTGTTCGCCATCGAAGGCGACGTGACGGATTACGAAGCAGTGTGCGCGATGGTGAGACGGATCGAATCCGAAATCGGGCCCGTGGACATTCTGGTCAACAACGCGGGCATCATCCGCGACGGGGTGCTCAAGAAGATGACACCTTCGGACTGGATGGCGGTGATCGACACCAACCTGAACAGCACCTTCAACGTCACCAAGAACGTGATCGACGGCATGACGGAGCGCGGCTGGGGGCGGGTGGTGAACCTGTCGTCGGTAAACGGGCAGAAAGGGCAGTTCGGCCAGACCAACTATTCGGCCGCCAAGGCCGGCATCCACGGCTTTGCCAAGGCGCTCGCACAGGAAGTGGTGCGCAAGGGCGTCACCGTGAACTCGGTGTCGCCCGGCTACGTCGCGACCGACATGGTGAAGTCAATCCGCCAGGACGTGCTTGAGAAAATCGTCGCCGGCATTCCGATGGGCCGGCTGGCGCATCCCGAGGAAATCGCAGCACTCATCGCCTTCCTCACTTCGGACGAGGCCGGGTATATTACGGGTGCGAACATCGCGATCAATGGCGGCATGTACATGTCCTGACCGCCAATTTCCAGGGAGGAAACCGGCAATGACGCAAAGAATCGCAGTGGTGACGGGTGGCATGGGCGGGCTGGGCGAGTCGATCTCGACCAAGATGGCCGACGCCGGCTACAAGGTGGTGGTCACCTACTCGCCGAGCAATACCAAGTACCGGTCATGGCTCGACGAAATGAAGGCGAAGGGCTACGGTTTCGCGGCATATCCGGTGGACGTCGCCGACTTCGACGATTGTGCCGCGAAGGTCGCGCAGATGGGCAAGGACGTCGGCCCGATCGACATCCTGGTGAACAACGCGGGCATTACGCGCGACATGACGTTCAAGAAGATGTCCAAGGAAGACTGGGACGCAGTCATGCATACCAACCTCGATTCGTGCTTTAACATGACCAAGCAGGTGATGGACGGCATGAGCGCGCGCGGCTGGGGGAGGGTGATCAACGTGTCGTCGGTGAACGGCCAGAAAGGCGCGTTCGGGCAGACCAACTACTCGGCGGCCAAGGCCGGGATACACGGGTTTACCAAGGCGCTCGCGCTCGAAGTCGCGCGCCGGAACGTGACCGTCAACACCATCTCGCCGGGTTATATCGGCACCAAGATGGTGACGGCAATCCCGAGGGAAATCCTCGACACCAAGATCCTGACGCAGATCCAGGTGAACCGCCTGGGCAAGCCCGACGAGGTTGCCGGGCTGATCATCTACCTGTGCTCGGAAGAAGCAGCGTTCGTGACGGGTGCGAACATCTCGATCAACGGCGGCCAGCACATGTATTGAACGAACCACCGTGCGGAGCGGTGGCCCGCTTGGCGCCGTTTCCCGGTGTCTCCCAGAGAGGCGGATCGCAACACATGGACAACCCACTGCGTTTGATCAAGAAGTATCCCAACCGGCGCCTGTACGACACCAAGACCTCGAGCTACATCACGCTCGCGGACATCAAGCAGATGGTGCTCAAGCGCGAGGAATTTCAGGTCGTCGACGCCAAGACGAACGACGACCTCACCCGCCAGATCCTGCTGCAGGTGATCCTGGAGGAAGAGTCGGGCGGCGCGCCGATGTTTTCCTCCGATCTGCTGTCGAACCTGATCCGCTCGTATGGCAACGCGATGCAGGGGATGATGGGGACGTACCTGGAGAAAAACATCCACGCGTTCCAGGACATGCAGAAGACGATGCAGGACCAGTCGCAGAAGCTCTATGGCGACAGTTCGCGCGTGCCCAACGAGATGTGGACGCAGTTCATGAACCTGCAGGGCCCTGCCATGCAGAGCATGATGCAGTCCTACATGGAGCAGAGCCAGCGCATGTTCCAGCAGTTGCAGGAGCAGATGCAGAACCAGACGCGCAGCATGTTCACCGGCCTGAACTTCCCCGGCTTCCCGCTGCCCGGCGGCAAAGCGCCCGAAGAAAAGAAGTAATGGCCCGTCGAGCGCGCGCGCGGGACGCGTCGAACGCGCCCAGGATCGGTTTCGTCTCGCTCGGCTGCCCGAAGGCCCTGGTCGACTCGGAGCGCATCCTCACGCAGCTGCGCGCGGAAGGCTACGCGTCATCGAAGACATACGCCGGCGCGGACCTGGTCATCGTCAACACCTGCGGATTCATCGACGCGGCGGTAACCGAGTCGCTCGATGCGATCGGCGAGGCGCTCGAGGGAAACGGCCGCGTCATCGTCACGGGCTGCCTCGGCGCGAAGAACGGGGTGGTCAGGGCTGTTCATCCCTCGGTGCTCGCGGTCACCGGGCCGCACGATCTCGACGGCGTGATGCGCGCGGTGCACCAGGCGTTGCCAAGGCCGCACGACCCGTTTTCCGACCTGGTTCCCCCGCAAGGCATCCGGCTCACGCCGAGGCATTTCGCCTACCTGAAGATCTCCGAAGGTTGCAACCACCGCTGCACGTTCTGCATCATCCCCTCGATGCGCGGCGATCTGGTGTCGCGCCCGGTCGGCGAAGTCATGCAGGAGGCGGAAAATCTGGTGGCCTCGGGCGTAAAGGAGCTGCTGGTGATTTCGCAGGACACCAGCGCCTATGGGGTGGACGTGAAATACCGCACCGGTTTCTGGCGCGGCCGGCCGCTCAAGACGCGCATGACGGAGCTCGTGCGTGCGCTCGACGAACTGGGTGGCAAGCGCGCCGCGGGCGACGCGCAGGACGCCGCAAGCGGCGTGTGGGTACGCCTCCACTACGTTTATCCCTATCCGCACGTCGACGAGGTGGTTGAGTTGATGGCCGAGGGCCGGGTGCTGCCCTACCTCGACGTGCCCTTCCAGCATGCCAGCCCGCGCATATTGAAGCTGATGAAGCGGCCCGCCAGCGCGGAGGACAATCTCGCGCGCGTCCGCTCGTGGCGAGCGGCGTGTCCGGAAATCGCGATCCGCAGCACGTTCATCGTCGGCTTTCCCGGGGAAACCGAAGCCGAGTTCGAAACGCTGCTCGAATTCCTCGGGGAGGCGCAACTCGATCGCGTCGGCTGCTTCGCCTATTCCCCGGTCGAGGGCGCGAAGGCGAACGCGCTGCCGGGCGCGGTGCCCGAACAGCTGAAGCAGGAGCGACGCGCGCGTTTCATGCGACTCCAGGCGGCGATCAGTGCACGGCGCCTCGCGGCGAAAGTGGGGACAACCCTGCGGGTGCTCGTCGACGAAGTCGAAAAGAAGTCTGCGGTGGCGCGTTCCCCGGCCGACGCGCCCGAGATCGACGGCGTGGTGCGAGTGCGCAACGCAAAGGGGCTCAGGCCCGGCGAGTTCGCGCAAGTGGTCGTCGAAGCGGCCGACGAACACGATCTGTACGCGCGTGTTGCCGCATGATTACGATTCTGACCGGAGGAAGACATGGCGCAACGTGAAGTGATGGTGGTGGCAGGGGCAAGGACGGCGATCGGCGATTACGGCGGCTCGCTCAAGGACGTCGCGCCGACCCGGCTCGGCGCGATCGCGATCAAGGAAGCGCTGGCGCGGGCGAAGATCGAGGCGGCGCTCGTCGGGCACGTCGTGCTCGGCAGCGTGATCCACGGCGAAGCGCGCGACATGTACATATCGCGTGTGGCGGCGATCGAGGCCGGCCTGCCGGTGGGCACGCCGTGCCTGACGGTAAACCGCCTGTGCGGGAGCGGCCTGCAGGCGATCGTTTCGGCCTCCCAACATATCCTTCTCGGCGACGTCGATGTCGCGATCGGCGCAGGCGCCGAGAGCATGAGCCGGGCCGCGTATTTCCTTCCCGCCGGACGCTGGGGGCAGCGCATGGGAGACGGCGCGGTGTTGGACGCAATGACCGGAGCGCTGCACGACCCGTTCGGCCATGGCCACATGGGCGTGACCGCCGAAAACGTCGCGGCCAAATTCGGCTTGACGCGCGAGCAGCAGGACGCGTTCGCGGTGGAGAGCCACCGGCGCGCCGCCAACGCGCTCGAGCACGGCTATTTCACCTCCCAGATCGTGCCGGTGGAGGTGAAGTCGAAAAAGGGCCCGGCGCAATTCACGCTCGACGAGCACGTGCGCAAGGGCGCGACGCTCGATGACATGCGCAAGCTGAAAGCGGTGTTCAAGAAGGACGGCACGGTCACCGCGGGGAATGCCTCCGGGCTCAACGATGCCGCCGCCGCCGTGGTGCTCATGGAAGCGAAGGCCGCGGAGAAAGCAGGAGCCAAGCCGATGGCGCGGCTGGTGGCGTATGCGCACGCGGGCGTCGAGCCACACGTCATGGGACTGGGTCCGATCCCGGCAGTCAAGCGCGTGTTCGAAAAGGCCCGCCTCAAGATGAGCGACATGGACGTCATCGAGTCGAACGAGGCGTTTGCCGCCCAGGCGATGGCAGTGAATGCGGACCTCGGCATCGACCCCGCGAAGGTGAATCCGAACGGCGGCGCGGTCGCGCTCGGGCACCCGATCGGCGCGACTGGCTGCATCCTCACCGTGAAAGCGCTGTACGAACTCCAGCGCACGCAGAAGCGCTACGCGCTGGTGACCATGTGCATCGGCGGGGGGCAGGGAATTGCGGCGATTTTCGAGCGCGCGGGTTGAGCGGGGCGCTCAATCGTCCTCGACGGTGACGCCTTTCCAGAACGCGACGTAACCGGCGATGTGGGCCGCCTCGGGCTTGGGCGCAGCGTAGTACCAGGCCGCGTCGCGGTTCACCTCGCCCTCGACCACTACGTCGTAGTAGTTCGCCGTGCCCTTCCAGGGGCAAACAGTGCGCGTTGCAGACGGCCGCAGGTAACGCCGGTCCATCGCCTCGGGCGGGAAATACACATTTCCCTCGACCAGTTCGAAGGTTTCGGTTTCGGCGATCATGGCGCCGTTCCAGCTTGCGCGCGGCATGGCACTAGAATACACCTGCTGCCGACACGACCGTGCAGAGACCACGCATGAGCGCCCAAGTGATTATTCAACGTGAAGACGGCGTCGCCCGCGTGGTAATCGATCACGCTGCGAAGGCAAACGCGCTGACCGGTGCGTTGCTGGTCGAACTCTACGATGCGCTCGAGGACCTGTCGCTGGAACCCGTGCCGCGGGCGGTGGTGCTCACCGGTGCGGGCGAGCGCGCCTTCATCGGCGGGGCATTCATCGACGAGATGGCGGCGCTCGACGCGGCTTCGGCGCGGGAGTTCATTATGCACGTGCACCGAGCCTGCGACGCGCTGCGGCGCTTCCCGGCGCCCGTGATTGCGCGCATTCAGGGGCACACGCTCGGCGCAGGCCTCGAACTGGCGATTTCCTGCGACATCCGCATTGCCGCAGAGGAGGCGGTGTTCGGCATGCCGGAAGTGAGGCTCGGCATACCGTCGGTGGTCGAGGCGGCGCTGCTGCCGCGCGTGATCGGCGCCGGGCGCGCACGCTGGCTGCTGCTCACCGGCAACTCGATCGGCGCGCGCGAGGCGCTCGACTGGGGCCTGGTCGAGGAGGTCGTGCCTCGCGCGTCGCTCGATGCGGCGGTGGACGGTGTGCTGACGGCGCTGCTCGCCTGCGGCCCGGCTGCGCTGCGCGCGCAGAAGCTGCTGATCAAGCGTTGGGAGGACGAATCGTTGCCCGCGGGCATTGCGGCGGGCATTGATGCGTTCGCTGCGGCATACGCGGGCACCGAACCGCGCGAACGCATGGCAGCGTTTCTCCAAGCGAAGAAAGGCAAAGGCTAACTTCTCATCGCGAGCCGCTGGCGCGAGGCGAGCAGCAGTCCCGAGGCCACGATTACGCCCATGCCGATGAGTGCCCATGCGTCGGGAAAGTCTCCGAAGATGAAATACCCCAACCCCATCACCCAGATCAGTTGCGTGTATACCAGCGGGGCGAGCAGCGTGGCCGGTGCGTAATCGTAGGCGCGGATCAGGATGAAATGTCCTGCGGTAGCGAGCGTCCCGATCACCGCGATCAGCGTCCAGTGCCACCAGCCGCTCGGAGTCACCCAGGCGAATGGCAGCGCGAACGAGAACGCCACTGCGCCGACCAACGCTCCGTAAAACAGGGAAGTCAGCGCCGGCTCCACTCCCGCGATCTTGCGCGTGAGGATCTGGTAGAGGGCATTGGCAAGGGCCATCAATACCGGCAGCGCGGCGTACGCGGTGAAGATCGCCGTTCCGGGACGCGCTACCAGCAGAGCGCCACCCAGGCCGATGAAAATTGCGATCAGACGGGCTGCGTCGAGCCGCTCGCCGAGCATCGGTACGGCGAGCACCGCGACGAACAGAGGCAGCACAAAGCCGATCGCGGCGGCCTCCGCCATCGGCAGCACCGTGAGCGAGGTGAAGTACAGAATCGTGGCGGACGCAAGCAGCGCGCCGCGCAACACCTGGATGCCGGGCCGGCGGGTGCGCATCAGGCGCAGTTCGCCGCGCGCCGCCAGCAGCGCGCACAGCAGCAGCAGGTTCGCGGCATAGCGCGCCCAGACGATCCCTGCCATCGGGTAGCTGCGTGACAGGTACTTCGCGATCGTGTCCATCAGCGAGAACAGGCCGATGGCTACGATCATCAGCGCGATGCCTTTTAGCGGGGCATGGCGGGCGGCTTGCGAGGGGGAAGACATGCGTGGCGCCTCATTATGCGGGCGCCATGCAATCAATGCACCTGTGCCCAGTAGGCGTCCACTTCACCCTGGATGCGCGCGATCTCCGCCTGGTTGCGCTCGGGCGCGAACAGATGCGCGAGGCGGCCCTGGCGCACGAGGTATTCATCCACCGGCGTGCGCAGGTGCGGGATCCGGGTGTGCACCACGCGGCCGTTGTCGTATTCCTTGAGCGGCCAGGCGCCGGTCCTGATCGCAAGCCGGCCGACTTCCACCGAGTCCTGCGCCTCGAAATCCCAGCCCGGCGGGCACCTGAACGAGCGACTCGTCGGCCACCAGGACCAGGTCGGGGCGCGATATGACGCCGCGTTCGTCGATCGGCGAGCGGTCCGCGCGCACGTATGAAAAAATCGGCGCGCCGCGGCGCTCGGCGCCGTAACGCGGAGCATCCTGTACTTCGAAGCCTTCGCGGAAGAAGGCGCTGCCGAGGACCCGGCCGGCGGTCTTGATGCCCTGCCCGCCGCGTCCGTGCAGCCGGATGCGGAACATGGATGCCTACATGATGGAGAAGCGCCGCAGGCTCATCGCCTCGCGCACGCGCCGCGTTGCAAGATCGACCGCCGCCTCGCGCGGGAGGCGGCCCTGTTTCTTTGCTTCGCGTAGCACCGCCTCGGTGTTGACGCGGATCTTTTCGCCGATCGCATCGAATGCCGCCCGTTGCGTCGCGCCGGCGTATTCCATCGCCGCGCAGATCACGCCGCCTGCATTCGCAATGAAATCGGGAACCACTGTGACGCCTCTGGCATGCAGGGCACGTTCGGCTTCTGCAGTGAACGGGATGTTGGCACCCTGCAGCACCAGCCGCGTGCGCAGCTTGTCGACGTTATCGCCGCGCACCACGTCCGGGCGCGCGGCGGGGATCAGGATGTCGCACTCGATTCCGATCACGGCATCGCGCCCGAGTTTGTCGCCCCGCGCGGCATCGCAAACGCTGCCGCCCCGGTCCTTGAGGCCGATCAGCGCGGCAACGTCGATTCCAGCGGAATCGTACAGGGTCCCGTGGCTGTCCGACGCCGCGACCAGAATTGTTCCGCGCTCGGCGAGGAATCGCGCCGCGTGTTTTCCCACGGCCCCGAAACCCTGCACTGCGACCCGCGCGCCCTCGAGTTTCAGTCCGCAGAACTGCGCGGCGACATCCGCGCAGTGATACACGCCCCATCCGGTCGCGCCGATCTCATTGAGCGGAATGCCGCCCAGCGCCGCGGGCAATCCGGCGGCGCGCCCGATCTCGTCCTTTACCCACGCCATGCAGGCCTCGTCGGTGCCCATGTCGGGCCCGAAGATGTAGTCCGTTTCGTTGCGCAGTGCGTGCGCGAACGCGCGGATCAGGCGTTCCTTTCCCTCGCGCGGCATGCGCGGATCGCCCCACAGAACCGATTTGGCGCCACCGTGGGGCAGCCCAGCTGCGGAGTTCTTCAGCGTCATCGCACGCGCGAGGCGCGAACACTCCTCGAGGCTCACGTCGGGGGCCATGCGCAGTCCGCCCACGGCCGGCCCGCGCGCCACGTTGTCCACCACCAGCGCCGCCTTGAGCCCCAATCCCGGTTCGAACACCTGGATCAGCTTGGCCGGGCCGAGTGCGTCGCCTGCATTGAAATCGTACATGAACTCCAAGCTACTCGGTGCCACGAGCCTGCGTTTGACTGAAATCAAACTACGGCGCCAATCCCTGGGCCTGCGCGCTTGCATTGACGAGGCGTATCCGTGCACCATTTGCCATGGCGCCGGCTGCGAGTGTCCCGGCACGCAAAGGAGATCGGATTGGACCTGGAACTGAAGGGCAAACGAGTGCTGGTCACGGGAGCTTCGAAGGGCATCGGGCGCGCAACGGCCGAGGTGCTCGCGGCAGAGGGCTGCAAGGTGATGATCACCGCGCGCGACGCGAAGCTGCTCGAAGCGGTCGCAAAGGAAATTGAATCGCGGACCGGCAGCGCTGTCACGTGGACCGCGATGGATCTCGCTGAGCGCGGCGCGCCGGCAGCACTCGCGGCGGCGGCGGGGTATCTCGACATTCTGGTCAACAATGCGGGGGCCATTCCGGGCGGCGACCTGATCGGCGTGGACGAAGATACGTGGCGGCGCGCCTGGGATCTGAAAGTATTCGGCTACATCAATCTCACGCGAACCGTGTACACGCAGATGAAACGCAATCGCTCTGGGGTGATCCTCAACATCATCGGCAGCGCGGGGGAGCGGATGAACGCCGCCTATATCGCGGGAAGCACCGGCAACGCCGGGCTGATGGCCTTCACGCGTGCGCTCGGGGGCGCGAGTCACGCCGACGGGATCCGCGTGCTCGGCATCAATCCGGGACCGGTGGAAACCGACCGTCTGGTGACGCTCTATCGCAAGATCGCCGAAACGCAGCTCGGCGACGCGAATCGCTATCGCGAGTTGTTCAAGCCGATGCCCTTCGGCCGGCCCGGCAGGCCCGAGGAGATCGCCTGCGGAGCGGCGTTCCTGGTGTCGCCGCGCTCGAGCTATACCAGCGGGTGCATCGTTACCATCGACGGCGGCGCGGCCAATCGTTCGGCTTGAGCGAATGGAGCGAGGCTCATGAGCAAATCGATGCGTGTTTCAGTTGTTTCGGCGCTTGCCGCTGCGCTCATGGGAGTGGTCGGGCATTGCGCCGCACAGGACGTCTACCCCAGCAAGCCGATTCGCGTCCTGCAGCCGATTCCTCCGGGGAGCACGACGGACAATCTGGTGCGGGCGCTGGGCCGCGAGTTGCAGGTCCCGCTCGGGCAACCTTGGGTGGTGGAAAACCGGCCCGGCGCGAGCATGACGATCGGCGCGCAGGCCTGCGCGAAGGCCGCTCCGGACGGCTACACGCTGTGCTCTCTCGCTTCGGACCACCTGACGCTGCTTCCGCTGCTGTTCGCGTCGCTACCCTACGATCCGGAAAAAGACTTCAAGCCGGTCGCGCTGATGTTCTACAACGTAGACGGTCTGGTCGCGTCGATGGGCCTGGCGGCGCACTCGGTCAACGAACTGAAAGCCTTCGCCCAGGCAAATCCGGGAAAGCTGAACTTCGGCACGCTCGGGCCCGGCACCACGACGGACCTGTTTCGCGAGTGGATTGCGCGCGACTGGGGCGCCCAGATCACACCGATCCCCTACAAGGGCGGGCCGCAGATCACCACCGCGCTCATGGCGAACGAGGTTCACATCACACGCTTCGGCCTCGGCAGCCTGGGCGGGCAGATCAAGAGCGGGCTCGTGAAGGTGCTCGCGGTGGGAAGTTCACAGCGTTCCAAAATGCTGCCGTCGGTCCCGACGTTCGCGGAGGCGGGCACCGGATTTCCGATCAAGGTGTGGTGGGGCCTGTTCGCTCCCGCGGGGACCCCGGATGCGATCGTCAACCGCTTGAACGCCGAAATCGTGCGCATCTATCGCGATCCGAAGTTCCTCGAGCAGATGGAAAGCCAGTACCTCGAGCCTGCCGCGGGTCCGATCGACGCATTCGCCGCCACCATCAAGGCAGACAAGGAGCGTGCCGCGGAAGTCATCAAGCGCTTCGGGGTGCTAAAACAGTAGCTGCCATTTTTTTGCCGCGACCGGAGGATTCGAGATGGAAGTGGAATCGACGCTGCAGGTGTTCAACACTGCGCAGGTGAAGGACCAACCCGGCGTCGTCCAGGGACAGACGATGAAGCCGCTGATCGGATGCCCGGAGCGTCCGAGCGAACGGATCCGCGTGAGCGTGGGCAACTTCGAATCGAACACGCACGAGCACCTGCATTGGCACGCGGTCGAGGGTTTCTACTACGTCATTTCGGGCAGTGCCGTAGTGCGCGACTACAACGGCAAGGAGTACGAGGTCGGACCGGGCACGGCGATCTACGCGCCTGCCGGGCTGGCGGGCGCGCACGAATGGCACGTCAAGGAGGGGCTGCAGTTATTGTCTATCCGCGCGACAACGTCCGGTCACCGGCGCATGCAGTTCACGGTCGACCCTGACACCAAGCGGTCCTATATAGAACTGGAGGACCTCGTCAGGATGGATGGCGTGAGCTTCGAGTCGCACTACTGACCAGATTCAACTCGTCGGCGGAATCACCGGAACCAGCACGTGCGACTCTTGTTCCGGACCGAAGTGAAGCGAGTTTCTTGCGCCGAATACCGCCGACGGGCGATCGCGCGGGTCGTCGTGCAGGAACGGACCGCAGCCGCGCAGCTCGTTCTTGAAGTTCGACAGCCGCGCCCCGGTTGATTTGGCGTACTCATAGTCGCAGCCGCGTACCGTGAGCGCGATGCGATGGCCGGCGGGCACCACGACCGAGGTCGGCCACAGCTCAATGTCGAGCGCTACCGCGACACCCGGTTGAAGGGGCTGCGGCTCGTCGTGCGCGTGATAAGGCCGGTAGGCGGTAGATAGCTTCGCATCGAGCTTGCGGTGCGAGGCGCGCAGCCAGCCCTGGGCGACCGGCGTATGCGGGTCGATGGCGCCCATGAACACGACTTCACGCACGTCCGGCGTGAACACGCGGAACACGAGGAACAGGTCGGCGTCCGTCGTGGTTGAAGATACGAACAGTCTTGCCGCGAGGGGGCCGGTGATTTCGGTCTCCTCGCCGAGCGGCGCGGAGACGAACGTGACGCCATCGCCGAGCGCGTCGTAGCCGATGCGCTTCGCCCCCGTGACGGGTTCGCGCACCAGGCTGTGATCTGCCGGATTGAGATAGAACTTCGTCCACCGCGTGCGCGCGATCGGCCACTCGTATTCATGACGCTCGACGAAGCGCTCGACGTGGCGCACCTGAATCTGCACGCGCGGCTGCTTCGCCCAGCCATTGTCGGCGCCTTTCAGGAAATACGCGAAGAATCGCTTTTGGAGCCGGACACCATAGTCGGTGTAGAAGTGAGTCCAGTGCTCGATCCCGTGCGCTTCGAGCCACTTCTGTTTTGATGCCGCGCGCACAAAGCCCTCGAAATTGCCGCGCGGGTGCAGGCCCTGTCCGCCCCAGTTCGCGGCCGACAGAAACGGCAGCTTGATCTCTTCCCACACCGGCGAGCGCCCCTTGTGATACGCATCGTCCAGTGGATGCGCCAGCAGTTCTGCGCCGAGATCGGCGCGATTCTGGTAGAGCTCACGGTCGGACAGAGTCTCATCACCGCACACCAGCTTGCCGGTGACGCGGCTCCTCGGGCCGCGCTCGCCGAGTCCGTATTGCACCGATTTCACCTGAATGTCGTACCAGTTGGCCCAGAAGGTGCTGAGTATTCCGCCGTGACGCGTCATGTCGCGGTACCAGTCTGCCGCACCCTCCCAGATGCACATCGCCGCAAGATGCGGCGGCTTGAGCGTGGCCACCTGCCACTGGTTGATCCCGTAGTAGGAAATGCCGTTGAGACCGACCTTGCCGTTCGACCACGGCTGTACTCCAGCCCACTCGATGCAATCGTGGAAGTCGCGGGTTTCGCGCGCCGAAAAGGGGTCGAGATAACCCGGCGAGCGGCCCGCACCGCGCGAGTCGACGCGCACGCAGACGTACCCATCCGGCACCCATTTCTCCGGGTCCGCGACTTCCCAGCTCTGGTACTGGTTCGTGGAGCCATGGGCGACATCGGGATGTTCCGCCACCATGCGCTGCCACGCGCTTGGATAGCCTTCCTGGAACGCAAGTCCCTTGGCGTAGGGGCCATGGCTCAGAATGACCGGGAAGCGACCCTCGTTCATCGGGCGGAACACGTCGGCCCGCAGCATGACGCCGTCGTCCATGGTGATCGGCACGTCCCAGTCGATGCGCATCTCGTCGCGCAATTCGGTCTCAGTCATTTCCGTCACATCAGCTAGACTTATCCGCTTTTCTGGCGTTCTCATCGCGTGCCCGCTTCAGTGCGAGGCCGCGTTCACGCATGCGCCCGATCGCGGCGACTTTTTCTTCCCAGCTCAGGGATTGCGCATGCTTGCGCCACGCAGCCTTGACCCGGGCGACGTGCTGTTCAAAAAAAGCCGGATCAAGCGTATCGACGGGCATAGTCGTTCCAGCGCTCCTGCAGTTGGTGGGTCTGGATCAATTGGCGGAGTTTCGCGATCGTAACGCAGCCAGCCTCGATCAGGGAATAGACGCGCAAATAGTCCTTGGGACGGCCAGTTTGCAAGGCGATGGCGCACAGATAGTCCGCCGTCACCACCGGCACCGCCAAGCCTTCGAACGCCTGTTCCCGCGCGTCACGCACCGCCTCTTCCACCAGTGGCGTGTAGGCCGGCAGAATCTGCACAGGCCAAGAGTGGATCAGCACGTGTTCGTCCTGTACCGTGGCGCCGAGTTCTTTCAGGCGCTCATAAAGCGGTGCATTACCACCAGCCCGCCGGGCGATGGCCGCAGGAAAGCGAATATATCCAAGTCCTCGGTCGCGACTGCCTCGATGTAGAAACTCGCCGCGATCGCGCCGCCGACGGCAAACCTGGCCAGCACGCCTTCGCTGCGCAGTTGCAACAGGACTTGAAGCGTTTCCTTCATCCATGGATGACAGCAAGGTATTGATGGCGCTGCGGCTCTCACCGTAGTAGGCGTCTTCGAGTGCGAGATGGATGGCGACGGCCGCACTAAGGCGATGCGCAAGAGCTCCTTTGCCCTGCGGGTCATTGCCTAGCTCACTGGTCTTACCGATCAAGCTGCGACGTTCAGCACCGCAAGTTCGATCACCTTGGCCGCCCGGTTCAGCTTGTGGTCGAAGCAGGCGAACAGCGCCGGCTGATCGGTCAGAAGTCCACCGCCGCCAACTGCAGGCTGTCGTAGGCGCGCAGTGCAAATGCCTGAGCGAGTTCGGCGGCGCGTTCGAGCAGGGTCTGCGAAACCTGAAGTTGCGCGTAGTTCGGCCAGTCGGATTGAAATTCACGCGTGATCGCATCGTGGTGCCGAGGACTGATCCGGCGAACCCGCCATGAAGACCGCTACCGGATTGACTTCGGGGACAAAAACGGCGGGATGGGTCAACCTCCGGGCAATCTCAGTCCGGCGCTTTTTGCGTATTCCAGCGCTGCCTGCTCAATGCGTTTCTCTTCCGGCGTCATTGAGAGCGACCCGGCGGACGGCACGCGAGCGCTCCCAAGGCGTCCGAGAAGCCAACAGGCGATTGAGCGCCGCATTTGGCAGCGCCGGTTCGTCGAGCACCTTGAGGAAACGCCGGTGGGCCTTGCCGTCGAGACCGAAGAACGTCCGATCGAGCAACAAATGCTGGGCGCGCTCGCAAGCGGCCTCCAGCATGAAGTCGCTGCGATTGCGCCCCGTGAGACGCGCGGCACGATCGATCAACTCCTGCTGCGCGCGGATGTTGATGGTGGTGTCACAAACGGCGGACGTGGTGGAAACCTTCAGCTTGGGGCGGTGGGTAGACGGCGCTGTAGCGACAATAGAAATACAACGCTTTCACGTCCTCGCACGAGCGGAGACCTCGGTGAAGCGGTGGTCGCGGACGGCGCGGCCCCTCGCGGCCTGTTGCTCCGCAGTTACGCCGCCACCGGAACCGGGGGATGTTTTGACGTGATGATGTACGCGTGCTTGACCGGGAGGCCGAAAAAGTCGCTGTCTCTCACTTCGACTCGGCCGTGCTCAATCTGAATTGAGCGATTGAGGGCTTGAACGGCAGCATCCTGCGGATCGATGACGACAATCCGCGAAAGGCTCGTCAAACTCTGGTCACCAAGTCTTGACTTGATCTGGTCGATAAAATAGTTAACGGTGCTTTGCTTGTCACCAACGGCCCACGGAGCCGAAACGATCAGGTCCCAATGATCGGGAGCGTCTTCGCGCATGAAAAGCGCAAACAGCGCAAACGCTCCTCGCTCCTTCGCGACATGCGATTCGAGTTCGGAAAACTTCTCTTTGATCCCGGTTACCGTCATAGGACCGCCAACAACTCTCCAGCCGCCTCGATCATCGCCGTCGCCTCAGGTTGCTGCACCGTGCCAACGACATTGTAACGCGACTCCACCTTCCAGATAGCTACAGGGTTCCAGAGCGCAAAGTGGTTCCGCTTGATCCGTCCCTCCTGTCCCGAGAGGCGTAACAGCACGTCAAGATCATGGGTCTGGAAACTTCTGTACGCCTGGAACTCCCCGCCAGTGCTCGGAAACTCCGGCCAGCTGAGCGTCTTGCAGATCCGGGCTTTGAGCGCGACTTCGATCGCATAGCCGCAAAGGTAGGTGGCGCCGTCAAAGCGGCCAACCGTGAGCAGCGCTTTGGCATCCTCGATACGAGCACGAGCGATGTTGTCGAGTTCCGCGACCGGGATCATGGGCGCGAGGGATCGATCATGGGATGCCGAACATTCAGCGTGCCTACGAACTCCGCCTCGAGCCTGGGTTCACCGTCCTTCAGCAGCATCGCGATCGCTTCCCAAAGATTCGCAAGCAAATCGTCGAGCGTCACGCCTTGGCTGTGTGCGCCGGGGAATCCCGGTACGTATCCCAGGTAGAACCGCGTATCAGGGCAGTGTACGATCACAGCGGGGTAGGCAGGCATGATGCAGTCCTCGGGACGGCGTGACTTCAATTCTAGCGCTCCCAAGGCGTCCGCGAGGCCAGCAGG
The DNA here is from genome assembly GCA_016195915.1 of Betaproteobacteria bacterium. Classification (GTDB taxonomy): domain Bacteria; phylum Pseudomonadota; class Gammaproteobacteria; order Burkholderiales; family SG8-39; genus JADGRQ01. The sequence continues at coordinate 15,698 of JACPYS010000037.1, read as the reverse complement.
CGCTAGAGCGCCGCATTCGGCAGTGCCGGCTCGGCATGAAGTCGCTGCGATTGCGCCCCGCGAGACGCGCGGCGCGATCGATCAACTCGCGCTGCGCGCGGAGCACCAGGATGTTGATTGTGCTGTCACGGACGGCAGGTATGGAGGGAATCTCCATCGTAGGCATAGCGAGAATACGACCTGTTGTGACAACGTAAATATATCCGTGTACCCGGCTCCGGGAGCTATCGCGAGGCCCGCGTCCGCACCCACGCCGCAAGCACCTTCACGTCCTCGCTGTCCGGCTGCTTGCGAAGCATCTCGTCCACGAGCGTTCTCATATCGTCGTAGAGCAGGTACTCGTGCAAAGCCGAATACAGAAATAACTCGGGCGTAATGTCGTCTGCCGCCGATTCCTTGCGCATCTTCTCGTAGGTGGCACGCGCTTCGCTCACGGCAGCCTGCTGTTCGAGGCTCGCCTTCTGCGCCGGCGTGATCCCGCCCCGCACCTGAATTCCGCCAAGCTTCGCGTACTGCATCAACTCGGGCACGCGCGCAATCCGCTGCGCCACGCCCGCCGGCAGGTTCGACACGTCGGCTGGTTTGCCGGATACAGGTTCGGCGCCTTTCTTCCCGGCCCGAAAGCTCGCCGGACCGGCCCAGCGTTCCTGGCGAGCGCCTTGGAAGAACACCACGCGCACCTGGCCACCGGCGGCGACATTGATGCGGTCGCCATCCCGAAGCTTCATGAACGCCTGCACCTTGCCCGGCGTACCAGTGAGTGGCGCAAATGTCACGTCGCCGGAAACCATGTTGACCAACCCCACATCCGCGCCCTGCGCGCGCGCGACGCCGCACCATAAGATGAGGAGCAGAAATATCACCCACTTGACCACGAGCGTCTCCCTATTCCCTTGGAATTCTAGTCCTCATCAAGACCAAGGATCTCGTACACCGGCATTGGCTCAGCCTTGCCCTTGACCGGTTTGTTCTCGAACTTGCCCGTCCTTAGCCCCGCGCCCGCCGCCTTGACGGTCGCCTCGCTCGCGACGATTACGCAGCCCATCTCCTTTGTAACACCTTCCAGCCTTGAGGCGGCGTTAACCGTATCGCCGATGGCGGTGAAGTCCTTGCGCTTCGGGGTGCCGATGTCGCCAATCACCGCTTCCCCGCTATGCAATCCCACGCCGACACCGAACTCCGAGAGTCCCCGGTCCGGGAAGCGCTCGCGCATCCACTGTTTGAACCCTTCGGCCTCGCGGGCCATGCCAAGCGCCGCCCGGATCGCCCGCCGCGCGTGGTCAGGATGCCGCACGGGCGAGCCGAACACCGCCATGACCGCGTCACCGATGAACTTGTCCACGGTGCCTCCCTGCGCGAGGATCGGCTCGCACACGCGGGTGAAATAGGCGTTCAGCATCTCGACCACTTCACGGGCAGAAAGCCTCTCTGAGATCGTGGTGAAGCCGCGGATATCCGAGAACAGCACGGTAACGTTCAGCGCCTCGCCGCCGAGATCCGGGCGCCGTTCCTCTTCGAGGAGTTTGTCCACGACTTCGTCCGAGACGTATTTACCGAACATCTCGCGGATCCGCGCCCGCTCGCGCTCTTCGCCCGTGAGGCGAAGCCCGAGGCTCATGAGAAACGCCATCAGAATCCCCGCCTGCGGCTCCGCGACCGGAACGATCCAGTCGTACTGCAACAGGAGGTACGAAGGCAGCGCCACTGCGGCGCACACTCCGAGCGCCAGCCCCACGCCCTTAGGAACGCTCAGGCGCATGAAACCCCAGGCGGCAAGTGCAAGGAGCGCCGCGAGGTATGCAATCTCGAGCGCTTGCGGCAATGCGCGTGGATAGCGTCCCTGCAGGATCGTCTCGACGATGTTGGCGTGGATCTCGCCGCCGTTCATCAGTTCGGCGCTCGCGCCGCGCGCGTACGGCGTGAAATGCCGGTCCGAGGTTCCGGCGTTGTTCGCGGCTATGACCACAACCTTGTCCTTGAGCGAGCGCACGGCCGGATCGCGCATCGCATCGGGTTTGAGAAGTGTGATCATGGAAACGACTGGAATGGTCCCCGGCGGCCCCGTGTATCCGATCGCGAGCGTCCTCGGCTCCCGAGTCACACGCGCGCCCGCGATTTCCCACTCGGATTGCGTGGGGTCCTTGCCTGCTGCACGCAGTCCAAGCTGCATCGCGAATCCCAAGCCCGGCCTCTGAGGATCGGGGTCCACCGACGCGAGGAAGTGCCGGATGTGCTTGTCCTCATCGGGGAAGAGGTTCGCGACTCCCAGGTCGTGAATCCCGCGGGGCAGCATCACAAGTTGGTCTGCGGGTGGTGTGAGGAGATCCGCACCCTCCTTCAGCGTCACAAGGTGGGTGATGAGGACGACGTTTCCATTTGAAAGCGCGGCGCGCAGTGGCGCGTCGTAGCTTCGGGAGATGTCGCTGTCCTGGAGGTTGAGCTTCCTGAGCCACCCCTCAGCGCTCACCAGGTAGAGGAAATCGAGCCCGATCGTTTTCGCGCCGGCCTGCGTCAACACCTCGATCGCCTTGCCGAATTGCGGCGCCCAGAAAGCGAGCGGATCGTCCTTCAGGGCAAGCAGCGTCTCATCGTCGATGGCGACGACGGCAGTATGACGGGGACCGTATCGCACGCCCGCAATCACGTGCCACCAGTCGTAGTAGGCGTCTTCGAGCGCACGATGCCCGCTTGTGCGCGCGATGCCCAGCGCGAGAAGGACGGCGGCGGCCGCTACCAAGGCGATGCGCAAGAGCTCCTTTGCCCTGCGTGCCATTGCCTACCTCGCTGGTCTTGTCGGTCCGCTCGGATAGCGTTCAACGCGCAGGTTCACGTCGCCATACATCACGTAGGCGGCGAACGTGGGATCTCCTGTTTCTCTGAACAACCGCCGATTGTTTCGCAGTAGCTCGGAAACGACGACCTGGTTGGTCTTGATGCCCTCGGACAGAGACGTGTAGAAGCGGGTTGCGAAGTCCGCGGCGCCGCGATCGAACAGGGGCCACAACCCTCCGATATATCCGCCAGCCCCGGCTTCGAGCATCGCCGGCGCCCAACCATCGACGAAGCGGGCGGCGCGGCTTGCTTGCCCGATATCGCACGCGTTGAAAAATACCAGTGCTCCGCGCCCGACACCACGATCGGTGAGCCCGCGCCATGTCGTAACGTCGAGCGTCGCGTCTTCGAGCTTGATCGCGTAGTCGAGAAGCCCCCCGGCGCCGCGAGTCACTTCGCCGTGCCCTATAAAGTGAATAATCCCGTCGGGGCGCCTTTTGAAGAGCTCGCTGACCGTCTTCAGGCGTCCGTCGATGACCCGCGTCCCGGGCATGCGCCGCACTGCCTCGAGTTCGCGGCTCTGCGAAGGCAAGCCCTGGCCTCCGGCATAACGCGGAGCGATGGCGACGATTTCGCGAAGAGGAATCTGCTGCGTCGGCCGCGGCAGCTCCCGGCCATCGGAGACGAGATGCCAGCGTGCCACGCGATGCGAGGACGCCAGAAAATCGTGCCGTTGTCCGTTCGCAGAGAGCGGGCGCATCAACTCCCACGGAAGAGCAGGATTGTTGGTAATGATCTGTATCGACTGAAAACTGTTGCCCAGCCGCTGATCGAGCTGCGCGTAAGCGCGTCGAAACGAAGGGGGAGCGAATGCATCGTACAACTGCGCCCCGAGGCCGTCGACCAACGGGATGGTCACTGGCTTCAGCTTGTCGATACCGGCCAGTTGCGACGCGACCATGATCTTGCCGTACTGCAATTGAATCCACTCCTCCATGTCAGCGGGCCGTTGAATCGTCTCCCGCTCGGGTTGGAGGTGCGGCGAAACGACAATCACCTCGGTCGAGCCCGCCTTCCCGGCGGGCGCCAGGTCGATCACGATCACCGTCAAATCTGCCGCCCGATGACCGCCTGAAATTTCTACCGCAGCTTCCGCCCTTGGCGCGCCGCCACCACGCTGGGCGCCCGCCACCTTTGCTACCCGCTCTTCGAGCTTTCCTACCCGGATCGCCTTCGACAGTCGCGCCAGGTAGTGTCCCTTGTGAATCAACGTGGCATACAGCTTGCGTTCGGTCGACCCCTGAAACGCCGCGTCCGGCTTGAGTTTGAACACGGCGGGCGAGCTATCGCCACGGCGCGGGAGAACCGTGCGGCCCAGATTCGAGCCATCAACAAGAACGAATCCTCGCGCTGTCAGCGCAACGTCGATGGTCCAAGCTTCGCCCTCCGGGGGCAGTGTCATCACGATCCTTCCCGCGGGAGTGACAGTTGTGCCTGCGCCCGGTGTAGCAGTTACATCGGGAGTGATCTGTTCTTCGGTAAGGGATACTTGTACGACAAACACTTGGGCACTATCGACCACATCCGGCGCCTCGATGGTTGGAAACCGCTCGATACGCTCGTTGGTGCTGGCGGTCACCCTCTGCGGTGTACTAGCTGAAGCGCTACCCGAATCCCTGAACTGTCTTCCGAACCCACAATCCACCCCGGCTGCTTCACACTTTGCTTTCCATTTCAGCGTTTCCGCATAGTCCTTCGTGACGTTGCCCAGACCGTTATTGTAAATCTGTGCAATCCGGACCATGGCTTTGGGGTATCCCTCATTCGCTAATCTCGTATACGCCCGTACTGCGGCGCGCGCGTTCGTCCCTTCCAAGAGCTCCGCCTCCCTGAAGGCGACTTCCTTCGGATCCATCTTGGCGAGTTGTTCGGGAGGAATCACCACGGCTGCCTTCTCTGCCGGCGGCGCCTTGTATGCCCCTGACTCCTTCTGCCTCGCGATTTCACGCTCTTCGCGCGCCTTCTCGAGGGCCAGCTTTTCGCTTCCCCTCTCCGCCGCAGCGGCTTTCTCCGCGGCCGCCCTGGCCGCCGCTGCCCTCGCGGCCGCCGACCTATCCGCCGTGGCCGCTTCCGCCGCCGCGGGCTCAGCCGCGGCCTTTTCCGCCGCCGCCGTTTCGGCAGCGAAACGTTCTGCCTCCGCCCTCTGAGCCGCGGCTTTTTCGGCGGGGGCCTTCTCCGCAGCGGCCTTGGCCGCCGAATCCGGCGCCTTGCCCTCCATTTTGGCCAACTTGTCCTTTTCCAACTGATCCTGCTTCTGCTTGGCCAATTCCGCCTGCTTCTCCGCCGCCGCCTCGCGCTGCTTGGTCAGCTCAGCCTGCTTGAGCAGCTCCGCCTCGCGCTGTTTCGTCTGTTCCGCGAGTTCACGCTGCTTGGCCACATCGCCCGATGCCTTCGCCTCGGCCTCGGCACGCCTGGCCACGTCCAGGTGCTTCTGCAGTTCGGCTTCTTTCTGTTTCGATGCAAGCACCTCGGCGTTGGCACGCTTGGCCTCGTCGAGCATCTTCTGAATCTCTGCCAACTGCTTTGCTTCGTCGGCCGGCGGAGCAAGGTAGTACCACACGCCGCCACCGATCGCCGCGAGAAGTGCGCCAAAGATGATCAGAGTGAACTTGTTCATTGGTCGCGAGCCCTCTCTCATTCCAACCCATTTGCGACGGCAGGCGCTATCGTGATCGAAATGCCCAGAAAAAAACGATTGAAATCGCTGTCACGAGTCTCAACTACTCGCCATTGGGCCCGTGACCCAGATCATGAACCGGATCGGCGACGATTTCAGCTGTTATCTTCTACCGCCACAAAACCGGGTGGCCAAGCGGATTTGGTGTCCTCCCCCGCCCCGCGGAAACAAGTCCTCATCAGGCCGCGGATGTCGCCGACAGAACACTCGCCATGCGGGGCGATCCAGAGAGACGCTCAAACCGTCAAGCTGCCACGTTCAGCACCGCAAGTTCGATCACCTTGGCCGCGCGGTTCAGCTTGCGGTCGAAACAGGCGAACAGCGCCGGCTGATCGATCTGCCTGCGCAAGAAATCCGCCGCTGCCAGGTGCAGGCTGTCGTAGGCGCGCAGTGCAAATGCCTGAGCCAGTTCGGCAGCGCGTTCGAGCAAGGTCTGCGAAACCTGCAGTTGCGCGTAGTTCGGCCAGTCCGACTGAAATTCACGCGTAATCGCATCGTGGTGCCGATGACTGATCGCGGAATCGCGCGCCAACCGGGCGAAGGCTGCGCGCGTTTCGAGGTAGCTGATGGCATGTGTCGCGGCCGTTTCGGCCTGCAACACCGTTCGACGCATCAGAGCGGAATGTTCCTCTGCCACGTACAGCTTGATCAGCGCGGACGCGTCGAGGTAAACGATCATCGGCGGTCTTCGAGCACGCGCTCGGCGGCGGATTTCCCGGCGATCCGGGGCCTGAGCTTTCCGCCCTTCGGTTTCTTTCCGTTCCAGATCAAAGCGCCGGAGCGGAGCAGCGCGTCGACCCCCGCCTGCCCGGATTGGAAAATCGGCGCGATGCTGGCCTTCGCGGTGTTGTGGGACGTCACCACGACCCTCCGGCCGGATTGGACCAGACGCAGATACTTGGAAAGATTTGCCTTCAGTTCGCGCACCGGTACTTGCATGGGATGCTCCAAGCTTCGCAGAATGTGACTACATTATACTCGAACATTGGAAAATTGTAGACACATCGCGCCTTGCGAAAAGGCGCGTCGCTATGCTAACCGACGGGGCCGGCAAATAGTGCGCATGCATCGCGCGCACAGCCTGCCGCGGGTGCGATCCGGGGGCACGCTACGGTTCTATTGTTGGTCTTTGTCGCCACTGAAAATCCGATCGAACAGCCGTCTTACTCCCTGCACCGCATTACCGATCGGATCCTGCTCCCCGCCCGAGACTGGCTTCGGCGGAACGGGCGGTGCAGTGGTTTGCGATGCACTCACTGGAGAGGAGGGGCGCGTCTCCGGGGGCGTGGATGCGGGAGTCGCTGTGACCGGCCGCTCGCCCGCCCACCCGTCGTTCCCCTCGCCGACGACGACGAACGGCGCCCAGAACGCCGGATGGGCGTAGTGCGGCTTGTCTTTGGTCTGCATCAGCGCGAGCATCGAGCGGCGCAGCGCCTCGGCCTTGGGTGCGCCGTTCGCGGATTCCTCGAACATGCGCGTAGTGAGCGAAACCGCGGCGCCCGATTCCACCGCCCAGTGCGACACCAGCAGCGAACGTGCACCGGAATAGAAGAATGCCTTGGTGAGCCCCGAGAAGCCCTCCGCACCCGGCGTGCCATCCGGCGCGGCGGTATTGCACGCCGACAGAATCACCCAGTCGGCGTTGAGCTTGAGCTGCGAGATCTCGCTTGCGGTAAGCAGACCGTCGTCAAGCTCGCTGCCTTGGTCGGGAGGCGTGAGCACAAGCGCTGGCTCAACCATTCCCTTGAATTCGCCGCTCATTAAGCCGTGCGTGGCGAACGCGACGTTGCGGAAGCGCGACAGGTCGAGCTTCTTGACCTGCGCTTCGGTCGCCGCCCTGCCGAGGTGCAGATGGTCGCGTGGCGCTTTCAACGCAGTGGCAATGGCGCGCAACTCGTCCGCGGTTTCGGGGAGCCGGGCAAGCTTGCGCACCTGGTTCACGTCCGCCACCGCGCCGCGCGAGAACAGCGTCGCGATATCGGCGTTGCGGCCCTCGCTCTTGCCGCCCTCCAGCAACGGATCGCCGAAACCGCCGAACGGATCGGGCGCGGGTGCCGCTTTCGCAAATGCTCGCAGCGCGCGCAGCGAGCCCACCGCGGGCAGCGTGGTGATCGCGTATCGCTTCGCGAGCCACGCGACTTTCGCGTGATCGCCGATGGCGGCAACCGGCGCGGCGGGCGGCTCGGTCACGAGCACGCCGAGCGGCAGGCTTTGCAGCGGGCCATCGGGCACTACGATCAGGTGCTTGACCCCGGCGAGTTCTTTCTCGAACGGCCCCAACAACTTCTTATAGAGCTCGTGTGAAGCGGCGACGTCGAACGGCTTCGCGAGCATCTGCGCCGGATCGCCGGTGGAGAGATCGAGCTGCCGGCGCAGACTTTGCACGGCGGCGGCGAGTTCCTTGCGTGGCAGTGCCACGCTCTGGAAATCCGCTGACTGGGGTCCAACGACCCAGACGAACGTCGCCTCCTCTGTCGCCAGCATTGCGACCAGCGCTTCGTCGTGAGCGAGCAGCTTCTGCGCGGCATCGAGCTTGAGCGGCCGTGGATCGGTCAGCTCGCGGTACTGCGGGAACTCCTGCTCGATCTGGGCATCGAGCTGCTCCAGCGAGGCACGCACCGCCTGCTGGTCCGCGCGCAACCGCGCTTCGCGCTCAGGTTGCCGGCGCGCAGTAGGCTGCGACAGTTGCGCCAATATATCGGCATCGAGCCGCTCCCAGCGCGCGAGCAGGTCCTGGCGGTTGCGCGCAATCTGCGCTAGCCGGTCGCTCGCCGCCGCCTGGCGCGCCGCCATGCGCGAGATCTGATCGGCGGTATCGCTCGAGCGCGCTCCCTGCGCGGCGTCCAGCGCTTCGGCGAGCAGCGCCGCGCGCCGCTCCAGCGCTTCCCCGGCTGCCGCGTAAGCGAGCGCGACGTGCTGTTCGAACGCCTTCGATTTTCGGCGCTGCTCGGAAATCGCACCGCGCGCCTCGAATCCCGCGCGCGCGCCGAAACGTGCCACGAGGATTCGCGTTCCCCTGCGCGCGGATTCGAGCGCCTGCGGGATCTTCTTTTGTACGCGATACATAGAAGCCAGACTGGCGAGCGAGTCCGCCACATCCGGGTGCTCGGGGCCGAGCGCCTTTTCACGAATCGCGAGTGAACGGCGGCGCAATGACTCAGCCTCGGCGAAGCCGCGTTGCGGTCGATAGAGATACATCGCCAGATCGCTGAGCACGGTCGCCACATCAGGGTGCTCGGGGCCGAGCGCTTTTTCCTTAATTGCAAGCGAACGGCGGTAAAGCGGCTCGGCATCGGCGTAGCGGCCTTGCGAATGATAGAGAGTCGCCAGACTGAGGAGCGAAGTCGCCACATCCGGGTGCTCGGGGCCGAACACTTTTTCCTTAATCGCAAGCGAACGGCGGGACAGCGGCTCTGCCTCGGCGTAGCGGCTTTGCGCTTGATAGAGGTACGCCAGATTATTGAGCGAGGTCGCCACATTGGGGTGCTCGGGGCCGAGCGCCTTTTCAACATTCGCAAGCGCGCGGCGGTACAGCGGCTCGGCATCGGCGTAGCGGCCCTGCGAATGATAGAGAGTCGCCAGACTGTTGAGCGAAGTCGCCACACCCGGGTGCTCGGGGCCGAGAGCCTTTTCATTAATCGCAAGCGCGCGGCGAACAAGTGGCTCGGCCTCTGCGTAGCGGCCTTGCGTTTCATAAAGCACCGCCAGATTGTTGAGCGAAATCGCCACCGCCGGGTTCTCGGGGCCGAACGCCTTTTCAAGAATCGCGAGTGAACGGCGGTATAGTGGCTCGGCCTCGGCGTAGCGGCCTTGCTTTTTATAAATCTCCGCCAAATTGTTGAGCTGCGTCGCCACATATGGGCGCTCGGGGCCGAGCGCTTTTTCACCAATTGCGAGCGAACGGCGAAGCAGCGGCTCGGCCTCGGCGTAGCGGCCTTGCGCGTTATAAAGCCTCGCCAGATTGTTGAGCGGGTTCGCTACATCGTGGTGTTCAGGGCCGAGCGCCTTTTCATAAATTGCAAGCGAACGGCGGGACAGTGGCTCTGCCTCGGCGTAGCGGCTTTGCGCTTGATAGAAGTACGCCAGATTATTGAGCGAGGCCGCAACATCCAGGTGCTCGGGGCCGAGCGCCTTTTCACGAATCGCAAGCGAACGGCGGAGCAGTGGCTCGGCGTCAGCGTAGCGGCTTTGCGAATGATAGAGAGTCGCCAGATCGTTGAGCGATCTCGCCACCGCCGGGTGCTCGGGGCCGAGTGCCTTTTCACGAATCGCAAGCGCGCGTCGGTAAAGCGGCTCGGCCTCGGCGTAACGGCCTTGGGTTTGATAAAGCTCCGCCAGATTGTTAAGCGGGATCGCCACATACCGGTGCTCGGGGCCGAGCGCCTTTTCAAGAATCGCAAGCGAACGGCGGAGCAGTGGTTCGGCCTCGGCGTAGCGGCCTTGCGCTCGATAAAGCTCCGCCAGTTTGTAGAGCGAGGCCGCCACATCCGGGTGCTCGAGGCCGAGTGCCTTTTCACGAATCGCAAGCGAACGGCGGTACAGCGGCTCGGCCTCGGCGTAGCGGCGTTGGGCATAATAAAGCCCCGCCAGTTTGTGGAGCGAGGCTGCCACTGCCGTGTGCTCCGGGCCGAACGCTTCCGCTTTGCGCAGGGCAAGCTCGAACGCAGCAATTCCTGCACGGATATCCCCACGCTCGTACGCCGCGTCGCCTTGCTGCATGTACTGCATCCACTCCTGCTCACCGGCCTGGGCTTCGGAACTGCTTGACGCGGCACGAACGCCAAATCCCGGCGGCGGTGACGTCGGTGGGGGTTGCTCGCAGTGATACATGTCCATGTAGATCATTTGCTTGGAATTGCCACACGTCACTTCGTACCCGTCGACGATATGCACATCGGGTTCGCCAGGCTTGATCACCCCGTAACCCACGACACGCTCCCGCATGGTGGCAGCTTCACCTGGTGACTTGGGCTCATTCATTGGATTACGGTAACCAAAGTTGCCGACGCGTCGATACGCCGGGGTTTCTCCCCCGGGGCATACCAAGCTTTCGAGGTAGGCGCGCTGTCCGGTGGCGCGGCAGACTTCGATGGCGGTGGCCTTCGACAACCCGAGACCTTGTGCTGCGGCCGATTGCTGCGACTCTTGGCCTGACGCGCAAGATGCAGCGAGGACGGCCGCTATGGCGGCCGATGCTAGCAGCCTGTCGCACTTACGCATTGCAACCCCCATATTTGCTATAGGTGTTTCCATATGCAAAAGGTTGTCTTGGCTTTAATTATCGGGCAAGAGTGAAAACTTGGTCTTCCATCGAAGGCGGTTCGCATTCACATTTGCGCCAATGCTGTTTGAGCCGCAGTCCTGATATCGAGTTCCCCGCACCTTACGAGAATCCCATCGGCGCAAGAGCTTTCCTTCGATGCCGAAGCCGCGATCGCCAGGTTAAGGTACTTCTTTCCGGCATCCTTGAATCCGAGGGCCGCCGCTGCCATTCCGAGGTAGAAGTACGCGAGGTCCAAGCGATAATCGGTTTTCAGCGTCTCCATCGCCAGCGCGCGCCAGGCACCTTTTGCGTATTGCTCGCGTAGCGTCCCTTGCTTCAGAAAAAAAGACAAGGCGCAGGGCACGCTACAGGATAGCTCCGCATCGCCGCTCTTGAACTGTTCGAAGTCCTTGGAATAAAAGGCGAGCGGCTGGCCGGCAGGGGATTGGTTGTCCGAAAGCCGGGAAGCGACGGGCTCGACCGGGTTTTCTGTTTCGGCGTCCGGGACTTCGGTTTCGTTCGCGGCCGTCGAAGTCCACTTTCTGCTTGCGTCAAGTTCCCGCTGGCTCTGCGCGTACAACTTCAACATCGGGGCTTGCAATTCCTCCAGCGCCTCGATCCTCTTCGGCGGAGCCGGATGAGTGCTCAGGAAATCCACGCGGGAGTTGCCTCCCGATTGGCGCATCATCTTTTCCCACAGGGTGATGGCGGCCCGGGGATCATAACCGGCGCGCGCCGCAAGCTCGATGCCTAGCCTGTCGGCTTCCTCCTCGGCCGTTCTGCTGTTCGGCAGATTGATAAAAACGAGTGCAGCAGCTGTTCCCACATCCTGACGTTTCTGACGATCCTGGGATGTTCGGGCTGCGGCAGCGATGCCGGCCACTACGATGTTGGCCAGGAGCTGGTTCGACATTTTCTCGGCGCCATGATTTGCGATTGCATGCGAAATTTCATGACCCATCACCTGCGCGAGTTCATCATCCGTCACATCGAGCTGGTGGATCAGACCCGTATAGATCGCCATCTTGCCGCCAGGCATGCAGAACGCGTTCAGCGTTTTTGGATCCTCGATGACCTTGACGCTCCATGCCCAGTGCTCCGTGTCCGGGCGATAGCGAACGGCTTGCGTTACCAGCCGGTCGGTAATCGACTGCACTCGTGCAATCAAGGCCGCATCGCTGCTCATTGCGCCCTTCTGGTCGAGCGTACTCATCATGCTGGCGTAGGCGCTCGTGGCGGTGGAGATCGTCGATTGTTCCGAAACCAAAATGAGCTGGCTGCGGCCTGTCATTGGGTTGGTAGCGCAGCCGCCGAGAAGAGCCAGGACGCACAGAAGCAGCCCGATGCAAAGGCGGTGCGCAGTCGGCGGCATGTTCATTCTTGGGTCCTCCTCCCTAAGGCAGGACCGCGATCCGAGCGGAATTTCCGCGGAATGACTGGTCAAACCAAGTGTTGCGATGGTGACAGCAGAGCAGCATAAACTCAAGCTGCAGCAAGCGCGTAGAATGATGTGGTCGTGCCGCCCGGCGCGTCAGGGCGACCGTGGACGGCGGCATACCCGCAACTTGAACGGTCGAGCGCGCGCGCCAGACTCGGCCCCAACCGCGAATCTCGGAGGCGCCGGCGCCGTGCAGTGCCCCAAGTGCCGACACGAGAGCCCAGCACGCGCGAAGTACTGCGAGGAGTGCGGAGCCAGCTTGGTTCGACGATGCGAGTGCGGTGCAGAGCTGTCCGCGACCGCGAAGTTCTGTTCCGAATGCGGCCGTCCGGCTGATGTCTCAGGTAGTGCTTCGGGCGGTTCCTCGTTGGCGCGCCTCCCCGGCAGCCACACCCCAATACACCTGGCCGAGAAGATCCGCACACCCAAAGCGGCGCCGGCCGAGCGCGAAGCCGAGGCGGAAGCGCAGCAAGTGGCCGAAGTCACGGGCAAACTCGAAGCCGAACTTCCAACGCACGAGGTTGCTACCTTTGTAGGGGAGTCGAAGCCTGTGCCGGTTATGCCCGCCCGTGCGCTCCCTGCCGAAGTGGACGCGATGGATGAGGTAGCCGAGCGAAAGGAACTCGGCCGATACAAGCTCAACGGTATCCTGGGAAAGGGTGCGATGGGCCTCGTATACGATGGCCTGGACCCGCGGCTTGGGCGGCGCATCGCGATCAAGACGATCCTCAAGTCGAATCTCGAACCGGATGCGGCGAAAGAGTATTCCGCGCGGTTCATCCGCGAGGCGCAGGCAGTTGCGCGCCTTAATCACCCGAACATCGTCCAGATCTACGACTTCGGCGAGGAGGGCGATCTTGCGTACCTGGTGATGGAGTTCATCAAGGGCAAGGAACTCAAGAGCTTCTTCGACGCGAACGAGCGTTTCGAGCTGAAGGAAGTCGTGCGCATCATGTGCGAACTGCTCGACGCGCTCGAGAAGGCGCACAACGCGGGAATCATCCACCGCGACATCAAGCCCGCCAATGTGATGATCGATGCGCGGGGCCGCACGAAGCTCACCGACTTCGGCGTGGCGCGCGTGCTGCAGGAAGCCGGCAGCAGGACCGTAATCGAAAAGACGCAGGCCGGCACGATGGTCGGTACGCCTGCCTACATGTCGCCGGAACAGATCGTCGGCGGCAATATCGACAAGCGCACGGACCTTTTTTCCGCGGGCATCATCCTCTATCAGTTCATCACCGGGCAGCGGCCGTTCACCGGCCGGGGCGCGTGGACGATCGCGAAGAAGATCATGCAGGAGGAGCCGCCCAGCCCGTCGACGATCGATGGGAGAGTACCCGGGATCTTCGACAAGGTGGTGGCCAAGGCGCTCGCGAAAATCGTCGACAACCGCTTTGGGAGCGCGAAGGACTTCGCGGCAGCGCTCAAGCTTGCGCTGGAGGGCGCGGACTTCGAAGCCGACGCCGACGCGACCGAACCGATCAAGGGTCCGATGGGCGGTGGAATTGAGGCGCTGCACACGGCCGCGCTTGCGACAGCGGAGGCAAGCGGGCCATTGCAAGCCGATTCGACCGGCACCGTCGTCAGTGAGGAAGTCGAACTGGAGTTCTGGAAGGCGATCAAGGACGGCAACGACCCCGACGATTTCGAACTGCACGTTGAGAAGTTTCCGAAGGGCATCTATACGTCGCTCGCGAAACGCAAGATTGCCAAGCTAAAAGGCGGCACGGCCGAGGAAAGCGGGGCAAAGTCCAAGCAGGCGGCGGAGCAGGAGCGCCGCGAAACCGAGGAGGCCGCGCGCCGCGAGGTGGAGACCCGGACGAGGCTTGCCGCGGAGAAAGAGAAGATGGCGGCTGCGCTCGCCAAGCGCGAAGAGGAGATCCGCCAGCGCGAAGCCGAAGCCGAAGCGCGGCGGGAGGCCGAAGCCAAGGCAGCCGCGGAGACCGAGGTCAAGCGGGAAGCCGAAGCCAAGGCAAGAGCGGAGGCGTTGGCGAAGACGCGCCTCGCTGAGGTGGAGCGGGTGAAGAGGGAAGCGGAGGCCTTGCTGGCCAAGCGCGAAGCCGAAGCCGAAGCAAAGCTCGAAGCGGAGTTGGCGCGGCGCGAGGCCGAAGCCAAGGCGAAGCAGGAGGCGGAAGACAAGGCGCGGCGCGAAGCACAAGAGAAGGCGCGGCGCGAGGCAGACGCGAAGGCGAGGGCCGAGGCCGAAGCCAAGACGAGGAAGGAAGCGGAAGACAAGACGCGGCACGAAGCACATGAAAAGGCGCGGCGCGAGGCGGAAGCGAAGGCGAGGGCGGAGGCCGAAGCAAGGGCGAAGCGCGAAACCGAAGAAAAGGCGAAGCGCGAAGCCGAGTTCGCGAAGCGCGAAGCCGAGTTGAGGGACCGCGAGGCGGATGCGCCGCCGAAGAAGATTCCGGTGTACGTTCCGATCATCATCGGCGTGCTGGTGGCGGCGATCGGCGGCGGCGTTTGGTACTACTTAGCACCGCCTGCCGATGAAGCAAAGCAGATGGCCGAGATTCAGAAGATGCTCGACGAGGCCAAGGCGGCCAACAAAGCGGTAATTGTCGAGAGAGAGAACGAAGCGGCACTGTGGAAGCAACTCGCCGAGTACAAGCTGGCCGAGGGCGAGGCGAAGAAGTCGGGCGATTTGGCGAAGCAGCGCGAACTCGCGGAACAGACGAAGCAACGCGAGGCCGAGCTGGCAAAGCAGGAGGAGTTGACGAAGCAGCGCGAGGAACAGGCTAAGAAGCAGGTGGAAGTTGCCAAACTGCGGCAGGAAGAGTTGGCGAAGGCGAAGGAGGCGGCGGGCAAGTCACCGCCTAAACCGCCCGTGAAGACTCCAGCGGAAATAGCGGCCGAGGCCGAACGAGTCGCAGCCGAAAAAGCCGCAGCCGAGAAAGCCGCAGCCGAGAGAGCCGCGGCCGAGAAAGCCGCGGTTAAAGCGGCGGCCTCGAAGGCGGCGGGGAAAGTGGTGGCGGTGGAATCCCCGGTCGAGAAGCCGCCCGCGCCAACGGCTGCGGCGGAGAAAGCACCGGCCGAGAAAGCGCCACCGACACAAGTCGTGTCGGTCGATCCGCTCGCGCTTTGCAAGAAGGCACAGGCGACCGAATCCACCGACGTGCACGCCGCAGTACGGATGTACCGGCAGCTCGCGAGTTCCGGATACGGCCAAGCCGCCGCGCGGCTCGCGCAAATCTACAATAACGGCGAAGGCAATGTCCGGAGGGATCTGGCGGAAATGCTGACATGGAAACAGAAGGCGGAAGAGCTCGGGGTCGATCCGGGTCTAGGAGTAGCAGGAGCACGCGGCCGTGAACAGCCCGCCCGCCTAAAATTCAGCTGCAGCTAGCCCGTCTTTCTCAACTTGCCGTTGATTTTGAGCGAAATCGGGTCGGTGCATGAGGTAAGTGCTTGATGCAAAGCGGCCCAGTTTGCGGCGAGGCTTGTAGTGGAGACCTTGGTCCTTGGCGAGGAGGTTTTTGTTT
>JACPYS010000036.1 GCA_016195915.1 Betaproteobacteria bacterium | reverse complement strand
ACGCTCATGCCACTTTCAAACTGGAAAATCGAAGCCAGGACCTCAGCGTATGTGACGGCATTGATTGCCGTACCAGTTCTTGCGCTTGGCGCCTGGTGCATGAAGGTGTTTGGCGGCTCCCCCGAGCCCGCGCTCTTCTATCTGGGCATGCTGGTATGTCTTCCGTTCGTGGCACTCGGGTTGCTGGTTCCGGATTTGTTCACGAGCTCCCTTTACATTCCCTTGTCCTTCTTCCTGTCGGGTTTGTGGCTGTTTCTTCTGGTCCTGGGGTTCAGACTCCTTGTTGCGCCTCTTGCCCGGAGATGGCGACTCGCGAGAGTCGCCGCCCGCTTCATAGGCCTGGCGGCCGGACTCGCGGCCTTGAGCTCTTTAGGCTGGTTCGCTTGGTGGACCGATGTGCCGGTCTCATTGAGAGAACTGAAGCCCGTTGGGGGATGCACGGCTGACGCTCCTGGCGGTGCAGAGACATTCTCGCCAGACAAACTCGGAACGTTTCAAGTGAAGTGGCAAGGCGATAACACCGCGCTGATCGAGACATGGGTCGGCCACACAATTCTGAGACGCATGGTTCCGCGCTTCGGCTGAGTTATTCCACCACAGCGGTCGAGATGCCGCCAGGTGTGCCGCCGCTCGCCTGCTTCGGATATTACCGGATACTTGTTGAGGCAAACGGTCTTCCACGGCACGACTATGATGTCGCGTCTGGAAATTGGTTCTAGTCGAGGTTTTCGCGCTAACGTGACGCTGCTGCCGACGGGCTACCGGCGCTGCACATTCGCGAATGTCCGTGCTGGCCCGCGGCAGAGCAGAACGTTCGGTGGCACGGTGGTAGCGCCGCAAAAGGTCAGCACCCCCCAGTGGATGCTCCGACCCTTGGCGGACATTCGGGCGTAGACTCGGGACCGGCTTGTCTTGGAGAGGGAATGAGCCAATTGGGACTCAAGCGAGCGGATCGGGTGACCGATTGAGGCGACGCAAGTTCGTAACGTTGCTAGGAGGCGCGCTGGCCGCGCCCCTCGTGTCGCGCGCGCAGGCCCGACGGGCGGTGATCGGCCGGCTGGTGCCCCTGGTGCGCCCGAAGGACCTTCCCGCGTACCTCAAGTCGGACGCGGTCTACAAGCCTTTTCTTGGCCGCCTGCGCGAGCTCGGATGGACCGAGGGATCGACGCTCGAGTTCGTGCACGAGTACCCGGGCCCGACCGTTCCCGCGCTCGAGGCCGGCGCCGGGCGGCTCGTCGCTCGGAAAGTGGACGTTATCGTGGCGTATAGCCCGCAAGCGGCGATCGCGGCCGTGCGCGTCACGCGCACGATTCCGATCGTGTTCTGGGGCGTCGGATTCCCCGTCGAGATCGGCGTGGTCGAGTCGCTTGCGCGTCCGGGCGGCAATGCTACAGGACAGGCGTGGTTCGCCGACGAGTCCATCTATGTCAAGCGCGTGCAGCTCCTCACCGAGATCGTTCCAAGCGTGCGCCGGCTCGGCTGGATGATCGGACCGGAAAGGCTGCCGACCGTTTCGGGCGCCGCGGCGGATCTCTCGTCCTTTGTGAAGGCGGTGGAGGCCGGCGTTCGAAAGATCGGATTGGATTGGCATCGCGTCATATGGGACGAGGAAAGCAAATTCGCGCCGGCGCTCGACGCGCTTGAAAAATGGGGACCGGATTCGCTCATGGTGCAAGACGTACCCCTGACGCGCCGCTTCGAATCGCAGATTTTCGAGTTCGCGCAGCGCAAGCGCGTTTACGACTTCTACGAACGCGCCTATTGGATCGACAAGGGCGGGCTTGCGTCCTACGGTTTCGTCGTTCTGCCGACGTTACGGCGCGTTGCCGAGATGATCGACCGGGTCCTGCGCGGCGCAAGGCCCGCCGACATGCCGGTTGAGCTACCAAACCAGTACGAGCTAGCGATCAATCTCAAGCGGGCACGAGCCCTCGGCCTCGCGGTGCCGCAAGCGATGCTCGCGCGCGCCGACCGGGTGATCGAGTGACTGCTCTGGCCGTTCTCAGTCTCTCGCGGTGGTAAAGCTCATTTGTGCCTGCCACCGAACAACGGCTCGCAGAGCGACGCGCCGCAAGCGGCGCGCGCCTGAAGCCGGACGTTCGATGGCACGATGACAGTGCTGGAGGCGCTGCTTTCGCCCCGAAGCGGATGTTGGGGAGCTCAATGCTCATGAAAAATGGAATGGGAAATCGACGTCGATTCCTGAAGCAGGTCGCCTCGGTTGGCGTGGCGGCAGGCATGCCGGCATTGCGGTCAGCAGCCGAGGAAATGCCCAGGCAAAGCTCGCCGACACCCGTTGGCGGTGACGTATCCCTCGCCGAGACGCTTGCTCGCTATGCCGCTAGCCTGACATACGAGGACCTTTCCGAAGACGTCATCCGCGTAGCGAAGCGAAGCATTCTCGATACGGTCGGCTGCGCCTTTGGCGGCTACTCTTCTCTGCCGACGAAAATCGCAATTGATCTCGCGAAGGACGTCCGCGCGAAGCACGGTGCGACAGTCCTGCTTACCGGCACCAGCACCAGCCCGGATCTGGCAGCCTTCGCAAACGGCGTCATGATCCGGTACCTGGATTTCAACGACGGGTTCGTCAGTTTCACTCATGGCGCCGGACATCCAAGCGATACCCTCGCAGTCTTGCTGGTCGCGGCCGAGCTTCGCGGGCGAAGCGGCCGCGATCTCATCACTGGTACGGTCGTTGCCTACGAGATGTTCGCCAAGGTCGCGGATGTCTTCGACTATCTCGGCAACGGCATCGATCATTCGACGATCACGGGCATCGCGGCGGTCATCGGCGCCGGGCGCCTGATGGGGTTGACGGTGGAGCAGATGGTGCACGCTATCGGGATTACGGTCGGTGGCAACACCGCCACTCGTCAGGGACGCGCCGATACGCTGTCGAACTGGAAGGCGTATGCGGCGGCGGATGCCTGCCGCAAAGCGATGTTTTCGGCGCAACTGGCGCAGAGCGGTATGAGCGGACCCAGCAAGGTCTTCGAGGGGCGCTACGGCTTTTTCACGGTGATGGGCCGCAAGCCGGTCGCTTCGCCGCAACTCGGCGAGCCGTTCGGTATCAGGAGGGCGTTCACGAAACGCTTCCCGCTCGGCCAAGCTTCGCAAAGCGTTGCGCAGGCCGCGATGGAGGTGCGGTCGTTCTTCAATACGCCTGACGATATCGAGGAGATCAACATTCGCGTGTCGCGCTCCTCAATCAAGCTCATGGCCGACGGGCCGGACAAATGGCGTCCGCAAACGCACGAAACCGCGGATCACAGCATCCCGTATGCTGCGGGCGTCGTGCTCATGTACGGCAGGATCGAGCCGGAATATTACGAGGACCGGTACCTTCACGATCCGCGCCTACTGAACCTGGTGAGCCGGGTGAAGGTCTTGCCATCCGAAGAGGCCGACAGGATGGAGCGGGAATTCAATCTGTGCGAGTTCGAGGTTGCGTTGAAATCTGGAGCGCGCAAGACGAGCCGCGTCGAGTATCACCGCGGGCACTTCAGGAATCCGATGACTGATGCCGAGTTGGAAGAAAAGTTCCGACTGATGGCGCAAAGACATCTACGTCCCGATCGCGTCGACCATCTGCTGCGCCTTCTCTGGCGGGTCGAAAGCGTATCTAAAGTCAGCACCCTCATTTCCGCTACGCGGGTCTGACATGGCGCTGGCCTGGAACGTCCGCATCTGGCCGAGACCGGGCACTCGCGATCGCGCCATTCGAACGCTGTGCCACCGAACAACGGCTCGCAGAGCGACGCGCCGCGATTGGCGCGCGCCTGAAGCCGGGCGTTATGCGGCACGGATACAACACAACGGCCCGCGCGCGCGGTGCGACTCAATTAACTGGAGAAGCCATGCAACGACCGATTGATTGGACAATCCCCAATGCTCGCGCGACAGGTCGAAGACAGTACGCCCGAGCGGCAGCTGCGGCGGGAATCGTCGCCATGGTGCTTGCCGGTTGCGCCAGCGGCCCCGCGACACAATCAAAGGTGGTGGCGGTAAAACCAGGCGACTGTTCGGCGCTGCTGAGCGTTGCCTCCGAAATGGCTACGATTACCTCCGCTACACCGGTCGATGCCGCCGAAACCATCGGCACGACCAAAGTGACCGCGCCCTTTTGCCGCGTCCGGGGCGTGGCCAAGCCGGCGACGGATTCACTGATCAACTTCGAGGTGTGGCTACCTGCGACGGCAAGTGCATGGAGCGGCAGGCTCAAGACTGACGGCACCGGCGGTTACGCTGGCGCCACGCCGGTCGCGCGGATGAACGCGGACCTCGCGGCAGGATTCGTCGTCGCTGGCAGTGACATGGGCCACGCGGGCGGCGAGTCCGCCGACTGGACCATGGGGCATTCCGAAAAGGTCAAGGACTGGGGATACCGCGCGCACTATTTCGTGACTACCGCGGCGAAGGCGGTGACCACCGCGTTCTACGGCAAACCGGCGGCGCACGCGTACTTCGAGGGCTGTTCCAATGGCGGCAGGCAAGCCATGATGATGGCGCAGCGCTACCCTGATCTTTTCGATGGCATCGTCGCCGGGGCACCGTCGCAGTTTTATGGCGACACGCTGCTGTCGCTGGTATGGACCGGCCACAGTCAGGTACCGGTGCTGGGCCAGCCGCCGATCCTCTCCGCCGGGAAGCGCGCGATGATGAGCGCTCGCGCACACGCGGCCTGCGACGCGCAGGATGGTCTGGTCGACCAGCAAATCACCAACCCGCGGGCCTGCACCTTCGATCCCGCCGTGCTGCAATGTACTGCGGGCGAGACTGCCGATTGCCTGACCGTAGATCAACTACGCGCGGCGCGCGCCGTCTACCGCGGCATACCCGCAGCCGATGGCGGGCAACGCTGGAACGGTCCGGTCGTGGGGTCCGAGGCCGACTGGATTCCGGCATTCGCGGACAACGGCGGCTATGGCGTATTCATCGGGCATTTTGTCTATTCGCAGCTCGCTCCGCCCTTCGTGCCGCGCAGCCTGAACGTCGTGACCGAATACGATCGCATTAAGGACGCAGTTTCGCTGTTCATGGCCGCGCCGAGCCCGGACCTGACGCGGTTCAAGGCTCGCGGCGGCAAGCTTATCCAGTATCACGGCTGGCACGATGCCGTCGTCGCCCCACATACCTCGCCGAACTATGCGCATGCGTTGGCCCAGTTCGAACGGTTGAAGGGGCTCTCGCCAGCGGCGTTCGACCAAGCAGTCGATAACCTGTCAGCGGCGGATGTGGCATCTGCGGCGCAGACCCAAGCGCTCGCGGTTCAGCAGTACCACCGGCTGTTTATGTTGCCCAATGTGGCGCACTGCGGCGGGGGCTCCGGGCCTTCGACTATAGGCGGGGGCACCGGCGACCCGCTGCCTGCATTCAGGGATGCCGACCATGATGTCGTACTGGCGCTCGCGCGCTGGGTCGAGCAAGGCGTCGCGCCCGAGGCCATCGTCGCAACGACATTGAAGGGTGGGGCCGTGGTGCGTCAACGACCCATCTGCGTGTACCCCAAGCAGGCACGCTACAACGGTTCTGGCGACATCAACGTGGCGGCAAACTTCACTTGCGTTAGTCCCGGGCCCGAGCAGCCCGGCGCATCGACGGCCGATCTTAATCAGATCCGGAACTCGCTGCGCCAGCGCGCGCTGCTCGGGCCCGTGCGTTGAAGGGACTTCTTTTCACCCTTCGTGTTGCTCGTGTGCAGGCCAACTCAGTATGCAATCAAACGCCGCATAACAGCCCGCTGCAGGCGACGCGCCTTAAGCGGCTCGCATCAAGTCCGCCAACGCGCTCGGCGCGCGCCTGAGCGGGAGCGTTCGGTGGCACGATGGCAGTGCGCGAGTGTCGATAACCGGGAGGCGCATGATTCCGGTTGCAAAATGAAAACCAGGCCGATGGCTGCTTTCGACCCTGTGCTGTTGTTCAAGCGCAGACTTCCCGGCAAGCTCGTCTTGGAGAGAGAAGCATGGGCCCAATTCGACGCAGGCAGTTCCTGATCTCCACGGGCGCGCTGCTCGCCGCGCCGCTTGCCGGCGCGCAGCAAACAACGAAGGTCAGGCGAATCGGATACCTGTCCCCCGAAGTCGCCGAGTCCGAACCGGGACGCCGCAATCAGCGCTTGCTTCGCGAATCCCTCCGGCGTGTTGGCTACGCGGAGGGGAGGAACCTCACGATCGAATGGCGCTTCGCCGAAGGCAAATACGACCGCCTGGATGAGCTTGCGGAGGACCTTGTCCGCCGCGATGTCGAACTGATCGTGGCCTTCACGAACGCCCCCATTTTTGCAGCAAAGCGCGCGTCCCACACCGTCCCGGTAGTGATGTTCATTGGAGTGCTTCCGGTTGAGCTTGGCATTGTAAAATCCTTTGCCCGCCCGGGCGGCAACGTAACGGGAACCGTATGGACCTCGCCCGAGTTGCCCGGAAAGATTGCCCAGATTCTCAAGGAAGCAGCGCCCGGAGCGGTTCGGGTCGCATTGCTTTGGAATCCGTCTGACCCGGTGGGTAAGATCTACGAATCGGAACTGCAACGCGCCGCGCAGATGCTCGGAGTGACCTACCAATCTTTCTACGTCACGCGAGCCGAGGAGATTCCCGCGGTACTGGAGCGGATCGCCGCGAGTCGGGCCGACGCACTCAGCGTCTTCTATGACCCCGCTGTCATTGGAAGCCGCCTGCGCGAAATCGCCACCTTCGCCATTCAGCGCAAGTTGGTGTCGATCGGATCCGCCAGGGCAGTCGTCAACACGGGTGGACTTCTCTACTACGGGCCCGTTGCCGCCGACATCGCGGACCAGACGGCCGGCTACGTTGATCGAATCCTGCGCGGGGCCAAGCCCGCCGATTTGCCGGTTCAGATGCCGAGGAAATACGAGCTTGTTATCAACGCGAAAACCGCGCGCGCGATCGGATACAAGATTCCGACTACCCTCGCTCTGCGCGCCGACGAGATTATCGAATGATAGGCCCGCGAATGGCGGATTCCGTCCGTTTGCAACGCGCGGAGGCAGTGCAGTTCAAGTGCGCGTGCCGCCAAACAATGGCTTGCAGGACGACGCGCCGCGAGCGGCGCGCGCCTGAAGCCGGACGAAAATGTGGTCGGAGTAAAATCAATCATCAATTCGGCTGAGGCACCATCATGAGTGAACTTGAGAAACTTGAGGAACACGTTCAGAGTCTTTCACCTGACGATCTGAAGCAATTCCGGGCTTGGTTCGCCGAGTTTGATGCTCGGGCGTGGGATGAACAGATCGAGGCTGATTCAAAAGCCGGAAAGCTGGATGCATTGGTGTCTGAGGCACTCGCTGAGTACAAGGCCGGAAAGACCCGCGAACTTTGAAACACCACACCTCCTCTCGATTCTGGGCGTTGTACGGTGCTCTCCCAGAGGATGTGCGTTCTCTCGCGGACAAGAACTACGCTCTCCTCAAGACCAACTCCAAGCATCCATCCCTCCACTTCAAGCGCCTCGGGGATCTTTGGTCTGTGCGGGTTGGCGCTCACTACCGAGCCCTCGGCACCGAGGTTGAAGATGGCATTCTATGGGTCTGGATCGGAACCCACCGTGAGTACGACAAGATCGTCGGCTAACAAGCCGTTCGAGGTCGACATACGCAAGCGGGCTTTGCCCGTTCGCTCGGCGGCTCAACGGCGACGTTGGGCGTCAGACTGCTGAGGTGCGCGTCTTCCATCGCCCGCACCCGTCGCCGAACACGGACAGGGGCGCTGTCGCAAGCATTCGCAAGTGGCTGGAACAGCATGGAGTTGTGCCATGAACATGATGACATTGGACGGATACAGCGCGAAGATTGAGTACAACGCTGAATTAGACATGTTTCGCGGCGAGGTCCTTGGCCTTACAGGCGGAGCCGACTTCTATGGGAAGAATCCCAAGGAACTGCGGGCTGAATTCAAGAAGTCGCTGCAGGTCTTCCGTGATGTATGTCGCGAGAAAGGCATCGAACCGCGGCGAAATTTCTCTGGCAAGTTCAATCTGCGCATTCCGCCGGAGCTTCACGAGAAGTTGGCCATCGCCGCTCAGGCTGAAGGAAAGAGTATCAACACCTTGGCACAAGAGGCGCTGCGGCAGCGCGTCGAAGCGCGAGACTGACGGCTAATTTGTTCCGCGCTCTTGGCGTGCTTCGAGCCCAGGTTCAGGGAATCTTGGCAGCGATTCTTCGTCGCTCACCGTGCAGAACGTACACGCCCGAACCCATCAACAGCGCAATCCCGCACCAGCCCAGCGCGTCGGGCACGTCGCCCCAGACCGCGAAGCCGACCGCCAGTGCCCATAGCAGGGCGGTATACCGGAACGGCGCCGTGACGGATACTTCGCCGTAACGCATGCCGTCGATGACCAGGTAATAGGCCGCGGCGAGAAAAACGGCCGCCAGCGCAAGCCGGCCGAGTTCAAACAGGCCGAAGGGTCGCCAGCCTTCGATCAGCGACACGATCCCGGAAAGAATCACTGCGGCGATTGCGGTCGCGAGCGTGATCAGAATCGCCGGAACCGTGACGGCGATTCGCCGCGTCATCAGGTCGCGCACCGCGTAAAGGGCCGTCGCCGCCAGGCAGAGAAACGCAAACGCATTGAACCCGCCGGCCTGCGGCTGAATCACGAGAAGCACCCCGGCGAAGCCCGCGCCGACGGCGAGCCAACGCCGCCAGTCCACGCGCTCTCCCAGGAACACGACCGCGAGCAGCGTAATGAACAGCGGCGAAGTCATATTGATTGCTGTTGCGTTCGCGAGCGGGAGATGAAACAGCGAAAAGACGTACATCAACGAGGCGATTGCGTCGATGACGCCGCGAGCGGCCACGCGGGCATGCGCGATGACGCCGATCCTCGCCGTCGCGCACGTCGCATGCGCCACCGCGAGCACGAACATCGACGCCATGATGCTGCGCACGCAGATCAGCTGCGCAACGGGCATCGTCTGGGTCGTGTACTTCACCAGCGCGTCGTTGACGATGAAGCAGGCCATCGCTGCGCTCATCGACAGGATGCCGCGGCGATTGGCCTTGATCGGCGCGGCCGCGTCGGTGTTTGCCAGGGACAAGAATTCCTGCGGAGGCTGCGCGATTGCCCGAAGGCTTGCCGGAACTCAGTCCAGCCGCGCACCCGAAAACTTCACGATGCTCGCCCAGCGCCGGATTTCCTCGTCCCAGAACGTGGCGAACTGCTGCGGCGTTCCGCCGGCCGGGTCGAGTCCCATTTCCATCAACCGCTGGCGCACCTGCACATTCTCCAGCAGCCGGTTCGTCTCGGCGTTGACGCGCGCGAGCACCGCGGCCGGCGTGCCGTTCGGGGCAAGCAACCCGAACCAGGTGCCCGATTCCAAACCGGGGAGCCCGAATTCCGCCGAGGTCGGAACATCCGGCAGCACGGGCGAGCGCTTCGGCGAGAGCACCGCGATGGCGCGCACCCTTCCTGCCTTGACCTGCTGGGCAATGCCAGTGATGAGCTGGAACATCACCTGGATGCGCCCGCTCATCAAGTCGGTCGTCGCGGTGCCCGGCGCGTTGTAGGGAACATGGACCAGCGTCGTCTCGGTAAGCTTGCGGTAAAGCTCGCCCGAAAGGTGCATCGAGCTTCCGTTGCCGGTGGAGCCGAAATTGAGCTTGCCGGGATTGGCCTTGGCATAGGAGGTGAACTCGGCCAGCGTGCGCGCGGGAAGATCGTTGTTCACGACGAGGATGTTCGGCACGTTCCCGACCAGGACGATGGGCATCAGGTCGCGCCGCGGATCGATTGGCATCTTGCTGTACAGGCTGACGTTCGTGGCGAGCGTTCCCGCCCAGGAAAACAGCAGCGTGTAACCATCCGGCGCCGCCTTCGCCGCCACCGTCGCGCCGATGTTGCCGTTTGCACCGGGATGGTTCTCGACGATGAAGCGCGGGCCGATCGCCTTGCCCAGTTCGTCGGCGATCACACGCGAGATCGGGTCGGCGGTGCCGCCGCCAGCCGGCGCGGGAACGACGATGCGCACAGGTTTGTTCGGCCACTCGTCGGCAGCGAACGCGGCACCGATGAAAGACAACATCATTCCGCACAAGACCCACGCCGCTCGATTCTTCATGGTTCGATCTCTCCTGATTTCAGTTCACCACACGTACGCAAACGCCGGAAAGCACTCCGCTTTCGAACCGCGCGGATCGCAGCCCGCTTCGATAAGCCCCGTATCCTCGTCGTATTGCGCCGCCGAAACGAAACCCTCGGTCCAGTCCGGCGCCACATCCACATCGTGGCCGCGGCGCTTGAGTTCGTCGATCAACTGCCTGCCGAAACGTGCTTCGATACGCACGCGATTGGGTATGCCCTGGTGCGGCGCGAAGAATCCCGGCATGTGCTCGGTGGAGAGCTTGGGCGCCTCGATCGCTTCCTGGATGCCCATGCCGAAGGCAGCACGGTAGAGGAAGAACTGCAGCAGCCACTGCCCCTGGTTGTCGCCGCCCATGGTGCCGAAGGTCATCCACGGCTTGCCGCCCTTGAACGCGAGCGACGGCGTGAGCGTGGTGCGCGGGCGCTTTCCCGGCGCGAGGACATTGGGATGGTGCGCGGGCCCGAGATAGAAGGTCATCATGCGCACCGAGAGCGCAAAGCCGAGCGCGGGGATCACCTCGGCGGACATCAGCCAGCCGCCGCTCGGTGTGAACGAGGCCATGTTCCCTTTAGCATCCACTGCATCCACGTGCACTGTGCCGGCACCCCAGGATTTCGGCGTGAAGTGTTCGTCTTCCGGAAGCAGTGCCGCATTCCGGCGCGCATCGCCCGGGCGCAGCTCGCGGTTCGAGCGGCGCGGGTCGATCAGCCCGGCGCGCTGCTTCGTGTAGTCCTCCGACAAAAGCACCTCACCCGGTACCATCACATGCGCGGGATCGCCGTAGTACTGCTCGCGGTCGGCGAAGGCGAGCTTCATTGCCTCGATGAGCAGGTGGCAGTAATCGGCGCTGCCGGGCGCCATCGATTTCAGATCGAACCGTTCCATCAGCGCGATGGTCTGCAGCTCGGCGGGACCCTGGGTCCAGAAGCCGCACTTGAAAAGTTCGGTGTCGCCGAAGCGCAAGGACACCGGCTCTTCGATCCTGGTTTCGAAGCGTTCGAGATCCTCGCGTTCGAGCAAGCCGTCGCGCTCGCGCGAGAACTTCGCGATCTCGGCGGCGACATCGCCTCTGTAGAATGCCGCGAGAGGATCCTTCGCATTCGCCACGTAGTCGTAAGTCCGGGCGAGCGCCTCGTTCTTCAATAGTTGCCCAACGTCCGGCACGCGACCGGCCGGCAGATACACCCCGGCGCTGCCCGGCCATTCGGCGCGAAACTTCGATTCGAGCGGAGCGATTCCGTACTTGTGCTGGTCGCGCAAGCCCACCGAAACCGGGAAACCCCGCTTCGCCAATTCGATCGCCGGCGCAACCACCTCGGCAAAGCGCATCGTGCCCCAACGCGCGAGCACGGTAAGCAGCGCCGAAAACGCCGCAGGCGCGCCCGCGGCGAGGATGCCCTCGTCGGGCACATCCGCGAGGCCTCGTGCGCGATAAGCCTCGGGCGTCGCCCTCATCGGCGCCGCTGTATTGCCGTTCACCGAGATTACGCGCCGTTCGCCCGCGAGACGGATCAAGATCGGGCACTCGCCACCGATGGTGTGCATCTGAGGATTGACCAACCCCTCTACGAACGTCGCGGCGACTGCGGCATCGATCGCGTTGCCGCCCGCCTTGAGGACGTCGACTCCCGCATTGACCGATAGATAGCTGTTGGCGGCGACCGCGCCGTGGGTGCCGATGAGGCGGGGGTAGAAACTGGTGTGATTGGTCGGTGCGAGGCGATAGGCTCTTTTGCTGACTTCGCGGGTGCTCATCGGGTTCAGTAGGGCTGCGCCATGCTGGTCTTGTCGTAGACGAGGGAAACTTTCGCATCGACCGGCACCGGGGGCACGCTCGCTTCCCACGCCTGGAACTTCTGCCGCATCTGCGCGAGGCGCTCCGGCTCGCGCTTCGCGCGATTGGCGCGCTCGCGCGCATCCTTTGAAAGATCGAACAGGAATTCGCTGCCCTCGAGCGAGAGATACTTCCAGTTTCCCGAGCGCATCGCCTTCTGCTCGCGGAATTTCATGCGCCAGTACAACTCGCGCTCGATCGTCTGCTGCGGATGCTCGAGCACCGGGAGCAGGTCGATGCCATCGAGCGGGTAGTCCTCATGCGGCTGCACGCCGGCCGCCGCGAGGAACGTCGCCACCCAGTCCATCGTGATCGCGAGCTGCGATGTTTTGCCCCCCGCGGCAACCCGATCCGGCCAGCGCACGATGTAAGGCACCCGGATGCCGCCTTCGAGCAGATCCATCTTGCCGCCCTTGAGCGGCCAGGTATCGGAAAAGCGCTCCCCGCCGTTATCGCTGGTGAATACGACGATCGTGTTCGCGTCTGCGCCGATGCGCGCGAGCGACTGCAGAATATTGCCGATGCCCTCGTCCATGTGCCGCACCATGGTGAGGTAGGTCTCGACCGAGCCGCCGTCGAGGTGCGCGATGCCCTGGCGGATGGTCTCGGCCAGCGCCGCGTCGGCGCGCGTCTCCCAGGGCCAATGCGGTGCGGTGTAGTGCACCGAGAGCAGAAACGGGGATTTCGCGCCCTTCTGCCTCTCAATGTAATCGACCGCGCGTGCACTGATCAGGTCAGTGAGGTAGCCGGTGCGGCGCGCTTCGCTATCGCCCTCGCACAGGTCATAGACCCCCGCGCTGTCGCAGTGCGTGAAGTAATCCACCCCACCGCTCATCACGCCGAAGAACTCGTCGTAGCCGCTCTTCAACGGCCCGAACGCAGGCGGGAATCCCAGGTGCCACTTGCCGGCGAGCGCGGTGGCGTAGCCGGCCCCGCGCAGGAGCGACGGCAACGTGGGATGCGCGGGCGGCAGGCCGAGGACCGTGTTGCCACGGTTGCGCGAGGCGATCGGCTCGTCGGAACCGCCGCGCAACCGGTACTGCCAGCGGCCGGTCATCAGCGCGAAGCGCGTCGGCGAGCATACGGGGGAATTCGCGTAGCCGTCGGTGAAGCGCAGTCCCTCGGCCGCCATCCGGTCGAGCTCCGGCGAGCACGGCGTCCTGCCGCCGTAGCAACCGAGGTCGGCGTAGCCGAGGTCGTCCGCGAGGATGAAAACAAAGTTGGGGCGCACAGGTGGATTTTAAGCGCTTCGCATCCGTGCCGCCCGCACCATCGCGATCGCGGCAAGCGGCACGATCAGGCTGATCAGCATCACGACGATGAACAGCTCGCCGAGCTGGCTGTAATCGGCGGCGACCTCGATAGCCTCGCTTGCCGGATCCCGCACCTCGCGCGACACGACGAACAGCTGGTTCAAATACTTCGTACCGAGCTGCGCGGCCGACAACGCGAGATTGGTGAAAGACGCCATCACCGCGAAATAGGTGGCCTTGAGCCGCTCCGGCGCAGTGTTCGCGATCCACGCGAGCATCGGAACCATCGCGATCTGGCCGAGCGGCGATTCCAGCGCGGTATCCACGAGCGCGATGAAACGGGCATCCACGACGCCCCCCGTGTGCGCGGCGGTCCATTCGTGCAGGCCGTAATACATGCCGACCTGCGGCAAAGAAAGGACCGAGCCCACGACGGTGAGGAAACCGACTACGTAATAGATCGAACGCTCGGCCATGAAGCGCCGGAACGCGAACAGGCCCGCCAGGGTCAGCGTGCTCGCGACGAGCGAGAGCTGGGACAGGAATTGCTGGTCGAACTTCAGCGCGTCGATCATCCACCAGGTCGCGCCGGCGCCCGGTCCGGGTGTCGCGCGAAACACGTAGATGACGACGGCAGTGCCGATCAGGGTGGCGCGCGCGGCAGGGTCGAGTTCGCGCACGAGGCGCCACATCAGAAACAGCACGATCGCCATCGAGGCGGCGAAGATGGACTCCTGCCCGTACCTGACTTCGCTCAGGCCCGTCGCGAGCGAGATCGCAGTAAACGCGAGACCGCCGCCGAGTATCCACCAATTCACGGGTGGTGGTTCGAAGCTGCGCCGGTACTGGCCGGGATTGCGCCAGCGCAGCCACGCCGCGAGCACCACGCCGGCCACCGAAATGAACGGGATGACGAGCGCCCACTCGTATACGCGCAGGTATGCGGCAGCTCTTGCGGGCTCGGGCAGCGTATGCACGTCGGCCATCAGAAACACGTTGGCAAGCGCGACCAGCACCGCACCGCCGATGATCGCGACGCGCCCGAGCGTCTGCATGGTGGTATGCATGGCGCGGCGCTTGTCGGGAGCAATCTCGCTGCCGTCAGCCTCCACGCGCGGCACCGCTTCCACCGTCATTGCGTCGGCGACCACGTCCTGCACCATGTACCCGACCGGGGAGAGCAGCGTGGCGAGCACGAACCAGTGCTCGGCGGGCATCACGGCACGCATGGCGGCCGGGTCGGCGAGCAGGCCGATCATGATCGCGATTCCCGCGGCGAGCAGCGCGGCGCCGAGGAACACGATCGCTTCCTTCCAGCGCCACACCAGGTCGACGACGTGCCCTACCACCATCTTGACCGTGTACGGCAGCACGGCCCAGAAACTGAGCGCAGCGAGAAACTCCGCCGAAAGTCCGAGACGCTCCTTGACGAAGAATGTGCCGACGATGCCGGTGAGGCCGGAAATGCCCGCGGCCACGTAGACCATGAGCGGCGGCATGTACGACAGGCGGAACGAGCTTGCGAGCGAAAGAGAATTCATCGGCGCGCAGTGTGGCGGGTAACCGGGCCGCGGTCAAAGCGGCGCGAAACACGTCACCGCGGAGCGGACGCACGCGTTACGATTCCTTTTTTTCGACCGAACAAGCCATTCATGCCTGCGACGATCCCCGAGGGGTTTCGCGTCCTCAACCTCCCGCATAACCCCTTTCTCGAGGCAAACGGGCCGCTGCACGGACGGTTCGAGGGCGACGCTTTCGTGATGGGCTTCCTGTGCGAGAAGCGCCATTGCAATCCGATGATGGTGTGCCACGGAGGCATGATCGCGACGCTCGCCGACATGCTGCTGCTCCTGGGCACCAACATCCACGCGAAGCTCGGCCAGTTCCTGCTCACGGTCAGTCTCGACATCGATTTCATCGGTCCGGTCAGGGAGGGCGACTGGCTCGAAGGCCGCGCCTCGGTGCTGCGAGCGGGAAAGAGCGTGATCTTCACGGAAGGGCGGATGACGGTCGGCGGCGCGACCGTGGCACGGGTCAATGCCATCCTGAAGCCCAGCGGCAGGCCCTTGACCGGTTTCGTGCCGGGGCAGTACTTCCTCTGAAGCACCGGGACGCGGTATTGACGCCGACACCGAAGTCGCTGCCGCTCGCCGTAGCGTGGATGTTCGCCGCGCTCGTGTCGTTCCTCCTCATGGCGATCGCGGGACGCGAACTCTCCGCCGAAGTCGGGCCGGCGCAGATCGTGGCGTTCCGCAACATGATCTGCCTGGCGTTGCTTGCCGTGATCCTCGCGCGCCTCGGCTGGAAGCATGCGCGCAGCGCCAAACCCGGCCGCCACGTGTTGCGCAACGCGATCCACTTCGGCGCGCAGTTCGGCTGGTTCTACGCGATCGCGCGCATTCCGATCGCGGAAGTCTTCGCCATCGAGTTCACGACGCCGATCTGGACCGCGCTGCTCGCCGCGCTGTTCCTCGGCGAGCGGCTCACCGTGTCGCGAGTCACCGCCATCGCGCTCGGATTTGGCGGCGTGCTCGTGATCCTGCGGCCGGGCGTCGCGATCCTGGACCCGGCGGCATTCGCGGCGCTGGGCGCCGCGTTCGGCTATGCCTGTAGTTACATCTTCACCAAGGACCTCGTGGCGACCGACCGGCCGGTCACGATCCTGCTGTGGATGAATGCGGTGCAGCTGCCGCTCGCTCTGGCCGCCTCGGCTTCGATCTGGGTGGCGCCGTCGCCGGCTCTTTGGCCCTGGGTTGTCGTCACCGGAATCGTGGGACTGTCGTCACACTACTGCCTGTCGCGCGCACTCCAATATGGGGAGGCGACCGTAGTGACTCCGATCGACTTCCTGCGGCTGCCGCTGGCGGCCGCGGTGGCGTGGATGCTCTACGGCGAGCGTGTCGATCCGTGGGTGTTCATCGGGGCCGCTATCATATTCGGCGGAGTGTGGCTGAATCTGCGCCGTGGCTAGCGTTACAGGGGAACCCGGGTTCCCCCGTACCCCTTCCTGGCGTTACAGGGGAACCCAGGTTCCCCCGTACCCCCTCCTAGCGCTTCTGTTTCTCGTATGCCGCGACGGCCTTTTTCAGGTCGTCGTACTCCTCGCAGCCGAAAAAGCACAGCCGATCGAGCGCCGCGAGGTGCTCCTTCGCCTTGGCAAGGTTGTTGATCATCAGATAGGCTTCGCCGATGTACTCATGCGCGTTGAGATGCTTCGGATCGATGCGCAGGGCCTCGTTGTAGTGTTTGAACACTAGGTTCATGTCCGGATTGGCACCCTTTCGCGTCGCGTAGGCATACAGGTTGTGGTAATCGGCATTCTGCGGGTTTCGCGCAAGCGCGTCCTTGAGCATTCCCGCCGCAGCAACCCAGTCTTTCTTCTCGAACGCCGTGCGTGCGCTCACGACGACCGGGTCCTCCGGCGCCCTGTCAGCGCCGCCGCCGCCGGCGGCGCTCCACGCCGGTGCAGTAATCGCGGCCAAGACCGCAATCAGGACATGTGCCATGGTCTTTGTCATTCGAGCCTCCAGTCTCTTGCGATTCGATGCGGTCCGGGGCATTCTTGCTCCCGGACATGCCGGTAGATACGGATCACACCCGGCTGCGGATTCAGGAGGACAACACTATGCCACGACTTGCCGCCGTATTGCTGACGCTGCTGTGCGCGACCGTCTCGCTGGCGCAGCCCGGCGCCTACGCAAACCGCGAACAGGCTCTCAAGGACCTGTCGGCCTCTGACGCGGCGCAGCGCGCTGTAGCGGTGACCTGGATCGCCAATCACGGAACGCAGGCCGACGCAGAGGCGCTGGCGCGCCGCCTCTCCGACGAAAGCCCGATCGTGCGCGGGATCGCAGAACAGGGTCTATGGGTGCTTTGGACCCGCTCTGGCGATAAGGCGATCGACGCGCTGATGGCCAAGGCCGCCGAGCAGATGCAGGAGCAGCGGTTCAATGAGGCGATCGCAACCCTGTCCGAGGTGATCCGGCGCAGGCCCGCGTTTGCCGAGGGCTGGAACCGCCGCGCGACTGTGCTCTACCTCGCGGGCGAGTACGAGAAATCGCTGGCCGACTGCGACGAGGTGATGAAACGCAACCAGCAGCATTTCGGCGCGCTCGCGGGCTACGGGCAAATCTATTTCCAGCTGGAACGCTATGACAAGGCGATCGCGTACTGGCGGCGCGCGCTCGAAGTGAATCCGAACATGACCGGCGTCGAGATCAACATCAAGGGCGCCGAACAGTTGCTCGCCGAAAAACGCAGGCGCGCGATATAGGTACAGAGGAACCCAGGTTCCCCCGCGCCCCTTCCTGAGCGCTGCTCAACGCACCCCGAGCCGCTCCGACATCTCGAGGATCGCGTTCGCCGCTTCGAGCGGATGCTCGAACGGAAACAGGTGCCCGCCCGGCAGCTTGACGAGCTGAAAGCGCCCGCGCATCGCCGCGAGGCCGGTGCGTTTCACCACGTCCGATTCCGCGCCGCCGATGAAACCCGCCGGGACACGCAAGTGCTTGAGGTAGCGGTGCATGCCGTGCGGGATGGTGCGGTAGATGCGGTATTCGATCTCCGGATCGATTTTGAGGTGCAGCGCGCCATCGCGTTCGACGAGTCCGTAGCGCACGTAATCGCGCAGGCACTCGGGCGTGAAACGGCGAAACAGACTGCGCGTGCGGAAATGGCGTTCCGCCTCGGCGAGGCTCGACCAGGAACGGCGACGTTCGCGCGTTGCAGCGGCCGGGGTCACGCGGTCGACAATGCCGAAACGCTTGGTCGCGCCAAGCAAGCGCCCCTTGATCGGGCCGATGATGGGAGCATCGAGCAGGATGACCGCGCGCACCAGTTCGGGGCGGCGCACTGCTGCGAAGTACGAGAGGTAGCCGCCGAGCGAATGGCCGACCGCTAGCACCGGTTTGCGATAGCGCTCGAGCCGCTCGATCAGCTGTGCGACGAGGAGCGCCCACCCCTCCATCGGCGGGTGCTGCGGATCCATGCCGATCGACTCGATGAATTCGATGTCGAAGCGCGCCTCCAGGCCGGCGAACAGGGCACGGTACGCGGGCGCGGGAAATCCGTTGGCGTGCGAAAAATGCAGCATCGGCTTGTCCACGCGCGCATTATCGTTCACTTGCGGCATAAGGGTTTTCCCTAGCCCACCGGGTAGTCTCCCGAATTGTTTCCAGCAACCGGATCGATAGGATGCACCTCATCCAGACGGCAAGCTATTGACCGGAATTTCGAGAAGTTCTGAGCCTGAAATCAAGACACGCGCCGACCTTGCGATGACGACGAGACCGATACGCGTGGTACTGGTGGACGATAGCAAAGTGTTTCTCGACGCGATTCATTCCTGCCTCGCTGAATGGGTGGGGATGGAAATTGCCGCATGCGCCGCGTCAGGCGCAGAAGGCCTGAGCGTGATCCGGCGAAACAGGCCGGACCTGGTCCTGATGGACGTATTCATGAGCAACATGAACGGGCTCGAGGCGAGCAAGCGTATTGAGCGCAGCAATGGCCTGCCCAAGGTGATGTTGATGACCGGCGCAGATATCCCGGGTCTGCACGAAGCGGCGCTGGAGGCGGGAGCGGATGCCTTCGTGTTGAAGCAGCATCTTTACCCCGAACTGGCGCGGCGCGTCGAGCAATGGTTCCCGCCCACGCTGCCGCGTTAGCCGAAGTCAGATCGACTCTATTTCCTCACCGAGATCAATCCTCTGCGAATTGCCTCCAGCATCAGATTCGCGATGTCGCGCACGCCCAGCCGCTCCATGATCTGGGCACGGTGCGCCTCCACGGTCTTGCCGCTGAGATTGAGCAGACGCGCGATCTCTTTCGTATTCCTGCCTTCCCCGAGCAACTGCAATATTTCCTGCTGCCTCGGGGTCAGGACGCCGGCAGGCACTCGCTCGCCGCGTCCGCCCTTCACGTAACCGGCGACGACCTGCCGGGAAATCGCAGGGCTGAGATATACGTCCCCCCGGCTGACCGCGCGCACGGCGAGTTCCAGCTCAGTGATGGCGGCGTCCTTCACCAGATACGCCGAAGCGCCGGCGCGCAATGCCTGCTCTACGATGTCGCCGCTGTCATGCATGGAAAGGATGATGGCCCTCACTTCCGGCAGTTCGCTCTTGATCGCCGCCGTCGCCTGCAACCCGTCCATTTCCGCCATGCCGATATCCAGTACCACCATGTCGGGGCGGTGCTTGCGCGTCAATTCAAGCGCCTGGCGCCCGTTTGCGGCTTCGGCAACCACATCGACCCCCTCGATCGCTTCGAGCAGCGTGCGCATTCCCGCGCGCACCAGCGTGTGATCATCGGCCAGAATGATGCGAATCCTGGTCATCGAACCCCTCCACTCCCCAACCGACCGTCACCGTTCCCGCCGACGAGCGGAATCCTGGCGCGGATCGTCGTGCCCGCGCCGGGCAGCGATACCAATTCAAAAGAACCTCCCGACAGGACAACCCGTTCCTCCATGCTCAGCAAACCTACGCTGGCGCCTTGCGCAGCGCTTGCCTTCGCCGTGTCGGAGTCGAACCCGCAACCGTCGTCCTTGATGCGTAGTTCAATCTCGCCATTCGCCTGAGTGGCTTCGACCCACAGGTTGGCGGCCCGCGCATGCCTGATCACATTGGTGAGCGCCTCCTGCACGAGGCGGAAACAAGTGATGTCGACGTGCGGACTCCTCCCGTGCGGCGGCAAGCGGGCGGCAAAGTGCGCCTCCAGTGCAGCCCCGTCCGTCCGCGTTGCAAGCAGCCAGCGCAGCGCTGCCTCGAGGCCCATCAGGTCGAGCTGGGGCGGCCGCAGATTGAGGGAAAGATCACGCACCTGCTTGAGCGCGGTATCGGCGATGCCCATGCAGGACTCCACATCCCCGGCCGATGCAGTTCCATCGGATATCCGCTTGCCGAGCGCGTGCAGTTTCAGAGTCACCGCCGTCAGCGCCTGCCCGATCTCGTCGTGCAGCTCGTTGGCGATGGCGCGGCGCTCCATTTCCTGCGCGTTGAGAAGCTGGCCGGAGAGCCGTTTCAGCCTGGCGAACGCGTCCTCCAGTTCTCGCGCGACTGCCTTGCGCTCGGTAATGTCCGTCACCGTGACGGTTGCCCCGGCGGACAGGTCGCCCGCCACGATCGGGGAAAGACCAATCAGCACGTCGATGATACGACCGTCCTTGCGTCGGAATCGCGTCTCGACGCTGCCATGGCCGCCGGCGAGAGCCCGCGGATGGAGTACGCGGCCGGTGTCTTCCCAATCCGAGTCGGATAGATAGAGCATCCGCGTGCTCCGGCCGACGAGTTCTTCGGATGAATAGCCGAGTATTTCACACATACGATCATTGACCACGGTAAATACGCGGTCGACGACTTCTCCCATCCCCACCGGCGCGCCGCGAAAGATGCTCTCGATCTTGGCCTGGCGCATGTGCAGCGCGTCCTCAGTTCGCTTGCGCCCGGTCTCGTCGCGGATGACGTGCACCGCGAAATTGGTGCCGCCCAACGGCGTGATATTCGACGACAGCACATTGAAGAACATCTCGCCGTTCTTTCTACGACCCCGCAGTTCGTAGTCGGTAACGCCGCCGCGCGCCTCGAATTGCGCGATGACTTTGTCACGGTCAGCCGGATCGAAGAACAGTCCGAGCTTCAGCGCGGTGCTTCCGATCGCCTCATTGCGTGGATAACCGAACATGCGTTCAAATCCTTGATTGACCTCCGTGATCGTTTCGCCGGGATAGGAGTTGACGATTACCGCATCGGGAATGGCCATGAATGCCGTCCGGAATTTTTCCTCGCTGGTTCGCAATTCATTTTCGACGCCCTTGCGCGTCCTGATTTCCCGCTTCATCGTGAGGATCCACCCCAGCATGACGGCCAACAACAGGGCCCCGGCAACCGAGACCACGAGAATGGTGTACGTCGCAACCTGCTCCTTGAGCAGGTAGACCACCTGTTTCGGCTCCCAGCGAACGCGAATGTCGTCAAGCGTCCCGCTCTTCTGGAGCGTTGCCAGACCTGCGTTGATGTCGCGCAGCAACGCCTGCTGTCCCCTCGGTACCGCGATCGCGGAGTCGAGGGTGGCGAATGGCGGTCCTGCTACCGTGACACCGTCAATGCGGTGCTTGTTGAGCAGGTAGCCGGCCACCCAGGTATCCGCAGCGACGGCATCGACGCTGCCTTTCCGGAGAAGCGCAAAGCCCTCCGCGTAATCCGAGATCAAGACGATACCGACCTGCGGCTTCGATTCGAAAAATGTCCTCGGCAGCCCTCCCGCGGTGACGCCGACGCGTCTCCCGTGAAGGTCGTCCGCTCCGCGGATCGCCACTTCGCCGCTGGTGACGAACAGGCTGAAGGAATGGGCCAGCGTCGGCGTGGCGAAATCCCACAGCTTCCTTCGGTCATCGGTAATGCTCATCCCTATCAGGCAATCGCTGTGCCCCTGCCGAACCCGGTCCTGCGCATGGTCCCAGGGCGACAGCTCGATCTGGATATCCCGTTGCATTGCGGCCGCGAGTGCTTTGACGACATCGACATCGAAGCCCTTGGGAACACCTTGTTCGAGGTAGGCAAGCGGCGGATAACTCTGATCGCCCGAGACGCGCAGGGATTCTCGGCCGGCGACCGAGGGAACGCCGGCGAGCGACGAAAGAACAGACGTGATTGTCACCAATGCGCGTAGCCACAGCCACTTCCTATGCGGAGTATTCCGCATGCGACGCCCGAGGGTATTCCTTAGCGCGGCAGTAGTCTGCCGGATTGAGCATTCCGACGAGGTCGTTACCATCGTGCCTTGTGGTGACCCGCTGGGATTTCGGCATCTTGCCAGACGCGCCAGCCGGTTGCCAAAGATTGTGGAATCCAGCCATCGACCGATGGGGCGAATCATGTGCAACTCCGGAAACAGGACCAAACATCTTTGAAGAATCATGAGGTAATGCCGGACTCCGCCGATGCAGACCCGAGCGACTGGAATCAGCTTGCTTTTGCGACGACGGTTTCGATCCTGCTCATCGCAGGCGCCGCCATTGTCGCCGTCCTTGTACTGGTAGCGGGACAGCCCGAGCGCCTCCGGTCGGTCCTCCCACCCCTGGTCGTCGGATTGGTCGGATGGATTCTGCTGCGAAACGGCAAGGTGAAGCTGACCCGCCAGATTCTGGTGTTCGGAGTCTGGGCGAGTGCCGTCAACGCGCTCGTTTGGACCCACGGACTGACGGGAACGACCATCGGATTGCTGGTCCTTGCACTCGCATTTGCCGGCTGGCTGGCAGGGCCGACACCGGCGATGATCCTCACCGCGGCGACGCCCCCGGTGCTATTCCTGCTCGCCTACCTCGAGGTGACCGGCTGGCCTTTGCTCAGCGGCGGCAGCGTGCCGCCTTACCAGCGGGCGTTGATTATTTCGCTTACCGCGTTGGGTGCCGGAGCGCTCGGTCACTTGGGTGCCGCAAGCCTTCGCGAGCGCCTGAGCCAGTTGTTGGCTTCCAAACGGGACGTGGACGCAAGGCTTGCGGAACTCCGCGCGCGTGACCTCGCACTGCAGCGCTCCGAGGACCGCTTCGAGACGCTGTTCCGCTCCAGTCCGAATGCGTCGATCATCACCGACCCGGAGGGCAGGATTCTGGATTGCAACCAGGCGTTCGCCCACCTGGTTGGCAAGAGCATGGAAGACATCCTCGAGCGCACGACCCTCGATTTCAGCGTCTGGCGAAACCCGGAACACCGTAAGCTGGCTTATGACCTGATCCGGCAGCGCGGACGCCTGAACGCATTCGAAACCGAATGGATTTCCGTCGCGGGCGAGGCGCGCACCGTTCTGATCTATGCCGAGCCGCTCGAGTTGAATCAGCAGCGATGCATTCTGTCCCATCTGGTCGACATTACGGACCGAAAGAAGACGGAAGACGCGCTGAAGGAAAGCCAGGCGCGCGCCCAAAGCATCGTCGAGGCCGCGTTCGACGGCGTCATGACCCACGACCGGGGATTGATACTGGATGCGAATCTGCGCTTTGCCAGGATGTTTGGATACGACAGCCCCGGCGATCTGATCGGCCGGCAGGGAATCGAACTCCTGCTCGCTCCCGAGTCCCAGGCAGCCATTCGGCAGCGCATGTCAGCCGACCACCGGCTCGAGTCGCTGGAGGTCATCGGGATGCGGAAAGACGGCACGACTTTTCTGGGTGAAACGCAGAGCTGCGAATCCGTTCATCAGGGCAAACCCGTACGGACGGTCACGATGCGCGACATCACGGCGCGCAGGCGGGCCGAGGAAGCGCTGCACCGATCGGAGCAGAAGTACGCCACCGTGTTCAATACGGTGCCGGATGCGATCGCGGTGACGCGCAGAAGCGATGCCATTCACCTCGAGTTGAACGCTGCCTGGGAAAAGTTGTCGGGCCATTCGCGCGCCCGTGGACTCGGGCGCTCAGCGATCGAACTGGGCGTCTGGGCCGACCCGGCGGAGCGCGCCGCTCTCCTGTCGCGCCTGGACCGCGACGGCATCGTGGTCAATCTTGCCACGCGCTTCGTTCACGCCGACGGCAGATTGATCGACGTGCTGGTCTCTGCGGTGCAGTACGATGTTTCCGGAGAGCCCTGCATCGTATGGAGCTGGACGGACATCAGCGAACTGCATCAAGCCGAGCGGGCGCTCGCGCAGAGCGAACGGCGCTACCGGTCGCTGTTTCAGGCCGCGTCGGACTGCATCCTGGTCATCGACCGGGACGGCCGGCTGCTCGATATCAACGACCGGGGCTCGCAAACGCTCGGTTACACCCGCGAGGAACTGCTCGGGGAAGCGTTTACCCGCGTGCTCGACGCGCAACCGCTGTCCCGGATTTTC
Source organism: Betaproteobacteria bacterium (assembly GCA_016195915.1). GTDB lineage: Bacteria > Pseudomonadota > Gammaproteobacteria > Burkholderiales > SG8-39 > JADGRQ01. The sequence goes on along the minus strand of JACPYS010000036.1, from coordinate 31,752 downwards.
CCGCGTCCCGCCCACCTGCTCGCCGAGCGCCGCAGCGTGCGCGGCGAACAGGAACTGGTATCGCGGAGCGGCAGCCGGCATTTCGTCGAGTTCGTGACCAACCCCTTGCCCGACGGCAATGTGCTGGCAATCGTGCGCGACGTGACCGAACGCAAACAGGTGGAGCGACTGCTGGTCAATATCGGCCGTGGCGTGTCCGCCGAAGTGGGCGAGGCCTTCTTCCAGTCTCTCGTGCTGCAACTGTGCAGCGGCCTGGGTGCCGACCATGGGTTGATCGGCGAAGTGGCCGCGGCGAACAATGGGCGCGTACGCACTCGCGCTGTCGTCGTGGATTGCGAGAAGCGTCCGAATTTCGAATATGCACTCGAAGGCACACCATGCGCCTCCGCCCTGAATTGCACCGACACTGTCTCCTTCCCGGACCATGTCGCGGACCAGTTTCCGGCGGACGGCGGGCTCACGCATCTCGGCGTGCAGGGTTTCGTCGGCACCGCGTTGCGGGGAGCGAACGGATCTTCGCTCGGGATCCTGGTCGTGATGTCGCGCCGACCCATAGCGAAACAGAAGGTCCCGCTGTGGCGCTCCACGTTGGAAATCTTCGCCTCCCGGGCGGCTGCCGAAATCGAGCGCTCGCGTTCGGAGGCAGAGGTGCTCGAGCTCAACGCCTCGCTCGAGCGCAGGGTTGTCGAGCGCACGGCTGAACTGCAGGCGGCGAATGACGAGCTGGAGAGTTTCAGCTACTCGGTGTCGCACGATCTGCGCGCTTCGCTGCGCTCGATCGGCGGATTTGCCGCAATCCTTCGCGCCGAGCACATCGCTGGGCTCGACGATGGGGCTGCGTACCTGCTCAAGCGCGTCGAGCAAAGCGCGGCCCGCATGAACACGCTGATCGACAACCTGCTGGAATTCTCGCGTGCCGGCAGCAAGGAGCTGGCGCGGCGCCGGGTCTGCATGCAATCGGTAGTCGATTCAGTCCTGGCAGATCTGCGCGAAACCGCTCCCGAGAACGCAGTCATCGAAGTGGGCAATCTTCCTGCAGTGCAGGGCGATGAATCGCTGCTGTGGGAGGTATGGCAGAACCTGATCGGCAATGCCATCAAGTATTGCCGCCATGCCAAGCCGGCGCGCATCGAGGTCGGATCAGTCTGCCGCGAAAGCGCCGTGGAGTATTTCGTGCGCGACAACGGAGCGGGCTTCGATATGGCCTACGCGGGCAAGCTGTTCGGCGTATTCCAGCGCCTGCACACCGAGCGGGAATTCGAGGGGACTGGCGTTGGCCTCGCGATCGTGCGGCGCATTCTTACCCGGCACGGGGGCAGAATCTGGGCCGTTGGCGCCCCGGGCAGAGGCGCGACATTCCGCTTCACGCTGCCCGCCGCGACGCCTGTAGACCCGGCCTGCTCCCGAGAAATCCCTGCGATCGGCGAAGATCGCTAGCCGGACCGGGCGGATTCGCCAGATGCGAGTTGACGTGGCGCCTTCGCCCGCTGCCTGTAATTCATCCCATGTCGCGCTGGATGCCGATCGTTTCAGCCGCCGTGTCCGCGCTCCGCGACTCTCCGATCGCGTAACCCTGCACCAGGTCGCAGCCGCACTGCGCGAGAAACACGAGCTGTTCCTCGCTCTCCACACCGACGGCGACCACCTCGAGTTTCAGGTTTCGCGCCAGACCTGCAATCGCAGTGACGACCGCGCAGTCGTCCGCGTCGCCGGGCACACCGGCGAGGAACGAACGGTCGATCTTGATGCGATCCACCGGAAAGCGCTTCAGGAACTTGAGGCTCGACTGCCCGGTCCCGAACGCGTCCACGCACAAAGACACACCCATGTCCTTCAGCTTGCCAAGTCTCGCCAGCGTATGATCGGTCTGGTGCATCAGAGTCGACTCGCTGATCTCGAAACCGAGCAGCCCTGCCGGAAGGCCGGTCTCCGCCAGCACCCGCGAGACCATGTCGAGAAGACGCGGGTCGCCGAACTGGCGCAGGGACAGGTTGATCGATACCGGAAGCCGGCGCGAATCATCGAGGCCCATCGTCCAGACGCAGGCGCTGCGCAGCACGCGCTCGCCGATCTTGACCATCAGGCCGGTGTCCTCGGCCACGCCCATGAAGCGGCCCGGCTCGAGCAGCCCCCTGGCCGGGTGTGCCCAGCGCAGCAGCGCTTCGCGCGACACCTCCCGCCGCGTCGCGAGCGCCGCGAGCGGCTGGTAGAAGACCTGAAGTTCGTCTTCGTGCAGCGCGCGCCGCAGGTCGGTTTCGAGCGCGATGCGCCGCCCCGCCGCGAGGTTCATCTGCTCGGTGAAGAACTGGTAGTTCGCCCGTCCCGCTTCCTTGGCGTGATACATGGCCGCGTCGGCATTGCGGATCAGGGATTCCGCGTCCAATCCGTCGTCGGGATACACGCTGATGCCGAGCGACGGCGTGATCGACAGTTCGTGGCCTTCGATCAGGAACGGCAACGAGAGTTTCTCGATGATCTTCCGTGCCACGTTGGCCGGATCGGCCGAGCGTTTCACCTCGGGCAGCACCACCACGAATTCATCGCCGCCAATACGACAGATGGTGTCGCCTACCCGGAGTTGCCCGGACAGGCGCTCGGCGGTTTCCTTGAGCAGCGCGTCGCCGACGGCATGCCCCAGCGAATCGTTCACCTGCTTGAAGCGGTCGAGATCGACGAACATCACCGCGGTCTGCTTGCGATTGCGCCGGCTGAGCGCGATCGCCTGGGTCAGGCGGTCTTCGAGGATGCGCCGGTTCGGCAGCCCGGTGAGCGCATCGTGATCGGCGAGGTGCTGCGCGAGTCTTTCGGCTTGCGCGCGCTCGGCGATTTCGGCTGCGAGCTTGCGGTTTGTCGCCTGCAGCTCCGTGGTCCGCTCGGCGACCAGCCGCTCGAGCTCATCGTGCGAGCGCGCCAGGGCGACTCGCGCTGCGTGCTCGGCCGTAACGTCTTCAAAACTCCAGATCCATTCCTGGTCGCCGCTTTCGGCGTCGATCCTCCGCCCGACCGCGCGGCACAAGAACGTAGTTCCGTCGGCGCGCTTGAAACGCACCTCCGCCTCGTGTGTCTCGCCGGGCACGGTGCCTTCGTAGGCCCGCCGGCTCCCCTCCTCCCACTCTTTCTCGGAGGCGAACAGGATCGCGGTGCTCTTGCCCGTCAGCTCGTCGACGCTTCTTCCCAGCATCTGCGCCAGATGGCGGTTCGCGCGCCGCAACACACGCGCGCGCACGAACGCGATGCCCACCGTGGCGTTGTCGAGGATCAGCTCCTGTTCTTCCAGCGCGCGCTTGATGCGTTTGCGCGCGTCGCGCCGCTCGGTGATGTCCTCGGCAATCCAGATCGTGCCCTGGCCGGTGTCCGCGGAATCGATCGCCTTCGCGATCACGCGCGCGAGAAATTTGGAACGGTCCTTGCGGCGGAACTCCCACTCGAGGTCGAGCTGCCGGCCGGTGGAGAGGACGGGAATGGCAATCCGGCCGAGCGCCTGGTAGCTTTCCATCGAGGGGTAGACCACCTCGCCCGGCTGGCCGATCAGTTCCCCCCGCTCCCAACCTAACATCTGCTCGAACTTCGGGTTGCAAAGGACGAACCTGCGCTCACGCGTGAATGCAATTCCGATCGAGGCGTTGGCGAGCACCGCCTCGTACTCGAGCCGGGTATAGCGCGTGCGCACGGCATGCACCGTTTCCTCAGGTTCCCCGGCGGCGCGGGTATCGCCGTCGCGCTGGTTCATTCGGTATTGCGCGCGAGTTCGGCGAAGTCCGCAGCGAACGTACGCATCCGTCGGGCCGCCTTTTCGCGCTGCGCGGGCGTCAGCGTGCGATCGAGGTCAAGCAGCATGGAAAAAACCTCCTCGGTATGTGCGCGGTTCGCGCGCTCGAATTCGGGCGTGCGGTTGCGGTCCCAGTGGACAGTGAACTCGGCGAGGCGCGCGCCCGCCTCGCGCGATTTGAGCATTGCGAGCAGCCCGCGCTGCAATTGTTTGCGCTCATGGTCGCGAAGTTCGGCGATGAGCGGCGCGCGCGCGCTGTACAGGCGCACGCGCTCGATCTGTGCACTGCTCAAGTCTCCCACCCAGTCTTCCAGCCGCTCGACGGTGCGTTTCACGCGTTTCTTTCGGCGTTCATCGGAGGTGCCTTCGAGCTGCTCCTTGGCAAAATCGCGGTTGTCGCGCGCCAGGCGCCGCTCGAGATTCTCGAACTGCGCCGGCTCGAGCTGATCCAGCAACCCGGCGACTTCGCCGGCTCCCGCGCGCAGTGCGGTCTTCACGTGTTCCCTTGCGGACTCGTAGCCCCATTCGAGGTCGGCACGGGACAGGCCGCGCTCGATCCGCCGGGCCGCGTCTTCCGCGACCTTGATGTACTCCGGCAGGGCGTGGGTGCGATGCCACCGCATGAACCGACTTACCTTGTCCGCATAGAGCCCGGACTGCTCGCCCTGAAAATCGAAATACTGACTTCCGCGCCAGCGCAGCAGCGCGTCGGCCGAGTTGTAACCGAGCTGCACCGTGCTGCAAGCAGACAGAAGAAGAAATGCAGCAAGCGCGGCGATTCGCGCACGCGCCTTCCCGGCGCAAGCAGGCACCCAGCCCCTTGATTCCCGCATTCGCGGGTACGGCAGCGCCGCGCCGGTCACCGGTTGTTCGCCAGCATCCGTCAATGGATGGAACGGATGGAACGGATCCGAGGAATCGAATAAGGCTCGAGCTGCACGTCCTCGGCGTCGCGACCGTGCACCTGGATCGCGCCGCTGCGCCGGTTGGCGCCGTCCTCGCTGAACTCGAAGCTGTAGAGGCGAACCAGGCGCATCCGGCCTTCCTCGTCGCGCAGCAGACGCAATTTCGCAAATGCCACGGTATCGTCCAAGAACTGCAGGCCGTAGCGGGCGCAGGCCTCGCGCCCGGCCTCGAGCGCCGCCTCGCGCGCGCCGAGCGAGTCGATCCAGGCCGCGACCGCCGCGGCGAGCAGCAACAGGGCAAAGGCTTCGGCCATGCCGCTATTGTAGCGGCGCGCCCGGCGCAGATACCCTGCAATCGACCTGCGATGCGCAGGCGCGAGGGGCGGTTCCGCTCGCTGAGGCTCAAGGCCGGTATTCCTGCTTGTCACGCCAACGGAATAGCGCCAGGGCAAACGAAGCGATGCGCTTGCCGATCGCGTGCCCCACGACCTGCGCGAGCGGGGAAAACGGCAACGGCAACTGCGCGAGCGGCGTGCCGAGGCAGGCGCGGGCGAAATGCGCTCCGGCGCAGGTGGCGAGCGCAACCCCTCGCCCGTTGCAGCCCACCCAGGCGAGCACACCTGGGGCCAGCTCATGCGCATGCGGCCGTGAATCCAGCGTGACACCGACCGCACCGTGCCAGACGAAGTCGAAATCCGGGATACCGACTCGGGGAAAGACCCGCGCCACGCGCTCGCCGATCCGCCGGCGCAGCCGCCGCGCGTAATCGGCTTGAAACACCAGACCACCTCCGGTGACCAGACGCCCCTCCGGGCTGAGACGAAAGAAATGCAGATCGCCCTGCGTATCCGAGCATGCCGCTGCGCCGGGAAGCAGGCTGCGCTGCACGTCCTCCGGCAGCGGCACCGTCGCCATCTGGTAACTGTTCACCGGGAAAACCGTGCGTGCAAGTCCCGGCCACAGGCCGTTGGAATACGCGTGGGTGGCGATCACCACGCGCTCGGCGAGGACCGCGCCGCCCGCCGCAGTCGAGACTCGCCATCGGGTTCCCTGCCGCGAAACGGACGTCGCGCGGCTGCCCGTGAACACCAGCGCTCCCTTGGCCATCGCCACACGCGCCAACTCGCGGCAATAGGCGAGCGGTTGCAGGCAACCGCCGCTGCGATTCATCCAGCCGCCGTGCCAGAAGCGCGAGCCCGTGACGCGCTCGATTCCCGAGCGGTCCAGCAATTCTACCGCCGCACCGCGCCTGGCCCACGCCGCCACGCGCTGCTCCGCGAGCTGCACCCGGCCCGGGGTGTGCGCGGGCTGCACCCAGCCGCGCTGCACGGCATCGCAGTCCATACCGTGTTTGCGGATCAGGTCGAAAGTGAATGTCGCTGAATCGGCCACCAGCTGAACGAGTTCCTCGCCCTTCGCCCTCCCGCCCTGCTCGGCCGGCGTGCTGGCGACAAGAGCGTCCGGCTCGATGCGTGAGAACGTCGGGATGACCTGCCCGTTGTTGCGCCCCGAAGCGCCGCTGCCGATCTCGCCGGATTCGAGCACGACGGCACGCGCACCCGCTTCGGCGAGATACAGAGCGCAGGACAGGCCGGTGTAACCCGCGCCGACGATCGCAACATCAGCCGTGACCTCGCCTTCGAGTGCTTGCGTCACCGGCGCGACGGGCGCGCTCGCGTACCAGAAGGACTGCGCAAAAACCGGATCGTTCAATCGCGTGGCTTCCGCGCCGTCAAGCTGCGCGTTTGAACTGCACGCTCAGCTTCATGCTCGCGCCCGCGCGCCCGAGCAGTTCCACCATCATGACGAAGCGCGTTGATCGGGAAACAGAGCCTGTTCATGGCTCGTCCTTCTTGTATTCGTTGCCGGCAATATATTGGCTCCATGGCTGAGCCTTGATCGGGCCCGGAGTCTTCCAGAGCACGTTGAATTGTCCATTGGCCATCACCTCGCCAATGAACAACGGCTTTTGCAGGTGGTGGTTCTTCTCGTCCATTTTCAATTCATCACCGGTCGGCGACCTCAATGTCTGGCCGCTCATGGCTGCAGCGACTCTCTCGACATCAAAGCTCCCGGCCCTTTCGACCGCAAGCTTCCACAGGTTGATTCCCACGTAGGTAGCAACCATCGCATCGGTTGTGAGCGGCTTATCTTTCTGCCCAGCGAGATCCTTTGCCTTCGCGTAATCGGCCCATTTCTGTTTGAATTCGTCGTTTTCAGGGTTCCCAAGCGACATGAAGTAGTTGGCCGCCGCGAGATGCCCGGCGAGCGGCCTGGCGTCGAGATTTCTCAACTCCTCTTCACCAATCGACAAACTCAGCACCCGTAAATTTGCGGACGTGAGGCCCTGATTTGCCAATTCCTGGTGAAACGGTACGTTTGAGTCGCCGAGCAACGTCGAAATGACAGCCGTCTTGCCACCTGCCGCAAAAGTCTTGATCGTCGCCGCGGCGCCCCGGTAATCATAGGGGCCGAATGGCATATACCCTTCAATGATGTCCCTCTCCCCCACGCCTTTGCTACTCAAGAATGCGCGCAGGATCTTGTTGGTGACGCGCGGAAGAACGTAGTCGTTGCCGATCAGCACCCAGCGCGTTGCACCGCCGCCTTCCCTGCTCATGAGGTGCTCCGCTGCGGGAATGGCCAGCTGGTTTGGCGTAGCACCCGTGTAGAAAACGTACCTGGATAGCTCCTCGCCCTCGTACGGAGCCGGATAGAAAAGCAGGCCGTTCAATTCCTGAAATACCGGAAGGACTGCCTTCCTTGAAACCGAAGTCCAACAACCGAAAACCACATCGACCTTGTGCTGAGCAAGCAGTTGCCGCGCCTTTTCGGCAAACAGCGGCCATTGCGAGGCCGGGTCGACTGCGATGGCTTCCACTCTCGTTCCCAAAATTCCGCCCCTGGCGTTGATCTCCTCGATCGCCATGAGCGCAACGTCTTTCAACACTCCTTCGGTATCTGCCACAGCTCCGGACAAGGAATGCAGAATGCCGATCCGCGGCACCCCGGACCTGGTCTGGGAAAGCGGGCTGCCGGTGCCCGCAGATGGAGCGCGTTGTGCGAGCGCCAGCGGCGCGATTGCAAACAGCAGCACGACCACGAGTAGCGCTCCGCGCGCGCGAGTTCGCAAAGCATTCAACAGGTTCATTGTGGCCCTCCCGGCGCTGTCATCGAGCAGTGAACAAAATGCGGGTCTTCCCGTTCTGGTGTGGGTGATATTGGGGCATTTTAGGTCTTCGACGCACTCTGATGCGGCGCAGCGGCGTCGCGCTCCCCGGGGTCCGCTAGGCCCGATTATGTCGGAGGTCGGCGTGGACGGGTGAAAGGTTCGTCCAACAGGTGAAGCACTGCGACGAAATTCGCATCGAATCCTCGCACGGTCAGCTTTCGCGTGAACCTTTTCGCGTCTTCGGCGACCTTGACGGGGAAGATGTGCAGGAAGAGGATTCGGACGTCGAGATGCTCGGGCGCATGGCGCTCGGAGACGAGCGCGCCATGAGGGTCTTCTGCGAGGGCCAACTGATTGCCGATCGCATCGATACCGACGCCGGGAGCTGGGCCGTTTTCGTTTACGTCAACCGCGATTCAGAGACGGAGGCGAACTGTGTGTCCGAAGCGATCGCACGCGAACCCGGGCCAGAGCGGCTTCTCGAGTTCTCGTGCGCCAAGCAGTGCATTGACGATTGCCTGGCGAGACAGAGCCCGGAGGAATCCGGAGAGTACGCGCTGAGCAGGAAGTGCTTCGCTCCGCGAGTCAGATTACGAACGGATGCACACGGAGAGGGCGCCTGATGACATGACGGCTGACCAATTCCTCTACGCGCCGCTGTACGAATACGGTCTTTAGCAAGCGATGAAGCCGGTCGTTGTCGAGATGCGGCGCAAATAGCCGGGGAGCGAGGATCTCAAGACGCTCGATCAATGGGTCTCGAAGCGAGCCTTGCGATAGCGCCGAAGGGAGAATCACAATGCGCAAACGCCAGTTCACGCTGATCGCCACCCTGGCGTTGACTTGCCTGATTGCGTTCGCAGGCGAAGCCGAATGGAAGGCGCACACGGACGCCGGTGGTGCCGCATTTCGGCGCGGCGACTATCGAACTGCGATCGTGCAAATACGAAACGCTCTCGAGGAAGCGGAAGCTTTCGGCGAGCGCGACCCACGGTTGGCGGCTTCCCTCGGGGATCTGGGTAGGCTTTACGAAAGGCAAGGTCGCTATTCGGAAGCAGAACCACTCGTTCGGAGGGCGTTGAGACTGATCGAGAATGCGCTCGGTCCAGGTCACGAGGCGGTGGCTAACGAGTTAACCAGCTTGGCGGGAATTTGTTGGGTTCAACGGCGTTACGCAGAAGCGGAGAAGCTCTATCAACGGTCTTTACAGATTCGCGAGAAGGCGCTGGGCCCGGATCATCCGGACGTGGGGACGACGTTGAACAATCTGGCGTTGCTTTACCATGTGCAGGGACGCTACGCGGAGGCCGAGCCGTTGTATCGGCGGACTTTGCTGATTCGCGAGAAAGTTCTCGGCCCGAATCACCCGAGCGTGGCGAACGGATTGGATAGCATCGCCGTCATCTATTGGTTGGAAGGCCGCTACGCGGATGCCGAGCCGCTCTATCGGCGGTCCTTGCTGATTCGTGAGAAGGCGCTCGGCCCAGATCACCAAGACGTCGGGAAGGCGTTGAACAATCTGGCGGGGGTGCACAGGGACCGAGGTCTCTACGCGACGGCCGAGTCGCTTTATAGGCGATCATTACAAATTCGCGAGAGAGCGCTGGGTTCGGATCACCCGGACGTGGGGACGACGCTGAATGACCTGGGGATACTTTATTTCCACCAGAAGCACTACGGCGAGGCCGAGGCGCTTTTGCGACGGTCTTTACAGATTCGCGAGAAAGTGCTCGATCCGGATCACTCGAACGTGGGCGATACCTTGAACAACCTCGGGGCCCTCTATCGAGCGCAAGGCCGGTACGCCGAGGCCGAACCGCTCTTACGACGGTCTTTACAGATCCGCGAGAAAGCGCTCGGTGCAGAGCATCCGAATGTTGGCCAATCGTTGAACAATTTGGCGCCGCTGTATCAAGCTCAGGGTTTGGGCGCGGAGGCTGAGTCGCTTTATCGACGGTCGTTGAGCATCTACGAGAAAGCGCTCGGGCCAGATCACACGGACGTGGGGACGACCCTGGTAAATCTCGCCTACCTCTACAACCAGCAGAAACGGTTTGATGAAGGCCTTGGCTTTGCGCGCCGGGCGACGAAGCTGCTCGCCGGGCGCTTCACGGAGCGCGACGAAACCGGCGGCAGCGCGCTGCTCGCGGAACAGCGCACGCGCTCTGCCAACTTCGATCTTCACGTTGCGCTGCTCTATGGGGCGCGGCCGGCGGAAGCGGGAGCCGAAGGGTTCGAGGTGGCGCAGCTTGCGCGGGCATCGGACACCGCAGACCAGGTCGCGCGCATGGCCGCGCGCTACGCCACGGGAAGCGACGCGCTCGCGCAGCTTGCGCGCGCAAGGCAGGATGCGATCGCGCGACTGCGGAATCTTGATTCCCGCATCGTGCAGGCCGCCTCGCGCCCACCTAAGGATAGAAACGCGGACGCCGAGGCGCGTCTTCGCGCCGAAGCGGAGGAGGCGAAGGGAGCGCTTACGTTGCTCGATGCGAGGATCGAAAGGGAATTCCCCCAATACCAGGAACTCACCAGTCCGAAACCACTTGCGCTCGCCGAAGCGCAGAAGCTGCTTGCCGAGAGCGAAGCACTCGTCGGCTTTCTGATTGCGCGGGACGAGAGCTACGTCTGGGCACTCAAGCGCGGGGTAGCCGCCTTCGAGCGCCTGGCGCTCAGCCGCAAAGAACTTGAAGCCGAGGTGACGAAGCTCCGAGCCCAGCTTGATTTGAAGGCGGGCGTACAGATTCTCGAGAAGCCCTTTGACGTGGCCGCCGCCCACGCGCTTTACCGCAAACTTTTCTCCCCGATAGAGGGAGTCATCGTCGGCGCGAAGGACCTCCTCATCGTGCCCGACGGGGCGCTCACAAGCCTGCCGCCCGGCGTCCTGGTGACGCAACTCCCGCAACGACCCATCGAGCACCCGGCCGATCACGCTGGGGTAGCGTGGCTCGCGAAGAAGTACGCCATCACGGTGTTGCCCTCGGTGAGCTCGTTGCGCGCGCTGCGGGCGTTTGCGCGCGGCAGCCCCGGGTCTGAGCCCTTCAGTGGCTTTGGCAACCCGTTGCTGCAAGGCAGCCCCTCGGATCAAAGAGGAAGGAAAGTGGCCGCACTCTTCGCTCGCGGAGCGGTGGCCGACGTGGCAGAACTGCGCAAGGCCTACGAGCCGCTTCCCGAGACGGCCGATGAGCTGCGGGCGATTGCCGCGACGCTCAAGGCCCCCGCCAGCGCGCTCTACCTGGGCCGGGACGCGACCGAAACCAAGGTGAAGAGCGTGGACCTCAGCCGCTACCGCAACCTTGCCTTTGCCACTCACGGCGTGATGGCCGGGGAGTTCAAGGGTGTGGCCGAACCCGGCCTGGTGCTCACTCCGCCGGAGGCGGGAACCGAGCTTGACGACGGGCTCCTCACCGCGAGCGAGATCGCGCAATTAAAGCTCAACGCCGACTGGGTGATCCTCTCGGCCTGCAACACCGCGGCGGCCGATGGGACGCCCGGAGCGGAAGGCTTCTCCGGCCTTGCCAAGGCGTTCTTCTACGCAGGCGCAAGAAGCCTGCTCGTATCGCACTGGTCGGTGGGCTCGGAGGCGGCCGAGTTCCTGACGACGCGCATGTTCGAAGAATCGGCCAGGGGCGCGTCGAAAGCGCAGGCGCTGCAGCGCTCGACGCTTGCGCTCATGCAGCGCACCGACAAACCGCACTTCGCGCATCCCGCGTTCTGGGCGCCATTCGTGGTGGTGGGGGAAGGAAACAGCGGCTGGGCTACCACCAGCGCACCACCACCAATCCCGCCCTCCCAGCCGGCTGCGCGCCAGGCACCGGAGGTAAGATCGCCAAGTGCGCCGGCTGACGATCCGGTGGGCAAGACCGTCGAAGACGTGAAGAGTTTCTTCGAGCGCTTGCTCAAACCCGCGCCTGCGCAAAAAGGGGGAAGCCAACAATGAACGTACGCGAAATCGACTTCAACACGTTGCCGCTGGCAGTACGCGAGCGGTTTGTCGCAGCAGTGAAATCCAAAGGCGATGCCGTTGACGCACCGCTGATACGTGAAGTCCAGGGCATCACAGCTCTGAGCATTGGTCTTGGATTTCTGCTGTTGTTTGCATACAGCACGATATCCGGGGCGCTTGAGAAAGGCTTTGGCCAGCTTGGACAAGCTGACGCGTTGAAGACATGGGACCAGGCGATCTTCCCAGCCGTCATGCTGGCCGCGGTCTTGTATGCAGTGCTCGCCTTGTGGCGGCGAATCCGGATGAGAATGGCCGCGCCGTATGTGCCCGGCCGCTACCTGTTTGCGCTCGATCTGGTGGATGCGCAAACGCGGCAGCTCAAGATTTACCCGCTGGCCAGGCTGAAAAATATCGAGACCCTGCACCACTCCAGCTATGGCATTCACACGCGCACGACGATCACTTTTGTGTTTGACGATGGATCGAAGCTACCGCTCGTCGTCAGCAACAAGAAACGCGCGGAGCAGGCGCTGTTTGAATGGAAGACCAGACAAGCTGAGCTTCGCCAGGCGAGCCAGGCATCGGATGGCGCCGCGATTGCCCGGATGGATCCTTTCTACGACCTGCGCGTTGCAAACTGGACCGTCGGCGCGCCCGCTCCGGATCATGATCCCGTTGCCGCTCGGCACTTGCCGAAGTATCTGCGCTGGCGTGCGCCGATCGCGGTCATTGCAGCTGCGATCGTTGCCGCTCCGCTGTTTGTCGTGCGAAACGTGCTGAGCGACGCGGCGGCGTACAAGGAGGCCGTTCGGCTCGGCACCGAGCATGCCTATCTGGATTACCTGAACGCCGGCTGGCGGCACGTCGATGAGATTCGCGCCGGGTTGCCGCGTGTCGCGTTCAACGATGCCAAAAAGTGGGCGACCGTGACCGCCTTGAGAAGTGTCGCGCACCGCTACCCGAAAGCCGGTTTGGGGGACGAGGTGAAGCGGGAGCTGCAGGCCGTCTACGCGGCGGCGTTGTCCGATTTCCGCAAACAGGCGGCGACAGCCGACGCCACTCTTGTTCCGTTCATGGAGCGGTTGTTGTCGGTGCTCAATGCTGCCGCCAGTTCGACGCTGCAAGTACGCTTTACGCGTCCGTCCGACGATGCCTTGCAGAAGGCGGATATTCGCATCGCGCAAAACGCGGGCAAGGAAAAAGCACGGGAGGTTGCTCCGGCGGCAGGTCATTTCGGCAGTAACAGCGCCGGTCCGCGCGAGACGCGCATCGTCAGCGAGATGACGCGCGGATTCAGGGCCATCTTCCCCGGTGACATTCTGAGCGTTGCGACAGTCTCGGCCGTCAATTCCCAATTGCCGGTGATGGATGTTTCCTACGGCATCACACCGTCGGGCACGATGTACAAACTCGAACAAAGCGGGCGCCTGTTCGTCGGAGTCAACGTGCATTTCGACGTCCGCATGTCATTGCCCGCCTCGGCGGACGCCTGGCGTTTCAATCTGGATGTGCGGCCGCCCGAGCGCTTCACCATCGACTATAAGCTTCCGCCGGGTGTATTGAAGGGGGTTGCGCCTGACGAACGGGTCTATGTCGTGATGGCAGAGCGGGCCTTTGATCAACTGGGATTGAAGCTGAGGACGGCATTTTTCAGTCCGGAAAGTGATGCGTACAAGCGGGCAGCGGGGAAATAGAGCGCGAAGTTTCATCCGGTGATCGCCCGGGCCGGCAGGGTGACGAATCAATTCGATTGGATATTGGCGGTTGCCCGAAGATCGCTTAGATGTCGTTCGACGAGAGACTGTTCCAGCCTGGCCTTGATCTTCTCCTTCAAGCTCTCGTATGAGGGAAAGTTCACCGGTCGCGTGGCGTGCAGCTTGATCACGTGCCATCCGAATTGCGTTCTCACGGGCGCATTTGTGAAGGCACCGGGTGAGAGCCGAACCACTGCATCGGAGAACGGTTTGACGAAATTGGAAGGACTGTTCCAGTTCAGGTCTCCGCCTTTGTCGCGGCTCCCCGTATCCAGGGATTGCCCCGCCAGCGCTTCGAAGGATTCCCCCCTTCTCAAGCGGTCAATAAGGCCTTGTGCCTCGGATTCTTTTCCGACCAGAATGTGCGCAGCGTGATACTCCGTCGCGCCCGTCTTGGCGAGCGCATCGTTGTACTCCCTTCTCATGGCGTCTTCCGTTACGGGGCGCTCGCGGAGGAATTCCCTCACGTAACCCTGCACCAGGGCAGTTTGCTGGGCGATGAATGCTTCGCCGTCTGTCGGCGTCCTGATCATCGCCGGATCGGGGTAGGTTCCGATCCCCCTGGCGGCAGCCTGCTGCACGATGATTTCCCGATTGACCAGTTCGGCCATGATCCTCGTCATGACATTGGGATCGCCGACATTGACTCCTCTTGCCGCGCTCAGCCTCTTGTAGGCGTCGAATAGACTCTTTGCGATCGGCCGGCCGTTGACGTAGCTTACCGCCTCGATACTCGTGGCAGACGAGGCCGGTTGCGCAGGCGGTGCGGCGAGAGCGGGCCGGGTCTCGCTCGGCTCGGCATTTCGTACATAGAAAGCTTGTGCGAGAAAATCATTTCCGGTCACAGGATCCTTTGATTTCTTCGGCAACTTGACTCGCCCCTTATTGCCGTCAAGCAGCCAGACCATGTCATTACCCGCAGATGAACTGGTCCAGACAATCCCAAACATGATTTCGATATAGTTGTCATCAACCAGGTAGCCGCATCCCTTGGCCGCGATGGATTCGAATTCCTCAATCGACGCGAGCCTCCATTTTCCTGGAGGGGTCTGAGCGGTTTTGATGGGGCCACGCATTGCGCCTTCCCAAGTTTCGCTTGGCAGAACCGAAGACGAATCACATTTGCCTGATGGCGGCACGTACCCGGCCGGACAGCGCAGCCAAACCAGACCGGTGTGCGTATCGGTCATCTCGACTCCCTGCACACGGAACCGATCTGGCTCCAGCGTCGGATCCCGACATACGGCCGATACCGATACTGCAGACGGGCTGTCGAGATTGTCAAGGCCGTACGCCGACATGTCCGGACGTTGCTTCGCGCTTTCAAATGCGGTCATCGTCGCGGCGAGTTCCGCGAACGTCGCATTCTTCGCCATTTCCTCGGAACGCACCTCATCCCACGCGCTGCGCAATCCGGACACCACGCTCTCGGGCAGCTTGTAGATCTGGACCGTCTTCTTCATCTCGTTGATCGCTTCGGATGCGATGCGGGTGCTTTCGGCGGCCATCTTGCGCAGGTTCGACTGGCATGCGCTTGTAATCGCGTTGCGCGCACCCGGCGGAAGTCCGTCCCATAACGCGGCATTGATGATGAGGTCGAGGCCGCGTGCGCCGTGGAGCTGCCCGACCATGTACGTCCGCGACACCTTCGGCAAGCCATAAGCGAGGTCGGATTTCGGATCGAGAAGGATCGCCGCATCGAGGACGCCACGGTCCATCGCGGGAACGATCTCCCCGGTCGGGAGCGCGTTCACAACGGCACCGACCTTGGCAAACATGTTGATTTGCATGTCGACGGCCCGGATCTTCAGGCCTTTCAGATCCTCCATCGCGGCGATCGGCCTTTTCACCCAGATATCCCCGTGAGGCGCGGTGACCCCGCACGCGAGCCCAACAACCCCGAACCGCCGGTAAAGACGTTCGACTATCACGCTGGCGTTCCTGCTGTTTCGCCACGCCACGTAGTTGTCGGGGTCCAATCCGAACGGAACTCCTTCTACGACCGCGAACGTACGGTCCTTGCCCAAGAGAAAGCGAGCCGAAACCCAGGCAGCGTGAAGTCTCCCTTCCGCCACCGCGTCCATGGCGGCGAAGGCGGGTACGACCGCACCCGCTGGCAGTGCGTCGATTTTGACGGTGCCCGCGGAGTTGGCCGAAATGCTCCTTGTTGTTTCCAGGAACGCGGCATGGCGCAAGTCCATGGCGGGATACGTGCTTTGTGCGCGCAGACTGAATGATCCGGGAGGCAGCCTCTGCTGCGGCGTGGGCGACGGTGACTGCGCAAGCGTCGTGATGCTGCAAAGCGCCAGAGCGCCGAATACTGATAGGACTTTTGTCGGATTCATGGTGCCTCTCCCCGGCTGTGCGTCCGAATGAGACTGGAATAAACATTTCTCCGATGGCTGGCGGTCAATCATCACTTCGCCGGCGCTGGATTGATGAGTCCCTTGAAAAAGCTCTTCACGCCCTCGACCGTCTTGTTCACAGTATCCTCCACTGCACCGGGTTTCGTGGGCTCCGTCTTGGTTCTCGTCGCGGACTCAGGCGCGGGAGCAGCCGTGACCGGTCGAGGTTGCGCCGCGGCACTCGCCCAGCCGCCATTTCCCTCTCCCACCACGACGAACGGCGCCCAGAATGCCGGGTGCGCGAAGAAAGGATCGTCTTGCCTGCGCATCAGCGCAAGGATCGATCGCTGCATCGCCTCGGCCTTGCTTGCTCCTTTCGCCGTCTCCTCGAACATGCGCGTGGTGAGCGCGGTGGAGGCATCGGAACTCACCGACCAGTGTGAGACCAGAAGCGATCGCGCTCCAGCGTAGAAGAACGCCTTCGCCAGTCCAGATAGGCCTTCGGCACCGGGCGTGCCATCCGACGCAGCCGTGTTGCACGCCGAGAGAATCACCCAATCGGCGTTGAGCTTGAGCTGTGCAATCTCACCCGCCGTGAGCAGCCCGTCGTCAAGCGCAGTCCCCTGTTCGGGCGGGGTCAGCACCAGCGCGGGCTCGGCGGCGCCTTTCAATTCACCCGCCATCAACCCATGCGTTGCAAAAGCAACGTTGCGGAAGTTGGACAGATCCATGTTCTTTACCCGGGCTTCCGTCGCCGCCGGACCGAGGTACAGGTTCTCGCGCGAAGCCTTGAGCGTCGCCGCAATCGCCCTGAGCTCATCGGCCGTCTCCGGAAGACGGCCAAAGGCTTCGCGTACTTCGCGTGCATCGGCGACCGGGCCGCGTGAGAATAGCGCGCCTAGCTGTACACCACGGGAACCCTGGCCGCTTCTCCCAAGAACGGGATCTCCGAATCCAACGAAAGGTTCGGAGCCGGGGTTGGCACGTGCGAACGCGCGAAGTGCACGTAGCGAGCTCACCGCCGGAAGGACGGTAATCGCGTAGCGTTTGATCAACCACGCCACTTCGGCGTAGTCCGCGCGCGTCGCGGGATCGTCCCTGAGCTGTACAAGCGATGCCAAGGGCTTTTGTACCGGTGCGGTCATCAGCACACCGAAGGGCAGACTCTGAAGCGGCCCGTCGGGCACGAGAATGAGGTGGCGCACTCCTACAAGCAATGACTCTATGGGGCCAAAAAGCGCCACGTACAGTTCATGCGCCGCCGCGGCATCATAGGGTCTTGAAAACAGTGCCCCGCGTTCCGAGGTGCCCTCCGGAATACCCAGGTCGAGCTGAGCCCGCAGCCGCTTCACCAGCGCTTCGAGCTCGCCGCGCTTGATCGCGAGCCGCAGGAACTGCGCCCCTTTGCTACGCACAGCCCAAATAAAAGTTTCGTCTCTCGATACAAGGAAGACAACAAGTGATTCGTCCTCACCCAAGAGCTTTTGCGCTGCGTCCAGCGCCAGAGGCTGCGGGCCGGACAGTTCCGCGTACTGCGGAAATTCCCGCCCGAGGCGTCCATCCAGGTCCGCGATCTGCCGGGTGAGGACCGCCTGCTCATCACGAAGCCGCTGCTCGTTCGGCTGATTTCTTTGCGCCGAGGGTTTAGAAGCTTCGCGAATAAGCAGTCCGTCCACGGCCTCCGCTCGCGCGATCAGATCCTGCCGCTGCCTCGCGAGTTGCGCGAGCGCATCGCTCCCCGCCGCGAAGCGCGCCGCCATGCGTGCGACCTCCCCAGCCGTATCACTTGCCCGAGCGAGCTGGGCGACCGCGAACGCTTCGGCCGCGTCCGTCACGCGAGCTCCGGTGTTCTTATCGCTATCCAGCTGGAGCAGCGCGATGTGTTGCTCAAACTCCGCTGATTCCTTGCGCTGTTCACCAAGCGCAGCGCGCGAAGCGGTCGCGTCGCGGCGTGAGTACCGGGCAGCTAGAATTCCGGTCGCCCGGCGAGCGCTGGCTAATCCCTCTCCCACGCGCTTTTGCGCTCGATAGAGACTGGCGAGGTCATAGAGTGAGTGCGCGACATCCGCGTGATCTGGACCGAGCGTTTTCTCCCCGATTGCAAGCGAGCGCCGATACAGCGGCTCGGCTTCGGCGTAGCGGCCTTGACTGAAATGCAGCACCGCAAGCTGAGCGAGCGAGGACGCGACATCCCTGTGCTCGGCGCCGAGGGCTTTTTCTCGAATCGCGAGCGAGCGTCGAGCGAGCGGCTCGGCCTCGGCGTGGCGGCCTTGAAGGGCATAGAGCCCCGCGAGACTATTTAGCGAGCGCGCAAAATCCGGATGCTCGGTGCCCAGGGCTCTTTCAAAAATCGCGAGCGAGCGCCGGTACAGCGGCTCACCCTCGACGTAGCGGCCCTGCGATCGATAGAGCGCCGCAAGGTTGTTAACGGCTGTCGCCACATCAGGATGCTCGGCGCCGAGGGCTATTTCTCGAATCGCAAGCGAACGCCGGAGCAAAGGCTCGGCCTCGGGGTAGCGGCCCTGCGCATGATAGAGGCCCGCGAGGTTATTGATAGAATGCGCGACATTCGGATGCTCGGTACCGAGCGCTTTTTCGGAGATCGCGAGCGAGCGCCGAAACAGCGGCTCAGCCTCGGCGTAGCGGCTTTGCGCTACATAGAGCGCCGCGAGGTTATTGAGCGCTAGCGCGACACCGGGGTGTTCAGCGCCGAGCGCTTTCTCCCGAATTGCAAGCGAGCGCCGGAGCAAAGGTTCGGCCTCGGCGTAGCGCCCCTGAACTTCATAGATCTCCGCGAGGTTACTGAGCACGCTCGCGACGCTCGGATGCTCCGGGCCGAGGGCATTTTCCAAAATCCCGAGCGAGCGCCGACAAAGCGGATCGGCCTCGGCGTAGCGGCCCTGCGCGTGATAGAGCAGCGCGAGGTTATTGAGCGAGAACGCGTTATCTACGTGCTCGGCACCGAGCACTTTTTCTCGTATCGCGAGCGAGCGCCGATACAGTGGCTCGGCCTCGGCGTAACGGCCCTGCTCTCGATAATGCTCCGCGAGGTTATTGAGAGACTGTGCGACATTCGGATGCTCGGCACCGAGCGCTTTTTCTCGTATCGCGAGCGAGCGCCGGAGCAAAGGCTCGGACTCGGCGTAGCGGCCTTGCGCTTGGTAGAGAAGCGCGAGATTATTGAGAGAAGTTGCGACATTCGGATGCTCGGCACCGAGCGATTTTTCCCTTGTCACGAGCGAGCGCCTATGCAGCGGCTCGGCCTCCGCGTAGCGGCCTTGCGCTCGGTAGAGCTCCGCGAAGTTATTGAGCGAGGTCGCGACTTCCGGGTGCTCGGCACCAAGCACCTTTTCCCAAATCGCGAGCGAGCGCCGATACAGCGGCTCGGACTCCGCGTAGCGGCCCTGAGTGCCATAGAGTAGTGCGAGGTTATTGAGGGACTGCGCGACATCGGGGTGCACTGCACCGAGGGCTTTTTCTCGAATAGCGAGCGAGCGCTTGAGAAACGGCTCGGCCTCGGCGTATCGGCCTTGCTCCCGATAGAGCGCCGCGAGATTGTTGAGCGACTGTGCCACATCCGGGTGCTCGGCACCAAGGGCTTTTTCTCGAATCGCGAGCGAACGCTTATAGAGCGGCTCGGCCTCGGCGTGGCGGCTTTGCGCTGCGTAGAGCGCCGCGAGGTAATCGATCGCGGTAGCGACAACCGGATGTTCGGCGCCAAGGGCTTTTTCTCGATACCCAAGCGAACGCTTGTAGAGTGGTTCGGCTTCGGCGTAACGGCCTTGCGATTGATTGAGCACCGCAAGGTTGTGGAGGGATGTGGCGAGCCGCGGATCTCCGGAACCAAAAGACTCCGCCTCCCTCAAGGCCGCCTGGAAGCTTGAGGTTGCCGCGCGAGAATCTCCTTGCCGATACGCGGCGTTTCCGGCATCCATATAGTTCTTCCACTCCGCCTCACCCGCGAAGGCAATACAGCAAACGAATACCGCCGCCGCGAAAAGCGTGAGGCGAAGCATTCTTCCCATAGCGCCTCCTCCCCGATCGGCGCAGACCATTCAACTACTTGTCGCGCACAAGCCGCACATGCATCCCACTGTCGGCGGGGCCGCCGCCTCCACCGCCGACCTTGCCGAAGAACGCAAAGCCGAAGAATTCTCTATTCGCGTAAACCGTCGTGCTCCAATACGCGGTCGCGAGAGTGTTCGGGAACACGCCCTTGTCAATCGCCGCATCTTCACAACCGGTTGACTGGATTCCTATGAGTTCCGCCTGCGTTGGTACGCGCCAGCCACCGGTGGCCAACCGCCCGAGTTCGGTCCACTTGAATTCCCTTGCTTCACCCTCGCATCCTTTATTCGGCGACCAACGCTGTCCGACGCTGCATCGTTGCCAAATCAAACCTGTCTTCTTGTCCACGGCGATCCCGCCCTTAACCACGAAGCGGGTTGATCGGGATGCCAGGCCACTGTCGCAGGAGTCTGCTCCGGGCAGCGGCAAGCCCGGCCCCGGCTGCGTCGTGGGCACGGACGCTGCGCCGGAAGGCGCCGCGGCGACGAGGTTGGGCAGCGGCACCGAGGACGTCAGCGAAGTCAACCTCTCCCGCCCGGTGATGATGGCGACAGGCTCGAGCCTGCCGCCCTTCATCGTGAATATCGTCATCGGGGCGTTGTTGCGATCGCCCTTTTCGTCGAACGCGATCCTTCCGGTGGCGCCCGTGAAGCTGAGCTTCGCCAGCTGGGGCAAGTATTTCGCCGGATCGGCGGAATCCGCTTGTTTCATTGCCGCGATCAGCATGTTCGTCGCGTCATAGGCGAACGGTGCATAGAGTATCGGAGCAGCATTGAATTTCATCTTGTACGCTTCCACAAACGCCGATGCTGCGGCTCCAATCGGAATACCCGGCTGTACGCAGAGCATGCCCTCCGCGGCGCCGCCGGCAAGCCTGATCATCTCGCCGGTACAGGCTCCGTCACCGGACAGGAACAGCGCCCGGATGCCAAGTTCGCGGGCCTGCTTCAAAAGCGGCCCCGCAGTCGCGTCCATGCCGCCGTAGAAGATTGCATCGGGCTTCGCGTCCTGCACTGTAGCAAGCACCACTCGCCAGTCGGAGGTACGGTCGGTACCTTTCTCGCGAGCGAGCACTTCGATATTGTTCGACTTCAACGTAAGCTCCACGCTGTTTGCAGTTTCCTCACCGTACGCCGTCGAGTCATCAATGATGGCCACGAGTTTGGGTCTGGCCGTCGACGCGAGGTAATTCGCGATGGCCGGGCCCTGCTCGTCATCGCGGCCGACTACGCGGAACTGCACTTTCGAGCCCAGTTCAGTGAGTCTCGGGTTTGTTGCCGAGGGAGTAATCACTGGAATACCAGCTTGCTCGTAAATCCGGGCGGCCGGGATCGAGGTTCCCGAATTGAGGTGACCCACCACCCCGGCGACGTTGGCGGCGACCAGTTTCTGTGCCACCGTCAGCGCGACTCTGGGATCGGCCCGATCGTCCTCGCCGATCAATACGAAGTTGGCGACTTTGCCGCCGATTCTGATGTTGGCCGCGTTGGCCTGGTCCACCGCCAGCCGCGCGCCGTTCTCGTTGTCTTTGGCGAGGTGCCTAATTCCACCGGTGAGCGGGGCGACGTGACCGATCCGGATTTCGATCGAATTCGAGGGCGCGGCAAACGGTGACTGCGCAAGCGCCGTAACGCAGGTGCACAGCGCCAGAGCGCTAAGTATTGGCAGGGCTTGATTCGGAATCATGAGACCTCCCTCTCTTTGTGCGACTCAAAGTATCCGCAAAAAAAATATTTCTCCCATTGCCAACGGTCAATCATCGCTGCGCCGGCGCAGGCTGGAGCAATCCTTTGAAGAAGCTCTTTACGCCCTCGACCGTCTTGTTCACAGTATCTTCCACTGCGTCGGGTTTCGTGGGCTCCGACTTGGTGCTCGCCGCGGACTCAGTCGCCGGAGCCCGAGTCTGCGGTGCCGCCGGAGCAACCGTGACCGGTCGAGGCTGCGCCGAAGCAGTCGCCCAGCCCGCATTGCCCTCTCCCACCACTATGAACGGCGCCCAGAATGCCGGGTGCGCGAAGAAGGGATCATCCTGCCTGCGCATCAGCGCGAGGATCGATCGCTGCATCGCCTCGGCCTTGCTTGCTCCTTTCGCCGCTTCCTCGAACATGCGCGTGGTGAGCGCCACGGACGCATCGGAGTACACCGACCAGTGTGAGACCAGAAGCGAACGCGCCCCAGCGTAGAAGAACGCCTTCGCCAGACCGGATAACCCTTCGGCACCAGGCGTGCCATCGGAGGCAGCCGTATTGCACGCCGAGAGAATCACCCAATCGGCGTTGAGCTTGAGCTGCGCAATCTCACCCGCCGTGAGCAGACCGTCGTCAAGCGCAGTCCCCTGTTCGGGCGGCGTCAGTACCAAGGCGGGCTCAGGGGCCCTCTTCAGTTCGCCCTCGTTCGCCATCAACCCGTGCGTCGCAAAGGCAACATTGCGGAAGCGCGACAGATCCATACTCTTCACCCGGGCTTCCGTTGCCGCCGGTCCCAGGTACAGGTGCTCACGCGAAGCCTTGAGCGTCGCCGCGATCGCCCTCAACTCATCGGCCGTCTCCGGCAGACGGCTAAAGGCTTCCCGCACTTCGCGCGCATCGGCGATCGGGCCGCGTGAGAATAGCGTGCTCAGCTGCACGCCACGGGAACCTTGGCCGCTTCTCCCAAGAATGGGATCGCCAAATCCAACGAAGGGCTCGGAGCCGGGGTTGGCACGCGCAAAAGCGCGAAGCGCCCGCAGCGAACTCACCGCCGGAAGGACGGTAATCGCGTAGCGCTTGATCAGCCACGCCACCTCGGCGTAGTCCGTGCGCGACGCGGGAAGATCCCTGAGCTGTTCAAGCGATGCCAAGGGCTTTTGTGTCGGTGCGGTCAGCAACACACCGAAGGGCAGGCTTTGGAGCGGCCCGTCGGGAACGAGAATGAGATGGCGCACTCCAGCAAGCAATGGTTCTATGGGGCTAAAAATCGCCACGTAAAGTTCATGCGCCGCCGCGGCATCATACGGTCTTGAAAACAGTGCTCCGCGCTCCGCGGTACCTTCCGGAATACCCAGGTCAAGCTGAGCCCGTAGCCGCTTCACCAGCGCTTCGAGCTCGCCGCGCTTGATCGCGAGCCGCTGGAACTGCGCTTCTTTGCTGCGCACCGCCAAGACAAAGGTTTCGTCCTGCGACACCAGGAAAGTAATAAGCGCTTCGTCCTCGCCCAAGAGCTTTTGCGCCGCATCCATCGCCAGTGGCTGCGGGCTGGAGAGTTCTGCATACTGCGGGAATTCCCGCGCAAGCCGCCCGTCCAGCTCTGCAATCAGCCGGGTGAGCTGGGCCTGTTCGCCGCGCACGCGCTGCTCGGTCTGGGGATTTCGCTGCGCTGGGGGCTTAGACGCTTCGCGGATCAGCAGCCCGTCCACTGCCTCTGCTCGCGC
Organism: Betaproteobacteria bacterium; assembly: GCA_016195915.1. Taxonomy (GTDB): domain Bacteria; phylum Pseudomonadota; class Gammaproteobacteria; order Burkholderiales; family SG8-39; genus JADGRQ01. Next base: position 8,387 of record JACPYS010000036.1, on the reverse strand, counting down.
AATCAGATCCTGGCGTTGCCGCGCCAGTTGTGCGAGCGCATCGCTGCCCGCCGCGAAGCGCACCGCCATGCGCGCGACTTGCTCCGCCGTATCGCTTGCCCGTGCAAGCTGGGCGACCGCGAACGCCTCGGCTGCGTTCGGCGCGCGAGCTCCGGGATTCTGGTCCCCATCCAGTTGCAGCAGTGCCACTTGTTGCTCGAAGCCGAATGAGCGAGTGCGCTGTTCAGCCAACGCACCGCGCGAGATGCTCACGTCGCGGCGTGAGTATCGGGCAGCGAGAATTCCGGTCGCCCGGCGAGCACTGGCTAATCCCTCTCCAACGCGCTTTTGGGCTCGATAAAGGCCCGCGAGGTTATTGAGCGAGAGCGCGACATCCGGATGGTCCACGCCGAGGGCCTTTTCCCAAATCGCCAGCGAACGCTTGAAGAGCGGCTCTGCCTCCGCGTAACGTCCCTGGAGGTCGTAAAGCCCCGCCAAGTTGTTAAGTGACCGCGCCGCCTCCGCATGCTCCGGACCGAAGCCCTTTTCGATAATCGCGAGCGAACGTTTGTGAAGTGGCTCCGCTTCGGCGTAGCGGCCCTGGGCTTGGTAGAGCGTCGCGAGATTGTTCAGACTTGCGGCCACGTGCGGGTGCTCAGGCCCGAGAGCTTTTTCCGAAATCGCGAGCGAACGCAGTAACAGTAGCTCGGCATCGGCGTAGCGGGCTTGGTCTTTTTGGTATAGCGACGCCAGGTTAAAGAGTGCTATTGCGACCCTTGGATGGTCCGGGCCGAGCGCTTTTTCGCCGATTGCGAGCGAGCGGCGGTACAGCGGTTCGGCCTCGGCGGATCGACCTTGCAATCGATACATCACAGCGAGATTGTTCAGGACTTGGGCGACATCCGAGTGTTCAGGCCCGAGCGCTTTTTCGTAAATCGTGAGCGAGCGTCGAAGGAGCGGCTCGGCCTCGGCGTAACGACCTTGCGCTTCGTAGAGCGCCGCGCCATTATTCAGTGACATTGCGACACTCGGATGCTCCGGGCCGAGGGCTTTTTCGGAGATCGCGAGCGAGCGTCGAAAGAGCGGCTCGGCCTCCGCATAGCGGCCTTGGGCTCGATAAATCTCCGCGAGATTATTGAGCGCGGTCGCGACATCGGGGTGCTCGGCGCCGAGCACTCGTTCCCAAATCGCAAGCGAGCGTCGATACAGTGGCTCAGCCTCGGCGTAGCGGCCTTGCAGTAGATAGAGCGATGCGAAGTTATTGAGCGAATTCGCGAAATCCGGGTGCTCCGCGCCTAGCGCTTTTTCCCGTATCGCGAGCGAGCGTTGAAAGAGCGGCTCGGCCTCGGCATAGCGGCCTTGATCTCGGTAGAGCCCCGCGAGATTGTTCAGGCTTTGGGCGACGTCCGGGTGCTCAGCTCTATGCGCTTTTTCTTGAATCGCGAGCGAACGTCGATACAGCGGTTCGGCCTCGACGTGATGGCCTTGGGCTCGGTAGAGCTCCGCGAGGTTATTCAGCGCCACCGCGACGTCCGGATGCTCGGCACCAAACGTTTTTTCTCGAATCGCAAGCGACCGTCGATATAGCGGCTCGGCCTCGGCATAGCGACCTTGGTCTTGGTAGAGCATCGCGAAAGTGTTCAGATTTTGGGCGACGTCCGGGTGCTCCGGCCCGAGGGCCTTTTCGCGAATCGCGAGCGAGCGTCGAAAGAGCGGCTCGGCCTCGGCGTAGCGGGCTCGGATCCGGTGGAGATTCGCGAGGTTATTCAGCGCCATTGCGACATTTAGGTGCTCGACACCCAGCGCTTTTTCCCAAATCGCGAGCGAGCGTCGAAACAATGGTTCGACCTCGGCGTAGCGACTTCGCTCTTGATAGAGTAACGCAAGGTTATTAAGCGCAATTGCGACATTCGGATGCTCCGGCCCGAGGGCTTTTTCGGAGATCGCGAGCGAGCGTCGAAAAAGCGGCTCGGCCTCGGCGTAGCGGCCCTGCGCTTGATAGAGCACGGCGAGGTTATTGAGAGACATCGCGACATTCGGATGCTCGGCACCACGCACTTTTTCCAAAATCGAGAGTGAGCGTCGATACAGCAGCTCCGCATCGGCGTTGCGGCCTTGCGCTCGACGGAGCTCCGCGAGGTTATTTAGCGAGGTCGCGACGTCAGGATGCTCCGCACCATGCGCTTTTTCTCGTACCGCGAGCGCGCGGCTTAGGAGCGGTTCGGCATCGGCGTCGCGACCTTGCGCTCGATAAAGCGTCGCCAGGTCATCGAGCGCAGTTGCGACATCCGGGTGTTCGGCACCAAGCGCTTTTTCTCGAATCGTGAGCGAGCGCCGATAAAGCGGCTCGGCCTCGGCATAGCGGCGCTGCGTTTTATAGAGCACCGCGAGACCGTCGAGCGGAAACGTGACATCCGGATGTCCGGCGCCGAACACCTTATCGTAGATCGCAAGCGAGCGCTGGTAGAGCGGCTCCGCCTCCGCGTGGCGGCCCTGAAGACGGTATGCAGTGCCCAGCGTAGCCAGTGTGAGCCCGGTATGCGGTCCATCGTGAGCGATTAGTTCGGCTTCCTTTAACGCCGCCCCATAACTCACCGCAGCGCTGCGAAAGTCGCCCCGCCTAAGGGCCGCCATTCCAGTCTTCATGTGGTCATCCCACTCAGCCTCGCCAGCAATGGCAACACCGCACTGCAATACCAGTGCGGTGCAAAGCGCGAGGCGAAGCATCTTCCCCATGACGCAATCCGACTCTTTCTCCTAAACGTTTATCACCACCAAGCGCCCCGAATCACCCGCTAACGCACCATCCGGCTGGTCAACCAGGCATCGAGTGCCTTGACGTCCTCGTTGTCGGGCTGCTTGCGCCGCATCTCCGCCACCATGCTCTTCATCTCGTCATAGACGAGGAATTCATACAGCACGGCGTAGAGATAAAGTTCGGGCGCAATGTCAGTTGCCGGCATTTCATTTCGCATCTTCTCGTAAGACGCTCTCGCTTGAGCAAGCGTCGCCTGCTGGTCAAGGCTGGCCTGCTGTTGCCGTGTCATGCCCCGCAGCTGGATGCCGCCCAGCTTCGCGGTCTGGATCAATTCCGGCACCCGCGCCATGCGCTGCGGTACGCCCGCCGGCAGATTCGTTGTCTCCGCCGCCTTTCCAGAAATCGGCTCGGCCGCAGTCTTCCCCGCCCGGAAGCTCGCGGGGCCGGCCCAAAGCTCCTGGCGCGCGCCTTCGAAGAACACGACTCGCACCTGGCCGCCAGCGGCAACGTTGATGCGGTCGCCATCCCGCACCTTCATGTACGGCCGCACCTTGCCGGGTGCGCCCGCCTGCGGCACATAGTTCACGTCGCCGGTGACCAGGTTGACCAGTGCGACGTCGGCGCTCTGCGCGAGCGCAATACCGCTCGTCAAAGCCAGGAGCAGCGAAACCAGCCATTTGCCCATGACACCCTCCCCCTTCGATCGTCCGTCGATGTTAAACCTCGTCGAGGCCCACGATCTCGTAGACCTGAAGTGGCTCGGCCTTGCCTTTTACCCGGACCTCTTCAGATTTTCCTGTGCGCACGCCGCCGCCCGCCGCTTGCAGGGTCGCCTCGCTCGCGACGATGACGCACTTCATTTCCTTTGTAACCCCTTCCAGCCGTGACGCGGCGTTGACGGTGTCACCGATCGCGGTGAACTCCTTGCGCCTGGGCGTGCCGATATCGCCGATCACGGCCTCGCCGCTATGCAAGCCGATCCCCACGCCGAACTCGGGCAAGCCGCGCTCCGGGAAGCGCTCGCGCATCCAGTCCTTGAATCCCACGGCGGCGCGCGCGATGCCCAGGGCCGCACGCAGCGCTCGCCGGGCGTGATCGGTACGCAGCACGGGCGAGCCGAACACCGCCATCACGGCATCCCCAATGTATTTGTCCACGGTGCCCCCTTCGGCAAGGATCGGCTCGCAGGCCCGGCTGAAAAAGGCGTTGAGCATCTCGACCACTTCGTGCGCCGTGAGCTTTTCCGAAATGGTGGTGAAGTTCCGGATGTCCGAGAAGAGCACGGTGACCGTGAGCGCTTCGCCGGCGAGGTCCGGGCGCCGCTCATCGGAGAGAAGTTTGTCCACGACGTCATCGGAGACGTACCTGCCGAAGAGCTCCCGGATGCGCGCCCGCTCGCGCTCCTCGCCCGTGAGGCGCAGGCCAAGGGTGACGAGGAAGGCGGCGAGGACGCCGGTTTGCGGGCCGGCGACCGGAACGACCCAGTCATAGGGCAGCGTGACGTAGCCAGGCAGCATGATCGCGATACACGCGACCGCGGCAAGAACCGCGCTCCGGCCAACGCTCAGGCGCAGAAAAAACCAGGTTGCAACGGCAAGCAGTGCAGCAACGTACGCGATCTCGATCGGGAGCGGTATGAAGCGAGGGACGCGACCCGAAAGTATCGTTTCCACGATGTTGGCGTGAATCTCTCCGCCCGCCATTTGCTCGGGACGCGCACCGCGCGAGTACGGCGTGAAGTGCTGGTCCTGCGCGCCGGAGTTATTGGCCGCCAGGATGACGACCTTGTCCCGCAGGCCGCGCACCGCCGGATCCTGCAAAGCATCCGGCTCGAGGAGCTTCGCCATCGACACCGCCGGAATCGTTCCCGGTGGTCCGGCAAACCCGATGAACTTCGGCGCAATTTCGCGTGACCATTTCGTGCCGGCGATGTCCCACGTCGTCTGCGCGGGGTCCTTGCCTTGTGCACGAAGCGCAAGCTGCATCGCGAGGCTCACGCCGGGCTTCTGCGGGTCCGGATCGAGGAAGGGGAGGAAGTGCCGGACGTATTTGTCTTCGTCCGGGACGAGATTCGCAATCCCGAGATTGTGGATTCCGCCGGGCAGCAGGACCAGTTGTTCGAGCGGCGGAGTGAGCAGTTCCGCGCCTTCTTTCCGCGCCACGAGGTGCGTGATCAGCACGACATTGCCCTGTGCGAGCGCGGCGCGCAGTGGCGAGTCGTAGTTCCGCGACACCTCGCTGTCGGGAAGATCGAGCTTCCTGAGCCAGCTCTCCGCGCTCACCTGGTAGAGGAAGTCGAACCCGATCAGCTTCGCGCCCGCCCGGTTCAGCACGTCGATCGCCGTACCGAAGTGCGGTCCCCAGAACGCAAGCGGGTCGTCCCTGAGCGCGAGGAGCGTGTCGTCGTCCACCGAAACAATCGCGGTGTACTTCGGCGCGTATCGCTCCCCGGAAAGCACGTGCCAGTAATCGTAGTAAAGGTTCTCGAGCGCGCGGCCCGACTCGGTGCGGGCGACGCCGAGCGCCGAAGCGGTCGCAATCACAACGGCTAGAAACAAATGCAGGTGCCTCCTTGCGCTCACGGTGGCCAGCATCATTTCAAAGGCACCGCGACGCGGCCGTTGTACCGCGAGGCGATCGCCCGACCCCACCAGGAGGGTTTAAGTGGATTAAACCAGAGCAGGCCGGCGTTCCGGTCAAGGTAAATGCGCGTCCCGAAGAGATCGTCCTCCCGGGCTTCGCCGTCCGCAGGGAACTTCGGGTCCGCGCCCTCGCGCGCCGCGGGGTCGAACACCAGATCCATCTGCGTCCGGATCAGTGCCCCGAACGCGGAGATGTCACGCATGCGGGCGACGTAATCCAGGTAACCGCGGTCATGGTAAATCAGGGCGAGAACCCGGTTGCCGGTCGGATTGACCAGGGTCCAGTCAGAGGAACCGAGAGGTTTGTTCCCGCTGCGAAAGACCTTCTCAATCTCACGAGGCTTCGCGTAGATCACCGCCACCAGACGAAGTTCCCGGTCATACCACTCCGCAAACGCATTCACGGTCGCGTTGCTGCGAAAGCCCAATGCCTCGAGGCGGTAAAAGGGTCTCTGCCCGTACAGGTCCCCAAACGCCTTGAGTTCGGAGCCGTTTCCCCAGATTTCGCGGCGCCAGCCCGGAAGCACGGTTACCTGGTGAAATCCGTCAATGCGAAGCACGGCCTGCAAATCGAGGCCCGTCGCCGGAAGTGGTCCGGAAATGTCCTCCAGCCATCGACGAAACGGCTTGAGGAGCGCGCCGTGGATGCGCACAAGGTCGCAAAGCATCGCCCAGTCGCGCGCGAGCATCGCCACGGCAAACATTCTCGGAAAGAGCGTTTCGCTCTGCGTGAGCACGCGGCGGTGATATGCCGATTCCCGTTCCAGTTCCAATACCGCGGCGCGGAAGTCCCCTTCGATGGCAGCAAGGGCGACCTTCGCCAACGCGAGGCCGCTACCCTCATTCGTTGCAGATGGAACGCCCAGAGGCGTCATCGGGCGAGTGGCGGAGAACGTCTCCGTGTACTCCGGTAACTCGCGGATCTTTTGATAGCGGCGGTAGAGTTCCAGGTTCTGGTCCAACAACTGCCGCAGTACCTGCGGCTTGGATTGTGCAGCTTCCAGCGGCCACTGCTTTGCGAGATCGAACCACGCCCGCTCGCCGGAAAAGCGCAGCGATTCTGGATCGTCGTACGGGTTGAATTCGGCCGCCTTGCCCTGGTCCAGCGCGCGGCTGCGTTCGACTATTCGGTTGCCCCACTCGCTCGGTTCGGCGCCCAAAGGCGCATGGAACCCGATATCGGCGATCCAGGCGTTGTCGGGGCCGGGCTTGCGGAATTCGGGTGCCTTCAGGAGCTGCTGCGCCTGCGGCGAAAGCGGCTCGTCCCAGAGGTTGATTCCGATAAAGACCAGCACCGCGACGGCAATTGCCGCCACCGTCCAACCGAGGATTCGTAGTGCAAGGCGCATGCGTGCCATCACCTTTGCGGGCCCGACGGAGCGGGGGCGGGTTTGAACAGTCCGTCGAAGAACTTCTTCACGCCCTCGACCGTTTTGCTCACCGCATCGTCTACCACGTCGGGTTTCGGGGGCTGCGGCTCCGTCTTAGCGCCCGTCGCAGGCCCTCGTGTCTCGTTCGCTCCCGGGGTGACCGTAGTCGGTTGAGGCGGCGCTGAAGCGCTCGCCCAGCCCGCATTGCCTTCTCCCACGACGATGAAGGGCGCCCAGAACGCCGGGTGCGCGAAGAACGGATCGTCCTGCCTGCGCATCAGCGCAAGGATCGATCGCTGCATCGCCTCGGCCTTGCTCGCTCCTTTCGCCGCTTCCTCGAACATGCGCGTGGTCAGCGCCACGGACGCATCGGAGTACACCGACCAGTGTGAGACCAGCAACGATCGCGCCCCGGCGTAGAAGAACGCCTTCGCCAGTCCCGATAAGCCTTCGGCACCGGGCGTGCCGTCGGACGCAGCCGTGTTGCACGCCGAGAGAATCACCCAATCGGCATTGAGCTTGAGCTGCGCAATCTCACCTGCCGTGAGCAGCCCGTCGTCAAGCGCAGTCCCCTGTTCGGGCGGTGTCAGTACCAAGGCGGGCTCGGCGGCCCTCTTCAGTTCGCCCTCGTTCGCCATCAATCCGTGCGTCGCAAAGGCAACATTGCGGAAGCGCGACAGATCCATACTCTTTACCCGGGCTTCCGTTGCCGCCGGTCCCAGGTACAGGTTCTCACGCGAAGCCTTGAGCGTCGCCGCGATCGCCCTCAGCTCATCGGCCGTCTCCGGCAGACGGCTAAAGGCCTCTCGCACTTCGCGTGCGTCGGCGACCGGGCCGCGTGAGAGAAGCACGCCTAGCTGCACGCCACGGGAACCCTGGCCGCTTCTCCCGAGGATGGGGTCCCCGAACCCAACGAAGGGTTCGGAGCCGGGGTTAGAACGCGCAAAAGCGCGAAGCGCCCGCAGCGAGCTCACCGCAGGAAGGACGGTAATTGCGTAGCGCTTGATCAACCACACCACCTCGGGGTAGTCCGTGCGCGTCGCGGGAAGGTCCCTGAGCTGTACAAGCGATGGCAAGGGCTTTTGTGCCGGTGCGGTCACCAGCACACCGAAGGGCAGACTCTGCAGCGGCCCGTCGGGTACGAGAATGAGATGGCGGACCCCTACAAGCATCGGCTCTATAGGGCCAAAGAGCGCCACGTAGAGTTCGTGCGCCGCAGCGACATCATACGGTCTTGAAAACAGTGCTCCGCGCTCCGGGGTGCCCTCCGGAATACCCAGGTCGAGCTGAGCCCGCAGTCTCTTAACCAGCGCTTCGAGCTCGCCTCGCTTGATCGCGAGCCGCTGGAACTGCGCCCCTTTGCTACGCACCGCCCAGACAAAAGCTTCGTTCTGCGACACCAGGAAAGTGACGAGCGCTTCGTCCTCGCCAAGAAGCTTTTGCGCTGCATCCAGCGCCAGAGGCTGTGGGCTGGACAGTTCCGCGTACTGCGGGAATTCCCGCGCAAGCCGCGCGTCCAACTCCGTGATCTGCCGGGTGAGCAGCACCTGCTCATCGCGCAGGCGCTGCTCGCTCTGCGGAGTTCGTTGCGCTGGGGGCTTAGAGACTTCGCGGATGAGCAGTCCATCCACTGCCTCT
>JACPYS010000013.1 GCA_016195915.1 Betaproteobacteria bacterium | reverse complement strand
GCACTCGCTCCAGATAGGTGCCGCAGGCCCGCTCGTCGGGAAACATCTGCTGGAAGTCAAGCAAGGTTGTCGGAAAGCGCTTCGCCACGCCCGAACACTACCGGTAGGGGTCTTGGGCGTCAACCGGATAGGCATGGTTCATTCGATCCTTCGGTAGCCAAGTCAAGCCGCAAGCACCGGGATCGGCGGGCGCGAGCGCCCCGTTCATCCCAAGTCGGAGGTCAGTCTACTCTCGGAAGATCGGCCGTGGGTCGAACCCGGGCATGCGCCGGGTTGCGCGACACGCCCTCCGGCGAGCTTGACCAGTGGTGTCAATAGCGAGATCATTTTTCGAAGGGGAAATCATGAGCGTTGATCACTACACCTATCGGGTGACATGGTCGCGGGAAGACGGCGAGCATGTCGGACTGTGCGCCGAATTCCCAACCTTGAGCTGACTTGCGTCCACGCCGGACAAGGCGCTGGCAGGGATACGCAAGACAGTGGCTGGCGTCGTCGCCGACGTGAAGCGTAACCGGGAGGAGATCCCGGTGCCGTTGGCCGAGCGAGCCTATAGCGGCCAGTTCAAGGTGCGGATTCCGCCGCAGGTGCATCGCACTCTGGCATTGCAGGCGGCGGAGGAGGGAATCAGCCTCAACCGGCTGGCCAGTGCCAAGCTGGCGGCGACGCATTGACGGGCGCGCGCTGATTCGGCGTCTTGCATCGTCGCGTCGGTCTATTCGACCTCCCGGTTGGCGCGCTCATTTCCGCGCGTCCTGACGCCTCACGCGGTGTTCCCACGCGAGGAGGCGCGCGTCGCCGGTGAGCAGCGTCGCACCGCGCTGGATCGCCGTCGCGGCGATGAAGCGGTCGGCGGGATCGCCGTGCAGCCCGTCGAGCTCCGCGGCAAGCACCGCAATCTCGCCGTCAACCGGAAACTCGACCAACCCTGCGGCGATCAGCTCGGCGCGCCAGTTCTTCGTGGCATGTGGAAGTTCCAGCCGTCCCTTCGCGCAGAGCATCGCACACTCCCAGAAGGTCACCGCGCTCACGCCGACCTGTTGCGCCTCCCACTGCGCATTCACCGCGCGCCGCGCCGCGCGGCCAAACTTGCGGTCGTCGGCGTCCATCCACACCAGCGCGTGGGTATCGAGCAGGATCACTCGAGCGCTTCCCACTTCGCGCCGAGCGGCGCAACGATATCGCCTTTGATGCGCACCTGTCCCCGGTGCAGGCCAATCGGCGATTTGGCGCGCCGGCCGGAGTGCGCGCGCAGCTCGGCCACTGGTTTTCCGTTCTTGGTGATCAGCACCGGTTCGTGGTGCTCGGCCACCTCGTCCATCACCGCCAGGCAGCGGGCCTTGAAATCAGAAGCTTTCATGGTTTTCATAGGCATGCTCCCAGACGACCATGGTCACGTCCATGGTCATATTATACGCGTGGCGCCGCTGCCACGAAACCACTTGGCCGGGCGCGCAAGCCGGCCCGGCATCGCTTCCCGCACCGGAGTATCATCGCGGCTTACTTATCGGCTTACCAGGAAGGGGCGAACATGGAAACCGTCAAGGTATCCAGCAAGGGACAGATCGTCATTCCAAAGGCGTTGCGGGAAGCGGGGCATATCCAGGCGGGCACGGAGTTGGTGATTTCGGCCGTCGCCGAGGGACTCGTGCTCACCCCGGCGCAGCGGATTGCTCCAACCAGGGTGGCGGACGGCCTGGGCATGCTGGCCAAGCCGGGCCGCAGGAAACTCAAGGATGGCGAGGTGAAACGGCGCATTGGCGCCATGCTCAAGATTCGCGATGAAGAGACGAAGACGCGATGATCGCGGTCGATACCAACGTCCTTGCCCGCTACCTGCTCAACGACGATCGCCAACAGGCCAAAGTTGCCGTCCGCCTTCTCGCCGGGTTCACGCCTTGCGGTGGTATGAGGAAGGCATGGATTTCGGTGACGCTCTGCATCTCGCCCTGAGCGCCGCGGGTGAGTCAACCGTGACGGGCGATGCCGCTCGAATCATTCGATCACCCGGTCGGCACGCAGCAGTAACGAGCCTTAAACACTGAACGCGCGTTGCGCATGCTTGCCGGGTTCGGGCGCGGCGACGGTGCTGTTTTCAACAACGGCAGCCCGATCGTTGCGCGAGCGCTGATATCAGTCGTTGGATCGAGGCCTTAGTAAAATGGAGATAAGTCCACTTTACTCATGAGCAAAGTGGACTACAATCCACTCCATGCATGCTCCTCGCTATCTGCAAAGCGGCGTCACCGACGCCCTCAAGCGAAAGATGGTCTTCGTCGGCGGTCCGCGCCAGGTAGGCAAGACGACCTTTGCGCTTGCGTTTTTAGGCAGGGATGCCGACGCGACTCACCCAGCCTACCTGAACTGGGACCACCCGGCGGTCCCGCCCCGGCTGAGGCGGGCGGAACTCCCGGCCGGAGAGCCGCTGCTGCTGCTGGATGAAATCCACAAATACAGCCGCTGGAGAAATCTGCTCAAGGGCATCTACGATACGGAAAAATCCAGCCGCAGGATCATCGTCACCGGCTCCGCCCGGCTCGATTACTACAGGAAGGGCGGAGATTCGCTGGCCGGGCGCTACCGGTACTTCCGCCTGCATCCTTTTTCCCTGCGGGAACTGAGCCGCAGGCCATCGCGCTCCGACCTCGAAGCCCTGCTGAAGTTTGGCGGTTTTCCGGAACCGCTGTTCGCGCAGAATGAGGCAGAGCATCGGATCTGGCGCAGGGACCGGATTTCGAGGGTGATCCGCGAGGACCTGCGCGATCTCGAGCACGTACGCGAGATCAGCCTCATCGAGCATTTGACCGACATGCTGCCATCGAAAGTCGGTTCGCCGCTTTCCGTCAAGAGCCTGCGCGAGGAACTCCAGATCGACCACAAGACCGCGGAGCGCTGGCTGCAGATCCTCGAAAACCTGTACGTCTGCTTCCGGGTCTCGCCGTACGGGCCGCCCAGGGTTCGTGCCGTGAAGAAGGCAGGGAAGCTTTACCTCTGGGACTGGTCCAGCGTCGAGAGCGAGGGACCGAGGTTCGAGAACCTGGTCGCCTGCCAGCTTCTCAAGTATTGCCATTGGGTCGAAGACACGCAGGGCTACTCGATGGAGCTTCGGTATTTGCGGGACACGGACAGGCGCGAGGTCGATTTTGTCGTGCTGAAGGACAGGAAGCCGATGTTCGCCGTCGAATGCAAGTCCGGAGAGAAAGCGATCGGCCCCGCGCTGCGTTATTTCGCCGAGAGAACGCCGATTCCCCGCTTCTACCAGACCCATCTCGGCGAGCGGCACTATTCGACCGGCAAGGTTACGGTGGTGCCCTTCATCAAGCTTTGCGAGGACCTCGAGCTTCCGTAGCCCGTAGTGCATCCCGGCGGGTCATTCGATCACCTTGTCGGCGCGAATCAGCACGGACCGCGGGATCTTGATGCCGAGAGCCTTGGCGACGCGCAGGTTGATCTCCAGCACGAAGCGGTCGGGCTGTTCCACCGGCAGATCGGCAGGCTTCGCGCCTTTCAAAACCTTGTCCACGAGCACCGCGACACGGCGAAAGTTTTCCGTCTGGTCGCTGGAATAACTCAGCAGACTGCCCTCTTCACCGGAGCGCATCGTGCTGAACACAGGCAGCCGCGCCTTGAGCGCAAGTTCAACAATTCTTTTCCTGTGCAGCTCGAATAGCGCCATCGTGCCAACGATCAGGGCTTCAGACCTGGCCCGCGCGATTTCCTCGAACGCACGCTCGAGGTCCTCGATCCCTTTCAGGCGCACGATGCGCGACTGGTTGCCCAGCATGGCGTTGACCCGCTGGTAATCGGCGGAAGCCCTCCTGGAAATCGCATCGCTTTCATGTTCCAGCACCGCGATTCGCCGGGCGGAGGGCAGGGTTTCCCGGATCAATTCAACCAGCTTGCCCCGCAGTTCGCCCCTGAGCGTCACGCCCGTGATGTTGCCGCCGGGGCGCGCGAAGCTTGCGACAAAGCCCTGTTCGACCACTTCGGCGGCCGTGCCGAACACGATCGGCACGGTAGTGGTCTCCCGTTTGAGCGCCGCGATCGGGGCCGATGCTGCCGTCACGATCACCGCCGGGTTCAAGGCAACGAGTTCTCTGGCCAGTGCGGGCAGCTTGTCCACGCGGCCTTCGCTCTCGCGCATCTCGAACACGAAATCACGACCTTCGATGGAACCGAGTTCTTTCATTTTCGCGGTGAAGGCTTCAATCATCGGCCCGTATTGCTTGCGCGAGGAGATGAGCCATCCGATCCGCCGTGGCGCGGTGGGCGGCTGCGCCTTGGCGGCAAGCGGCGCGGCGCCAAGCGCAAGCAGTGCAACTATCGTGTCACGCCGGTTCATTCGATCACGCGGTCCGCCCGCACCAGCACAGACTGGGGAACCTTCACCTTCAGTGCGCGCGCCGTCTTGAGGTTGAGCACCAGTTCGATGATCGTCGGCAACTCGATGGGCAGCGTCGCCGGGTCGGCGCCTTTCGCGACCCGGTCGAAGTGGCTGGCGACGCGACGCCACGCCTCGCGCAGGTTCGGACCATAGCTGACGAGTCCCCCGGCATCGGCATAGTTGTACCAGCCAGACACCACCGGCAGCTTGTGTTCTAGTGCGAACGCCGCGATGCGCGGGGCGCCCGAAAGCGTGATGGGGTCCGGAAACAGCACCACCCCATCGACGCCCCGGGCCTGCGCTGCGGTGAGCCCCGCATCGAGGTCCTGCGGATTGGCGAGCGGAAAGAAGACGATGCTGATGCCCAGTTGCTTGGCCGCCGCGACCGATACCTCGCGCTCCTGGGTCAGTCCGGGATGCGCAGACATCGCGAAGACGGCCAGGCGCTTGATGGACGGCACAAGTTCTTTAAGGATCTCGATGCGCTTGCCCACCAGATCGAATCCAAGGAGTTGCACGCCGGTGATGTTGACCCCCGGACGGGCGAGGCTCTTCACCAACTTGGCTTCCACCATGTCGCCGCTGTAGATCGCGATGATCGGAGTGGTCTTGGTCAACTCCGAGAATGTGTGGACCGCGCCATGCGAGGCAAGGATGATGTCGGGCTTCTTTGCCATCGCCTCGGCGGAGAGCTTTCGGGTGCGTTCCCGGGAGAACTCTCCGTAACCGACATCGAAGGAGAGGTTGCGTGCCTCGACATATCCCAGCGCCTTCAATTCCTCGCGAAAGGCCGCGAGCGGCACCGTAACCGATTCTTTCGAGTTGCCAGTGACGTAAACAACGCGCAGCACGCGCGGTTGGGCACGCGCAGGATTCGGCAAGGCGCAGGGCGAGGCAAGCAGGGTGGTGAACAGCGCTCGAAGTGCGTCACGCCGGTTCATCTGATCCTGCCCGCCGGTTTTCGGATCAGACCACCGTCTCGGGTATTCATACCTTGCGCACGCCTTCACCGTACTTCGCCACTGCCTTGTCCACGGTCAGCAACAACAGGCCTTCCACACGCGCCTGCGCGACCAGGATGCGGTCGAAGGGATCTTTATGCAGGTGCGGCAGATCGTTCACGGCGACGGTGTGCTCGCTGCTGACCGGCAGCTCGCGGTATCCGCTGACCAGCAGCATGCGCCACAGACGGCGCGGATCGACCTTGAAGTCCGGACGATCAAGACGGTTCTTGATGGTCACTTCCCACAGGCTTGCCGCACTGAACAGGAGTTGGTTGGCGGGATCGAGCAGCAAGGCGCGGGCTTTTGCCGAGAGACGCTCCGGCTCACTGGCCGCCCACAGCAACAGGTGCGTGTCTAGCAGCAGGTTCAAGCGGCTTTGCCCTCGAACATGTCTGCGATTCCGCCGCCGCTCATCTGATCGAAATCATCCGGGACGGAGAACTCCCCTGCCATGAAGCCCAATCGGTTGATGGTTCCAGTTCCCTTCCTGCCCAATGGAATCACTTTGACCATGGGCTTGCCCGCCTTGGCAATGATGAACGCCTCCCCTTTTGCGGCTTTCTCGACCAGGCGGGAGAGCTGGGTTTTGGCATCATGGATGTTGACAGTAAGCATGGCGACCTCGCGTTAAACTAACCGCGGTTAGTCTACTATAAAAATCGGGTGTCGGCGCCCGGTTTTGCGAGCGAGGATGCCATTGAGCCCCATTACGGCCTTCAAATTCACACCTGCCGCGTGACGCGGTCATTCGATCACCCGGTCGACGCGTACAAAGGATACGGTCGACGTAGGGCGCCGCGCGGCGGAGCAGGTCCACGGTGTCAACACCATGGCCAATCAGGCCGCCGATTTCGACCTGGCCCTTCGGTTGCCAGGACAAAGCGCAAGCACCGGGATCGGCGGGCACAGTGCCCCGATCAACCCAAGCCTGCGACAGTCTACGCGCTCGGCTTCCGCCCAGGGATCAGCAGGCAGGGCAAGAACAGGCTACGCGAGCGGCCATGGTCATTCGACTGCGGCTGCGAACAACCGCCGCATGTTGTCGACAAAGCCCCGTGCGATATCGACCAACTCGGTCGCGTGCGCCTGCTCGAGTTCGAACAGCTCCAGATAATCCGCCGCCTGTCGCGCCTCGAAAAGGCGGTCGTAGGCCTTGCCCCAAGCGATATCGAGCAGCCCTGGTTTGACCAGATCCCGGTGCACCGCGCCGCGAACGCCGGAATGCTTGGCGAACTTGAGATCCGCCGAAAGCAGCACCGCGCTCGCCGCGTAGAACGCCGCGTAGTACGCGCGATTTGCCGCAAAATCGAACCGTCGCGCCGCAAGTTCGGAAGCTGCCGACAAGAGCGCTGCATCAGCGCGGCCTAGCCAATACTCCGCCACCGCGCGCCGAGCCGCGTCGCGCGTCATAGCGGAACGCCCGAACTCGCGATGACGTCGTGAATGGGTAGCACCGAAATGCGGCCCTCCTTCCACTCGAGCGCGGGCACGATCAGCGGGCTGATAATCACGCCATGGGCCAGACTGATCTCGAACAAGGCCTCGGTCAGTTGCGTTCGCTCCCGCCAGCCGAGCACGCGCGACGTCAACACCAGCAGGTCGATGTCCGATTCCGCGTCGTCCGTGCCGTTCGCCTTTGAACCGTACAGCGTTACGGATTCGGCCGCGAAACGGGAGCGCAACACGGCGACCGCTTCGGCGATAGCCGCGCGGTCCCGCGCCTTAAGCGTCAATTCACCGATTCCGTTCACGCATCCCTCCATCGCCGGCCTGGTGTGTTTCCCTTCGCATCGATCCCTGTTGCCGCGGTTGCATTCGAGCCGGTATTTCCCAATCCCCATCGTAGCGTTCTTGCAGCCATGAATCCACTGGTCAGATCAGGTGATCATCGAATCGCCTCGCCCGCGCGCCACCATCCGCCTTCACCGGATGGTGGCCGACTACTGCATGGTTCGAGAAGCACAGCACTTCATTCGATCACCGCATCGGCGCGGACCAGCAGCGACTGCGGAATCTTCAGGCCGAGCGCCTTGGCGGTCTTCAGGTTGATCACCAGCTCGAACGTCGTCGGCTGTTCGACCGGCAGATCGGCGGGCTTGGCGCCCTTGAGTATCTTGTCGACATAAGTCGCGGCGCGATGGTAGCTGTCGGCGAGACTGGTCCCGTAGCTTACGAGACAACCGGCCTCTGCATATAGCCGATCGACCGTCATGGAGGGCAGCCGGTTCTTCACTGCCAGCTCCGCGAGCTTGATTCGATGCCGGCTGAACAGCGGGTCGGAGGACACGATCACGGCGCGCGCTTTGTGCCTGGCCATCACGCCAAACGCGTCCTCGATCTCCCGCAGCGTATGAATTTCTATCGGCAGTATCGTTACTCCCAAGCCTTGCGCCGCCGCCCGCAGACTGTCGAGAATCGCGCGGCTCGCCGGACTCGCAGGGTGGAGCAGAACCGCAACGGGGGACAGGTTGGGCGCGATGCCGCGCAGCAATTCAAGCCTCTTTTGGCTCAAATCGGCATTGAGGGTCGAGAGCCCGGTGATGTTGCCCCCGGGGCGTGCCAGGCTTTTGACCAGACCGCTGGCGACCGGGTCGCCGCTGGGACTGGTCATGACGATCGGGATGGTGCTCGTCGCCTGTTGCAACGCGAGCGGACCGGCGTTTGCCATTGACACAAGGGCATCCGGTTTCAACGCCACGAGTTCGGCGGCCAGCGCGGGAAGCCGCTCGAGCGCGTTGTCGGCAAAGCGCCACTCGACGCTCAGGTTCTTTCCTTCGACATAGCCGAGTTCGCGCAGTCCGCGCAGGAAATGGTCGAAAATGTCGGAAGCCTTGCGATCGGACTGCGACAGGATGCCGATGCGCCAGACCTTGCCTGCCTGCTGCGCCAGTGCATGCAGCGGCTGCGTTCCGAACGCGAGAATCGCAAGCAGGGCTTCGCGTCTGTTCATCCGATCCGATTGACTTCGTCTCACCGTGTCTTAACCGATCACTTCGTCGGCCCTGGCAAGCAGCGACTGCGGGATGGCGAGGCCGATGGCGCCGGCCGCTTTTCGATTGATTACCAGTTCGAACGATGCGGGCAGTTCGACCGGCAGGTCTGCCGGTTTGGAGCCTTTGAGAATTTTGTCGACGTAATACGCAGCGCGTTCGAAGTGCTTGCAGTAGTTCAACCCGTACGACATCAGGCCGCCGGCGTCGGTGAATTCCCGGATCTGATAGATCGCGGGCAGGCGGTTCTTTGCGGCGAACTGCGTAATCTTCTCCCGGCCTGCGAAGGTCACGCCCTCCTGCAGGACGATGAGCGAATCGCAGCGGGCTTTGAGTGCCGCCGGCAACGCCGCTTCGAGTTCGCTTGTCGAACGCGCTTCGAGCGGATGTATGGCGACGCTGATCGATTTCGCCGCTGCGCGCAGTTCCTCGATTTCCAGGAGTTTTCCCGCATTGTCGGGATTGTGCAGAACGCCGAAGCGTGCAAGCCTGGGTGCGACGAGCCGGAGAAACTCGATCAGCTTCCCGCTTGTCGCCGGGAGAAAATTGGATACCCCGGTGATGTTGCCCCCCGGGCGCGCCAGGCTCGCGATGACGCCGCTCTTCACCGGATCGCTGACCGCCACCATGACCACCGGAATCGTGCGGCTCGCGCGGTGCATTGCCTGAACGCCCGGCGTGCCGTTCGCGACGACCAGGTCGAGCGGCATGCCGGCGAGCTCTGCGGCGAGTTCCGGATACCGGCTTGCCACGTTCTCCGTAAAGCGGTACTCGATCGTCATGTTCTTGCCCTCGATCCAGCCCGCATCGCGCAGTGCGTTGCGAAAACAGACCAGCGACGGACTGTTGCGTGCGGCGGAACTGGTCGAGAGATACCCGATCCGCGCCGGCGTTCCGGGCTTCTTCTGGGCACGCGCCGCGAGCGGCCCGAGCGAAGCGCCGAGCGCGAGCAGCCCGAGTACCACGTCACGTCTTTTCATTCAATCACGCGGTCCGCGCGCAGCAGCAGCGACTGCGGGACCTTGATGCCGAGCGCCTTCGCGGTCTTGAGGTTGAGCACCATCTCGACCCGCATCGGCTGCTCTATCGGCAGATCCGCGGGTTTCGCACCCTTGAGGATCTTGTCGATGTAGGTTGCGACCCGGCGGTAGTTTTCCGCAACCGCGCCCCCATAGCTCATCAGGCTCCCCGCCTCGGCATCCGACACCTGGGTTGAAATGAAGGGCAGCTTGTGGCGCAGCGCAAGCGCGGTGATCCGCGTGGCCTCCTGGAGGAAGAACGCGTCGATCGCGAGGGTCACGGCATCCGCGCGTGCCGCCACCATTGCCGGAAATGCGCGCTCGATGCCCTCCGGCGACGCCGCCTCGAATTGCAGGACCGATACTCCCGCCTTCTTCGCGCCCGCCTCGAAGTTCCTGATCGACATCGGGTTGCCGGCATTGCTCGGATTCAGCAGCACGGCGATGCGCGACAGACGCGGCAGCATGAGTTTTAACAGCTCGATCTGCTTGGCGCCAAGGTCGGCGGCGATGGTCGATAGACCCGTGACGTTGCCACCGGGCCGCGCGAGGCTCTTCACCAACCCTGCGCCGACCGGGTCGGAAGAAGCGGGAAACACCACGGGGATCGTTGTCGTCGCGGCCGCGGCCGCCTGGATGGCCTGGGTCGAGACCGCGACGATCAGGTCCACGCGCAGCGCAACGAGTTCGGCGGCGAGCGCCGGGAGCCTGTCGACTTTTCCCTCGGCGTAGCGCCACTCGATCGCGATGTTCTTGCCTTCTACGTAACCCAGCTCGCGCATGCCGGCCACGAATTCCGCCTCCAGGGCGTGGCCACGCGATCGCATCGTGACGTAACCGATCCTCGTGACTTTGCCGCGCGCCTGGGCGAGCGCAGCGCGCGGCGCGCTCAGGGCGCCGGCGGCGAGTGCAAGCAATGAAAGTACGGCATTACGTCTGCTCACTCGATCCTCCATCGGTTGGCGCGGCATTGCTCGAGCGACGGGAGAGGCGGGCGGAGCGCCCTGTTATCCCGGTCGGCGCTCAGTCTACGCCCAGAACGCGATCCGGGCTGCCGACCTTGGCGTAATCGCGCATACTTCGCCCGCAAACCCGGAGGGGGAGTGGAAAAACGCCGCAAACTGGTCATTGCGCTTGGCGCAGGCGCGCTCGCCACGCCGCTGTGTTCATTCGCTCAGCAGCAGGGCAAGGTGTGGCGCATCGGATTCCTGGGTGCCGCCTCCGCTTCCGGATACGTCAAGGAGATCGACGCAATACGCGCGGGGCTGCGTGATCTGGGCTACGTGGAAGGCAGGAACATCGTCATCGAATACCGTTGGGCGGAAAACAATCCGGAACGCTTGAAGGAGTTGGCAGCAGAACTGATTGCTCTCAAGGTCGATGCGATCATCGCCCACGGGGGCGCCGGCTCGCTCGTCGCGTCGCGTTCAACACGCACCACTCCGATCGTTATCGCAGACGGCCCCGACCCGGTTACGTCGGGTCTCGTCGCAAGCCTTGCGCGGCCGGGCGGCAACATCACGGGGTCGACGGGCTTCCAGACAGAACTCGCTGCCAAGCGGCTGGAATTGTTGAAGGAAGCGCTGCCGCGTTTGAAGCGCGTGTCGATCCTTTCCGTAAGGCTGAATCCCAATAAGGCGGTTACGCTTCGGGAAATGGAGAACGCGGCGAAGGTTCTGAAGCTGGAACCGGAAGAGTTCGAGGTGCGGGCGATCGAGGAGTTTTCCGAAGCATTCACCGCGATGGTGAAAAAGCGGGTTGAAGCCGTCGTGATCTACGAGGACCCTCTGACCAATTCCAACCTCGGAATCGTTGCCGCTCTGGCCCGGACGCATCGGCTTCCCGCGATCGGGATCACGACGTTTCCGGACGCCGGCGGCCTGCTGGGCTACGGGCGCGAACCGTTCGATGCTGTATGGCCGCGCCGCCAACTTCGTCGACAAGATATTCAAGGGCGCCAAGCCGGGTGACTTGCCGATCGAGCGCGCGACCAAGTTTGACCTGATCGTCAATCTGAAAACGGCGAAGGCCCTTGGCATCAAGATTCCGCAAGCAATATTGCAGCGTGTCGACCGGGCAATCGAATGAACCATCGCCGCAAACTGCTCGCTGCGCTGGGGGCGAGTGTGCTCGGACTTTCAGGACGCGCATTCTCGCAACAGCCCGCGCCGGGAATGCACCGGATCGGATTCCTCGGCCCGACCGGCGCCGCGGCGCAGGCTAGAAGGCTGGATGCATTCCGGGCCGGTCTGCGCGAACTCGGCTATGTCGAAGGCAAGAACCTCGTCATCGAATACCGCTGGGCCGAGGGACGGTACGAGCGGCTTGCCGAACTTGCCGGCGAACTGGTGCGGCTCAAGGCGGAACTGATCGTGACTCATTCATCGATGGGAGCGCTTGCCGCCAGGCAGGCGACAACGGAGATTCCAATCGTATTCGCGGTACTGGGCGACGCGCAGGCCATCGGCCTGGTCAGCAGCCTCGCGCGGCCGGGCGGCAACATCACCGGTTCGACCATCTTCAGCCCCGAGCTGCTTGCGAAAAGCCTGGAAATCCTCAAGGAGGCGCTGCCGCAGGTCGTGCGCATCGGGTTTCTCGCAAATCCGGATGTCACTCCTGGCGCACGGGCGGCCAGTGACCAGACGATGGCACGTACCGCCAAGTCGCTAAAGGTTACGCTGCACAAATTCCACGCCAGGGGACCGGAAGATTTTGACGGCGCCTTTGCAGCGATGGCCAAACAGCGCATCGGTGCGGTCACGGTGCAGGATGAACCGGCGATCGCTGCCGGTTCGCGTGCCATCGCGATCCTTGCCGCCCGATATCGAATACCCTCGATCGGCATGGTCGAATTTGCCGAGGCCGGCGGCCTGATCGGATCGGGGGTCGACTTTCCCGCGCTTTTTCACCGCGCCGCCAGCTACGTCGACAAGATCCTGCGCGGCACAAAGCCCGGCGACCTGCCGGTCGAGCGGGCAAGCAAGTTCTCCCTGGTGGTCAATCAAAGTACCGCGAAAGCGCTCGGGATCAGGATTTCGCAGTCGATCCTGCTGCGAGCCGACAGGGTGATTGAGTGAACGATCGCCGCCGGACTCTGTTGATCGCGCTTGGGACAGGCGCTTTCGCCGGGCCGCTCGAATTGCTGGGACAACCGCAAGGAAAACTCTGGCGTGTCGGTTTCCTGTCATCGCGTCACGTCGATCTCCTCGACTCCGACTATTACTACGGCCCGTTCCGGCAGGGCATGCGCGAACTCGGCTATGTCGAGGGCAGGAATCTCG
This sequence comes from Betaproteobacteria bacterium, assembly GCA_016195915.1. Taxonomy (GTDB): domain Bacteria; phylum Pseudomonadota; class Gammaproteobacteria; order Burkholderiales; family SG8-39; genus JADGRQ01. The sequence goes on along the minus strand of JACPYS010000013.1, from coordinate 62,740 downwards.
TGATCGAATGGCGTTCTGCCGAAGGGGACAACGCTCGCCTGCCGGGCCTGGCGGAGGAATTGGTGCGGTTGAAATTGGACGTACTGATCACCGCAGGAACACCCACGACACTCGCGGTGCAGAAAACAGCCAGCCCGATACCACACGTGATGATTGGCGTGGGGGACCCGGTCGGCAACGGCCTGGTCAAAAGCCTGGCACGCCCCGGAGGCAATACCACCGGACTTTCGAATATCACCAGCGAACTCGCGCCCAAGCTCCTGGAGTTGCTGCGTGCGATGCTGCCCAAGGTCTCGCGCCTCGCCGTTCTGGTGAATCGAACCAACGTAACCCATGTCGCACAACTCGAGGGCATCCAGGCTGCGGCGGGCAGGCTTGGCGTAAGGATAGTACCCGCTGAAGCGCGCAGTCCGCAGGAGATTGAAAGTGCGCTTTCTGCAGCGGCCCGCCAGAACGCCGGAGCAATCATCGTGCTGCTGGAGCCACTTTTTCAGCAACAAAAAAGCCAGATCGTGGAACTGGCGGCGAAGCATCGGCTTCCCTCCATAGGTGCGTATGGTGAATTTGTAGAGGCAGGCGGTCTGATGAGCTACGGCGCAAACCTCAACGGCATATCCCTGCGTGCCGCAACTTACGTGGACAAGATTTTCAAGGGTGCCAAACCCGCCGACCTGCCGGTCGAGCAACCGACGAAATTCGAATTGTTCATCAACCGCAAGACCGCGAAGGCACTGGGTCTCACGATCCCGCAGTCGCTGCTGATCAGCGCCGACAGGGTGATCGACTGATGAAGCGAAGAACGCTTCTGGTTGCGCTCGGCGCGGGCGCGATCACAGCGGCGCTCGACCTGTTTGCGCAACAGCAAGGCAAAGTCTGGCGTGTCGGTTTCCTCTTACTTTTCAGTCGTCCCGCTTCCATTGAATCCCACTATATAAGTGCGTTCCCAAGGGGCATGCGCGAACTCGGCTACATCGAGGGCAAGAACCTCATTATCGAGTGGCGCTTTGCCGACAGCAAGCTCGACCGGCTTCCCGCGCTGGCGGAGGAATTGGTGCAATTGAAGATGGATATCATCGTCGCGGGTGGCAACGACTCCCCGCTGGCTTTGCAAAAAGCCACCACTTCGATTCCCATCGTCATGGCAACCGCCGGTGACCCGGTCGGCAGTGGATTGGTCAAGAGCCTGGCGCGGCCCGGGGGCAACATCACCGGACTTTCGACCCTCACGAGCGAGCTCGGCCCCAAGCGTCTTGAAATGCTGCTCGCGATGGTGCCCAAGGCGTCACGCGTGGCGATCCTGAGGAATTCTAGCAACCCCACCTCCCTCAAGGCTCTGCAGGACGTCCAGGCCGCGGGACAAAAACTCCGGGTGAAAATTCTGCCGATGGAGGCGCGCACACCTCAGGAAATCGACAACGCATTCGCCTCGATGCGCCAGCAGAACGCCGGCGCGCTGCTCATATTCCTCAGCCCACTGTTCCAGCAGCAAAGAAACCAGATCGCGGAATTGGCCGCGAAACTCCGGCTGCCATCCATGGCGGCCGACCGGATATATGCAGAGGCCGGCTGCCTGATGAGCTACGGGAGCAGCCTCACCGACAATTTGCACCGCGCTGCGACTTATGTCGACAAAATCTTAAAGGGCGCCAAACCCGCCGACCTGCCGGTCGAGCAACCGACGCGATTCGAACTGGTGATCAACCGCAAGACCGCGAAAGCATTGGGTCTCACGATCCCGCAGTCGTTGCTGATCAGCGTCGATAGAGTGATCGAGTGAAATTTCCGGTGTATCGCGTCTTCGGAGGTATATGAAGGAGGCTGAGGGAAGGGCGACACGTTATTCCGCCCATCTCCTCGCAGCGCCACAACATGGCACACTGTGTCAGCCGAGCCTCTTCACGAGAGAGACGTCACATGAAAGTCACTTACGACCAGCAGACCGATACGCTGAGCGTGGTTTTCCGCGAGACAGCTTCCATCACGGAAAGCGACGAGGACAAGCCGGGCGTGATTCTCGATTACGATGCGCGGGGAAATCTTGTTTCCCTCGAAATCCTCGACGCGTCGAAGTGTGTCACCGAAACGCGCAAGGTCGATTTTGAGACTGCACAGTAAATGCGGGTATCGGCGTCCCCGGCGCGCGCAACGCCGCTGTCCTGGGACACGGAAGAACGGGGATGCGTTCCGGCGATCGCTCGCCGATCGGCAAATGTGGGGCGGCGCAATGCGTGTCTAACCGGGGAGAGAATGAACCAACGCCGCAAACTGCTGGTTGTGCTGGGCGCGAGCCTGCTCGCGACGCCGTTCGGTTCCTTCGCTCAAAAGCCTGGAAAAGTCTGGCGCGTCGGTTTCCTTGGACCGCGCAAAATCGTGGATGTCGACACCGACGTCCATTTCGGCGCGTTCCGGCCGGCGATGCGCGCACTCGGTTACGTCGAAGGCAAGAACCTGATCGTCGAATGGCGCTTCGCAGATGGCAAGGTGGAGCGCCTGCCCGGGCTCGCAAGGGAATTGGTCAATCTCAAGGTGGACGTGATCGTTGCGGTAGCGACGCCCAGCACGCTGGCGGCGCAGAAGGCGACCACCACGATACCCATCGTGATGGTGAACATCGGCGACCCGGTCGGCCAGGGTTTTGCAAGAACTCTCTCGCACCCGGGTGGCAACATCACCGGGCTCTCGATCATGTCCGGCGAATTTGGTCCGAAGCATCTGGAAATGCTGCTCAGCGCTGCGCCCAAGGTCTCCCGTGTGTCTGTCTTGATGAATCGGGAAAACGCCATTCACGCCACGTTGCTAAAGGAGGTCGAGGCCGCGGCAGCGAAGCGCAACGTAAAAATCCTGCCCGTGGAAGCGCGCACGCCTGAGGACATTGACAAGGCGTTTGGTGCGATGGCCAAGGAGAAATCCCAGGCGTTCATCGTGGCGCAGCACCCGATTTTCATTCAGCAGACGGGCCAGATTGCGCAGCTCGCGGCGAAGAACCGACTGCCGTCGATCGCCGGGACGCGGGAATATGCGGAGGCCGGCGGCCTGATCAGCTATGGAGCAAGCAACGCCGATGGTTTCCGGCGGAGCGCAAGCTATGTGGACAAGATCTTCAAGGGCGCCAAGCCTGCCGACCTGCCGGTCGAGCAGCCGACGAAATTTGAGCTGGTGATCAATCGAAAGACCGCGAAGGCGCTGGGCCTCACCATTCCGCAATCGCTGTTGATCAGTGCGGACAGGGTGATCGATTGAACAATCGCCGCAAACTTCTTGCGGCACTTGGCGCCAGTGCGCTCGCGGCGCCGTTCGCGTCCTTCGCTCAAGCGCAGGGCAAGGTCCGGCGCATCGGCATCCTCGCCAATATCGGCGCGGCAGACAAATGGATCGATGGGTTTACGCAGGGACTGAAGGAACTCGGCTACGTCGAAGGGAGCAACATCCAGATCGAGCGCCGCTTTGCGGAAGGGAATCTCGATCGCCTCGATAAGCTGGCCGAAGATCTGGTGCGGCAAAAGCCGGAAGTGATCTTTGCGCCGAATACGCCCTCCGTGCAGGCGGCGAAAAAGTACGCCGGGGCGATTCCAATCGTGTTCGCCACCCTGGGCGACCCGGTCGGCGCCGGCTTCGTGGCGAGTTTCGCTCGGCCCGGCGGGACGATCACGGGGACATCCAATCTGGTTTTGGAATTGAGCGCCAAGCGGCTGCAGGTATTGAAGGACGCGGTGCCGAGGATTACGCGCGTGGCGGTCCTCGACACCGATGACCGCACCCACCGGAACGCGGAATTCGCGGAAATTCAGCGCGCCGCCAAGGCGCTTGGCGTCGAGGTGCTGCGCACGCAGGTCCTGCAGCGCAGCGATATGGAAACGGTGTCGGCGCAACTGCGCAAATGGCGCGCGGATTCGATCTGCGTCGTATCGAGCCCTACCAATACCTACAACCGGAAATTGCTGGTGGAGTTTGCGACCAAGTTGCGGCTGCCGGCAGTCTATTACGACAAGGATTTTGCGGAAGCCGGGGGACTCATCAGCTACGGCCCGAGCGTCGAGGCTCTGTATCACCGCGCAGCCTATTTCGTCGACAAGATTCTGAAGGGCGCGAAGCCCGCGGACCTGCCGGTCGAGCAGCCGACCAAGTTCGAACTGGTCGTGAATCTGAACACCGCCAGGGCGCTCGGCATCAAGTTCCCGAACACGATTCTGCTCAATGCCGACAGGGCGATTGAACCCTGAAACCCGGCGGCTGTACCATCCCGCGACGACACGGTCTTGGGCAAGATGATTCCCTTCTGGTTCCTGCGCAAGCGCGCCCGCCTGGCGCCGATCATCGAACAGCCTTCCATCGGCCGGGCATTGGTTCGCGCGCGATTTTCGCACTGATCACGGGCGAGGCAGCCGATGCGCATGCGCAGGCGCTCGCCGCGCTGCGCGTTGCACCGGATCCTCGCTGAAGTCCAACCGCCTTCGACTCGAATTCGGCCTCGCGCCTCCAGTCTCGGCGCAACAAGGGCGACGGGACGTTATATCAGTGAACGGCCGACTCGTACGGAAGCTCGTCCGGAATCGCACCACGCGGCATACCGCGCGCGAGCGCGGGCGTTTGTTTTTCCCCCCTGCATCACCTATGATTCAGACCGTCGATAAAGAAAATCAACCAGACTTGGATTCTAATGCTTGCCCAGCAAACAATTCTCGATACCGCCCGACGCGTCGCAGCTGCGGCAAGCAGCCCGCCGCGCGTTATCGTCATTGGCTCCTACGCGCGCGGCGATGCGGATGAAAGTTCGGACCTTGATCTGGTCGTGATCGAAGGCGAGGTAGCGGACAAGGCGGCCGAGTACCTGAAGCTGCATCGTGCCGTCGGTTCGATCGGCGTGGGCGTGGACGTGCTGGTGTACTCGCAGGAAGAGTTCGAGCGTCGGAGCCAGGTGCCCGGAACGCTGCTTTACTCGGCGAAAAAGGAAGGCAAGCTGGTGTATGACGCCACCGCGTGAAGAAGCGCGGCGGTTATTGCGAATCGCGCAGCGCGATCGCGAGACCTTCGATCTGCTGCTGCCGCTGCCCCGGGCAAGTCTCGCGGCGATCGGTTTCCTCGCGCAACAATGCGTGGAAAAGGCATTGAAGGCTGTGGCTGTCGCGCGTGGGGTCGAGGTTTGGCGAACGCACGATCTTGCGGCTTTGGGTGAAGCGATTATTGGCGATGGCGGAGCATTGCCGGTGACTGTCGACGACTTGCGCGGCTTGAATCCGTACGCCGTCGCATTTCGCTATGACGACGAAATTGTCCCGGCGATCACGCGCGCGGAACTCGATGCCCTGCTGGCGGCGGTACTTCAGTGGGCGCGGCAATGCGTAGAAGAATAGTTCGCGGAGCGCAAGGGAAATAAATCCTGCTCTTTTTGCACGTCCGGCCATCAGGATCTGTTCATCACCTCGGCGAACGAGAGATCGGCCTCGTTGCCGGTATTCACGAAATAGCCCAGGCCCAGGCCGCGACGGCGCGCGAGGGCCGCGAGCGCGGCGCGAGCAGCGCCCGTAGCGGCCGCGGCACGCCTACTCGACTTTCACATTGGCCGCTTTGACCACCTTCGCCCAGCGCTCGAGCTCCGCCTGTGTGTGGGCGGCAAACTGCTCGGGTGCGCCGCCGGTCACCGACCAGCCTTGCGCGGTGAGCTGGCTGCGGATTTCGGGCGTGCGCAGCGCCTCGTTGAATGCGCTATTCAGTTTCATCACCATGTCGCGCGGCAGCCCGGCCGGCGCATACATGCCGTACCACGAGCTGACGTCGAATCCGGGCACGCCGGCCTCCGCGAGCGTGGGGAGTTCCGGCAGCACGGGCGAGCGTTGCGCCGCGGTGACGGCGAGTCCGCGCAGTTTTCCGGCCTTGATGTGCGGCAGCGGCAGCGGGATGTTGTCGAACATGATGTCGATGCGCCCTGCGATCAGGTCCATCAGCGCGGGTGCACTGCCCTTGTAGGGGACATGCTGCATGTTTACGCCGGTCACCTGTTTGAACAATTCGCCCGTCAGATGGGCCGAGGAGCCGTTGCCCGGCGAAGCGAAATTCAGGTTGCGCGGATTCGCCTTGGCGTAGTCGATGAATTCCCGGATGTTCTTTACCGGCGTCGCCGGGTTGACCATCGCAACGTTGGTCATGGTGGCAAGGAACACGACCGGCGTGAAATCGGTGATCGCGTCGTAAGGCATCCTGGCATACACGCTGAGGTTGATCGCGTGCGTGCCGATGGTGCCGATCAGCAGGGTGTAGCCGTCGGCAGGCGACTTGGCGACGTAGTCGCTGCCGATATTGCCGCCCGCGCCGGCGCGGTTTTCCATCACCAGCGGCTGGCCCAGCAGCTGGCCGACTTTATCCAGCGCCGGACGCCAGTGCTCCATGTTGCCGCCCGGAGCATAGGGGACCACCACCTTGATCGCCTTGGCCGGATAGCCTTGGGCGAACAGCGGCAGTGTCAGGGCGAGCAGAACCAAGCCCGCGGCGCTGCGGAAGAACCGAATCATTGTTGTCTCCCCGTGGCGCCGCTTGAGGGCGCCAGTCCGGTCCGCCTACACGCGCTCGATGATCATTGCGAGGCCCTGGCCCACGCCGATGCACAGGCTGATGGCCGCATAGCGGCCCTGCTTCCTCTGCAGATCGCGCGCCACCGTGATCGCCAGGCGCGCACCGGAGCAGCCGAGCGGATGGCCGATCGCGATTGCGCCGCCGTTGGGATTGACGCGCGCGTCGTCGAAGGCGACGTTCATGATCTTGAGGCAGCCGAGCATCTGCGCGGCGAAGGCTTCGTTGATCTCGATGATGTCCATGTCCGAGAGCTTCAGTTTCGCGCGCTCCAGCGCTTTCGGAATGGCGTAGGCCGGGCCCACGCCCATGATGCGCGGTTCCACCCCCGCCGGTGCGGCCGAGAGGATGCGCGCAATCGGTTTGACTCCGGCTTTTTCGCCGGCGGCGCGGCTTCCGACGAGCAGCGCCGCCGCTCCGTCGTTGACGCCCGAGGCGTTTCCCGCGGTCGTGACGCCGCCTTCGGAGATCGCCTTGAGCTTGGCCAGCCCCTCGATCGTGGTTTCGGGGCGCGGATGCTCGTCCTGATCCACGACCACCGGCTGCTCGTCTTTCTTTTTCGATGGCAGCGAGATGGGGAGAATTTCACCCGTGAAGAAACCCGACTCCTTCGCTGCGGCGTATTTCTTCTGCGAGCCGAGCGCGAACACGTCGCACTGCTCGCGCGTGATGCCGTGATCTCTTGCGACGTTGTCGCTCGTCTCCGACATGGTGTCGAGGCCGTACATCTTGCCGATCTTCGGATTGGGGAAGCGCGACCCGATGGTCGAGTCGAACATCTTGAAATTGCGGTCGTAGGCCGACTGGGACTTGGACAGCACGAACGGCGCGCGGCTCATGCTCTCGGTGCCGCCAGCGATGAACAGTTCGCCTTCGCCCACGGTAATCGCACGTGCGGCGTCGATGGTGGCCGCCAGGCCGCTGGCGCAAAGGCGATTGACGGTCATGCCCGGCACCGAAGCTGGCAGGCCCGACAGGAGCGCCGCATGACGCGCCACATTGCGCGCATCCTCCCCCGCCTGGTTGGTATTGCCGAAGATCACGTCCTCGATCTGCTCCGGTTTGAACGACGGGTTTTTCGCCATCAGCGCGCGGATGACTTCCGCTGCGAGATCGTCGGGTCGGATGGAGGCAAGCTTGCCCGCGTGCCGTCCGATGGGGGAGCGCAGACCGTCGTAGATGTAGGCGTCGAGCATGGCGGAGTTTTCTCGATGGAGGAAACGGAAATTTTACACTGGGCCCGGAATTGCCGCCGGACGCAGCCGCGCAATCATGTGCTCAGCCGGGCAGGCCGTCGAGGCGCGGCCGCGTAAGGATCGGCCAATAGGCGATCGTAAACAGTGCAAAGGCGGTGGACCAGAGAGCCGCCGAGACGCTGATGCTGTACCGATAGGCACCCGGCGCAACGAGCGGCAGGAATACACGCGCCACGGCCGCCAGATTGACCAGTACGTAACAGGCGATTTCGATGCGCCCCGCGCGAAGCGGCCTCGCGGTATGGCCGCGCGAGGTGCGCGTCATCATGCCCAGGGTCAGGCCGCCGATCGCACCGATGGACAGCGCATGGGTCGCGAGATTGGGCGCGATCCAGCCGAAGCCGGCCGCGCCGCGCAGCGCGAGGTGTACCGCGATCCATGCGTAGGAAAGATGCAGGATCCAGAGCAGAGGGTTGCGCAGCACCCGCATCGGCGCCCACAGCGCCACGCGCGCGCCGTGAGCGAGCGCCGCCGCAAAGGCGACGACGGCTGCGGCGGCCGCGAGTCCTGCTACGTCGCACACAAGCAAGGCGAGCGTGAGGCCGAGGGCGGCGCGCTCGATCACCGGATTGCGCCTCGCATCTGCGCCCGGAATCGCATTGTTGGTAAAGGACGGCACGACGCGCCCGGCGACCACTGCCATGATGAACAGCACCAGGTCCAGGCCGATGCCGAGCGCCCACCGCGCGTCGAAGCGCAGCCAGCCCGCCAGCGCGGCGTGGAAGGCGAGGTTGGCCGCGCCCAGTCCGAGCACCAGCGCGATGAAAAAATAATTTCGCCGGTTGCCGCTCGCGAGCAGCGGTTGGCCTATGCCGAGCGCAACGGCAATCGCAAACAGCGCATCCGCCGCCGCGGCGATCGATGGCCACGGAGAAAGCACCAACGCGCGTGCGGCCACCCACAAAGCGGCGGCGGCGGCGAGTGCGGGACCGGTCGGCGTCGGGTGGTCGGCCCAGTTGCGCACGGCGGTAAACAGGAAACCCGTTATCACGGCGAACGCGTAGCCGAACAGCATTTCGTGCGCATGCCAAAGCGCACCGTTGACGTAGGCATCGGAGGGCAGAACGCCCTCGAACTGCGCGGCCCAGCCAAGCACACTCAGGGCGGCAAACACGCCCGCAAGGAGATAGAACGGGCGGAAGCCGAGCGCAAACAGGGCGAAGCCTGCGGGTGGGCGCGGGGCGAGCGGTTCTCCAGCCACGGTCAAGGGCATCCGGGCAAGAATGCCCATGACCGTGGCGAAAGATTTGATTTGGCTCAAATCCTGCCCGTTTACATAACTTTACCTCGCGCAGACAAGGCGGAAACCTCCGTGCCCGATAGTGCAGGCACCGGGCAATATCGCCCGAGCCCAATTTCCCGAGGAATACGCCATGACCGAGCAACGCAATCCCGAACCCAGCCCGACCTCCGAAGGCAAGCGCCGCGGCTTCTTCAAGCGTCTGGGCATCGCCGCGCTGATCGGCGGTATCGCAAGTGGTGCCGGTTTCAAGGTGTTCGCTCAAGGCCGCCCCGGCGGCTGGCACCACCGCGGCGGATTCATGGACGGGAAGATGGATCCTGCAATGATGGACCAGCGCATCGAGTACATGGTCAAACATCTTGCGGTGGATATCGACGCCACGCCGGAGCAGACCGGAAAACTCGTATCGATCGCCAAGTCCGCGGCCGGCGAGCTCAGGCCGCTGCGCGAGAAAGCGCGTGCGGCCCGCAAGCGCGGCGTCGAGCTGCTCGCGGCGCAATCCATCGACCGGGGGGCCATCGAGAGTCTGCGCATCGAGCAGATCCAGGCTGCGGACGCTGCATCCCGCCGTCTCAGCGTCGCGCTGGGAGACATCGCCGAGGTGCTCACGCCCGAGCAACGCACGAAGCTGAAACAGCGGATCGAAAAGCGCTTTGAGCATCGCGGCGGGATGCAGCACCAGCAAGGCTGAGTACACTTCGGGTGTGGCCGAGCGCATCCTGCTCATCGACGACGATCCCCGCCTCGCCGGCATGGTCTCCGAATACCTCGGCGGGGCGGGTTTTCGCGTTGCGGTCGCGGGCGAGGGCCGCGCCGGGCTCGAGATGCTCGCGCGGGAGCCTTTTGATGCTCTCGTGCTCGACCTGATGCTGCCGGACATGGACGGGCTCGAGGTCTGCAAGGCGCTGCGCGCCGGTTCCGATACTCCGATCCTCATGCTCACCGCGCGCGGCGATGCGATGGACCGGATCGTGGGCCTGGAACTGGGGGCCGATGATTATCTGGCGAAACCCTTCGAGCCCAGGGAGCTGTTGGCGCGGTTGCGCGCAATATTGCGGCGCCACCGGAAATCCCCGGAGGTATCCAGGCTGCTGCGTTTCGGGCGTCTGGAGATCGACCGCGATGCCCGCGCGGCGCGACTCGACGGAGAGGACAAGACGCTGACCGCGTATCAATTCGCGCTGCTGCTCGCCCTCGCCGGGAACGCCGGGCGCGTGATGTCGCGTGATGCGTTGATGGATCTCGTGAAAGGCGAGCCGCTGGAAGCGTTCGACCGCTCGATCGACGTCCAGGTGTCGCGCATCCGGCAATTGATAGAGGACGACCCGAAGAAACCGCGCCGCCTCCTCACCGTGCGTGGCGCGGGCTACGTATTTGCCAAGGCGCAGGACTGATGCGCAAGCTGTACCTGCGCATCTACCTTGCGGTGCTCGCGAGTATCGTGGTGTTCGCGCTGGTCGCCGGCGTGCTGTGGCGCAGCTTCGCCGAATACGGCCCCGCCGGTCACGCTACTGAAATTGCCGCCGAGCTGGCGCAGAACGCGCTTGCCCCGAAGGGCGCTGCCCGGGCGGAACAGCAGTCTTCGCTCGAAAAACTCTCTGGCCGGATTCGCGCCGACATCGCTCTTTTTTCCAATGACCGGCTGCCGATCGCCTCGGTCGGCCGCGCGCTGCCCGCGCCGGACGAAGGCCTGGAGCAGAGCGGCTGGCTGCGAACCGCGCGCGGCCGGCCTGCCTGGGCGATGAAACTGCCCGACGGACGGTGGCTGGTGGCGCGCGTTCCGCGCGACCGCGCACATCCGGGTCTCGGCCTTTTTCTCACCCTGGCGCTGATCGCATTGGCCGTCGGAGTGGGTGCGTATCCGGTGGTCCGCCGTCTCACGCGCCGCCTGGAGACCTTGCAGCAGGGGGTCGAGTCGCTCGGCGCGGGAGATTTCTCCGCGCGCGTGAAAATCGAGGGCCGCGATGAAGTGGCGCGTCTCGCTGAAAGCTTCAACGGCGCGGCGGCCCGCATCGAGGAACTGGTCGGGGCGCACAGGCTGCTGCTTGCCAACGCTTCGCACGAGTTGCGCACGCCGCTCACGCGCATCCGCATGGGCGTGGAGCTGATGAAAGAGGGCGTGGAACCCGGGCGCAAGGCCGAACTCGAGCGCGACATCGCCGAACTCGGCCAGCTGATCGACGAGATCCTGCTCGCGAGCCGACTGGATTCGGTGACCGGGCCCGAAGCGCGCGAGGAGATCGATCTGCTTGCACTCGCGGCGGAGGAGTGCGCCCGCTACGAGCATTGCACGCTCGAAGGCGAAGCCGTCACCGTGCGCGGCGAGCCCCGCCTGTTGCGCCGGTTGATCCGCAACCTGCTGGAAAACGCACGGCGCCATGGCGCACCGCCGATCGAGTTGTCGGTCAGGCGCGCAGGCCGCGGGGCCGAGTTGAAGGTTCGCGACGCAGGGCCCGGCGTACCCATGGCCGAGCGCGAGAAGGTGTTCGAGCCGTTTTACCGCTACGCCGGGAGCGCGAGCGCTGGAGCCGGATTGGGGCTCGCGCTGGTCCGGCGCATCGCGCGCCGTCACGGTGGCGACGCGCAGGTGGTCGCGGATGGTTTTCGCGTAACGCTTGCCGCGGACTGAGCGTCTACCCGGCCGCAGGCAGCGCCTCAAGTATCGTGGCACTCGCAGAGGTGCCGATCCGGTTTGCGCCGGCATCGAGCATGGTGCGCGCATCGGCAAGGCTGCGGATGCCGCCCGAGGCCTTGACGCCGAAGTCCGGGCCGACCAGGGAGCGCAAGAGCCGCACGTCCTGTACCGTCGCGCCGCCGGCCGGATGAAATCCGGTCGATGTCTTCACGAATGCCGCGCCGGAATCGCGCACCAGGCCGCAGGCCAGGCGCTTTTCGCCATCGGACAGCGCACGCGTTTCGATGATCACCTTGACCGGAATCGAAGGCACGGCGCGGACGACCTCCATGATTTCGGCCGCCACGGCCTGTGTCTCGCCGCTGCGCAGCAGTCCGAAGTTGATCACCATGTCGATCTCGCCCGCGCCGTCGGCGATGGCAAGCGCGGCCGCCCGGGCTTTCACCACCGCGAGGTCGCAACCGTGCGGGAATCCCACCACCGAGACCACGCTCGCGCCAGAACCCGCGAGCGCCTGTGCCGCGATTCTCACCCAACCCGGCTGCACGCAATAAAAGCCGATGCGCCAGTCCAGCACGAGTTTCGCTCCCTCGAGCACGTCGCGCGCGCTCGCCTCGGGCTTCAGCACCGAGTGATCGAGCATCAACGCAAGTTCTGCGCGCGTCATGGTTTCCCCATGGTTGCCATCCGGGTCGCGAGATACGCACCGAGCGAAGCGCTGTCGGCGAATTCCGGAGTGGTGTCGGGAATCGACAGGAAGTAAACGACGAGTTCCGGCGAGTCGGCTCGCAGTGCGGCGCTCGAGGCGTAGAGGCGGACTTCCGTGCGAGGCGTATCGGCAAAACCGGCGCGCGGCGTGCGCATTTCAACGCTCGAATCGGTCGCCTGTCCGGAAAGGCGCAGCTCGCGGCGCCGGGTGAACGGGTCCACACCTGCAATCGCAATGTGGGTGAAGCGTTTCGCATCGGCCGCAATGCGCAGCACGACCAGCGTAGTGTCCTCGGTCGTGCCGCGCAGCACGCCCCAGGCGATCGCGATGCCCGGCGCCGCGAATGCATCGCTCGCGCCGTGAAGCTCGATCGGATCGGCCGCCCGTGCGAGTACCGCCGAGCCGGCCAGCAAGGCGGTGAGAATCGCGCGCGCCGCACTCACGCTTCGCTCCCGGGTCCGAGCACGGCGACATCGCCGTCGGGAAAGCGCAGCGCGACCGCCTGCCCCTCGGCGAAGATGGCGCCGCCACCCGTATTGTGTCGCGTGACGTGCAGCGTCTCGTTGCCGCAGCGCACCAGGTATTCGATCTTTTCGCCGAGGAAAGTGCGCGCGAGCACCGTTGCAGAAACGCTGCCACTGCCCGCGGACAAGCCGATCGCCTCCGGGCGCAACACCAGTCGCAGCGTATCGCCCGGTCTCGCTCCGAGCGGCGCTTCACGCACGCGCACGCGCGCTCCGAGAGCCTCGACCTGCAGCGCTTCGCCCAGAAACCCGACGACACGTCCCGCGACCAGATTCACGCGTCCAATGAAGCGCGCCACGAACTCCGACGCCGGGCGGTGATACAGATCTTCGGCACTGCCTTCCTGCACGATCGTGCCTTCGCTCATCACCGCGATGCGGTCGGACACCGCCATCGCTTCCTCCTGGTCGTGCGTGACATAGACTGTGGTGATGGCGAGCCGCTGCTGCAGGTCCCGGATCTCGTGCCGCATCTGCACACGCAGGCGCGCGTCGAGATTGGACAGGGGTTCGTCGAACAGCAGTACACGCGGCCGGATCACGATGGCGCGCGCCAGTGCGACGCGCTGTTGCTCGCCGCCCGAGAGTTGCGCCGGAAACTGCCGTTCGTAGCCAGCCAGGCCGACCAGGTCCAGCACCGCGCCGACCTGCCTCCGGATTTCGGTGTCGGGTTCGTTGCGCACGCGCAGTCCGTAGGCCACGTTCTCGAAAATGGACAGATGCGGGAACAAGGCGTAGTTCTGGAATACGAAACCGATATTTCGCCTGTTGGCCGGGACGCCGGTGACGTCCTGGTCGCCGAGCAGGATCCTTCCCTCGTCGGGCCGCTCGAATCCAGCGATCATGCGCAGCGTGGTGGTCTTGCCGCAGCCCGAGGGCCCGAGCAGCGTGACGAACTCGCCCGTGCGTACCTCGAGGCTCACCTCGCGCGCGGCATACACCTCGCCTTTTACGCGGTGGGTGTAGCGTTTCGAGACGCCTTCGACGCGGATGCCGGTCGCTGCCATCATCCGCCCAGCAGGCTCGGCACCGGCGCGGCACCCGGCGCGCGCAGCAGGCTGAGCATCCAGCTGATTGCAGCCATCACCGCAAACACGATCGCCACCACCAGCACTGAGAACGCAGCCGCCGGTCCGAGCGAAAGTTCGGTCATGTTGTCGAGGATCTTTACGGTGATCAAGGTCCAGCCGATCGAGACCAGGAAAATGGTGGCGCTGATCGCGGTCATGGAGCGAATAAACACCACCCCCAGGCCGGCGAAGAACGCCGGCAGAATGAGCGGCAGGGTGACGCGGCGGAAGGTCGTGCTGCTCGATGCGCCGAGGCCCTGGGACGCTTCCTCCAGACTGCGGTCGATCTGCTGCAGCAGTGCAACGGTGGCGCGGATTCCGGTGGGACCATAGCGGAAGACGTAACACGCGACGATGATCAGCGCCGTGCCGGTGAGTTCGACCGGCGGGTCGTTGAACGCGATCAGGTATGCAATGCCGACGATGGTGCCCGGCAGTGCGTAATTGACCATCGACACGAGTTCCATGGCGCCGCGGCCGGGAAAATTTCTTTTTGCGACCAGATAGCCGAGCAGGATCCCGTATAGCCCGCCCAGCGGCATGGCGCAGCCTGCGATGATCAGCGTATCGCGGATCGCCTTCAGGCCTTCGGTGAAGATCACCTTGTAATGCTGTGCGGTCAACGCATGGTTCGCGCCGAGCGCCACCACCACCGAGGCGTAGAGGAGGAGCGCGTACAGGTAAACGATCGCAAGCGTGAGCGCCGCGCATGCGGCGAGCAGGAGCGCGCGCACCGACGGGGCCGCGCTGTCGAACGGCGCCTGCCCGGCGCCCTTGCCGGTGACCGTCACGTAGGAGCGCCTGCTGACCCAGTAGCGCTGCAGCGCGAACACCGCCAGCGCGGGCACCAGCAGCGCGAAAGACAACACCGCGCCGCCGCGCAGGTCGAACAGGCCGGTAATCTGCAGGTAGGCTTGGGTGGGCAGCACCGGGAAGCTGTTGCCCGCGAGAATCAGCGGGGTGGCGAAATCCGCGAGCGAGGCGGCGAACAGCAAGAGGAAGGCGTTGGCGATTCCGGGGATGCACAGCGGCAGCGTTACGGTGCGGAACACGCGCCAGCGCGAGGCGCCCAGGCTGAGCGCCATGCCTTCGATATTCGAGTCGATCGCGGCGAGGATCGGGCGCAGTGTCAGGTAGGCGATCGGGAAATAGGTGAGCGCCTCGGAAAACAGCGTGCTGCCCAAGCCGTACACGGTAAAGCCCTTGATACCGAGCAGCTCGTAAGTGATGAGGCCGCGCGGCCCGAAGGAGAAGATCATCGCGATGGCCGCGGTGAACGGCGGCGACACCAGCGGCAGCAGCACCGCCGCGTCGATCGCGGTGGCCATCCAGCGCGGCAGTTTCGTGCGCGCAGCGCTGAAGGCAAATACAAAGCCCGCCACCGTACCGAGCACTCCGACCAGGGTGCCGAGCAGCAGGCTGTTCCAGAATGCGCGGACCTGATTGGCGTCGGCAAGCGTCGCCAGCGCGCCCGCAATGCCGAACCCCGTATCGTCACGGAAGATGCGCGCGAACATTGCGCCGAGCGGATACAGGACGAACAACGCGAGCAGCGCCCACAGCATGAGCACCGTCACGGCGAGAGCCGGATCTGCGAGGGCGCGTGCGCCGCCGCTCGCGCGCGGGGTGCTCAGGGCGAACCCATGGAGGGGGTACGGGGGAACCGCAGGTTCACCTGTACCTATGGCTTTGCGTTGAGCACTTCGCCGATCCAGCGCTCGACCACGCGCTTGCGGTTGGCACCCGCGTACTCCGCGTCGATCGGGAAGATCTTCGCTCCCCTGAGGACTTCGGCGAGGCTCGCCTCGACTGCGACGTCCGGGTGGGCCGGCACGAAATTGATCTTGTGCTTCGCAAACAGTCCCTGCATCGCAGGCGAGCTCGCCCAGTCGATGAGTTTTCTGCCCTGCACGGGGTTCTTGGCGCCCTTGAGCAGCGCAATCGCTTCGGCAGCGGTGCCGATGCCCTCCTGCGGAAAACTGATGCTGACGTCGTAGCCCTTGGCCTTGGTGTCGAGCGCGTCCACGATGAAGAAGATGCCGGCGCCGGCCTGGCCCAGGCCGACCGGCAGCGTGCCGCCGCCGCCGCTCTTGGTGTAGAGCTGGACATTGGGCCGCAGCTTCTTCAGGTAATCGAAGGCCTTGTTCTCGTCGCGGCCGTTCACCTCGAGCACCGAGAAGATGCGCGTCACGGCCGTGCCCGAGGTACGCGCATCGGCCATCTGCAGCATGTTCCTGTATGCCGGGTGCAGGAGATCGTTCCACGAGGCGGGCGCCTTGAGGTTGTTGTCCTTGAGAAACTTGTTGTTGGACATGAACACCAGCGGGTCGTCGGCGATCGCGACCCACTGGCCCTCGGGATGGCGGAAGCGCGGCGCCAGCTTGTCGAATGAAGGGGGGCGGTAGGACTCGAAAATGCCTTCCTTGATTCCAGCGGAATGCGTCTCGACCGGTCCGCCGAACAGCACGTCCACCCGCGGGTTGTTCTTTTCGGCGATTACGCGCGCCAGCGCCTCGCCCGAGGAGAAGCGCACGAAGTTGACCTTGATGCCGGTGGCTTTCTCGAATTCCTCGAACAACGGACGCGCCCAGTTCTCCGGCCAGATCGAGTAGGCGTTGACGGTTTCGGCGGCGCGCGCAGGCAGCGCGCCGAGCAGCATGCATAGAAGTGCGAGCTTCAGAACGTTCATCGTCACCCTCCCGGACCGCGGTCCCGCAAGTGTAATCCGATCGCGACCGGTCCCCGCAATCAGCGCGGCTCTCCGTCCGCGAGGAGCCGGGACAGCGCGGTGTCGAAATCCCCGAGCAGGTTGAACCCTGCCGATGCGAAGCGCAGCGCGGCGGCGTAAGGGCCACGGTCCTGCGCATGGTCGAGCGACCACTGCGCCTGTTGGGCAAGCAGCGCGGCGGCGCACGAGCGGCCCAGGGTCAGCGCGAACCTGCGGGCGCCGGCTTCGAGTTTCGCTTCGTCCTTGCCGGCGTTGGCTTTGAGCCAGGCGTCAGCCGCTTCCACGGCCGCCTGCACGCGCGCGGAAATCGCCACCAGTCTCGGCTCGCGCACGCCGTGCAGGATATAACCGATCTCGCGCATCAGCGGCCCGAGGCCGCTGGGCATGATCGCGCGCAACGCGTCGAGCGACAGGACGTTGGTGGTGCCCTCCCAGATCGTCAGCACTTGGGCGTCGCGCAGCAGCGCCGGCAGGCCGGTGTCCTCGACGTAACCCGCGCCTCCGAATGCTTCGAGCACCTCGGAGAGCACGGCGACCGACTGCCGGCCAGTGGTGAGCTTGGCGATCGGCGTCAGTATGCGCGCGAGCGCCTGCTGTTCATCGCTCGCCTCGCCACACTCGACGCGTCCCATCAGTTCGACGACGAAGAACGCGAGATGGAAGGCGGCCTCGTATTCCGCCTGCAGCCCGGCAAGCGTATCGGCATGCAGCGGCTGTTCGGAAAGGGGCGCGCCGAACGCGACCCGGATTCGCGCATAGGCACGCGCGAGGGCAAGGCCCCGGTGCATGTAGGAAATCGCCACGATCGCATTCCAGGTGCGAGTGACGTTGAGCACGGTACTGATCGCGCGCACGCCGTTGCCCGGTTCGCCCACCAGCGTCGCCGGCGTGCCATCGAGCGTGAGCTCCGCCGTCGGGAGCTTGCGCGTGCCGAGTTTGTCCTTGAGGCGATCGACCGAGATCCGGTTGGGGCGGCCTTCGGCATCGCGTGTTTCGAGGTAGAACAGCGCGAGGCCCTTGCCGCCGGGAACATTGCCCTGCGGCCGCGCGAGCGTGAGCGTCATCTGCGAAGTGATCGCCGAGGTGAACCATTTGCGCCCGTGCAGCGTCCAGCCGGAGCCCGCGGGCCGAGCCACCGTCTCGGACAAGCCCACGTCCGAACCACCGATCTGTTCGGTCATCCATTGACCGCTGGTCCAATAGGTCGCGTGGTCGCGGCTCACCAATCGCTTGAATGCGCGCTCGATGAGCGGCGCGTTGCCGGAGGTGATCAGCGTACGCGCCGCGCCGTCGGACATCGCGAGCGGGCAGGCATACACGTCGGTCGACGGCGAAAACAGGTAGACCAGCGCGAACTGGAGCACGCGCGACAGGCGGCCGAGCGGCGCCTCGTAGGCAATCGCGACCAGGCCTTCGCGCGCTGCGATTTCCGCTGCGCGCTGCCACAGCGGCGTCACCTCGATGCGATCGACGCGGTTGCCCCACGCGTCCCATTGAATCAGGGCCGGCTCGAGGTCGAGCTCGGCAAGTTGCCGCGCATACAGTTCACCTCCGGCGAGTTCGCCCATCCGGTGCAGCGCTCCGCCGACCGACTCCAGTTGTTCGGCCGTGAGCACGCGCGCGAGGTAACCGCGCAGCACGCGGTCCTCGCTGTACTGGTTGCCGAGTTGCGGTGCAGCTTGGATGAAGCTGGCGGTTCCCATAGAATGCGCCCTCGATTGGCTGCTGGGATTATAGGATGCCGCGCCCGCAAGACCGGTTGCCGTCCGACAACACCCCGCTCACCGAGTATCCCAACGGCGGCGTACCGTTTCCGCCGCCCGCGCACGTTGCGTTCGCCAACCAGAGGAAACCGGCATGATCCCCCGTTCCGTCTATCGCGAAGACCACGAAATATTCCGCGCCAGCGTGCGCCGTTTTCTCGAGCGCGAGTGCCTGCCGCGCCAGGCGCAGTGGGACAAGGCCGGGCAGGTGGACCGGGAAACCTGGCTCAAGGCCGGCAGGGAAGGGCTGCTGTGCCTGTCGCTGCCCGAGCAGTACGGCGGAGCGGGAGGGGATTTCGGGCATTGCGCGGTGCTGATCGAGGAGATCGCCTATGCGAACGTCAGTGGCGTCGGATTTCCGCTTCACTCCGACATCATCGCGCCTTACATCAACCGTCTGGGCAGCGAAGCGCAGAAGCAGCGCTGGCTGCCGAAGGCGGCGACCGGAGAGGTGGTCCTTGCGATCGCGATGAGCGAACCCGGTGCGGGCAGCGATCTGAAGGCGGTGCGTACGACGGCGAAGCGCGACGGCGGCGAGTACGTGATCAACGGCAGCAAGACCTTCATCTCCCACGGCCTCACCTGCGACCTGGTGGTGGTGGTCGCCAAAACCGATCCGGCCGCGGGCGCCAAGGGTGTCAGCCTGATCCTGGTCGAGACCGATCGCCCGGGTTTTCGCAGGGGCCGCAAGCTCGATAAGATCGGCCAGGACGCGGCCGATACAGCGGAGATGTTCTTCGACGACGTGCGCGTACCGGCGGAGAACCTGTTGGGCGAGGAGGGGAAGGGTTTCGCCTA
The DNA here is from genome assembly GCA_016195915.1 of Betaproteobacteria bacterium. Taxonomy (GTDB): domain Bacteria; phylum Pseudomonadota; class Gammaproteobacteria; order Burkholderiales; family SG8-39; genus JADGRQ01. The sequence goes on along the minus strand of JACPYS010000013.1, from coordinate 43,450 downwards.
CCTGATGCAGGAACTCGCGCAGGAGCGCTTCGTGATCGCGCTCGGAGCGGCGGCCAAGATGGAAGCGATGTTCGCCGAGACGGTGCGCTACGTGAAGGAACGCAAGGTGTTCGGCCAGACGGTGTTCGATTTCCAGAACACCAAGTTCAAGCTGGCCGATTTGAAGTCACGCACGATCGCCGTGCGGCTGATGGTGGATTACTACCTCGCGGAGCACATGCGGCGCAAGCTCACCGTGGACGAAGCGGCGATCGTCAAGCTCTATTCCACCGAAACCATGTGCGCGGCGCTCGACGAGATGCTGCAGCTCTACGGCGGCTACGGCTACATGATGGAATACCCGATCGCGCGCGCGTTCGCCGACGCGCGCGTTTCGCGCATCTACGGCGGCACGAGCGAGGTGATGCGGGAGCTGATCGCGCGCAATATCTGAGCGATCCTTCGGTCGCTGCCGGTGGTATTCGGCTAGACCTCGGCATTCATCATCCGCCCCGACCCATAGAGGCGAAAGCCGTCGGCGCGAGCGCTGAAGTACCGCTCGTTCATGTCCCCCGCCGCCAGCGACCGCGCAGTCGAGAAACCGGTTGCACGAAGTTCATCCACCAGTTGCCCGGGGTTGTAATAGTTGATCCAGGGTTCCCCCGCTTTGGCGACGCGCGCCGCGGCGGCTGCGCGGCGCGCCCGCTCCGATTTGCCGAGCGAATCCGATGGCGGCGCGAAATCGAACACCACCTGGCTTCCCTGAGGTCGGGCGGCCACGTAGCGCAGCGTTTCGGCGACCGCTCCCTGGCTGAGGTAAATGACGACACCCAGCCAGGAGAAGAACGCGGGGCTGTCCGCGCGGAATCCCGCCGCCTTGAGCCCGGCGGCGAGCGTCTGCGTCTCGAAATCCACGGGTGCGAAGGTTGCCGAGGACGGCACCTCGATCGACTGCTCCTTCAGCAGATCGCGCTTCCAGTGCTGGGTGGCCGGATCATCCACCTCGAACACGCGTAGCAGCGGGTGCGGATTTCGGCAGGCGAAGGTATCGAGCCCGGCGCCGAGCACCACGTACTGGCGCACGCCGCCGGCGACCGCGCGCGCCAGCTCGTCTTCGGCGTAGCGGCTGCGCATGACGAGAAACGCGCGCATGGCCCGCGCGCTGGCGCCACGGTACTGTTCGAGATTCGCGCCGAGCCAGGAGGCATCCTGCGCGCCCAGGATGCGCAGCGCGAGCGGGTCGTCGAATACGAGCGGCGTTTCGAGCAACTGGTGCGCCGCGCGCTGCAGCGCGGCGCCGCGGGCCGTGCGACTCGGCCGGCCGCCTTTGATCGCCAGTGCCGTGCGCAACGGCAGCGCACCCAGACCGGCCGCGAGGCCCGCCATGGCGGCGCCGCTGAGAAATCTGCGTCGGGAATGCACGGGTTCGCGCATCGGACAGACATTCTACCCCTCGAACGCCCTCGTTGTCCCGGCGTTCATACAGGACGGGATGTCACGCTGGCCATGCAGCACGCGACAGACATCGATGTGGACACAGGCCTGTTCCAGGGCTTCCATGTAGCCCGACGCAGCGTCGCACAATGGCGCCTAGCGCTGCAATTTGAAGTGTTCAGCAACGAATCGCTTGACGCGTTCACGGGCTGCAGACGCGTACTTGCGATCGCCGCCACGGGCTGCACCATAGCTGGCACAGCTCTTCGCATAGTGCGTGCGTTCTTCAGCGCTTAGCGTGCGGCCATCCAGCAAAGCCGCATCGAACGTGTCCAGGTTCTGAAGCATCAGGCAATTCTTGAAGTTCTGAACCCTTGGCATCGACTGGCGCGGAAAGTCTGTATCAAATCCATGCAGCGCGCCTTCATACACGACCAGTTCGACCTTGGTGCCTTGCCGGCTCAGGATCTCAGCGCTTCTGCGGCAAAGCTCAACACTGGTGAAGTCGTCATCAGTTCCGATAAAACTCAGAATTGGACCGTCAGTGGTCTTCGCATATTGTGCGCACCCGCCGTAGAACACGATGTGCAAAGCGAATTTGCCGACATCCGAACCCAGAACACCTGTGCGATAACGCTCGAAGCTGGAGTCCATTGCAGCTACGGCGCCACGAGAAAAACCGATTACCCCAATTTTTCCGGAATCGATTCTCGGGTCTTGTTGCAATTTCTTGAGTGCACGGAGTGAATCGACTACGCCTGCCGGAAAGCTGAGTTGGTCGGCGCTGGATTCCGTCAGGCCGCGAGGGGTAAAGCTGTCGACCACGAGCGTTGCGATACCCATTTGATTGAACATCGTGGCCCAATCCAGAATGGTGGCCACGATGCCGCGGCTTGAATGCATGACGACCATTGCGGGGAAAGGCCCGGAGCCGCTGGACGGCAACTGCAATTCGCCGTAGATGGGGTCGGTGTACTCCGTTTTGCCCTGGAATACTTGAACTACCCGGCTGTCTCTTGCTGCAGAGTCGAAGCCGATGCGTTCAGCGTTGGATGTTGCCGGGCCAGAGGCCAGGACAGCGGTTGCAATGATCGTGATGAAACGTCTCAGTGTCGGCACGGTACACATCGCAGTTGATCAATCGACCCTGGATTTCCGCAGATGACTGCCGATCAGGTGTCAATTAACGGTGAAACTTCGCCCGTAAGCACCGGGATCGGAGGGCCCGGCGATCGGGCAAGCCAAGCCTGCGGTGAGTCTACTCCCTGAACGACTGCTTCAAACTGTTGTACTGACATTGAACACACGCTATACTCAGTACCAACCAATCCAAGAGGCAATGTCATGCTCGATTCCTCCAAGACTCAACGCGTCGACTTGCGCATCTCTCCGGCTGCCAAGGAGATGATCCAGACGGCCGCTCAAGCCCGGGACAAGACCGTCAGCGAATTTTTGATCGATAGTGGATTGACGTCGGCGGCCGAGACTCTGGCGGATCGCCGTCTGTTCATTCTCGATGATGCACGGTGGCAGGAATTTCAGGCTGCGCTTGACGCCCGGCCTCGTGTACGGCCGCGTCTTGCGCGCTTGATGAAAACAGGAAAGTAACGGCTCGTGGCGACGAGCAAACGCCGATGGGTCATTCAGAAACTTGATCGAACCCACATCGTCGAGGCGTTCGACTGCGGATACGAAGATCTCAATCGGTACCTTTCCCGTTTTTCGCTGAACAACCAGTCCGCAGGCGGTGCGCAGAATTATGTGGCGATTGCCGGCGGCCTGGTTGTCGGCTATTACAGTCTGGCGGTCGGGGCCGTGGCGCATTCCCAGGCGCCCCTCCGAATGGCAAAAGGCCTGGCCCGTCATCCTGTCCCCGTGATGTTGCTGGCCAGGCTTGCTGTCGATAACAACGCCAAAGGAGGCGGATTGGGCGCCGCCCTGCTGCATGATGCCCTCGCCCGAACGCTTCAGGCCGCTGATATCGCAGGTATCCGTGCAATGATTGTTCACGCCAAGGACGACGATGCACGGCGCTTCTACGAACATTTCAACTTTGATCCAAGCCCGACAGACCCCTACCACCTCTACCTGTTGATCAAGGATTTGCGAAAAGCAGCGACATGATCGAGGCGCCCGGGCAACCCGAGTCGGCGGTCATTCGCGGACCTGTCATTCGATCACCCGGTGTTTCGCGTCTCTGACGGTGAGTTCGTGGAGAGCCTGTCAGCTCGCATTCTTCCACAACTGCCAGCGTTTCCTGGTGAACTTTATTGCGCAGATATCACAAACGGGCAACAGCCGTCCGGCGACTTCGAGGCCGGCGCCTGCGGCAATCGGCGCCCAACATTCCCCGCATAAACGATCAACAGGATTTTGGGGTGCGTGAGCCGTGACAGCTTTCATCGCCTTGTCCTTGCCACCCAAGGGAACAGGGAAGGGAACCGGGGCCGCTCCTGGCAATTTCGCGTAGCCGCACTCAAGCAAAACGCGGTGCTCGATCTTCGTCAACAGCTCTTCCAGCTCCGAAACGTTTTCGAGCAGCAATGCCGAGCACGCGTTCGGATCGATCTGCAGCGCTTCGTCGTGCAGAGCAGAAACGCTCAGTCCCAGCGCCTGAACGCGCTCTTGCGTTGGCGGATGCGAGTCCGTGGGGTGAAAGATCGCCAGTTTTGCGACTTCATCGACAGGTTCGCGCCTGGCCGAGGCGGCGGCTGCCGCGGCATAGAGCGCACTGACGTTCGAATACGCCTTGCCCTGGTTGAGTGCATTGATCATGGCGGAACGAATGCCCGGCCAAAGCCCCGCGAAAGCCTCGAGTTTGAGCAACGAAGTCGCGATGGCGCGAGGCGACGCGACCGATGCGCCGGCCTGGTCGGCTGCGAATTCCCGCTCGCGTCCGATGCTGCGCTCCGCTTTCGCGAATTCTTCGAGCAGTAGCGTCAGCACTGCGAACGCCGGGCGCAATGGCCATGCCACCCTCCGGCCTTGGGCGCTCGCGTCTTGAAGCGCGGCCAAAGCCTGCGCGGTTCCGGCATAGATCGGGTAGAACTTCAAGCTGAACTTCGTGTCCTCGCCACGGAAGTGCCCCAGTTCGTGGCCTACAACGGCTGCCAGTTCATCACGAGAAAGAATTCGCATCAGCGGCAACGACAGGTACAGCGTTTCATCGCGATGCGTTGTCGGCCCCGGCACGACCGTTACGTCGGCGGAAGTGACGTAGAAATTGGGCGCAAGTCCGATGACCACTTGCCATGGCGCTTGGGCGCCAAGCCTCTGCGCAAGACCGGTGACGAATTCCCAGAGCCTGGGCTGTTCCTCACGGGACATAAGCCTGCCTATGACCCTCGTGCCTGCGCGATGGGGAATTGAAAGGCCGGCGCTGATCATTTTGAATGCGCCGGCGGCGAAGACCAGTCCGAGCAGCCCGATATGGATGATGTGCACGCTTTTGGTGGTGGTCGCCTCGAGGATGTACAGGCTGTAAACGGAAATGGCTCCTTGAACAATGATCTGGGCGAAAAGCACGGACAGAGCCACCTTGATTCCCGGCGAGAACAAAGTGACGAGAAGGTTTCGATTTCTCGCAGCGAGCCGTGCTGCGGCAATGATCGCGGCGATGAAGGCAAGGCCGGCGATGAATGCGCCGAAACTGACGCGCTGAAGAAGGGTGACGTTTCGGTAGGTATCGCATGCGTTCACCTGCGACGCAGCCGGAGTGTCGCAAATCCATTTGAGCGCCAGCGGGCTCGAAACCACTGCCACTTCGGCCTTCGCGGCAAGCGTGTTCCCGACCGCTCTGAACCATCGGCCCTCGATATCCGACTGCACGTAGGATCCGACAAGGTATCCGGCCAATGGAATCACCCCGATCAAGGCAATGATGATCAGCGTTTGTTTGATGGCGCCTCCCTCAAGCGGCACAACCGGCGAGCGCAACCGGAGATGCGAACAGGGCCTTGTTCACACAGATCGAGCACGAGTCAACGATTGCTTGATGTTCTCTTCTGGAATCCTGCGCGCGCCGGAAATTTCAGACAGCGTGCGCGATTTGATGCGAAACCGTGGTGCGAGAGGAATCACAGGCAGAAAACCAAGGCAGATCCATTTCCGCTGGATGATCGAGTAGCACGTCGGGCACTTGGCTGCGCTGCCGTAGAGCCAGGTTCCGAATCCGTTCACCCTTGAGATCTTGCCCGGTCCTTCGTCGCTGGTCTCCGCGATGCACGCTGTGCAGAAGGCGCCGGGATGGCGAAAGTTTTCCACGCAGGTCCGGTTGCAGAAGTGCTTGTCGCCGTATTTGCGGCCCAACACGATCGCCGATCCGCAGTTCCCGCAACGCCGCAACCACGACTTCGAAACTCCTGAACGGTAAACCATGAAAGGCCTTGTCCGGCCATACCACCAGAGGACCGCGCCGAGCATCGCCAACCCAATGGCGGCGAACGGATAGGTTCCAAAGAAACGAACGAAAGGATAGGCCTTCAGTAGGGATGCGTACGGGCCGTAGAGCAGCATTACTCCGGCGACGACAATTGCTGCCCCCAGAATCTGGATCGCCCAGCTTGACGGACCGGCACGCCATTCCCCGCTGAAGCTGGCAATGACCGCATTGACAACGTCTGCGGGAACATTGCGGGAAGCCAGGTCGGCGAGTATCAGCTCCCGGTCCTCGCCGCTTCGAAGCCGCTCGGCGACATGCACCCTGAGCGAGGGCGTCGAATCGGTCTGGGAGACATACCTGTCATTTATTTTCGCCGGCGTACCACAATGCGGGCACGTCGTTGAAAAATCATGAAACTCCTTGCCGCAGCCCCTGCAGATCAGTATCGCCATCGGGATCGCCCTCCTACGTCTGCATACGTATCGACCAGCGAAGAGCCCGCATGGTCCCGCCCGGCCGTGAGTCTACGCCCTGGGTGTCTGCTCCGAGTCGAAAGTGTTTTTGAAAAACAGACTTTGCGGGTAATTTCAGCAGGCAGCGCGTGTCAAGGGTACCGCCGGCCACAAGCCGTCGTTCGCGGTTTGGAGGTCGCGGCAATTGTAATCTTTTGTCCCGCTGCGCGCGCCATCGTGGAAAATCTTACAATCCGGATCGGAGAATAAGGCCGACAGACGTAAGGTGCAGGCGGCGGCACGACGGCGCGATCTTCGGGAGCGGCACTACTTGCGTTTGGATTGCTCCCGCTGGATTACGGGGCAAATCGGTTTCTAACGGCGACAAATGAGACGAGTCCTACGCTTTGCAGCCATGATCGCGCTGGGTGCCTCAGCCCCGGGTATCGCCGGAGCCGCAGGGGCTCACCTCGCGGCGCTGGAATTCGCGGTCGATCAAGGCGACTCGGCGGCGCAACTCGAATTGGCGCTCAAGTACGAGCACGCGGAGGGCGTGCCCAGGGATCTTCAGAAGGCAAGAGAGTTGTATTGCTGGTCAGCCAGGCGAGGCGATCCCGAAGCGCAGTTCAGGCTTGGCTGGATCTATGCCAATGGCAAAGGCGTAGCGCGCGATGATGGCGTTGCCGCAGCGCTGTTCGGCATGGCGGCAGATCAGGGGCACTCGTACGCGGCCAAAATGCTGCGGTACGTGCGCAAGGAGGACGGTACGCAATTGCCTTTTTGCATGTTACCCGATCCACCGCCACCGCAAACGGCTGCTGCGGATGACCCGGGGGAGCCCGAAGTTTCTGCGGTGGAAGGCGGCGACATCGAACAGCTGGTCCGCAGGCTCGCGCCGCGATATGCGATTGACCCGCAGCTTGTGCTGGCCGTGATCTCCGTAGAGTCGGCTTTCAATCCCCAGGCCGTATCGCCCAAAAATGCCCAGGGGCTGATGCAGCTGATGCCGGGGACCGCCGAGCGTTTCGGCGTCAAGCAGGTGTTCGATCCGGTCGAGAACATCAAAGGCGGTCTGGCGTACCTGCGCTGGCTGCTGGCATTTTTCGAAGGCGACGTGCGGTTGGTATTGGCCGCCTACAATGCCGGCGAACGGGCGGTCGAGAGATATCGAGGCATACCGCCCTATGCTGAAACTCGTGCGTACGTGAGGAAGATTTCCGGCATCTACAGGAAGGCCAGCCATCCGTATGAATCCAGTACGGTCGAACCTTCGGTGGTCATCGCCCGGATGAAACGCGTACAAGGCTGATGCCCGACCATCAGCAGGTTGAGAGCGCCGCGGCCCGCAGTCGGCCGAAAACTGCCGGTCGCGAACGGCTCAGAAACGACAAACCCCGCCGGAGCGGGGCTGTGTGGGTGCTGCCGAAATGAATCAAGCGGCTTTCTGCTTCTTGCGACGGCTGAATCCGAGTCCGCGAGATCACGAACTGAAACTGGGGAACCCAATCCTGGCACCTTGGAAATCGAAATCCGGAGCATCCTACTGAATCACCTCATCGGCCCGCAGCAGCAGTTCCCGCGGAATCGTGAGCCCGAGGGCCTTGGCGGTCTTGAGATTGATGACGAGTTCAAACGTCGTTGGCTGTTCCACGGGCAGATCGCCAGGCTTTGCTCCCTTGAGGAGCCGGTCGACATAACTCGCTGCGCGCCGGAAGTGCTGGCAGGTGTTGAGGCCGTAGGACATGAATCCGCCTGCGTCCACGAATTCCCTCGTCTGATAGATCGCCGGGCGCCGAATCTTTGCCGCGAGCGCCACGATCCGTCGCAGGCTGCTATTGGTCACGCCGTCAGCGGGAATAATCAGCGCTCCGGGGGGCGACTTTGTCATGGCGGCGAAAGCCCTCTCAATATCGGCCGGCGTGCGCACTTCGTGCGGCTCGATGCTGACGCCCCGGACCGGCGCGCTGGCACGCAACTCCTGCAATTCGAGCAGCTTGCCCGCATTTGCCGGGTCGTAGACGAAGGCAATGCGAGATGCGCCGGGAAGAACCACTTTGGTGAATTCCAGAAGCTTTCCCGTGGTCGCTGGCAGAAAATTGGAAACGCCGGTCACATTCGCTTCCGGCCGGGCCAGGCTCTTGACGATCCCGCTGGCAACGGGATCGCTGACCATGACGAATGCCACCGGCAGGTCTCGGGTAGCGCGATGCAACACCTGAGCCGCCGGGGTCCCGACGGCGACGATCAGGTCCGGGTTCAGTCGTATCAATTCCCCGGCCAGGGCAGGCAGCAGTTCGGGTCCGCCTTGAAGCGCGCGCCGTTCGATCGCGATGGTCTGTCCCTCGTTCCAACCGAGCTTAGCCAATCCGTCTTTGAAGCAGGCAAACCAGATTGCCGTGGCCGCTGCGGAAGTTGAACTGAGAAAACCAATGCGCTTTGAATTTCCCGCCTTCTGCGCGAAGGCGCGTGGCGCAGCGCCGAGCACGAGCAGTGCAACTACCGCATCACGCCTGTTCATTCGATCACCTGATCTGCCCGGACCAGCACCGACTGCGGGAACTTGAGACCGAAGGCCCTGGCGGTTTTGAGGTTGAGGACGCAAATGAATTTCGTTGCCTGCTCAATCGGCAGGTCGGCGGGTCGTGCGCCCTTCAAGATCTTGTCGACGAAATAGGCGGCACGGCGGAACTGCTCGGGAAAGTTCACCCCGTAAGCCATCAGTCCGCCGCTTGCGGCCAACTCGAGCGTACCGTTCACGGGAAGCCGGCGTTTCGCGGCCAGAGCGGTAATCGTGGCGGCATTGGTGGTGAACTGGGCGTGATCGCTGACCGCGAGCCCCTGGATCTTCTTTTCGGCCCAGGTCGAGAATGTCCGCTCGAAGTCCGCCGGGCCGCGCGTCTCGATCGGGTGCAATTCCACTCTTAATGCGCGGGCCGTGGCCCCCATCGCTTCCAGTGCGGGACCATTCGACGGATTGTCCCGATGCAGGAGGACCCCCGCCCGTGTCATCGAGGGCACGACTTCCTTCAGCAGCTCGAGTCGCTTGGCCATGAGCTCCGAATGGAAGAAGGTCGACCCCGTGACATTGCCGCCCGGGCGCGCGAGGCTGACGGCAAGGCCGGTGGCAACCGGATCGGCGTGCGTCGCCATGACGATCGGAATTGTCGCCGTCGCTTGCCGTGCAGCGATCACGCCCGTGGCGTAGGACACGATCACATCGACGTTCAGGCGCACCAGTTCGGCCGCGAGGCCCGCGAGCTTGTCGTTGTCTCCGTCGGCAAACCGGGGCTCGATCCGGTAGTCCTTGCCTTCGACGTAGCCCAGATCACGCAGGCCCGAGCGCAATGGCTCGAAATAGCGCGCCTGCGCTGCGGCGGAAGTGATACTGAGATAACCGATCCTCGCAACGCGCGGCGCCTGCTGTGCACGCGTTGCCATCGGCGCTGCGCCAAGCGCGGCAAGTGCAACTACGGTGTTGCGCCTGTTCATCCGATCCCCCCATCGGTCGCCACGACATCGCGTAAGCACCGGGTTCGGCAGGCAGAGCGCCCGGTCAGTCCAAGACGGCGATCAGTCTACGCCCCGAGCGGCAGCTCAGGGTCGATGGCGTGATTTCGCGGTTTAAGAAACCAGACTTTGCCCGGAATTTCAGCAGGCGGCGGGTGCCAGGGGCAAGAGCCGGCCAGTGCGCGCCAGAAGCGATTACCGATGGACGTGCCCGCAGATCCTCGGTTCCTGTCTATTGCCGTACTTACGGGGAAAGTGAAACTAATCCTCTGATAACGTGATACGCCCCGATGAGGATTGATGCCAGCGCAGCTATGTAAACCGATACCATGAAGAAGTCTCGTTTCTGAATCTTGTATTTGTTCTTCAGGTACACCGCCAGAAACCAGCTCAAAAGACAAACACCAATGAACAGTGTCCAATCAAGCGAATCGAGTTTATTCATGGTCCTCCCCAGGACTGTTGCGGCGAGATGTTACTCCAATGATTGATGCCAGGCCTAGCTAGCCATTTCTTGGTACCAAAGGCGCTCCCCAAAGTGCTGTTGCCCTCGGCTCTTTGCGGATGGTCGCTTGGGCCATTGGCTGCCGTTCAAGTCGTGCTGTCACAGAGAGCGAGAGCGACGCCTCGACGGCACTATTATCCCTGAAACACCCAAAAGAAACCCCGCCGAAGCGCGGTCCGCATGATTTCCGCTGCGGTTGCCCGGTTTCGCGGCGGCTGCGGCCGGGTCCAAATAGACGAAGGCCGGGAAGCGTCGGGGATGAGCGCGGATGTTGAACGACCGCTTCGGAGAAAACCCGCTGACCGCATCACTGCCCGAGGTACTCCCGAACGGTCTCCTGGGCCGTGTATTGCAGAAAACCGGCAATCGTGGGATCGATTCCCGCGCTGTATGCATTCCCCACCGGGGATTTCTTGTAAACCGCCGCATAGCCCGGAATTTCAGCAGGCTATTCGATCACCCGGTCGGCGCGGACAGCGATCGACGGAGGGACTTTGATACCGAGCGTTTTGGCGGTCTTCAGATTGACGGTCATCTCGAACACCGTTGCCCGCTCGAACGGTAACTCTGCTGGTCTAGCGCCTTTGAGGATCTTGTCCACGAAATAGGCCGCGCGGCGGTAGGTCGCTACCAGGTTAACCCCATAGTCCATCAGACCACCCTGGTCGGCGAAGCCAACGTAGCCGCTTGACGGCAGCTTTGCCTTGGTAGCGTACTCCGCAATGGTCCTGGAAATGGCAATGAGTATCGGATCCTCCAGAACCACGAGCGCATCGATCTTCCTTGCACGCATCGCCCCAAACGCACCCTCGATCTCCTCCGGTCCGCGTAGTGGAATGCTGTGCACTTCGAGCTTGAGGGAACGAGCCGCCGCTTCCATCGATTCGAAAATCATCGCCATCGATGCGTTTTCCGGATGAAGCAGTACCCCGACTCGTTTCGCACGTGGCAGAAATTCTCTGAGCAACTCCAGACGCTTTGCGGAGAGTTCCGCAGTAAAAACCGAGGTGCCCGTAAGGTTGCCCTCTGGCCGCGCGAGGCTGCCGACCAGTCCCGCCGTTACCGGATCTGCGACGGCGGTCGTAACAATGGGTATGGACTTCGTCACCTGCATGGCTGCACGAGTTGCCGGAGTTGCTTGAGTCAAGATCGCATCGACCTTGAGGCGGACCAGTTCGGCAGCCAAGTCAGGAAGCCGTTCATATTTCCCTTCCGCCCAGCGAAACTCGATCACGATGTTCTTTCCCTCGACGTACCCCAAGGCGCGCAATCCCTCGCGAATCGCCTCCAATCGGGCCGGGTTGCCTTGGGCAGAGGCGTTGGCCAGGCCCAGGAAGCCGATGCGGTAGACCTTGCCTTGCTGCTGTGCCAGGGAAGCAAGCGGCGCAACCCCGAGCGCAAGCAACGCCAACACCGTGTCACGCCTGTTCATTCCATCTCCTTCTAGCGTCACGATAAAGCGCAAGCACCGGGATCGGTGAATCCGTGCAAGAGCCCTGCGCCGCCCCGCCGAATCGCACGGGGCGGGTGCAGAGTACTCAGTTGGCTACGATCTTGCGTCCGTTGAGCGGCTGTACCGGCCGCGCGTTGAGCTTGAAGGGAAACGCCTGCACCTGGTCTTTCGACAGCGTGACCGGGGTCTTCAGGATATAGAACGTCACGCCTTCGGTGCACGGCGGCGTCGTCAGCGAACCCTCGAAGCTGTAGTAGCCGAGATTTTTCGGTACCAGCGCGGCGGGGTTGAGTTTCGCGTCGGGCACGACAACCTCGGGGCCTTCGCTCTTGGGCGCACTTGCCCATACCGTCTTGAGCGTGTCGTTCTCGGCGCCCTCGTTCAGCAACACGCCGAGCACCGCCAGCTTGCCTGCCTGGTTCCGATGCACGAAGTGGGCGACCATCGCCATCGGATTGCCGTTCACTTTTTCCTCGCTGGGGCGGTGAAAATGAAACTGCAGCAGGTCGTAGCTGTCCTTGTCGATCATCAGCTTGCTGCCGGGATCGACGTTGACCTGGATCGTGTGCCCGTTGTTGACGATCTTGAGCGCGCCTTCCTTGTATTCGGGCTGGATCGCCTGCGCGGCCTTTCCGAACGGCCCCTTGATGTCAATCGGCGACTGTGCCTTGCCGATTCCGCAGGTGGGAAATTCCTTCCCCCATTTGGCCGGGTTCATCTCGCCCTCGTAGCCCCAGTGCGGCGCAGCCTTGTCCGCTGCGTGGGCCGGCGGGAATGACCATGCGGCGGCAACTGCGACCGCGAATACCAGGCGCTTCATGACAAGTTCCTCCCTTAAGAAGTCAATTGAAGAAAAAAGCAACAATACCGATCGATGCGGAGGCAAATTTACTGGAAACGGATTGTTCGCACAATATCCAGCGCTCAGTTGAAACACGCTGTCAGCTCCGCGATGATTCGAGTCTTGTCACTTTTCGGCGAAGAGTTCGTTCGACTCCATGCCGACCCGCACGAACGTGGTGCGCTTGGTGAGTTCCCTCAGGGTGCGCGCCCCTACGTACGTGCACGCGGAGCGCAGGCCGCCGAGGATGTCCTGCACTGCTTCGTCCACGGGGCCGCGATATGGCACCAGCACTTCCTTGCCCTCGGAGGCGCGGTAGTGCGCGACGCCGCCCGCGTACTTTTCCATCGCGGTGCGCGAGCTCATGCCATAGAAGCGCTTGAACCGCCCGCCGTCCCGTTCGACGACCTCGCCAGCGCTCTCATCGTGACCGGCGAGCATGCCGCCCAGCATCACGAAGTCCGCGCCGCCGCCAAAGGCCTTGGCGATGTCACCCGGCGAAGTGCACCCGCCGTCGGAACAGATACGCCCGCCGAGACCGTGCGCGGCATCGGCGCATTCGATCACGGCAGACAGCTGCGGGTAGCCCACGCCGGTCATCGTGCGCGTGGTGCACACCGAGCCGGGGCCGATGCCGACCTTGACAATGTCGACGCCGGACAGAATCAGTTCTTCGGTCATCTCACCGGTCACGACGTTGCCGGCCATCAGCGTGACCTTGGGGTAGGAGCGGCGAAACTTGGCGACGAACCTGACGAAGGTTTCCGAATAGCCGTTGGCGACGTCGATGCATACGTAGTGGACGGCGTCGCCGGCGCGCCGCATCACGTGCCTGAACTTGTCGAGATCGTTCTTCGTAATGCCCAACGAGTAAAACGCGTTCGCTTTCACCTTGAGCGCCTTGAAGAACGCGACCAGTTCGTCGCCGCCATAGTGCTTGTGCAGCGCTGTCGACAGGCCGAACCGCGCGAGCGAGCGCGCCATTTCGAACGTACCGACCGTATCCATGTTCGCCGCAATGACCGGGACTCAGTGATAGCGGTTGTCTGAATGCTTGAAGGTGAATTCGCGCGTGATATCGACTTCCGCGCGCGACGGCAACGCCGAGCGCTTCGGGCGGATCAGAACGTCCTTGAAACCGAGCTTGATGTCGTGGTCGATGTGCATGGGGAGTCAGGATTGAGGATCAAGAATCGAGGGTCAAGGCGGAAATGCCGAAATGGCATGAATATGCGATCCGTCGAGACGGCGACGCGAACCTCAGTTGCCGGCGAGGTAATCGCGCACCTGCCTGAATTCGGGGCGCGCGTCGGACGTGCCGGCCAGCGCCGCGACCCGACCGAAATAAGACTTCGCCTTCACGCGCTCGCCGCTCTGCGCCGCAGCGAGTCCCGCGCCGTACAGGTTGCGCAAGCGGTTCGGGTCGCGCAGTTGCGAGCGCTCGTACTCCGCGAGCGCCTCGGCAGGCCGGCCGCTTTCGATCAGCATGTCGCCGAGCAATTCGCGCGCGGGAATCAGCCGCCCGGGTGAGACCGCGCTCTTTTCGCTGGATTCCTCCAGGTCCGCCGCGGCGCGCATCAGCCCGATGGCCTCATCGCGATGGCCCTTGGCGTATGCGATCCAGGCCAACGCCGAGCGGTGCTGGACCTCCACCTCGGTCGCCCAGTAGTCGTTGTTCGCGGCTTTCAATGCCGCAGCGGTGTCGCCGAGTTCCTTCGCGCTCTTCTCTGCCGCGGCGACGTCGCCGCTGCGCGCGGCGCCGAGCGATCGGGCGAACCAGGTGATCGCATCCGTGAACGCAAACCGGCTCTGCCGCGGCTCGAGTTGCGCGGCCTCTTTCCACATGCCGCGCTCTACGGCGTACCGCGACGGCATCGCGGCAAGCGCGTAGGCGATGGCGTTTACCGCGGGATTGAGGTTGACAACGGTTTTCGCCTCCTCGATGGCGAGGGCCGCATCCCGATCGCGTGCGACTTGCAGATAGGCGTAGGTCATGTAATCGAGCGCGTGCAGCCAGTCGCCGGGAGAATTCTCGGCCTTGGCGACGTTCGCCGAGCGCCGGTTGGTGACGGCCGAGTCCTCCCACGAGCCGACGCGCGTGAAGATGTGCGAAGGCATGTGCAGGGCGTGCGGCGCCGAGGGCGCGATCCCGGCATAGCGTCGGGCCGCAGGCAGTCCCTTGGCGGCAATCGGCGGATAGTCGTAGCTGTGGATGAGGTAGTGCGCCACGCCGGGATGCTCGGGGTGCCGCGAGATCTGCTGCTCGAGAATGGCAGCGGCTTTCAGGGCGGCAGCGAAGCTCTTGTCGGTCGGGGACTGCGTCGCGGTCAGGTAGATGGCGTAGAAAATCTGCGCCTCGTCGTCCTTCGGATAGCGCCTCGCCACCTGTTCGAACGCATCGGACAGCGCCTTCATGCGCGCGGCGTGCGTCCGGTCGCGGAAATTGTCCCAGTACTGGAACACGGCCTCGATATAGGCGCGCTCGCGCTCGGTCTTCGCGCCGATCGCGCGGCCGCGTTCGAGCACTTCGTAGGCCCTTTGCGCATGCTCGGGCGTCGCGCCTCCGGTGAAGGTGTTGCCGATCAGGACGGCGCCGATGCCCCAGGTGGCGATGGCGCAGTGCGGATCGCGCGCAAGCACCTCGCGGAACGCTTTTTCCGCTTCGGGGAACCAGAATGAGTGCAGCAGCGCGACCGCCCGCACGAATCCGGGCTGCACGGCCGGCGCGCAGGAAATCGGGAACGACACCTTGCCGAGTTGCTCGGGAGGCTTGCCTTCTCCATGGCCCCAGGCCGCGGCGATGCCGGCGAGCGAGAACGCGAATGCGGCGAGGATTCGGAGTGCGGAACGGTTCATGGTTTCCTCCTGCGTGAACGGGTGGGAATGCGATCTTCGGCTAACCCGGCCCGCGGTAGCTGCAGGACTGGCCGCGCGAATCGCGCCGCACGGTTACCTGGGTGAGGCGCGCAATGCGGCCGGCGAGCTGATCCCAGATCCACACGCTGAGCCGCTCCAGGCTCGGTTGCTCGAGCCCGTCGATCTCGTTCAGGACGTGATGATCGAGTGCGCTGCGCAAGTCCCCGCAGGCCGCTTCGAGCCGCGAAAATTCCATCACGAAACCGGTGGCGGGATCGGGCGTGCCGCGCACCGCGACCTCGACCTGGAACGAGTGCCCGTGCATGCGGCGGTTCGGATGGCCGTCGGGAAAGCACTCGAAGCGGTGTGCCGCATCGAATCCGAAGGCGAGGCTGAGTTCTACAGTGGGTGCGGTCACGGAATTCCGAGCAGTTTGTGGATCTGCAGGCTCAGGCGCCAGCGCGGGTGCGCCTTGCAGTAATCGATTGCGAGGCGGGTATTCTCCTCCCGCCGCGCGCCGTCCATGGGTTGCAGGAAGAATTGCCTGAATGCGAGATGCTCGAATCGTTCCGGAGGGGCTTCGGGTTGCGGGTACACGAGTTTCAGCTCCTCGCCGCGGCTCACTGCGAGCGGGGCGGCCGCCTTCGGGCTGACGCACGCCCAGTCGATTCCCTCGGGCACGGGCAGCGTGCCGTTGGTTTCGATCGCGATGCGAAACCTTTGCGCGTGCAAGGCATCCACCAGAGCCGCATCGAGTTGCAGCAGCGGTTCGCCGCCCGTGCACACGACGAAGCGGTGTGATTCCGATCCGTGAGGCCAAGCCGCGAGCACAGCGTGCGCGAGCTCGTCTGCGGAATCGAATCGCCCGCCGCCGGGTCCATCGGTACCGACAAAGTCCGTATCGCAGAACCGGCAGACTGCCCGCGCGCGGTCGATCTCGCGGCCCGACCAGAGGTTGCAGCCGGCAAAACGGCAGAACACCGCGGGCGTGCCGGCATTCGCGCCTTCGCCCTGCAGCGTAAAGAAAATCTCCTTGACCGAGTAAGTCACCGTGCTTCGATTATAGAATCCGGGCTCCCGATCCACGCGAACCGAGTTCGAATGGCCAATTACGTCTACAGAATGCGCCGGGTGACCAAGGTCGTCGCGCCGCAGCGCTCCATCCTCAAGAACATCACGCTCGGGTTCTACCCGGGCGCGAAGATCGGGGTGCTCGGCTTGAACGGCTCGGGCAAATCCACGCTGCTCAAGATCATGGCAGGCTTGGACACGAACTTCGAAGGCGATGCGACCCCGATGCCCGGCATCCATATCGGCTTTCTCGAGCAGGAGCCGCAACTCGATGCGAAAAAGACCGTGCGCGGCAATGTGGAGGAGGGCCTGGGCGAGGCGGTCGCGGCGAAGAAGCGCCTCGAAGAGGTGTA
The DNA here is from genome assembly GCA_016195915.1 of Betaproteobacteria bacterium. Taxonomy (GTDB): domain Bacteria; phylum Pseudomonadota; class Gammaproteobacteria; order Burkholderiales; family SG8-39; genus JADGRQ01. The sequence goes on along the minus strand of JACPYS010000013.1, from coordinate 26,618 downwards.
CGCCGCTTACGCGGAGCCGGACGCCGATTTCGACAAGCTCGCGGAGGAACAGGGAAGGCTCGAAGCGCTCATCAACGCGGGCGGCGTCGACCTGGAGAGAAAGCTCGAGATGGCAGCCGACGCGCTGCGGCTGCCGCCCTGGGACATGGACGTGACGAAGCTCTCGGGCGGCGAGCGGCGGCGCGTGGCCTTGTGCCGGCTGCTTCTTTCCGAACCCGACATGCTGCTTCTCGATGAGCCGACCAACCACCTGGATGCGCTCTCGGTGCAATGGCTGGAGCAGTTCCTCGAGCGCTATCCGGGCACCGTGGTTGCCGTCACGCACGATCGCTATTTCCTCGATAACGTCGCCGGCTGGATCCTGGAGCTCGACCGCGGCAGGGGCATTCCCTGGGAAGGCAACTACTCCTCGTGGCTCGAGCAGAAGGAAAAGCGCCTCGAGGTCGAGGAGAGCAAGGAACTCGGGCGCATCAAGGCGATGCAGCTGGAGCTCGAATGGGTGCGCGCCAATCCGAAGGCGCGCCAGGCGAAGTCCAAGGCGCGCCTCGCGCGTTACAAGGAACTGGAGTCGGTCGAGTTCCAGAAGAGGAACGAGACCAACGAAATCTACATTCCGCCGGGGCCGCACCTCGGCGAGCTCGTGGTCGAAGCGGAAGACCTGAAGAAGTCCTTCGGCGACAAGCTGCTGTTCGAGAACCTGTCCTTCCGCCTGCCCCCTGGCGGGATCGTGGGCGTGATCGGCGCGAACGGCGCGGGCAAGACCACGCTGTTTCGTCTCATCACGAAGCAGGAAAAACAGGATGCGGGCAAATTGCGCGTAGGTGACACGGTGAAGCTCGCCTATGTGGACCAGAGCCGCGATTCGCTCGACGCGAAGAAGACGGTGTGGGAGGAGATCTCCGGCGGCAGCGACAATATCGTGGTGGGCGAGTACGTCACACCCAGCCGTGGTTATGTCGCGCGCTTCAACTTCCGCGGCGCGGACCAGCAAAAGCGCGTAGGCGAGCTCTCGGGCGGCGAGAGGAACCGCCTGCACCTGGCGAAGCTGTTGAAGAGCGGGGCGAACCTGCTGCTGCTCGATGAACCGACCAACGACCTCGACGTGGAAACCTTGCGCGCACTCGAAGAGGCGCTGCTCGATTTTCCGGGCTGCGCTGTGGTGATCTCGCATGACCGCTGGTTTCTCGATCGTATCGCCAGCCACATGCTCGCTTTCGAGGGTGACAGCAGCGCCGTGTGGTTCGAGGGCAACTATGCGGACTATCTCGCCGACCGCAGGAAGCGGCTGGGAGAGGATGCCGACAAGCCGCACCGCATCCGCTACAAGCCGCTGGTCGTTTAGGGCACGCAATGCGACGCGCGAGCCTGCTCTGCGCGATCGTGTTGTGCACGAGTGCGCTGGCGCAGGCGCCCGTCATGCCACGGCCCGAACCGGGTCGCAGGCCGGTCGTCGTGATCGAGCTGAATGGCCTCATTCGTGCCGCGCAGGTGCAGGAGGTGCGCAACGCGCTCGCGAACGTGGATCGCGAGCGCGTGCCTGCGGGCGCGATATTCATTCTCGACAGCAAGGGGGGAGACGGCCTGGCGGCAATCGAGATCGGGCGCATGGCGCACGCAGCGAAGGCGCATGCTTTCGTGCGCGGCCGTTGCGCGAGCGCGTGCCTCTTCATCTTCGCAGGCAGCATGGTGCGCGCTGCGCCCGACGGTGCAGTGGGGATTCATCGCGCCCGCATCACGCGCCAGGTAAAAGGCGTGGGTGAAGTGAACGTCGATCTCGCAAGCACCCCGAGGGCAGCCGAGTTTCTCGAAGATACCAACCGCCGCATGCAAGCGTACCTTGAAGAAATCGGCATGCCGAACACGCTCTTCGAGGCCATGATGTCCGTCCCCCCCAACAGAACGCGCTTTCTCACGCGCCGCGAACTCGCGGAGTTCGGTCTGCTGCCCGACAGCGGGTCGCAGGCGAAGGCCCTCGCGGCGCAGGACCGGTGCGCGCCGGCCACGGCGAGCGCTGCGCAGTTCGCGCGCTGTTACCGCCTGGTGGCGGTGCCTGGGTAAACCTGCGTCCGTGCTATGCTTTTTGCGGGTTCCGGGAGAGGAAACGCATGCTGCGGCGGGATATTCTCAGGATCGCGGGCGCTCTGGCGCTTGGCCCCGCGGCCGCCTTGCTCGCGCCATCGCGGCCGTTCGCCCGGCAGCGGTTGCGTTTCGCGGACATGCACAGCCATCTCGGCCTGAAGCTGGGCTCCGCGATGCGCGAGGCAATGACTGCGAACGGCATGCTGATCATCGCCGAGAAGATGATTCCCGATTCCCCGTTCATCCGATTCTCGCGCGAGCGCCAGAGGTTGGCCGCGTTCCGCGACGCCGGGCGCGGCGAGTTGCGCCGCAGTTTCGACGTGCAATTCTCGCGCACCCTCGAGCGCATGCGTGCGCAGAACCTGCTGCCGGTCGACAGCGTCGAGGCGCTCGACCGGGTGCGCAGGGAGCACGTGCCCGGAATCGCGTTGGCCTCGGAAGGCGCCGATTTTCTGGAGGGAGACATCGGCTACCTGGAGAAGATCCGCGGCCGGGGTCTGGTTCACCTCCAGCTGCTGCACTACCGGATATCGGACATCGGCGACATCAGCACCGAGGAGCCCGAGAACGGCGGGCTCACGGCGTTCGGCAAGGAGGTGGTCCGCGCATGCAACCGTCTCGGCATCCTGCTGGATATCGCGCATGCGACTTCGGCGGGCATCGAGCAGGTGCTCGAGATATCTTCCAGGCCCGTGATCTACTCCCACGGACACGTGAGCAGCGCGACGCCGCTCGCCTCGCAAGGCGGCATCGCGGCGCGTGCCATACACGCGCCGCTGGCAAGGCAGCTTGCAGCCAAGGGAGGCGTGATCGGGCTGTGGCCGCTCTGGTATTCGTATGCCAATCTCGACCTCTATGCCGACGAGCTTACCCGTATGGTGGATGCCTACGGCGCTTCGCACGTTGGTATCGGCAGCGACATGTTCGGTCTGGGACGCTCTACGATGCCGAGCTATGCGGAGTTCGCCCAGCTGCCGGACTATCTCGCGAAGCGCGGGTTGAAGGACGCGGATGTGGACGCGGTGCTCGGCGGCAACTATCTTCGCCTGCTGCGGCAGGCGCTGGTCCTCTAGCGTCCGGGGCCGCGTGCATCGACGAGTGCGCAAACGCTCACGGATGACGGCGCGGCACGGCGGCTTCACCATGATGGAGCTGATGGCGGTGGTCGGAATCGTCGCCATCCTGGCGCTGATGGCCGTGCCGACCTTTCAAAGCCAGATCGTCAGGGACCAGATCAACACCGCGCTGCCGCTGGCCGACATCGTGAAAAATCCGATCGCCGCGTCCTGGGCGGCGACGCAGTCCTTTCCTGCGGACAACGCAGGCGCGGGTCTGCCGCCGGCCGAAAAGATCGTGAAAAACTACATCAAATCGATCCAGGTCGAAGGCGGCGCAATGCACATCACGTTCGGCAACCGCGCCAACGGCGTGATCTTCGGCAAGATCCTCACCATCCGGCCCGCCGTGGTGAGCGAAGCGCCCATCGTGCCGGTCGCCTGGGTATGCGGCGTGGCCGACGCGCCCGAAAAAATGTCGGTCATGGGCGAAAACAAGACCAACATCCCGGCGGACTATTTGCCGTTTGGCTGCCGCGCGCGCAACCGCGTGAACTAGCGCAGGTCCGGATATCCGGCGACCCGCTCAGACGATGTTGCCGTCGCCAAGCAGGTACAGCGCGCCCTTGACCCGTCGGCCGCGGAAACTCTCCCGCTCCCTCAGCTTGCGCTGCGCCTCCGGAGGCAGGTCCATGAATTGCAACAGCCGCCGTTCGACCAGCGTGTTGATCAGGTCCTCGGTCACGCGAATGAAATCGGCGTCAAGGTTGCCGAACGACGCGGCCTCGCCACCGCCAAGGAAGGCCCGTACATCGGGGTGGCTCACGGGCAGAAGTTCCTGGGCATTGGGTTCGGGTTCGGCCAGCATGGCGACGATCCGGCCTTCGGGGTTGCGGCGTGCGTAGGGCATGGGAGACGGGCCTCGGATTGCGGCGTTGCACCGGAATGCGCGAATATAACCGATCCAGCCGCCGGCCGACTTCGCGGGCAGCGGGAGGCTCCGGGATTCACCCGGTGCGCGCATGGCGGGTTCCATCGGGCAGGTTCCTCGCCGCCGGACCGCGGCATGCAAGATGCGTGGAAAAGTTCCTTGACCGGCGCGGGTCGGGGACTATAATCCGCGCGAGTTTGAGCGGGAGAGCGCAGCGAGCCCCATGAAATCGGCGGGCAGTTCGATTCGGTTGCGCCGGTCACGGCAGTGACCGGGGTTCACACCTGTGCCCGAATCCCACGCCACCGCTTCTTCCGAACCTCCTGCGCGAGCCCCTGAGGCCGAGCCTCCGGGGCAGCAGTTCCGCGATGCCAAATCCGGCAGCTTGCCGGTGCGTCAAGTCCCCGTTCATGACTGACCGGCCCGCGCACGCCGCGCGTGAGGCTGCATCCCTTTCCTCCCGGAGCGACGCATGAAATTCCGCTTTCCAGTGGTGATCATCGACGAGGACTTCCGCTCCGAGAACGCCAGCGGGCTCGGCATACGCGCACTCGCCAAGGCGATCGAAGAGGAGGGCGTCGAGGTGCTCGGCGTGACGAGCTACCACGACCTGTCGCAGTTCGCGCAGCAGCAGAGCCGGGCCTCGGCATTCATCCTGTCGATCGACGACGAGGAGTTCACGCCCGGACCCGAGCTCGATCCGGCGGTGCTCAACCTGCGCAAGTTCATCGAGGAGATCCGCTTCAAGAATGCGGCTTCATCCACATGTTCGAGGACACCCCCGAGTTCGTCGCGCGCCACATCATCCGCGAGACCAAGGCCTACCTCGACGGGCTCGCGCCGCCGTTTTTCCGCGCGCTCACGCACTACGCGCAGGACGGCTCGTACTCCTGGCACTGCCCGGGCCACTCGGGCGGCGTGGCGTTCCTCAAGAGCCCCGTTGGCCAGATGTTCCACCAGTTCTTCGGCGAGAACATGCTGCGGGCCGACGTGTGCAACGCGGTGGAGGAACTCGGCCAGCTGCTCGATCACAGCGGCCCGGTGGCGGCCTCCGAGCGCAACGCGGCGCGCATCTTCAACGCCGACCACTGCTTTTTCGTCACCAACGGCACCTCGACGTCGAACAAGATGGTGTGGCACCACACGGTGGCGCGCGACGACATCGTGGTGGTCGACCGCAACTGCCATGTCTCGATCCTGCATGCGATCACCATGACCGGCGCGATTCCCGTGTTCCTCACCCCCACGCGCAACCACTACGGCATCATCGGCCCGATCTCCGCCGAAGAGTTCCTCCCCGAGAACATCCGCCGCAAGATCGAGGCGAATCCGTTCGCGCGCGAGGCGAGCGACAAGAAGCCGCGCATCCTCACCATCACGCAGTCGACCTACGACGGCGTGCTCTACAACGTCGAGATGCTCAAGGAAGCGCTCAACGGCATCATCGACACGCTGCACTTCGACGAGGCGTGGCTGCCGCACGCCGCATTCCACGATTTCTACAAGAACATGCACGCGATCGGCAAGGACCGGCCCCGCTCCAGGGACGCGCTGGTGTTCTCTACCCAGTCCACGCACAAACTGCTGGCCGGGCTGTCGCAGGCCTCGCAGATCCTGGTGCAGGACTCGCAGAACCGGCGCCTCGACCGCGACATGTTCAACGAGGCCTACCTGATGCATACCTCGACCTCGCCGCAGTACGCGATCATCGCGTCCTGCGACGTCGCCGCCGCAATGATGGAGCCGCCCGGGGGGACGGCGCTGGTCGAGGAGTCGATCACCGAGGCGCTCGACTTCCGCCGCGCGATGCGCAAGGTCGACGCGGAGTTCGGCCGCGACTGGTGGTTCAAGGTGTGGGGCCCGGAGAAGCTGGCCCCCGAGGGCATGGGTTCGCGCGAAGACTGGATGCTGAAGGCCAACGAGAAGTGGCACGGCTTCGGCAACCTCGCCCCGGGTTTCAACATGCTCGACCCGATCAAGGCGACCGTGATCACCCCGGGGCTCGACGTGAGCGGCAAATTCGCGCGCACCGGCATCCCCGCGTCGATCGTCACCAAGTATCTTGCCGAGCACGGCGTGATCGTCGAGAAAACGGGCCTGTACTCGTTCTTCATCATGTTCACGATCGGCATCACCAAGGGCCGGTGGAATACGCTCGTGACCGCGCTGCAGCAGTTCAAGGACGACTACGACCGCAACCAGCCGATGTGGCGGGTGCTGCCGCAGTTCGTCGCCAAGCAGCCGCGCTACGAGCGCGTCGGCCTGCGCGAACTGTGCGAGCAGATCCACGGCATGTACAAGGCGGCGGACGTTGCGCGCGTGACGACGGAGATGTACCTCTCGGACATGCAGCCGGCGATGAAACCCTGCGATGCGTTTGCGCGCATCGCCCATCGGGAAATGGATCGCGTCGAAATCGACCACCTCGAAGGCCGCATCACTTCGGTGCTCCTGACGCCCTATCCGCCGGGGATTCCACTGCTCATTCCGGGCGAGCGTTTCAACCGCACCATCGTCCAGTACCTGCAGTTCGCCCGCGCATTCAACGAACGCTTCCCGGGTTTCGAAACGGATATCCACGGCCTCATAGAACAACAGGCGCCGGGCGCAAACCCGCGCTATTTCGTGGACTGCGTTAGGCACACCGAGGCGGTGGTGGTTCCCGTCGCAGCGGCCGGCGGGCGCTGATGCGCTCGCGGCGACGCTCGCTCGCCGCAGCACTCCTATTCGCGGCGCTGATGGCCTGCGGCGGGGACGCGCCGAAGTTCCGCGGCGTCGACATCACCGGTTTCGATTACGGCGGCGAGATCGCGCTGCGCGACACCAGTGGCGCAAAGCGCACGCTCGCGGACTACCGCGGCAAGGTGGCGGTGCTGTATTTCGGCTACATGAACTGTCCGGACGTCTGCCCGACCACGCTGGCGGCGCTGCGCGAGGCGATGACGCAACTTGGCGCGGACGCCGGGCGCGTGCAGGTGCTGTTCGTCACGGTGGATCCCGAGCGCGATACTCCGCTGTTGCTCGAGCAATACGTTAAATCGTTCGATCCACGTTTCCAGGGGCTGACCGGCAGTCTCGAGGAAGTCGGCACGGCGGCGAAGCAGTTCAAGATCTTCTTCGCCAAATCGCCCGGCAAGGAACCCGGCAGTTACAGCGTGGACCACTCGACGCAGATCTATCTGATCGACGCCACCGGACGCGCGCGTATTTTTCTCAAGCACGACGCGACGCCCGCCGATTTCGCGCAGGACATCCGCACGCTGCTCGCCCAGGCGAAGGGCTGAGCGAGGAGGGTTCAGCGTTTGGCGTCCGCAAACTGCGAGCGTTGCACAGCGGCTGCGGTCAAGGCGTGGCCGCTGGGATCCTTCCAGTCGCGGTAGTGGGGCAGTTCACCCAGGCCGCTGTCGAGTTTTTCGCCGTTGACGCGCGTGCCGGCGCGAGTCGCGGCTGCGCCCGCGGTTTTCAGCACAGCTTCCTGCGCCCAACGACTGTAATGCGGAAGGCTGCCCAGACCGCTGTCGAGCTTTTCGCCCGGCACCGGGTAGCTGCGGGTGTCGTCCGCGATCGTGGCCAGGGGCGCTGCGGCAAACGCCAGCACAAGTGCAATGTAACGCGGTTTCATGGATGATCCTCCGTACCGGAATGATGGTTACTGCCTTATCGGGCGGAATGCGCACAAACTTGAGACCGTGACTGGCAGCGACCGGGTGGTTCCCGGTCCGAAACGCCTCAACGCGGCGTATACATGATCCAGATCAATCGCCGGGACGCATTTCTTTCGTGGGAAGGGCTAAGATAAAACCCGTTTGGCGCGGCCGCAGCCAATGCGGTAGATCACGCCGCACCGGAACCGGAGGGAGATGGGTCATGGCGCACATTGTCATCATCGGCGGCGGTACCGGAGGCCTGCCGATGGCTTACGAAATGGCCGAGTTGGCCCGCCCGGAGGATCGGATCACGGTCGTATCCGACCGCGCGCGATTCGCGGTTCGCGCGCCGAGCCCCTGGGGTGGAGCGCAAGGCGGCGGGCACGGCGACGTTGATTTCCCGATCGCGCAGAATCTGGAGAAGAAAGGCGTCGCGTTCACGGCCGCGGGTGCGCAACGTGTGCATCCGCAGCGCAATCAGCTCCAACTCGGCGACGGAAGCCTTCTCGATTACGATTTTCTCGTGATCGCGACCGGGCCCAGGCCCGCGTTCGACGAGATCGAGGGGCTCGGTCCGGACGGCTACACGCAATCGCTCTGTCACGCCGATCACCTGACGGGCTGCAGCCGGGCGTGGCAGCAGTTAGTCGCGGATCCGGGACCGATCGTCGTCGGTGCGGTGCAGGGTGCGTCATGTTTCGCGCCGGCCTATGAAAGCGTGTTCCTGATGGAAGCCGACCTGCGCCGCCGCGGCCTGCGCGAGCACGCGCCCGTGACTTTCGTGACCTCCGAGCCGTATATCGGGCATTTGGGCGTGGGAGGCATGGCCGACTCGCGGCCGATGCTCGAATGCGCGATGCGCGAGCGCAATATCGCCTGGATCGCCAATGCCCGCGTCACGCGGGTCGAGCAGGCAATGATGCATGTCAGCGAGCACGACGAGACAGGCAAGGCCGTGAACCAGCACGCGCTGCCGTTCAGGTATTCGATGATGATGCCGCCGTTCAGGGGCATCGACGCCGTGGCGGGCGTCGATGGATTGGCGAACAGGCGGGGATTCATTTTTGTCGACGAATATCAGCGCAATCCGGCCTATCCGAACATCTACGCTGCATGCGCGACACTCGCGAGCCCGACCGAGTCTTCCACGTCCGTGCCCACCGGTTCGCACAAGACCGCTTACATGATCGAGTCGATGGTGAGCGCAGCCGCGAAGAATATCCGGGAGCAGATCGACGGCAGGTCGCCGAGCTACAACGCGGTCTGGAACCCGGTATGCCTCGCCGACCTTGGCGGACCCGGCCTGGCCTTCATCGTGCAACAGCAACCCGAACCGAGGAAGGTCAACTGGCTCGCCGAGGGAGACTGGGTGCACATGTCCCGGTGCACCGCCTGCGACGCCGGAAACTGATGGTCATTGCGGCGGGAGGAAGATGAAAATGCCCGGCGCTGCCGGTACCATCCGCGTTGGCGATCTGCGCGTGAACCGGATGGGTTACGGCGCGATGCGCGTATGCGGCCCCGATGTCTGGGGACCGCCGAAAGACCGTGCCGCGGCGCACCGCGTGCTCCGGCGTGCGGTCGAACTCGGCGTGAACTTCTTCGATACCGCGGACAGCTACGGTCCGCACGTGAACGAGGAACTGATCGCCGAGGCGCTGTATCCGTACCCCGATGGCCTCGTGATCGCCACCAAGGGCGGCCTGCTGCGGCCGCACCGTCACGCCTGGGACCCGGACGGCCGGCCCATTCATCTTCGCGGTGCGTTGGAAGGAAGCCTGAAGCGCCTGAAGCTCGAATGCATCGAGCTGTACCAGTGGCACGCACCCGATCCCAAGGTTCCGTTCGCCGAATCGGTGGGCGCGCTGGCCGAGATGCAACGCGCCGGCAAAATACGCCACCTGGGACTGTCGAACGTGTCGGTGCGGCAGCTGGCGGAGGCGCGCCGCATCGCGCCGATCGTCTCGGTGCAGAACCGGTACAACCTCGAGGACCGGTCCGCCGACGACGTGCTCGCCGAGTGCGAGAAGCTCGGGATTGCGTTCCTGCCGTGGTTCCCGCTCGGCGCGGGCGGCTGTCTGAAGTCAGCGAAGCTGAAGAAGATCGCGGCACGCCTCGGCGCCACTGCTGCGCAGGTCGCGCTCGCATGGCTGATTGCACGCTCGAAGGCCATGCTACCCATTCCAGGCACCGCCTCGAGCGCTCACCTCGAGGAGAACCTGGCCGCGGCGAAGATCACGCTCTCCGCCGACGACCTCGCCGCGCTGGGCTAGATTGGATCGAAGACCGGTATCTTTGGCTGCACGCCGGCCGTCGTCGCTTCGACATCCGGCGTGCCGTAATTGATGAAGCTCTCCGGCAGCGGGGTGCCCCAGTACACGCCGGTACCGCGCTCCGCCTCGTTCCAGGTGACCGGTTCCCAGTCCGGCGCGAAAACCAGATAGCTGCCCGAGTAGATTTCGACGCGGTTGCCGCCCGGCTCGAACGAATACAGGTAGAAGCCCTGCGAGTTATTGTGCTTGGACGGCCCGGCCTCGATGGCGATGCCATTTTCCACCAGCACGTCTGCCGCGCGAAGCACGTCCTCCCGGTTGTCGACCCAGAACGAGATGTGGTGCAGCCGGCCGCTGGCTCCCTTGATGTCCTTCACGTAGGCGATCGAGTGATGCACGGGGTTGGGGCTGAGCCACGACCCGATTTCCAGCTTGCCTTCGTCGAAGATCACCTGTTCGCGCAGGTCCATGCCCAGCAGGTCCTGCGCAAAGCGACGGTTCGGTGCCACCTCGTTCGCGAGCAGCGCGAGGTGATCCAGACGCCGCACGCTCGCGCCTCGCGCCGTGAATTTCTGCGGCAGGTTCTTCAAGGTCGAGCGCAGGTGATCGGGGGCACGGTATTTCTGCTCTTCGTAATAGACCTCCATCAGGTGCCCGTCCGGATCGCGGAATCGGAACGCGCGCCCGTGGCCGAACTCCTCCTCGAGCCAGCCGACGCCGAGGCCGGCATGCTCGATCGCCTTGCAGCGCCGTTCGAGCGCCGCGCGGCTCGACGTGCGCCATGATACGCAGCCGATGCCGGGATTCGCCGCCTCGGTGATTTTCAGTGTTGCAGCCGCGTAGTCGCCGTAGCCGCGCAGGTAGACCGATTTCCCCTGCGTGTGCACGGCTTCCATGCCGAGCACGTCGCGGAAGTACCACAGCGTACGCTCGGGCCCGGGGGTGAGCAACTCGAGCCTGCCGAGATGGCGGACGTCCTGATGGGTTTCGTTCATGGCGTTTCGCTGAAGATGATTGGCATCCGCAGGAAGCTAGCCGCTGGACCGGCCGCCGGATTTGACGCAAGTCAAATCGACTGAAAATAGGGCCGGCCCGTACCGCAGCTGTTCCTAGCCTCTGCCTTCGAACGGCATCTTCGTGGCCTTGATGGTCATGAACAGAACGTTCGATTCCAGCGGCAGGCCCGCCATGTGTACGATCGCGTCCGCGACGTACTGCACGTCCATGCGCGGCTCGATCCTGACGCTGCCGTCGGCCTGCGGCACGCCGTTCGCCATGCGATCGGTCATTTCGGTGGCGGCATTGCCGATGTCGATCTGGCCGACGGCGATGTCGTACTTGCGGCCGTCGAGCATCGACGCCCTCGTGAGTCCGGTGATCGCGTGCTTGGTGGCGGTGTAGGGCGAGGAGTTCGGGCGTGGCGCGTGCGCGGAGATCGAGCCGTTGTTGATGATGCGGCCGCCGCGCGGCGACTGGTCCTTCATCATCCTGAACGCCTCCTGGGTGCACAGGAACGGGCCGGTCAGGTTCACAGCGACCACCGCCCGCCACTGCTCGAGCGTGAGGTCTTCGAGGTTGATATTTCCCGGCGTGCCCATTCCGGCGTTGTTGAACAGGAGATCGAGGCGGCCGAACCTGGCCTTGGTTTCGGCAAACAATTTCCTCACCGCCGCCGCGTCGCCCACGTCCGTAGGAACCGCGAACGCGCGCGACTTGTCCGCTCCCGACGCAGCGATCGCCTGGTCGAGCAGCTCCGCGCGGCGTCCCGCAAAAGTGACGCACCAGCCCGCTTTCAACAACGCCAGCGCCGTCGCCTTGCCGATGCCAGTGCCCGCGCCGGTGACCAGCGCGATTTTGTTGCTCGAGCTCATGGTTTGTTCTCCGCGATCGGTGGTTGAGAGCGCGAATGGTACCTTACAGCGATGCGGGTTCCCGACGGGTCGCGGGCTGTTGTTTTGTCATCGTTCCCATATGATGCGAAACTGGAACGGGGAGGCGGACAAAATGGGCGGCGAGTGTTTTGAAGTCACGGTCGAGGCGAAGGTGGCGCATCTGCGGCTCTCGCGTCCCGAGCGCATGAATGCGATGACGCTCGCTTTCTGGCGCGAACTGCCCGCGATCGTGACCGAGCTCGAAACGCGGGGCGACGTGCGCGCGGCGGTGATCTCCTCAACGGGCAAGCACTTCACTGCCGGCATGGACCTGTCGGTCTTCAACGACAGTCCGGCGCTCGACACTTCGAGCGTGGCCGGGCGCCAGCGCTTTTTCGCCAAGCTGGTCTAACTGCAGCATTCGTTGGGCGCGCTGGCCGATGCCCGCTTTCCGGTGATCGCCGCAGTGCAGGGCGGCTGCATCGGCGGCGGGGTCGACCTGGTCACCGCCTGCTGCCTGCGCTACTCGACACGGGATGCATACTTCGTCATTCAGGAGATCAACATCGGCATGATGTCCGACGTCGGCACGTTCAACCGGCTGCCGAAGCAGATTCCGGAGGCGGTGGTACGCGAACTTGGCTACACCGGTGAGAAACTTCTCGCGGAACGCGCCGAGCGGCTCGGTTTCGTGAACGGACTTTACGACACGCACGAAGCGCTGGTGGCGGGCGCGCTCGAGACGGCGCGGAAAATTGCGTCGAAGGCGCCGCTGGCGGTGGCGGCGACGAAGCGGATGATTTCCTATTCGCGCGACCACTCGGTGGCGGAGAGCTTCGCCTATCTGAACGCGCTGCAACCCGGTATCTTCAGCGTGGATGACATACGGCGCACGCTCGCGTCGGCGAAGTCGGGGAAGCCCGCGGAGTTCGAAGACCTGCCGCCGGCGGCTGCTGGAACATGAAGACCGACGCCACCCGCGCGGCGGCGTACGCCGAGGCGCGCGCTTTGCGCAGCAAGGTATCGCGTTCGAGCCATGCGGTGTGGAAGCCGGAGATGCGCCGTGCGGATCCGATGCAGACGCTGCTCGCTACCAGCCGCAACCGGCTCGAGTATCTGCTCCCGCTGCGCTACGGGCGCATGAGCGCTTCGCCGTTCACGTACATGCGCGGCTGCGCGGCCATGATGGCTGCCGACCTGGCGGCGGTTCCGGCCACGGGCCTGCGCGTGCAGGCCTGCGGCGACTGCCACCTCGGCAACTTCGGTGCTTTCGCATCGCCCGAGCGCAGGGTGCTGTTCGACGTGATCGACTTCGACGAGACGTTGCCGGCGCCCTGGGAGTTCGATCTCAAGCGGCTTGCGACCAGTTTCACGCTCGCCGCGCGCGAGAAGGGTTATGACCGGCGCCGCGCGCGCGAGGTGACGCTCGCGATGGTCCGCTCCTACCGCCAGCACCTGTACGAATACGCTCAGATGGCGCCGCTCGACATCTGGTACGCGATCATCGACTCGGAAGTGCTGATCCGCACGTCGCCGAATGCCTCGACGCGGCGCCGGCGCGTGCAGTTCGAGAAGCGGGCGCGCGCCCGCAGCGGAGAGAGCCTGCTGGGCCGCCTGCTGGTGAAGCGCAACGGCCGCCTTCAGTTCCGGGATCAGCCGCCGACTATCGAGCGCCTGCGCCGCGGCAGCAAACTCGAGACTTCGTTCCGGTCGGTGCTCGAGCGCTACCCCGCGAGCGTGGCAGAGGACCGCCGCACGCTGCTCTCGCACTATCGACTCGTCGAATTGGCATTCAAGGTGGTCGGCGTGGGCAGCGTTGGCACGCGCTGCGCCGTGGCGCTTTACCTCTCCGAAGGCGGCGAGCCGCTGGTACTGCAGATCAAGGAGGCGGTTCCCTCGGTCCTCGGCCCGCATGTCGGCAACAGCGCGTTCGCGCACGAGGGTCAGCGGGTGGTGGTCGGGCAGCGGCTGATGCAGTGCGCGAGCGACATCTTCCTCGGCTGGGCGAGCGACGACGAGGGCCGCGAGTACTACGTTCGACAACTGCGCGACATGAAGACGTCGGTGCCCTACGAGACGCTGGTGGGCGAGGTGCTGTACAACTTTGCCGGCATGTGCGGATGGGTGCTGGCGCGCGCGCACTCCAAGGCCGGCGATGCCGCGCGTCTGAGCGGTTATCTGGGAAGATCCGATCGCATCGACGAAGCGGTGGCGGATTTCGCGCATGCCTATGCCGACCAGTGCGAGCGCGACTACGAGATCTTCACGCGCGCGATCCGTGCCGGCAGGATTCCCGTGCAGATCGAGCGGGCCAAGCGCTAGCCAGTGGCTGATTGGTTTCGTCGAGGCTTGCGCATCATGTGTCTCCGGAATAGTCTTGCGTCGCGACAACCGGTCGCGAACGCTCGGGGAGGACCCATGAACGAATTGCCATCGCGCAGGCAGGCATCGGTGCTTGCGCTCGCGCTTGTAGGATTCACTCTCGCTGTTTCCCCTGCTGCTGCGCAGCAAAAGGACGCGCCGAAACCGGCGGCTGCGCCCGCCAAACCTGCGCCCGCGGCGCCGGCCAAAGAGGAGGAGCCATTCTGGGCCGTGGGAAGGCCCAAGGGAGAGGTCACCGCGAAAATGGCGCCCGTACCAGCGTTCCCGATTCCTACCGCGGCGGACAAGCTGCCCCTGAGCAAGATCAAGCTGCCGCCAGGATTCAAGGCCGAGGTCTGGGCAAGCGGCATCCTCGACGCCCGCGGGTTGCGCGCGGGCGACAAGGGCACGGTTTTCGTCAGTTCGCTGTTCGTCGCGGGAAAGATCTATGCGGTGCTCGACAAGGGCGGCAAACGCGAGGTGAAGACCATCGCGGAAAAGCTGTTCCTGCCGAACGGCATCGAATTCCACAAAGGCTCCCTCTACGTCGGCGCGACAAGGCCGCCAAGTACCAGCGCTGCTACGCCCTCTTCGGCCTCATCCCCGACGACCTCGACCTCTACCAGTCCTACCTCGACCTCTACGGCAGCTCGATCGCCGGGTTCTACCACCCGAAGACCAAGGAGCTCTGGTTCGGCGACAACCAGCGCGACTGGCTCGCGGAGGACATGCCGGTCGACGAGGTGAACCGCGTCACCAAGCCGGGCCAGCACTTCGGTTTTCCGTATTGCCATTCGGGATTGATGACCGACCCGCTGCACGGCTGGGGCAAGGACTGCAAGAACTACGTCAAGCCCGCGCTGCTCATCGGCCCGCATGCGGCGCCGCTCGGGATGCGCTTTTATACCGGCAAGATGTTCCCGGCGAAATACCAGAACGCGATCTTCCTCACGCGTCACGGCCCGTGGAACCGGACCGAGAAGTACGCGGCCGACGTGGTCGCGATCTTCATCGACGACAAGGGCAACGCGAAGATGGAGCCTTTCCTCACCGGTCTGGTCGAGAACAACGGCTATCTCGGCCGGCCGGCCGACGTGATGGTGATGAAGGACGGCTCGCTGCTCGTCTCTGATGATCACAACGGCGCAATCTATCGCATCAGTTACGGCAAGTAAGGCCGCGTTCGCGGCGGCGCTGCTGTTGGCAGCTGCGCCGCCTGCCGTTGCGCAACCGGGATCGCCGCCGATGCACAAGCGGGCCGAAGCCTGCTTCGCCTGTCATGGAAAGAACGGTGATTCGCGCACGGCGCTGACGCCATCGATTGGCGGCCAGCCGTCGTTCTTTGTGGTTGCGCAGTTATTCCTGTTCCGCGACAACCGGCGCGGCAAGACCGCGACGCCGATGGACGAGATTGCGAAGGGCATGTCCGACGAGGACCTGCGCGCCTGGGGAGAATTCGTCTCGAAGCTGCCGCCGCCCGCGCAACCGGCAAAGCCGGCCGACGCGGCACGCTACGCGCGCGGCCGCGCGCTCGTCGAGCAACAACGCTGCGTGTCGTGCCACAACCCCGATTTTTCCGGCC
Organism: Betaproteobacteria bacterium; assembly: GCA_016195915.1. Taxonomy (GTDB): domain Bacteria; phylum Pseudomonadota; class Gammaproteobacteria; order Burkholderiales; family SG8-39; genus JADGRQ01. The sequence continues at coordinate 10,819 of JACPYS010000013.1, read as the reverse complement.
GCGAGCAGATGCCGCGGCTCGCCAACAAGCGCGAGGACTACCTGTTGAAGGCGATGCGCGATTACAAGAGCGGCGCGCGCGTGGGCTACGGCAGCGCGTCGATGGGTGCGGAACTCGCGGGATTGGGCAACGCCGATTTCGCGGATCTCGCGCATTTCCTCGCCCATCTGCCGATGAAGAAGAACTAGGCAGCCAGGTCCCGCGCTGCTTCCTCGATCAGCCAATCCCTGAATGCGCGCACGCCGGGTTTGTCGGCGCCGGCGTCGGGGCAAACGATGTAATAGGCGAAGGCTAGCGGCAGGGTCAGTTCGAACGGCATCACCAGGCGACCTGTCGCGAGAGCCGATTTTGCGAGCACCGTGAGCGAGATCGCCACGCCCAGGCCATCCGCCGCGGCATCGAGCGCGAGCGCCGCATGACTGAATCGAGGTCCGCGCGAGGCCTCCATGTCCGCAACCCCCGCGCCAGCCAGCCAGCGGTCCCAGGCCGAGGTCTCGTCGTCGAAATAGATCGTGTCGTCCTGGATCAGCACCCGGGTGCGCAGATCCTCGGGGCGCTTGAGCGCGGGCTCGGCCTGGGGAGATGCGCACGTCGACATCGTGGTGCGCGGTCACGAAACGGTAGAGGCGCGGCATCAGCCACTTTGACGCCAGTGACGGGGCAACGCTTACGGAAAGGGTTTCGCCTTCTTCGTACTTGCGCAGTCGTTCGGCAGCGTCGGCAAGGCAAACGAATCCCTCGCGCAGCTTGGGCAAACACGCGCGTGCCGCGTCGGTCAACTCGATTGCCCGGTTTCGCCGGCGAAACAGCATTACTCCGGCATGCACTTCGAGCGCCTTGATCTGATGGCTGATCGCTGCGGCGGTCACGTGAAGTTCATCCGCCGCCTTGGCAAAGCTCATATGGCGCGCAGCCGCCTCAAAGGCGCGCAGGGCGTTGAGTGGAGGCATGGGTGTAGCCATGATTGCATTCAGATTATAAAAACTAATGTATTAAGATAGAAAACATTTTATGCTGCAGTGCAACCAAAAGCTTCGACTGAGGTCTATACTTAGGCAGAGGCCATTGTCTCTCATTAGATTTAACAATGAGTTACATCACAAATGGCGATTTCCTGGAGGGGTTTGAAAGTTGATGTCAAGGAGAAACACGATGGGTTACAAGCTGAGGAAATATCACAAAAACCAGGATACGCTCGCGCTGTTGGAGAAGGTCCGGCTGACCGGCCCGAGGCTCGCGGAAGCACGTGCCCAGCTATTGCGGGCCGAAGCGATGGCCGATTTCCTGCATGGGGCTTGGCGTCTGACAAGTGATGCGGCGCGCCGCATGGCCGCCGCAGTCGCGCGCAAAACGGTTGCGATTGCCAACTCGTTCGCCCGTTCTGCGATGGACTCGGGTGAGCGCAGGCGGGACGCCTACCTCGCCAAGGCGACCGATACCGCCGAACTCGAGCAGCGCGTTCGCTCCTGGCAGGCGCGCTGGTACGTGATCCGGAGCGCAGGAGTGCGTGGCAAGTGAACGCCGTCGTCCAAAGGCTTGCGCGTTTCCAGTCGGGTGAAATCCTCGAGCACCTGCTCGCGTTGCCGCCCGAGGACCTGCGCCTGCGTTTCGGCGCGCCGCTGGGCCCGGTCGGGATCGAGAAGTACGTGAACAGCATCGATTTCTCGAACGACCGGGTGTTCGGGATTTTCGATGCGGATTTGAAATTGGTCAGCCTCGCGCACCTGGCGGTCGACCGCGAGGGGCGGTTCGCCGAACTCGGACTGAGCGTGGCGCACGGAATCCGCCGCCAAGGACACGGCGAAGCGCTGCTGCAACGCGGGGCCACGCATGCCGCCAGTCTCGGCATGCGAACGATCTACATGCACTGTCTGAGCGAGAACACGGCGCTGATGAGTCTCGCGCGCAAGTCGGGATTCAAGATCGTCGTCGATCACGGCGAGGCCGATGCAACCAAACAGATCGAGGAAACCCGCAGTCACGGAATTGCGATGGAAATGGTGAACGATCAGATCGCGCTGGTCGACAGCATGCTGCTGCGCCACTCGAAGCTGGTCAGGACGATGGCGGGGATTACCGAGACGGCGTCTGCGGGGTAGGGCGCCGCTGCGGGCGGTCGCAGCTTGTCGCATCGCCGGGCAATGGGAACTGATATGCGCCAGTTGAACACGGCGGCAAAGCGCGTAAAGGAATCGATCGGCGGCGGGATCGATTTTCCAGTCCCTCGGCGAAGAAGCGGATCCTCAGTTATCCTGCCAACAATGAAACTCGCCAGCTTCGACGCCCTCGTCTCAGCGCTGCAGCAGGCCGGGGTGCGCTATCTGATCGCCGGGGGATTGGCGGTCAATGCGCACGGCTATCTGCGCTTCACCAAGGACGTCGATGTCGTAGTGCGCCTGGCGCCCGACAACATCGAGCGTGCGTTTTCGGTGCTGGCGCAGCTTGGTTACCGTCCGCTGGTTCCGGTCACGGCCGCGCAGTTCGGCGATGCCCCGACGCGGGAGCGATGGGTCCGGGACAAGGGCATGCAAGTGCTCCAGTTCTGGTCCGATCTCCACCGCGAGACTCCCGTGGACATGTTCGTGCACGAGCCCTTCGATTTCGAAGACGAATACCGCCGTTCGCTCGCCAAGCCTCTCGGCGGGATCGAGGTCAGATTCGTAACGATTCCCACGCTTATCCGGATGAAGCAGGCCGCCGATCGCCCGCAGGATAGAATCGATATCGAGTACTTGAAGAGGAGGCTGGAGGATGGAGCGGCAAGCTGACAGCCCGGTCGATGACATCGACTGGAGTCTGACCACCTGGGAGGGCGCGCAGCGCGAGCAGCTCCGGCGCTGGGCGGAACTGCCGCTCGAGAACGTCGTTCGCGCACTCGAGGAGATGGAGCAGCTCGCCGCGCGGCTGGCGGAGAAAAAATAGTAACGGTACGCGGGCGGGCAGCCGTTGCCGGCGCGCGTGACGACGATCTTCCTGTCAGCGATCGCCAAGTTGGTCTGCGCGCCGGTCGCGGAACCGCATGGTGTTCAGTCGACATTGATTCCCAGCGGCTCGATGATGCGCGCCCATTTCTCGATGTCGCCCTGCAATTGCGCGGCGAACTCGGCACGCGTATGCGGCTGCACCTCCATGCCCTGCTGCAGCAGCTTTTGCCGCACTTCGGGGTCGGCGAGCGTCCTGTTCACCGCGGCATGCATGCGATCGAGGATTGCCGCCGGCACGCCGGCAGGGGCGAAGAAACCGTACCACGGGGCATACTCGAACCCTTTCACGCCGGCCTCGTCGATGGTCGGCAGGTCGGCGAGCGCCGGGTTACGCCTCGTTCCCGAGGTGGCGATCGCATGCAACTTGCCTCCTGCGATGAATGGCATCGCCGCGGGTATGGTGAGCAGCATGGCCTGGATCTGTCCGCTCATCAGGTCCGTCAGCGCGGGGCCCGAGCCCTTGTACGGCACGTGCACGAGCTTCACGCCCGTCATCAACTGCAGCAGTTCGACCGGAAGATGTCCCGCGCTGCCCACGCCGCCGGAGCCGTAGTTGATGGCGCCGGGCCTCGCCCGCGCCAGCTCGAGGAACTCGCGCACCGAGCGCACGCCGAGCGCGGGGTTCACCACCAGCACGTTCGGGGTCGCACCGGCGAGCGCGACCGGCGCGAGATCCTTTAGCGTATCGTAAGGCAGGTTCTTCCTGAGCGTCGCGTTGAACGCCAGACCTTGGTGATTGATCATGATGGTGTAGCCGTCCGGCGCCGCGCGCGCGAGCATGCCGGTGGCGATCACCCCGCCGCCGCCGCCGCGGTTGTCCACCACGATGCTTGCGCCGAGGTCCTTCGCCATGCCAGGCTGGATCATGCGCGCGACGATGTCCGAGGTCCCGCCCGGCGCGAACGGCACCAGCATGGAGATGCTCTTTGCGGGATAGCCCTGAGCCCGCGCGCCGGGCGCGCAGGTCAGGTACGCGAACGGCACGCACGCCAGCGCCAACCCGGCGAGTGAGCGCAACGTCATGGATCGCTTCATTACATCTCCTTCAGTCGAATCGGTAGGTTCGCAGTTTCTCCTCGTCGAGTTCGACGCCGAGCCCGGGGCCGTCAGGAAGCGCAAGCAACCCGGTGGAAAGATCGAGCTTGCGCGTCACGATGTCGTCGGCGGTCTTGAGGGGCCCTACGCATTCCAGGCCCTCCAGCACGTTGTCGCTGGTCGCCGCGGTCATGATTTCGGCGACCGTGTTCACGCCCAGGCCGAAGCCGTGGCCGATGACGACGCGCAATCCTGCCGCCGCCGCCGTCTCCATCATGCGCCGCGTGTTCAGGAACCCGCCCTGTTTCATCACCTTGAGCTTGACGATGTCGGCGGCCCCCGCGCGTATTACGGCGATCAGGCTAGCGTGGTCCACGATGGCCTCGTCCGCCATCACCGGGATGCCGATCGAGCCGCGCACTTTCGCCATGCCCGCCAGGTCGCCGGCGGCCACGGGCTGCTCGAGGAGTTGCATCGCGAAGGGCTCGAGCGAGCGCCCGAGCGCGATCGCGTCCGCGACGCCGTAGCCGGCGTTCGCGTCGGCGCGCAGCGCCATCTGCGGCCCCACCGCTTCTCGCACCGCGCGCAGGCGCTCGCAGTCGGCGACTATGCCGCCGCCAACCTTGACCTTCGCCGAGCGGAAACCCCGGTCGAACCATTTCTTCGCCTCCGCCGCGGCCTCCTCCGGCGACACGATGCCGATCCACGCGTTGAAGCGCAGCTGCTCGCGCACCGCGCCGCCGAGGTAGCGGTGGACGGCGATGCCCAGGCGCCGGCAGGCGAGGTCTACGCAGGCCATCTCGATCGCGGCCTTCGCGTCCAGGAATCCCGCCGCCGCCGCGCCCATCGCGATGCTCAGGCGATGCACGTTCGCGGGGTCCGCACCGACGATGCACGGCGCGAGCCGCGCGCGCAGCACGGCGAGGGATTCCGCGATCGTCTCGACCGAGTAGCCGGGCGACGGGTCGATGTTGCCCAACCCAACCGCGCCGTCGCAATCGGTCACGCGAACCAGCGCGCTTTTCTGCACCCTCTTGATGACGTAGGCGTTCCTGAAGCCGGCGCCGACGAGGGGCACCGCGACGCCGAACACCTCGACCCGCGCGATCGGCGCGTACGCCTCGCTCATGCGAGCATTCCCGAGAGCTGCGCGCAGGCCTGCCGCACGCGCTTCAATGCCTCCATCTGCCGCGCCGGCGTGAAGCGCACTGCGGGGCCCGACACGACGAGCGCCCCGGCGAGCCGCCCCCCGGCGGTGATCACGGGCGCCGAAACCGACGCCGTGTGGGGCTCGCGCCCGCGGCCGGCCAGGTAGCCGTCGCGCCGGATCGCGGCGCTGTTCGGCGGCGGATCCGGCGAAAAAGCCGCGAGTACGCGTCCGACCACGCCCGCGCCGAGCGGCAGCCGCGTACCCTCCTCGAGGTGATGGCGCACGTCGTGGCGCGAGTTCTCCCGCACCAGGCAGACCCGCTCATCGCCCTCGCGCACGTAGAACGAGGCGCTCTCGCCGGTCTGGTCGCGCAGAGCGACGAGCAGCGCCCGCGCCGCGCCCTCGATTCCATGCTGCGCGTGATAGGCGTGTCCGAGCGCCCCGGCGCGCACACCCAGGCGGTAGCCGCCCGCCGCACCGCGCTCGGCGTAGCCGCGCGCGATCAGCGTCGCGCACAGGCGCACCACCGTACTCTTGTGGATGCCGGTGCGGCGCGACATCTCGCTCACCCTGAGCGTGCCGCGCGCTGCACCGAGCGCGTTGAGCACATCGAGCGACTTGAGCACGGTACTGGAGGTGCGGGTGGCCATGGTCTAGGTAGTCGGTCTGTTGCCCTTATTACACCTATGGTTCACAATTGGCAACACTGACCGGAGGTCGCACATGGCCCACGATGACCTGCTCAAGGCTCTCGACGCGCGCCGCGCGGAAGCAGCCGCGATGGGCGGACCCGAGAAGCTCGCCGCACGCGCCAAGCGCGGCGCGCTCAATGCCTGGCAACGGCTCGAGCACCTCGTCGACGCGGGAAGCTTCGCGGAGTCGGGCCTGCTTGGGCAGTCGGGGGTCTACAAGGCCGACCGCGCTGCGACCCCGCGCGACGGCAAGATCACCGGCTTCGCCAGGATCGACGGCCGCGACGTCGCGGTGTGCGTGACCGACTTCACCGTGAAGGGCGCCTCGACCAGCGCTACCAACTCGAAGAAGCTTGCGCACCTGCGCCGCACCTCGATCGAGTGCGGCATGCCTTTCGTGCACGTCGGCGAGTCTACCGGCGCCAGGCTGCCCGACGCGATGGGCTCGGATGGAATGGGCACCCAGCTCGGCAACGACCCGGCCCAGTTTCGCCGCATGCGCGAGACGCCCTGGGCCGCCGCCGCCCTCGACACATCGTTCGGCTCGTCCGCGTGGCTGTGCTGCATGGCGGATTTCGCGGTGATGAAGAAAGGTTCGATCATGTCGGTATCGAGCCCGCGCCTGGTGTCGATGGCGATCGGCGAGAAGGTCGACCTCGAGGAGCTGGGAGGCTGGCGCGTGCACGCCGAACTCACCGGCCTGATCGACTGCTTCGTCGACTCGGACGACGAGGCGATGGCGGCGCTCAGGCGCTTCCTGTCCTATATGCCGAGCCACAACCGCGAAATCCCTCCGGCGCGGCCGGTCACGCCGGGTTCGGGCGAAAACCAGGAGGCGATCCTCGAGATCCTGCCCGAGAAGCGCACGAGCGTTTACGACATGAGGAAGATCCTGGCGCTGTTGTTCGACCGCGGCAGCCTGTTCGAACTCAAGCCGCGCTTCGGCAAGAGCGCGGTGGCCGCGCTCGCGAGCCTTGGCGGCGAGACGGTCGGCGTGATTGCCAACAATCCGCAGTTCGCGGGCGGCGCCCTGACGGTCGACGCGATCCGCAAGATCGTCGATTTCACCGTGCTGTGCGATTCGTTCAACATACCCATGATCCGCTTCATCGACACGCCGGGCTTCGTCATCGGCACCGAGGCCGAGCGTCGCGGCGCGCCCGGCTACATCATGAATTTCATGAACGCCACCTGCCTGGTCACCGTCCCGTCGATCACGGTGCTGGTCCGCAAGGCCTACGGGCGCGCCTACGTGGCGATGGGCGGCGGGCGGCACAACGACGAGATGATCGCCTGGCCAAGCGCGGAAGTCAGCTTCATGGACCCGGTGTTCGCCACGCGCATTGTGCACGGAATCTCGCCGGGTGAGGACGGGTTCGACGCGGCGTTGGCGGAGATTCAGAAGGATAGCGAGGTGTGGGACATGGCCTCGATCTATTCGGTGCAGAACGTGGTCAAGCCTCAGGAAACGCGCGCGCACCTGATCCGCATGCTGAGCGTGTACCGCCGCCGCCGCTCGGGGGGGATCGGCGAGCATCTGATGCGCACCTGGCCGACGAGCCAGTGACGGGTCCGGGCGGCGGGGTCGCAGAGACGACCGCGGACGAGTTCGTCCGCGCGGCGCGCGCCAGTGGCAAAGCCGCGCTCGACGAGATCGCGGGAAAGCGCCTGCTCGCGCACTACGGCGTGCCCGTACCGAAAGGCGTGGTGCTGCGCGCGGCGAGCGAGGCAGCCGCAGTGCTCTCGGGACTGATGCCGCCGTTCGCCGTGAAGGTCGTATCGCCGCAGATCCTCCACAAGAGCGACGCGGGCGGCGTGCGGCTCGGCTTGCGGGATGCGGGCGAAGTGAGCCAGGCGATCACCGAGATGGGACTGCGGCCCGCGATCCTGGCAGCGCAGGTTGAAGGCTGGCTCGTCGAGGAGATGGCTGACCCGGGCGTCGAGATGGTGATCGGCGCGCTGCGCGATCAGCGTTTCGGCCAGATGCTGATGGTGGGGCTGGGCGGCATCTTCGTCGAGGTGCTCGCCGACGTCGCGTTCCGCATTTGCCCGGTCACGCGCGAGGACGCGCGTTCGATGCTCGACGAACTGCGCGGTCGCGCGCTGCTCGAGGGCGCGCGCGGCTGCGAGCCGGTCTCGCGCGAGGCGATCATCGATCTGCTCCTGCGTCTGGGCGGCACGAACGGACTGCTCGCGCGTCACGCGGACGAGTTCGCGGAGGTCGACCTCAATCCAGTGATCGTGACACCGGGCGGCGCGCTCGTCGCCGATGCCCGCTTCATCCTCGGTCCGGTGGCATTGCCGCTGTCAGCGCCGGTACGCGCCCCGCGCGACGACCTCCCCGTGCTCGAGCGATTCGCGCCGTTGCTCGCACCCCGGACAATCGCTGTCGTAGGCGCGTCCGTCAGCGACGTGACCATCGCGAACACTTTCATCCGGCGGCTTAAAGGTTACGGCTATGCCGGGGCGATCTACCCCATACACCCGAAGGCCGCGGAGATCGAAGGGCTCGCCGCCTGCGCCTCGCTCGCGGCGACCCCGCAACCCGTCGACTACGCCTACATCGCGATCGGCGCCGAACGCATTCCCGACACGATCGCTGCCGGCGCCGGGCGCGTGCGCTTCGCGCAAGTGATCGCTAGCGGTTTCGGCGAGGTCGAGGGCGGGGAAGCGCTCGAGCACGACCTCGTGCGCAAGGCCCACGCGGCGGGCTGCCGCGTGATCGGGCCGAACTGCCTGGGCCTGTACTCGCCGCGCGCCGGGGTTTCCTTTTCTGCCGACGCGCCGAAGGAACCGGGCAGCGTGGGCGTGATTGCCCAGAGCGGGGGGCTTTCGACCGACATCATCAAGCGCGGCCAGTGGCGGGGCCTGCGCTTCAGCGGCGTCGTCTCGATCGGTAACAGCGCCGACGTGGGGCCCGCGGACCTGCTCGAGTACTTTCTCGCGGATCCGCATACGCGCGTCGTCGGGCTCTACCTGGAGGACGTGAAGGACGGGCGCCGCTTTTTCGAGCTGATGCGCGGCGCGGCGTCCCCGAAGCCGGTGGTGATCCTGCGCGGCGGCCGATCGCGCCAGGGACGCCTCGCCGCTGCGTCTCACACCGGCGCCCTTGCCGGCGACGCGCGCGCGTGGAATGCGCTTGAGCGCCAGGTGCCGTGCGTGGAGACACACACGGTGGACGCGTTCCTGGAGGCGCTGCTCGCGTTGCAGCAGCTCGCCCTGCGCCCCGGTCGGCCGACCCGCAACGTCGTGCTGTTCGGCAACGGCGGCGGCGCCAGCGTGCTCGCGGCGGACACCTTCGCCGAGCTGGGTCTGGACATCCTGCCGTTCGACGCGGCGACGCAAGGGCGGCTCGAGGCGCTCAAGCTGCCGCCCGGAACCTCCGTTGCGAACCCGATCGATACGCCGGTGCGGACGCTGCAGGAGCAGGACGGATTCGTCGCGCGCACCATTCTCGACATCGCTTGCGACGGTGCGCGTCCGGACGCGGTCGTGATGCATCTCAACCTCGCGGCGTTCGTCGGGCGCGGCAGCGTCGACCCGGTCGCGAACCTGATCTCGGTCGCTGAGTCCGTGCAGGCGGCGCGGCGGGGCGAGGCGCATTTTGTCCTGGTGCTGCGCTCGGACGGCTCGCCGGAACTCGATGATGCGAAGCGTGGCTATCGCGCGCGGGCGCTTGGTGCGAAGATTCCCGTCTACGACGAGATCGCGAACGCGGCGGAGGCGCTCGCTGCAGTGAGCCGGATGGAGGCGCGGCTTATGCGCTGAGGCGCGTTGCGACTGAGTGCTCGGCGAGCGTTTTGCCCTCGTTGAGCAGCGAATTGCTGACACAGCCGGGTTTCGGGTGCGGTCACCGGGGATCCGGGTAGTGTCTCAATTTGAATTTCGACTTCCGACCCGCTGTTGAGTGTCAGCCAAATCGTTATGAAGGTCCGCTCCTCGGCCACTGCGGCCGTTGACGCCACGGTACACTGACGTCTGGTATGGATTTCTCAACGGACGTAGGCATGGAAATCATGCCAAACGGAGACTTTTTTTTATGCCTAATCATGGTCTACATCGAAGCGACCGATAACATCCTGGACGCGCTTGTGAAGCGCTATTGCGCTCCCTTGTTTGCGACGGATCGATTCCTGCTTACTGGACATACTGACGCGTCAATTAACGCCACAATAACTTTCGTCAAGTTCGAGTCGCGCGTGTATGCGGTGACGTGCCATCACGTGCTATCCGCTTTCTTTTCTGAGGCCGTCAAGAAGGGTCTGAGGATTGTTCCATCTGTCCATTCCGGGCGGACGATTCACCAGTTTGGTTCATTCGGGCCGGAAGGCGAATACAAATGGTCAATCATCAGCTGCCGGGAGTTCCCGCGTCCCGAAGACATCGGTAAGCCTGACACATGGGACGAACTGGATCGAAAGAATGCAAGTCGACCCGACATAGCGATAGCCGACGTAACCAACATTTGGCCCGCTCTTAGCAAGTGGCGGGGCGCCTGCGCAATCGATTTGGACGCATGGCAAGAGCCCGAATGGCAGGCTGCGCAGCCGGTCTGGTTGGCGTTCGGCTTTCCTGATGGTCACAAGTACCAAATCGGCGACAAGGTTGCCGCACCGTTCCCCAGAGTTACGGCAAAGCTCGAATCCTCCGTACCTTCTCCAGATAAGCCTACCTACACGCTGTCTTCGACCCTCGACGTAGCCCACGGTTTTGGATTTAGCGGACTCAGCGGTGGACCAGTCCTCACTGCGCATGCGACCGAAGATCGATTTGCCTTTGTTGGCATTACCTTTGAGGGCGCTCCGAGTTCAAAAGACCTTGAGAAAAGCCCAGAAGGTGATCTGGCCCCCGAAAAACGGACACCACGAGGTTTGCTATTCTGACCTTGTGGAGGACGTATGAAGAAATCTGGACCGGATCGGAAATACACGCAGGAATTTCGGTTGGCGGCAGTCAAG
>JACPYS010000038.1 GCA_016195915.1 Betaproteobacteria bacterium | reverse complement strand
CGATACGCCGAATTCGCGCAGGTCCGCGAGCACCCGGCGCGCGAGCGCAGCGACATCGCCACCCGCCAATGCACTGGGCAGGGCGCGCACCGCGAGCGCATTGGGTCCCGAGGCGGTGATCTCGAAGCCGATCGTTTCGAGGGCGCCGCGTTGATCTTCCGCGGTCGCTACGTCGAGCGCTTCCGCTTGAAACACGACCGGCACCAGCAACGGCTGGCGCGGCACCGCGCCCGCGTCGAGCGAATTCCTGAGTCTTTCGTAGACGATGCGTTCGTGCGCGGCATGCATGTCCACCAGCACCAGGCCCGCGGCGTTCTGCGCCAGAATGTATATGCCGTGCAGTTGCGCCAGCGCGTAGCCGAGAGGCGGCGCCTCGTTCGGCGCTTGCGCCGGCAGTGGCGCGCGCTCGAGCGCGGCCGCCATGAACGACTGATACGTGGCAGCCGGCTGCGCGATCGAAAGGCTGCGCTGCGACATGGATCCCTGCGGCGCCGGCGCGAACGCCGCGTAGGCAACCGGGGCGTCCGCCGCGCTCGCCGAAAGCGCGCGTTTCAGCGCGTGGAAAACGAACTGGTGCACCGAGCGCGCATCGCGAAACCGCACTTCGGTCTTGGCCGGATGCACGTTGACGTCCACCAGCCGCGGATCGATCTCGAGGGTCAGCGCGTACGCCGGCTGGCGATCGCCATGCAGTTGATCGGCGTAGGCCTCGCGCGCCGCATGCGCGAGCAGCCGGTCACGTACGTAGCGGCCATTGACGTAGAAGTACTGGCCGTCGGCGCGTGAGCGAGCGGCCTGCGGGCTGCAGGCGAGGCCGGAGAGCCGCAGCGGGCCGGCCTCGGCCTCCACGCGCAGGCCGTTCGAGCCGAATTCGCTGCCGAGCACAGCGGCGACGCGCTCTTCGAACGCCTGCGCATTCAGCTGCGCGCTGACGCGGCCGTTGTGCTTGAGCAGGAAAGCGCGTGCCGGATGGGCGAGCGCGATGCGCCGGAACACCTGCTCGCAGTGTCCGAACTCGGTCGCATCGGTGCGCAGGAACTTCCGCCGCGCCGGCGTGTTGAAGTACAGGTCTTCCACGGTCACAGTGGTTCCCGGGGCGCGCACCGCGGGCTCCGGCGGACTTGTGCGCTCGCCCTCGGCGCGCACCATCCACGCATGTTGCGCATCGTGTGTGCGGGTGGAGAGGGAAACGCGCGCGACGGCGGCGATCGAGGCGAGGGCTTCGCCGCGAAATCCCATCGTGCCCACCGCTTCGAGGTCCTGGAGCGAGGCGATCTTGCTGGTTGCGTGGCGCGCGAGCGCGAGCAGCAGTTCCTCGCGCGCGATGCCGCCGCCGTCGTCATGCACCTGGATGCGCTTCGCGCCGCCTTCGGAGAGCGAAACCTGGATATCGCGCGCGCCTGCGTCGATGCTGTTCTCGAGCAGTTCCTTCACCACCGAGGCAGGACGTTCGACCACTTCGCCGGCAGCGATCTGGCTGATCAACAGTTCGGGCAGGACCAGGATCGCCGGCATCGGGAGGATTATAAGCGGGGCAGCCGGTACAATCGGCTGCGTGGAACTGCTCGCGCTCGGCTGGGACATCCTGGTGCATCTGGACCGACACCTCGGCGCGTGGCTGGCGCAGTACGGCGTGTGGTTCTACGCCATCCTGTTCCTCATCATTTTCTGCGAGACCGGGCTGGTGGTGTGGCCGTTCCTGCCCGGTGATTCGCTGCTGTTCGTGGTTGGCGCGCTTGCCGCGACCGGCGGACTGGACGTGGCCTTTGTAATGGTGCTGATCGTGGTTGCGGCGCTGAGCGGCGACAACGTCAACTACTGGATCGGCCGCTTTGTCGGGCGGCGGGTGTTCCATGTCGAGGGGTCGCGCTGGTTCAACCCGAAGCACCTCGAGCGTACGCACGTCTTCTACCACCGACACGGCGGAAAAACCGTGGTGATCGCCCGCTTCGTTCCGATCGTGCGCACCTTCGCACCCTTTGTCGCCGGCATCGGGCGGATGTTCTACCAGCGCTTCCTCGCGTTCAGCCTGGGCGGGGCGGCGTTGTGGTCGGTGTCCCTGGTCGGCGCCGGTTACCTGTTCGGTAATCTGCCGGCGGTAAAGAACAACCTCACACTGGTGATCATGGCGATCGTCGCGGTCTCGGTGATGCCGTTCGCGCTGGAGTGGCTACGGGTTCGACGCCAGCGGTGATTGCGGCCTCGGCGGATTCTTCGCGAAGTAGCGCTTGATGCCGTTCGTGACTGCGCGCGCGAGCTTGTCCTGGTAGCCGTCGTCGTTCAGGCGGCGCTCCTCGTCGGGATTACTGATGAAAGCGGTTTCCACCAGGATCGAAGGCACATCCGGCGACTTCAACACCGCGAAGCTCGCCTGCTCGACGCGCGGCTTGTGCAGCGTGTTGATCGCGCCGAGTTCGGAGAGCACGTGGTGGCCGAGCATGAGGCTGTCGTTGATGGTCGCGGTCTGCGACAGATCGAGCAGGGTCTGCGCGAGATACCGGTCCTTCAGATCGAGGTTCACCCCGCCTACGAGGTCTGCCTCGTTCTCTTTTTTCGCCAGCCAGCGCGCTGCCTCCGACGTGGCGCGGCGCTCCGAAAGCGCGAACACCGAAGAGCCGCGCGCGTGCGGCCGCACGAAAGCGTCGGCATGCACCGAAACGAAAAGATCCGCCTTGACCCGGCGCGCCTTGTCCACGCGCGTCTGCAGCGGCAGGTAGTAGTCGCCGTCGCGCGTCAGAACCGCGCGCATCTCGGGCTCCGCGTCGATCATCGCCTTGAGACGCTTCGCGATTATCAGCGTGATGTCCTTTTCGTAGCTGCCGCGCCTGCCCCTCGCTCCCGGGTCCTCGCCACCGTGCCCGGCGTCGATGACCACCGTGGCCATGCGCGCGACCTTCGGTTTCATCGTGGGAACAGGCGCGGTTTGGACGGTGGCCGGTTCCGGCGCCGCCGGCGTCTTCATCGCGGCGCCGCCCTCCAGCAGTGCAAGCAACGGATCGGGGGCGATCAGAGGATAGATGTCGAGCACCAGCCGGTGGCCGTAATCGGCGATCGGCTTGAGGGCGAAGGCCTGCGCGCGCACCTCCGTCTTGAGATCGAGCACCACACGCAGCACTCCGGGGCGGTTGCGCGCAACGCGCAACTTCTCGATGTACGGATCATCGCTGGTCACCTTCCCATTGAGTTCCGCCAGCGCGCCCGATAGTTCGATGCCCTCGAGATCGAGCACCAGGCGCTCGGGGTTCTTCACCGATTGGAGCGAATAACGCAACTCCTGGCTGGATTCGAGAGTGATGCGCGTGTAGTCCCTTGCGGGCCACACCCGCGCGGCGACGACCTGCGCGAGCGCCGCGCCTGTCAGCGCGAACAAAAGCGCTGCGAGACCGACTCGAGCCAAACCTCGCCAGCGGGGGAGTGCGCATGGAGCAAGGCGCTGCGTCCCGCGCCGGAATATTCCAGCCGGATCGACATGTCTGGCGGCAAAAGCGAACCCGCAGCCCTTTCGGGCCATTCGACGATGCACAAGGATTCCGGATTGAAGGCTTCCCGGAAGCCTGAGCTTAGCCATTCGGTCGGGTCGCTGAACCGATAAAAATCAAAGTGATACAAGGATAACCCAGAAACGGCGTAAAGTTCAACCAACCCGTAGGTCGGACTTTTCACCTTGCCGTTGTAGCCCATGGCACGCAACAGGCCGCGCACCAGGGTCGTCTTGCCTGAGCCGAGGTCTCCTGCGAGGTGCAGCACGCGACCCGATCGGGCCTGCGCGGCGAGCGCCGCCCCGAGCGCGAGGCTCGCCGCTTCGTCTTCGAGCCGGACGTTAAGATGCGACGCCATGGACTACGCGAAACTCGCGGGGGAAATCAAGCGCTGGGGGTCTGAGCTGGGCTTTCAGGCCGTGGGGATCGCCGACTGCGAACTGTCGACGGCTGAACCGCGACTGCTCGAATGGCTGGCACGCGGCTGGCATGGCGAGATGGATTATATGGCGCGCCACGGAGCGCGCCGCGCACGTCCGGCGGAACTCGTCCCGGGCACGCTGAGCGCGATCTGCTGCCGCATGAACTACGCGTCCGCGCTCGAAGATGAATGGCCCGATCTTGCCGACGGACACCGCGCCTGCGTAGCGCGCTACGCTCGCGGCCGCGACTATCACCGGCTGATGCGCATCCGTCTGCAGCGGCTGGCCGGGCGCATCGGGCAAGCCGTTGGCGGGTTCCGCTGTCGCGCCTTCTGCGACTCCGCGCCGGTGCTTGAGGTAGAGCTCGCGGCAAAAGCGGGGCTCGGCTGGAGGGGCAAGCACACGCTGCTTCTGGATCGAAGCGCGGGATCGTGGTTTTTCCTCGGGGAACTCTACACCGATCTGCGGCTGCCCCCGGACCCGCCGGCGCCGGATCACTGCGGCAGCTGCGCGAAATGCATCGAGGTCTGCCCGACACAGGCCATCCGCGCGCCGTACCAGCTCGATGCGCGCCGCTGCATCTCCTATCTCACGATCGAATTGAAGGGCGCGATTCCCGTGGAGCTGCGGCCGCTCATCGGCAACCGCGTCTACGGCTGTGACGATTGCCAGCTCGTCTGTCCGTGGAATTCCTTTGCGCAGGTGACGAAGGAGTCGGATTTCGCGGTGAGGAACGGTCTCGACCAGGCGACGCTGGTCGAACTGTTTGCGTGGAGTGCGGAGGAGTTCGACGCGCGCATGGCTGGCTCCGCGATACGCCGTATCGGGTACGAGCGTTGGCTGCGCAACCTTGCAGTGGGGTTGGGCAACGCGCCCGCTTCCCCCGAGGTCATCGAGGCGCTTCGCGCCCGGTCGGATGACATTTCCGCGCTGGTGCGGGAACATGTCCATTGGGCATTGGGGAGGCTTGGCGCATGAGTGCTTGGACACCCGACAAGTTGCTCGAAGGTTTCGAAACGACGGAAATCGCGTTTCCGGACGATTACGAAGGCGCGGCGTGGGCGACGCTGGTCAGAAAGAGCGGCATGCCCCGGGCACCCAGGGTCATGCTCTACGTGCACGGATTCATCGACTATTTCTTCCAGGCGCACATGGCCGAGCGCTTCGTTGCCGAGGGCTGGCGCTTCTACGCGCTCGACCTGCGCAAGTGCGGCCGTTCCATGTCGGCGCACCAGCGGCCCAACTGCTGCAAAGACCTCGAGGAGTATTTCGCCGATCTCACGCGCGCGATCGATCTGGTCCTGAAGGAGGAAGGCCTGGGGCGTCTCGCGCTGATGGGCCATTCGACCGGCGGGCTCAGCTGCTCGCTGTATGCGGATTACGGGGAGCGCCGGGACCGGATTTCCGCGCTGGTGCTGAACAGTCCGTTCCTCGACTTTCGTGCGCCGGCGTCACGCCGGCGTGAGTTGGCGATCGCGTGCACGCTCGGGCGCTGGTTTCCCTACCTTCACAATCCGAATGCGGTGCTGCCCGCCTACGTCAAGAGCCTGCACAGGGACCACGCAGGCGAATGGCAGTTCGACCTCCGCCTCAAGCCGGTCGAGGGTTTCGGGGCGTACTTCGGCTGGCTGCACGCGGTGCGCACCGGGCACAGGCAGGTTCAGTCGACGCTCGACATCCGCTGCCCGGTGCTCTCCATGTACTCGGATGAATCCGACATCGTGCTGGATTGGCACCACATCGCGCGTTTCAGCCCGCGGCTCGGACGCCGCGTGACGCTGGCGCAATTTCCCGGCGCGTTTCACGACCTGGTGCTGTCGCGCGCCGGAATCCGCGAGCAGGTGTTCGTGCGGATGTTCGAGTGGCTCGGGCAACAGGGCTGAGTGCTGGACTCGGCTGATCATGGCGCATGCCCCTGATTTCAGCGTCTACCAACGCCGGACCGGCATCGCAGTTCTCGTGCCGCTGATATGCGTTGGTAGCGCAACGACAGGCGCCGCGCGGCGCGACGTGATGATCCAGTTTCTGGGCGAAGCGGTGGTGCTTTGTGCAGCCGGCGCGGCCGTCGGCGTGGTCGCCGTGGAGTTGACCTCGCTTCGGTCCGGTATTTCCGCAAGGCTGACGGCGGGTGCGTTCCTGCTTGCGGCAGGCAACTTAGGACCGGAGTGCGCAGTCAGCCATTCGAACGGATTTTCGCCGCTCGTCCCAGCCTTGCTCGCGCGCATCGAGCACGCCGTAGCGATGCACGATCCAGCCCTTGCTGCCCGGGTGGTGTCGGCGCAACATTACGGCATTCGATTCACAACAGCTTAGCCAGCCCGGGCAGCGCGTCCTTCAGCGGCAGCACTTCGACCCCGCGCTCGTGCCAGCGGCGCGTCCCGGGATACAGCAGATAGCTGCGCACCGCGGGGTAGTCCTCGCGCAGGCGGTGCAGTCCGCGAAAATCATCTTCGCGCAGACGCGCGCTCGACTTGATCTCGAATGCGCGCATGCCGCGCTCGCCGTAGAGTACGAAGTCCACCTCATTGCCGTCCGCGGTGCGCCAGTAATGCAGGCCGTAGCCGAGCGACCCGTAGTCGTTTGTCGCGCGCAGGTGCTGCAGCACCAGCGTTTCGAGCGCGACTCCGCCCGCCTCCTCCGGCGCATCGAGCGGACCCTTCGGCCGGATGGCGCGGAACACGCCGGCGTCGAAGAAATAGAACTTCGGGTGCGCCACGAGGCGGCGCTTCGCCCGCCGCGCGAACACCGGGATGCGCACCGCGATCAACAGATCCTCGAGGATGCCGAAATAGGCCTCTGCAACCTTGCCGTGCACGCCGCATTCGCGCGCCACGGCCGACATGTTCAGGACGGATCCTTGCGAGAAACTCGCCGCTTCGAGAAATCTGCCGAAGGCGGCGAGATTCCGCGTCAAGCCCTCTTGCTGCACCTCCTCGCGAAGATAGGTGGAGACGTAACTCGCGAGATAATCCTGCGGGTGGTCAGTGGTGCAGGCGTACGGCAGCGTGCCGAAGCGCAGCGCACGCCCCAGATCGAAGTCGCCGCGCAACTCGGCGGCAGTGAGCGGGTGCATGTGGCGCGTGAGTGCCCGGCCGGCAAGCAGGTTTACGCCGCGCGCACGCAGCTTGCTGGCGCTGGAGCCCGTCAACACGAACTTCAGGCGGCGCCCTTCGATCAGTCGATGGACCTCGTTCAGCAGCTCCGGCACGCGCTGGATCTCGTCGATCAGCACCCAGCCCCGATGCGTCGCGGGAATCCGGTCCTCGAGACGCCGCGGCGACGCGAGCAACTCCGTATACGTCGCGGAGTCGAGCAAATCGAAGCAGGGCGCTCCAGGGTAGCACTCGCGCAGCCACGCCGTCTTGCCGGTGGCGCGCGGACCGAAGAGGAAGAAACTCTGCGCCGCCGGCGCTTGTAGCAGTCTGGCGTACATAACTCTATTTTACATATATTAATCGAGTTATGTAGTCCAGAAGTATGACCGGATAAGGTCTGCCTGGCTGGCCGAAAACGGCGATACGAACGGCCCCCGGGTTTCGGCGACCCGGTCAACTTTCTTCCGCATGCTCGCCGCCGTTTCATGGCGGCCTGCCGCGCTACAGTTTCATTCGTGCGATGAAAGCTTCGTTGCGCGGCCACTTGCGTCGAACGCGGCCAGCACGGGAATGACTCCCGCCGCGACGCAAGCGAGA
The DNA here is from genome assembly GCA_016195915.1 of Betaproteobacteria bacterium. Lineage (GTDB taxonomy): Bacteria > Pseudomonadota > Gammaproteobacteria > Burkholderiales > SG8-39 > JADGRQ01. Next base: position 212,961 of record JACPYS010000038.1, on the reverse strand, counting down.
GCGATGAGCAAGCGGGCTTTCGGCGAGAGCTCCTGATTGTCAGCGGCCATGGCGGACCTGGAGCTTCAGCTCCCAAGTCTCACCGACCAGATCATAACCGAAGCTGCGGTGCTTCTTCTTGTGAACAAGGCGATATCCCGCGCGTTCGTAAATGTGCCTCGCGGCCGTGAGAATGTCGTTGGTCCAGAGCGTGATCTTGCGGTATCCCGCCTGGCGCGCGAAGCGCTCGCATTCATCCACCAGCCGCGCGCCGAGGCCCGTGCCGCGCGCCCCCGGCTCGACCAGCAGCAGCCGCAGCTTGGCCACGGTTGCCGATTGCTTGACCAGAAGCACGGAGCCCAGAATCTTTCCATCACGCTCGGCGATCCAGCAGCGCTCGCGCTTGGCGTCGAAATGCTCGATGAAATGGGCGGCGATGCCCGCGACCAGTCCCTCGAACCGCTCGTCCCAACCGTACTCCCGCGCATAGAGCACGCCATGGCGGTGCACTATCCAGCCGATATCGCCCGGGCGGTGTTTGCGCAGCGTTACCGGCGAGGTAGCCAACTGGTCAGTCGACCCGTCGAAACACGTCTTCGCCCGCAATCCGGAGATCGACGCTATGGAGCGTCAACGACTGGTCCGGGCCGGGTTCGTGCAAGACCCAGAGATCGTCCTCGCTGCGCCGGAAGCACTCGATGCGCTTTCGATCCGGATCGATCAAGACGTACTCCCGCGGGCCCGGCAGCTTGCGATAGGCGGCGAACTTTTCGCCCCGGTCGTCGCCTGCCGTAGATGGGGACAGGACCTCGACAACGAGAACCGTCGATGACATGAAATCGCCGGCCTGGTGGTCGTTCGCATTGCAGGTCACGAACACATCGGGGTAGTAGAAAGCGTTCGCGGCCTCGATCCGCAACTTCATGTCGAACGCATACACCCGACACAGTGAATCGCGCAGATGACCCGAAAGGATATTGACGACGTTGATCGCGACTGCCACGTTGCAGCGAGTGACGCCGACCATTGCATACACCTCTCCGGACACATACTCATGCTTGTCGCGCTGTTGAGCCTCCCAGCCGAGGTACTCGTCGACGTTCAGATGTACTGATGCGGGCAATCCCATCACATCGCTCCACTCTTGCACGGCCCCGCGGCGTGAAGCCAGAAAACCGCGCCGCCGAACTGGTTCACAGTAAACGCAAAGACCCATTTTCGCAATTCTCGTGCCGAAGCCCGCGCGAGTGCCGACAAGAGCTACGAAGCGGTATTGCGGCGGGGCGGCAGGCACCACAGGGTCGCAAGCGCCGCCGCCGCCCACGCGAGATACAGCGTGGTGAACACCCAGTCCGGCGCCTGGTAGTAGAGCACCCGGTGGACCCAGCGCCCGACAAAGGACTCGGGACGCGTGCCGCCGCGCAGCAGGTCTTCCCACAGCGTGAGCGGGCAGGCGTAGCCGGCGAGCGCTTCGAGGGCGACGAAGCCGATCGCCGCGAGATGAAGATAGCGAAACGCGCGGTTCCTCACCCAGCGCCAGCCAAGCGCCGCGCCGATCCAGGTGAGGACGAGGCCGCCGACGATGAACGCGACGATGCCGAAGTGAATGACCACCAGCGCGTCGGCCGCGAAGCTTGCTCCTGCTCCGGTCAACCTTTCTCCTGCGGCCGGCGCGGATCCGCGATCCATTCGCTCCTGGAGCCGGCTTCAAGCCCGTCGAAGGGGGCCATTACTATCGTAGCTATGTCTTCAAGGAAGGAACCACACAGCTTACGCCCAATGCCTGATCCAGGCGGTCATCGTTTGTGACAAGAGTGGCTTGCGTTATTTGGGAAGTGGCCGCGATGATGGCGTCAGGCAGCTTCAATCGCTTATCCCGGCGCATCGTGATCGCAAGCCTCTTGATTTCCGGTGTCAGAGCGACAACTGGAATTCGCTCGATAAATTCGGCCACCTTGCGCTCGTCGTCAGGGGTTGCAAAGGTATAAGAGCGCAGCTCAAGCTCGGTAATTACGGAAATAAGCCACTCGCCTTCGGGAAGTGGCTCGGAAAGGCGTCCGGAAAGAAAATAGATCGCGGTATTCGTATCAAGGCAATACCTTATCGCCATTCTTCGCGCATGCGTGTCTGAAACGCCCTAGGGTCTTCCGTCAGGGAGATGGTGCCTTCAAACCGTTGAAGGGTGGTGCTTTCACCTATCTTCGGCTCGATCCCCAGGCGCCTGGCGATCTCAACCCAGTCGGCATAATCAATCTGAACCGCGATGGGATTCATCGCCTCATCGAGCAGGACTTTCTTGTGGATTGTGAGCATCGCCATTCTCCGCTTTTCCGGAATCATTCTAGCGGTTCCGGCGCGACATGAACACACTCCAGCCGCTCGAATAGATGCACGTCCTGCCCGTTCTTGAGCAGCGTGCCGTGCCGCGGCGCGATGATGAAGAACAAGGCCGCAGCGGTGACCGGCGGCACTGCCGGCATCGGCCTGGCTACCGCGGAACTTTTCGCGCGAATCCGCCAGCACGCCCTTATCCCGGCCCTTTCTCCCGCGGCCTGCGCGGATCGGCAATCCATTCGCTCCAGGAGCCGGGGTACACGCGCGAACCCGGAAACCCGGCGATTTCCATTGCCAGCGCGTTGTGGCAGGCGGCGACGCCGGAGCCGCAGTAGTGCACGATCTCCTGCGGTGCGCGGTCACCGAGCAGTGCGCCGAATTCCTTGCGCAGGTCTTCGGCGCGCTTGAAGCGGTTGTCGGCTGCAAGATTCTCGGCACAGAAGCGGTTCCTTGCACCGGGGATACGGCCCGCGACCGGGTCGATCGGCTCCGCCTCGCCGCGAAAGCGCGCCGGAGCGCGCGAATCCAATAGCAACATGCCGGTGGACTCGAGGCGTGATTTCACCCATGCCGCATCGACCTGCGCTGCCGAGCGCACGGTGCTGTTGTATTCACTCGGAGCGAAGGCGGCGACTTCAGCCGTGGTCGGCCGGCCTTCGACGAGCCACTCTTCGAATCCGCCGTCGAGCACCGCGGCGCTCTCGTGTCCAACCCAACGTAACATCCACCAAAGGCGCGCCGCCATCGTGCCGTTGCCGGCATCGTAGGCGACCACCTGGTCGCCCGGATTCAGCCCTTGTCTTCCAAGCCACGCGAGGAAGACTGCCGGATCGGGCAGGGGATGCCGGCCGTTTGTTCCGGTCTTCGGCGCGGAGAGGTCACGGTCGAGGTGCGCGAAGCAGGCGCCGGGGATGTGTGCCTTCGCATACTGCTGAGCGCCGAGTGCCAGATTCGCGAGGTCGTGGCGGCAGTCGAAAACCCGCCAGCCCGGATTGGTCAGGTAAGCGGCAAGGATTTCCGTCGAGACGAGTGTCGAAAACACGGCGCGTTATTTCCTGTCCCTTTCATTGTCCGATTTCTTGCATGGACAAATGGTACGCCAAACGCCGCTTATTGCTCTGCGATCTCGTAGCCGACCCCATGCTGATGGGTTCTCGGCTCACGCATCGGCAATGCGCGAGGAGCCATGCGGGGGAACTGTGCGAGTCGGGCCGAATTCGGCACCCGGTCGAGTAGCAAGTCATCGAGCGCTTCATCGAATGCGGCGTAAAAATCACGCCTATAAACCGGATGAACCCGATTCTCGCGACCATCACCTTGCGCAATCCGTGCTACCGCAGCCTCTCGCCAATGACCACGAATGTGCTGGTGGACACAGGTAGGCTCGAACTCTGCATCCTGGAGCATCTTGCAATTCAACTGAAGCTCGAACAGTTCGAAGAACGCGACGTCACCACGGCGGACGGCGTAAGGCATATTTGCGCCTATGTCGGCCCGATCGAAGTGCATTTCGGCGACCGCGCCCGCTTCACCAGTGCACTCGTGCTGGGCGACGAAATCCTACTCGGCGCGGTGCCGATGGAAGAAACGGATCTCGTGGTTTCCCCCGCGACGCGGAGCGTGAAGGTTAATCCCGCGAGCCCCGGCGTGCCTTCGCCCACCGCAGAGCAGACTGCACTTTCTAGCCAATCGCTAGTGGAAATGTAAATCGCCGAAGCGCAGTTATGACCGTTGGCGACACCATCAAAGTCGCCGACCGCGCTCAGTTACCGTCGCGGGGGCATAATGGCGAAGATTGAATCTTTCACTTTTTGAACCACGCTGAAAATTCATGATATTCCAGCAACTGTGTCCTCGGTTGGCTGCTGCAATCACGCTCGTGCTGCTTTCGCCGCTTGCTGTTGCGATCAGCCCCGAAGAGCTTTTCATGCAAGCATCTCCTTCCGTAGTGGTGGTAGATATTTTCGACACCCAGGGAAAATCAATTGGGCAGGGTAGCGGCGCCGTGATAGGCGCTGGTCAAGTGGTTACGAATTGTCATGTGGCGCAAAACGGCAAGAGCCTGCGAGTGCGGCAGTTCGGCAAAACGTTCAAGGCATCGCTGCAGTATGCCGATCTCGACCGCGACCTATGCCAGTTGAGCGCACCGGATTTGCAAGCGACCCCCGTCGTCTTTGGCACGGCCAAGAGGCTCAGGGTCGGCCAGCGCGTCTATGCCATAGGCGCACCGCAAGGACTTGAGTTGACCTTGAGCGAAGGACTGATCTCCAGCCTGCGTTCGTATCAAGGCTCGCAATACATCCAAACCTCTGCCGCGATTTCGCCTGGCTCCAGTGGTGGCGGGTTGTTCGACGACCAGGGGCGGCTGGTCGGCATCACCACGTTCCAGCTAATCGAAGGACAGAACCTGAATTTCGCTCTGCCAGTGGACTGGATAGGCGAACTGCCGAAGCGATCGCAGGTTGCCTCAACGATAGAGAGGAAGAGCGGTCTGAACTGGCTCAGACGGGTGGATGCACTAATAAAGAAAAGAGACTTGCAGGGGCTCTTGAAACTTTCGCGTCTGTGGGTCCGAAGCGATCCGGGAAGCGTAGCTGCGTGGAGTTATCTGGGCATAGCTTACAGTGGCCTCGAACAGTACGACAAGGCGATTCAAGCCTGCAGGGAGGCGCTTCGTATCGAGCCGAGTGAGGCCGGAGTCTGGGACAACCTGGGCAAAGCCTACGCCGGCCACAAACAATTCGACAAAGCGATTGAAGCTCACCGGGAGGCGCTACGCATTGAGCCGGAGTATGCCGCTGCATGGCTCAGCTTGGGCGATACCTACAGAGACCTCAGGCAATACGACAACGCGCTTCAAGCCTACCGGGAGGCGCTGCGCATCGATCCGGGGGATGCGGTCATATGGAATGCCTTGGGCTTTGCTTACACCGACCTCAAACAATACGACAAGGCGATTCAAGCGTATCGAGAGGCCGTACGTATTCGACCGGACGATTCCGACAGGTGGTATTTTCTTGGATCCGCCTACAGCACCCACAAACAATACGACAACGCGCTTCAAGCCTACCGGGAGGCGCTGCGCATCGATCCGGGGGATGCGGTCATATGGAATGCCTTGGGCTTTGCTTACACCGACCTCAAACAATACGACAAAGCAATTCAAGCCTATCGTGAGGCCGTGCGCATCCGCCCGGAGTATGCCGAGGCCTGGAATGGCTTGGGGTTTACCTATTATTTGCTGGACCGTCGCGACGAAGTACGAGCGATTTATCAGACCTTGCGCAAACTCGCCCCAGTAACGGCAGAGAAGTATTTCAATGCTTTGATTTTGGGCGAGCCGCCAGCTCGTTAGGGTTTGCCAAAACCTACTGGAGGGAGACTGCGGAATGACAATCAAGCAACTTGACCCAACCAATCTCGGAATAGACGAGGACTGGGCAGGGAACAACGCCGCGTTTCGCTGTGCTCACTGCGGCAAAGTACTCATAGTCAGCGGTAGTCGTATTCACGGCGGCAAGCGCGATGCCCTAGATGCGCCAAGTCAACCGGTCACTGCGACATCTTAGGGCGCAAGACAGGGGGTTCAGCCAGCATTAAGTGGTAGCGCGACGCAAACGTTGCACGATCATCGTTCTATTCCGAACATGGCCGATGTCCACATCACGAAGCAAGCGGCAGCCCAACGACAAATCGATGCGGCGATTCGTATTCTGTTCGCCGAGGAAGATCCACTGGCGGTCCACACAGTCGTTGCTGCTGCCCATACCATCCTTATCGATCTGGCCCATAAGAGCGAAAAACAAACTGCCTTGGATGATGCCTATTCGCACGCTCTGAAACAGTTACACGAATATCTTCCGCACAAAACTATAGGGTTGGATCTGCGGAAGTTTAAAACCTTGTTTCAGCGCGTAAGACGCCAACCTGCCAACTTCCTCAAACATGCGGATCGAGACGCAGCTGAGACGTTGAACCTAGCGACATTGGAAACTGATCATTTGTTGCTTGAAGCGTGCGCTCGCTATAGGGACCTAGGCTTCGAGCCCACAACTGAAATGTACGCGTTTTGCAAATGGCATCTGGCAGCATATCCGCACGAGGAGGAAGACCGGATTGAAACCGCCGTAGGAGCTGTGGATAGCCTCGATCGCACTGCCAAATTGCAGTTTGGAGCGTTCTTACTTGATAGATATTTAGAAAACGCGCAAGACTGAGGATCGTACGCCCGCCCTAATCAAGCTAGAGCCCAAAACTCTATGACCAGATTCGCCTCGGTCGGGGAGCGACGCGCGCCTCGATCTGGGAGCTACGGGTGTTTCGATGTGCTTGGTCCAAGTTTTCGCCAACGGCGACATCAACGATCAGCCAGACTTCGAGCTTGGCGACGCGAAGTTCCTGCTGGACGGCGTCAGCGAGCTGCGAATCGACTGGGGACCCGGATACCGGGTCTACTTTGGTCGCGACGACCGGACGGTAATCGTCCTGGTTTGCGGAGGCGACAAGCGTAAGCAGGGAGTGGACATCAAGAGGGCGGTGGAGCTATGGCAAGAGTACGGAAATCGGAAAAGGCGCGGCCCGCGCGCAAAGCGCTGACGGTATCGCATCGCGAGCGGCTGATTGACGAGTTGCGAGCGGATCCGGAACTTGCCGCGGAGTACCTCAATGCCGCCGCTGAGGACGGCGATCCGCGCGTGTACCTGGCGGCGCTCAGGACCGTCGCCGAGGCACAAGGCATGGCCAAAGTTGCCGGGGCCGCGGGAGTGCCACGCGAGAGTCTCTATCGCGCCCTGTCCTCAGGCGGAAACCCGCGCTTTTCGCCGCTGCACGCTATTTTGAAAGCAGCCGGCCTCAAGATGGCCGTGGAACGGGTTTAGCTTTGCCGGCTCATGCAGCGCGCAATAACGGCGCCGTAGGAACTCAACGCCGCGCCGGCCGTCCCAGCCGCGACCGCACCCACTCGTGAAAGTGCAGCATCGCGTCCTCCATCGGCGACTGGTAAGGGCCGGCGTCGTCCATGCCCTGCAGCCACAGCGCCTTGCGACCTCGGTCGATGCGCGTGCACAGTTCGCCGTCTTCGAGCGCGGTCTCGATGTAAGCGGCCTGCTCGGCCTCGACGAACTCGCGCTCGAACAGCGCAATCTCCTCCGGGTAATAGAACTCGACGACGTTGGTGGTGAGTTGCGGGCCGCGCGGAATCACCTGCGAAACCACGAGCACGTGCGGGTACCACTCGAGCATCAGGCCGGGAAAATACGTTCCCCACAGGGCGCCATGCTTCGGCGCGCTGCCGTCGAGATCCCTGAGGCAGGCCTCGTGCCACCTGCGATAGACCGGTGTACCGGGGTTCTTCAGTCCGGCCTTGGCAGGCACGATCTGTAGCGAGTACTCCTCGCCGTAGTCGACGTTGAAGTCGCCGCAGTTGGTGAACCCGCTCAATCCCGGATGGTAGGGTTCGACGTGGTAGACCTCGAGGTACACTTCGATGAAGGTCTTCCAGTTGCAGGCGTAGTCGTCGACCATCACACGGTCGAAGACGTAGCCGGAAAAATCGAAATCGCAAGCGAGCGAAAGGCGCGCCAGATCCTGAGAGGGGTCGCGCGGACCGGCGAACAGCATCCCGTTCCAGTTCTTCAGCGGCGTCGAGTGCAGTCTGACGCAAGGGTTTTCCGAGAAGTGCGGCGCGCCGAGCAGTTTGCCCTGCATGTCATAGGTCCAGCGATGAAACGGGCAGACGATGTTCGCCGCGTTGCCTTTTCCCTGGAGCATGATCGCCTGGCGGTGGCGGCAGACGTTGGAGAGCAGTTCGACGCCGCTTGCGTTGCGCACCAGCACTTGCCCGTGGTCTTTCGCCGCGAGCGTGTGGTAGTCACCGGCATTGGGCACCATCAACTCGTGCCCGACGTAATTCGGGCCTGCATCGAACAGAAGTCTCTTCTCCTCCGTGAAGATCTCCTGATCGACATACCAGCCCACCGGCAACTGGGCATTGGCCGGTCTCAGCCGGTGCAAGTTCGCAACGTCCGACATCCACCCTCCTGCCTGAATAGCCTGTAATTTTAACGCATTAGCCGATTGACCGGAAAGCGCCGCCCCGGCACACTACCCAGTCTATGAGCCGTTCTTCGCGTCAAGCCTCGCCGGGCGACGCCGTGCCCTCCCCGGCAGCCTCCGATACCGACATGACGTTCGAGAAGGCGATCGCCGAACTCGAACGCATTGTCGCCCAGATGGAGGAGGGCGAGTTGTCGCTGGAACGTTCGCTCGGTGCGCACAAGCGCGGTCTAGAACTTGCACGCTATTGTCAGCAACGGCTCGACGCCGCGCGCGCACAGGTCAAGGTCCTCGAAGGCGATGTGCTCAGGAACCTTTCCAGCCTTCAGGCCGGCGACGGTGGCGAAGGCGCCTGATTTCCAGACCTGGACGGGTTTGGTTCGGGCGCGCGTCGAAGAGGCGCTGGTTCGCGCGCTGCCCGCGGCAGGCATCGCTCCGGAAAGATTGCATGCCGCGATGCGCTATGCCACGCTGGAAGGCGGTAAACGCGTGCGGCCGCTGCTTGCGTTCGCAGCAGGGGAACTGGCCGCCGCTGCGCCCGAGCGGCTGGACGTCGTCGCCGCCTCGATCGAGTTGATCCACGCGTATTCGCTCGCGCACGATGACTTGCCGTGCATGGATGACGATGCGTTGCGACGCGGCAAGCCGAGCGTGCATGTCGAGTTCGACCAGGCTACGGCCCTGCTGGCCGGCGACGCGCTGCAATCGCTTGCGTTCCAGCTGCTCTCCGATACGCGCCTTTCGGAATCGGTCGAAGCGCAACTGGAAATGGTAAACACGCTTGCGCACGCGGCGGGCTCGCGAGGCATGGCCGGAGGCCAGGCGGCGGATCTGGCGTCCACCGGCAAGACGCTCGCGTTGCCCGAACTGGAGTTCATGCATATCCACAAGACCGGTGCGCTTATTCGCGCCGCCGTGGCGCTTGGGGCGTCGTGCGGCAATCTCGATGCCGGCGAGCGGGAGAGGCTCGACCGTTACGGAAAATGCGTGGGCCTCGCGTTCCAGGTGGTCGATGACCTGCTCGACGCGGAGGCGAGCACCGCGACATTGGGGAAAACTGCCGGCAAGGACGCGAAACAGGGAAAGTCCACCTATGTATCGGTGTTGGGCGCGGCGCGCGCGAAGGCGTTTGCCGAGGAACTTCGCGCCGATTGCCGGGCTGCCCTGTCGCCCTTCGGCGAGCGTGCAATCCGGCTCAAGGAACTCGCCGACTTCATCGTTCTGCGAAAATTCTAGGCGTGGCGGCATATACAGACGCCAGCGGCCTGCCCGATGCGCTTCCTGATGCGGGGGAGGGCGGCGCGCGCGGATACAATCCACTCATGTACGAGCTGCTCAAGACGATCAACGACCCGTCCGATCTGCGCAAACTCGACCGGCGGCACCTGAAGCAACTCGCCGACGAACTTCGCGCCTACGTGCTCGAGTGCGTATCCAGGACCGGGGGCCATCTTTCGTCGAACCTCGGCACCGTCGAGCTCACCATCGCGTTGCATTACGTGTTCAACACGCCCGAGGACCGCATCGTGTGGGACGTCGGGCATCAGACCTATGCGCACAAGATTCTCACCGGGCGGCGCGAGGCGATGGCGACGCTGAGGCAACTCGAAGGGATCTCCGGGTTCCCGCGCCGCGCGGAGTCGAATTACGACACCTTCGGCACCGCACACTCCTCGACCTCGATCTCGGCCGCGCTCGGCATGGCCGTCGCGGCCAAGTTGAAGGGCGGGCGCGACGAGAAGCGCCGGCGCGCGATTGCGGTGATCGGCGATGGTGCCATGTCCGCGGGCATGGCGTTCGAGGCGATGAACAATGCCGGCGCAATGGATGCCGACCTGCTGGTGATCCTGAACGACAACGAGATGTCGATTTCGCCGCCGGTGGGCGCGCTCAACAACTATCTTGCCCGGCTGTTCTCCGGCCACCTGTACGACACCGCCAGGCGCACGGGCAAGAGCATGTTGCGCGTGGTGCCGCCGATACTGGAACTCGCCAAGCGCGCGGAGGAGCACGCCAAAGGCATGGTCACGCCTTCGACGCTGTTCGAGGAATTCGGTTTCAACTACATCGGTCCGATCGACGGCCACGACCTCGACGGGCTGGTCCCTACGCTCGAGAACATCAGCAGGCTCGACGGCCCGCAGTTCCTGCACGTCATCACGAGGAAGGGGCAGGGCTACAAGCTGGCCGAAGAGGATCCGGTCCTGTACCACGGTCCGGGCAAATTCAACCTGGCCGAGGGGTTCAGGCAGTCGGTGCCCGCTAAACCTTCCTACAGCCAGGTCTTCGGCGACTGGTTGTGTGCGATGGCAGAGCGCGAGCCGCGCCTGGTGGCGATCACCCCCGCGATGCGCGAGGGCTCGGGCATGGTCAGGTTCTCAGAGCGCTTCCCCGGGCGCTACTTCGATGTCGGCATTGCCGAACAGCACGCAGTCACGTTCGCCGCCGGGCTCGCCTGCGAAGGCATGAAGCCGGTGGTGGCGATCTATTCGACCTTCCTGCAGCGCGGGTACGACCAGTTGATCCACGACGTCGCGATCCAGAATCTGCCGGTGGTGTTCGCGCTCGACCGAAGCGGGCTGGTCGGCGGCGACGGTGCCACGCACAACGGCGTGTTCGATTTTGCGTTCCTTCGCTGCGTGCCGAACATGACGGTCATGGTGCCCGCCGACGAAAACGAATGCTGGCGGATGCTCAACACCGCTTTGGATCTCGGTTCCCCCACGGCGGTTCGTTACCCGCGCGGCGCCGGGCCGGGCGTCGCGATCGAATCCGATGCGCGCACATTGCCCGTCGGCAAGGGCGAGGTGCGCAGGCAAGGCAGGCGGATTGCACTTCTCGCATTCGGCGCGATGCTGCATCCGGCACTCGAGGCGGCTGCCGGGCTCGACGCCACGGTCGCCAACATGCGCTTCGTCAAACCGATCGATACGGAACTGCTGAGGCAAATCGCCCAGACTCATGACGTGCTGGTCACGGTGGAAGAGCACGCGGTGATGGGAGGCGCGGGCAGTGCGGTGAGCGAGACGCTTGCCGAACTCGGGATACAGCGCCGCGTGCTCAACCTTGGCCTTCCCGACCGGTTCATCGACCACGGTGACCCGGCAAAGCTGCTTGCCTCGGTGGGTCTGGACGCCGCTGGGATCGTGAAATCGATCCGCGGCGTAATTTCCGAGTAATTTGGTCGGATGTTATAATCGCATGATGAATACCAGAGATCTGCACAGCATCCCGGACGTGCAGGCGAGCGCCGACATGCGCCGGCTGGCGATCGACCAGGTCGGGGTAAAGGCAATCCGCCACCCGATGAAAATCCAGGAAAAGGCGTGCTGAATCCAGCACACCGTCGCCACCTTCAACATGTACGTGGGCCTGCCGCACCATTTCAAGGGCACGCACATGTCGCGTTTCCTCGAAATCCTCAACGCCCACGAGCGCGAGATCACCGTCGAGAGCTTCCAGCTGATGCTGCGCGAGATGGTCGAGCGGCTCGAGGCCGCGGAAGGCCGCATCGAGATGAGCTTTCCCTACTTCGTCAACAAGCGCGCTCCCGTGTCCAAGGTGCAGAGCCTGCTCGATTACGAGGTGACCTTCATCGGCGAGATCGCGGCCGGGAGGCAGTGCTTCAGCATGAAGGTGCTGGTGCCGGTCACCAGTCTGTGCCCCTGTTCGAAGAAGATTTCGGACTACGGCGCACATAACCAGCGCTCGCACGTCACGGTGACCGCGCGCACCAACGATTTCGTGTGGATCGAGGAGATCATCGAGGCGGTGGAAAAGCAGGCCTCGTCGGAACTCTACGGCCTGCTCAAGCGCCCGGACGAGAAATTCGTCACCGAGCAGGCCTACGACAACCCGAAGTTCGTGGAGGACATGGTGCGCGACGTCGCCGCGATCCTCAATCTCGACCAGCGCGTCGAGGCCTATGTCGTCGAATCGGAGAACTTCGAGTCGATCCACAATCACTCCGCCTACGCGCTGATCCGAAAAGACAAGAAGGCCCCGAAGCGCGCGAAGCCCGCCTGAAGCGATGCGGCGCCGCTTGCTGCTCGCGTCGCTCGCAGCACTCGCCTATTTTCCCGTGAACGACGCACACGCCCAGGGCAGCGCCGGGGACTTCGGCGCGCAGCGCGCGCGCATGGTGGCCGAGATCGAAGCCTTGGCGCGCGAAACGCGGGTCGAGACCGGGCGCGAGCGTTTCAACGAGCGTGTGATGGCAGCGATGGCGAAGGTGCCACGGCACCGGTTCGTGCCTCCGGAGCTCGTGCGCGATGCCTACCGCAACTCCCCGTTGCCGATCGGCCGCGGGCAGACGATCTCCCAGCCCTACATCGTCGCCCTCTCGACCGAATTGGCCGAACCTCGCACCGAGCATGTCGTGCTCGAGATCGGCACCGGCTCGGGCTACCAGGCGGCGGTGCTGGCGGAACTCGTGCGGCAGGTGTACACGATCGAACTGCTCGAGCCGCTCGGCAGGGAGGCTGCCGCGCGCCTTGCTCATCTGGGCTATCGGAACGTCGAAGCGCGCGTCGGGGACGGCTACCAGGGCTGGCCCGAGCACGCGCCCTTCGATTCCATCGTCGTCACCGCGGCCGCGCCGAGCATTCCGCCGGCGCTGGTGGCGCAACTCAAGCCGGGCGGGAAGCTGGTGATTCCGGTTGGCAGCGCCTGGGAGATTCAGCAACTACTCGTCGTCGCCAAGCGTCCGGACGGCGGCACCGATATCCGGAAGGTGCTTCCGGTCCGCTTCGTCCCGCTGGTGCCGGGAAAGTGACCCGTGTCGCCTCTGCCGGAGCGACGGGTTTCAGAACCTCCGCTTCAGAGTGAGGCGGTCGCCGGCGCGTTGCATCTCGACGCGGTTGAGGAAGCTCATGCCGAGCAGGACGACGTCGAGGCCGCTGCCTTCGTGCACCAGTGCATCGACGTTATGGAGCTCGATGCTTCCGACGCGCACCGTGTCGAGCTTGACGCGGTAGACCGTCACCACGCCGTTGGCGGTCTTTACCGCGCCGCGCTGCCCGTGCGAATAGTCGATTCCCAGCTTCCGCGCGTCATCTTCCGGGAGCGAAACCATGGTGGCGCCCGTGTCGACGAGGAATCGCACCGGCAGGTTGTTGACCTGGCCCTCGCCGACGAAATGCCCGCGGGTGTCTGCGGCGAGCGTCACGGAGGTGGTGCCCGCAGGCGCCGCGGGTGCGTTGTCGCGCAGGTGCTGCCCGAGCGCAAGCGTGCGCCGCTTGCCGTCGAACTCGAGCGTCGCACCCTGCCGCGTGACGGCGATCAGGCTCACGCCATTGAGTTTCTGCCCGAGGCGAACCGTGCGCGGCTCGGCGCCGTCGATCACCAGCACCGCCGCCCTGTCGCCGATCACGCCGACCACGCTGACATCGGTCGCAAACGCCGGGAACGCTGCGATCACGGCGAGAAGCGCACTAGAATGACGACCCATGAAACCCGTGGCCATATTCAGATGCGCTCCGACTGAAGGACCGGGGTATTTTGCCACGGTCCTGGAGCGGCGCTCAATCCCGTGGAAGCTGATCGCGCTCGACGAGGGCGCGCCGGTGCCGAAGGACGCGCGCGCCTTCTGCGGCATGGCGATCATGGGCGGCCCGATGAGCGTCAACGACGCGCTGCCGTGGATCCCGCCGCTGCTCGAGTTGATCCGCGAAGGGGTGCGCAATGACGTGCCCGCGCTCGGCCACTGTCTCGGCGGGCAACTGATGTCGAAGGCCTTTGGAGGGATCGTTTCGGCAAATCCTGTGAAGGAAATCGGCTGGGGCGAGGTGGGCATAGCCGAAAACGAAGTGGCGCGCGCCTGGTTCGGCGAGCTGCAGTCGTTTCTGTCGTTTCACTGGCACGGCGAGACATTCACCATCCCGCCGGGTGCCACGCGCATTGCCTCGAGCAGTCACTGTGCCAACCAGGCGTTTGCGCTCGGCAGGCACCTCGGCATGCAGATGCACATCGAGATGACCCGGGACCTGGTCCATTCGTGGTGTCGCAGCGGTGCCGCCGAGATCGCCGCCGCCGCGGCGAGCCCCGGCGTGCAGACCGCGGACATGATCGAGGCAGACCTCGACGAGCGCGTCGCCAGTCTGCACAAGGTGGCCGACCGGGTCTACGAGAGATGGTTCGAAGGACTGGCGCGCAGCTAGCACGCCGGAGCGTCAGTCGCGAAAATTGATGAACTGCACCGGAATATCGGTGACCGATCCGCGCACCAGCTGGATCGCGCTCTGCAGGTCGTCCTTCTTTGCGCCCTGCACGCGCACTGCGTCGCCCTGGATCGAGGCCTGCACCTTGAGCTTCGAGTCCTTCAGCATCTTCTGGATCTGCTTGGCCTTGTCGGTCGGGATCCCGACCTTTACGGTGATCGGTCGCTTCACCTTGTCGCCGGAGATCTTTTCCACGCTTCCGAGTTCGAGGCTGCGCACGTCGATGCTGCGCTTGGCCATGCGGCCGCGCAGCACATCGGTCACCTGACCGAGCTTGAACTCGTCGTCGGCGAATACCGTGAGCACGAATTCGGCCTGCTCGATGCGCGCATCCGAACCCTTGAAATCGAAGCGGTTGGCGACTTCCTTGTTGGCCTGCTCGAGCGCGTTCTTCACTTCCTGCTTGTCCACCTGGGACACGATATCGAATGAGGGCATGGCCTTTATTGATTCAGTCGTTGGATCTGCTCCAGCCAGCGGCGGGTGGTGAGCTGCAACCACTCCACGTCGGACGGATCGTCAAAGGAGGTATAGATCGAAAAATTCATCGGCTTGCCGCGCACCAGCACCAGGCTGGTGGAGACGAGCACGAACACGGGGGGTGCATCGCTGTCGCGCGGAACGCCAGGCAGGCGCGTGCCCTGGACATAGCTCACCGCCGCGGGATCGCGCCGCAGGAATTCGAGCAACACCGGTCTTCCCTCGCGCGCCGCGCGCAATACCCCGCGAGGGTCGCTGCCGGCGGGCGGAACTTCGCCCAGGCCGCGCAGTGCTTCGGTGACGAAACCGCCGAACTCGGCCTGAGTGCTGCGCTGCCTTTCGAATTCTCGCGGCATGGCGGCCACCACGTATCGCTTCAGGCTCGTGGAGTCGCCCACCATGAAGCGGCGCAGGTCGCCGTCGGTCAGCCCGAACGCCAGAACACGATTGCTCGGACCGGCGACCGTTTCGGCAAGTTCGCTCAGGCGCGGTGAACCCATCGACAGTGAATCGGAGAACCCGGGAGGCACGTCGAGCACGAGGCGGTCGATGCCGAACGGGACCACGAAAGGCGCGGCACCGGTGACCGCCGCCCAAGCGACGCCGAGGGCGCATAGCCAGGTTCGTGCGTGGGTTGCCGCGCGCATGGTGGTTAACGCCCGCGTTTTCCCGCAGACGACTTGGATCGAAGCCTGGCCGCCGGCTTGGATCGCAGACGAGCTGCGATGCGCATTCTCAACGCGTTCAGCCGGATGAAGCCGGCGGCGTCCGCCTGGTTGTAGGCGCCCTGGTCATCCTCGAAGGTGGAGATCTTCGGATCGAACAGCGAATCGGATTTTGAGCTTCGTCCGGTGACCAGGACCGTGCCCTTGTAAAGCTTCACGCGCACGGTGCCGTTCACCGACACCTGCGACGCGTCGATCAGCGTCTGCAACAGCTGCCGCTCGGGACTGAACCAGTAGCCGTTGTAAACCTGGCGGGCGTAACGCGGCATCAGGTCGTCTTTCAGCGCAAGCACTTCGCGGTCGAGCGTAAGCGATTCCATCGCGCGGTGCGCGCGCAGCATGATCGTGCCGCCCGGGGTCTCGTAGCAGCCGCGCGACTTCATGCCGACATAGCGGTTCTCCACCAGGTCGAGGCGGCCGACGCCGTTGCGGCCGCCGATCGTGTTCAGCCGGGCGAGCACCTGCGCGGGCGACATCTTTCTGCCGTTGACCGCGACGATGTCGCCGCGCCGGTAGCTCAGGTCCACGTATTCCGGGCGATCGGGTGCCTGCTGCGGAGAAACGGTGATGCGCCACATCGATTCTTCGGGCTCGAATTCCGGGTCCTCGAGCACGCCGCCCTCATAGGAGATGTGCAGCAGGTTTGCGTCCATCGAGTAGGGCGCGCCGCCGCCTTTTCGCTTCTTGAAATCCACCGGAATGCCGTGCTGGTCGGCGTAGGCGAGCAGTTTTTCGCGCGACAGCAGGTCCCACTCGCGCCAGGGCGCAATGACCTGCACCTCGGGCATCAGCGCGTAGGCGCCCAGCTCGAACCTGACCTGGTCATTTCCCTTGCCCGTGGCGCCGTGCGATATGGCGTCGGCGCCGGTCATCCTCGCGATCTCGACCAGGCGCTTGGCGATCAGCGGCCTTGCGATCGACGTCCCGAGCAGGTACTCCCCCTCGTATACGGCATTCGCGCGGAACATCGGGAACACGAAATCGCGCACGAATTCCTCGCGCAGATTCTCGACGAAGATGTTGCCTTTCCGGATCCCCATCTTGAGCGCCTTGGCGCGCGCCGGCGCGACCTCCTCGCCCTGGCCGATGTCGGCAGTGAAGGTCACGACCTCGCAGCGATAGACGTCCTGCAGCCACTTGAGAATCACCGAAGTGTCGAGCCCGCCAGAATACGCGAGCACCACCTTCTTCACTGTGCCCTTGCCTTGATCGGTCACTTCCTCACGCCTCCACCTTCCCCAACAGCAGAAATTCCATCAGCGCCTTCTGCGCGTGCAGGCGGTTCTCCGCCTCGTCCCATACGACGCTGTGGGGCCCGTCGATCACGTCCGCGGCCACTTCCTCGCCGCGGTGCGCGGGCAGGCAGTGCATGAAAAGCGCTCCCTTGTTCGCCACGCGCATCATGTCCGCGTCCACCTGCCAGTCCTCGAAGTCGCGCTTGCGCGCCTCGTTCTCCGCCTCGAAACCCATGCTGGTCCACACGTCCGTGGTGACCAGGTCCGCGCCCCGCGCAGCATCCATCGGGTCGCGGAATTCCTCGTAATGGTCGGTGCCGTAGAGCCCCGCGCGCTCGGGCTCGACCTCGTAGCCCGGCGGGGTCGAGACGTGAACGTTGAATTCGAAAACTTCCGCGGCCTGCAGCCAGGTGTTGCATACGTTGTTCGAATCGCCGATCCACGCCACCGTCCTGCCCCGGATGTCACCTCGCTGCTCGATGAACGTGTAGAGGTCGGCGAGGATCTGGCAAGGGTGGTACTCGTTGGTGAGGCCGTTGATCACCGGCACGCGGGAGACGCCGGCGAAACGCTCCACGACGTCCTGCTCGAAGGTGCGAATCATGACGATGTCCGACATCCTGGAGATCACCTGCGCCGCGTCCTCCACCGGTTCGCCGCGGCCGAGCTGCGAGTCGCGCGTGCTGAGGAATACGGCGTTGCCGCCGAGCTGCTGCATGCCCGCCTCGAACGAAAGGCGGGTGCGCGTCGACTGCTTCTCGAAGATCATCACCAGCGTGCGGTCCGTGAGCGGCCAGTACCGCTCGTAACGCCTGAAACGGTCCTTGATCCAGCGCGTACGTGTAAGAACGTGCGTCAGCTCGTCGAGCGAGAGATCCTTGAACTGCAGGAAATGGCGAACCGCCACGCCCATCACCTTCAGGCCTGCGCCAGACTGGACGGTTGCGTCGCACCGGACGGCCGTGCCGCACCGGACGGCCGTGCCGCACCGGACGGCTGCGCCAAGTTGGACGGCTGCGCCGTGGCCGCAAGGAATTCCTTTACCAGCGGCGCGAGGATTGCCACCACCTGCCTGCCTTCGGCTTCGCTCATGATGAGCGGCGGGAGCATGCGGATCACGGTGTCGGCGGTGACGTTGAACACCAGCCCCCGCTCCAGTCCCAGCTTCACCAGGTCAGTACACGTCCGGTCGAGTTCCACGCCGATCATGAGGCCCAGACCGCGGATCTCCCTCACTCCGGGGACGCCGCCCAGCTCTCTGGCCAGGCCGTCGCGAATTACGTGGCCGACGCGCTCCGCGTTGCCGAGCAGATCGAGCTCCTTCATCGTATCGATCGTGGTCACCACGCCGGTCATCGCCAGCGGATTGCCGCCGAACGTCGAACCGTGGTTACCCGGCTTGAACACGCCCTTGGCGCGCCGGCCGGCGGCACACGCCCCCACGGGTACCCCGCCCGCGAGGCCCTTCGCCAGCGGCACCACATCCGGCATCACCCCGGCATGCTGGTAGACGAACCACTTTCCGCTGCGCCCGAGGCCGCACTGGATTTCGTCGGCAATGAACAGCCATTCTTTCCGGTCGCTGATTTCCGCCAGGCCGCGCAGGTAATCCATGCGCGACACGTTGATGCCGCCTTCGCCCTGGATCGGCTCGATCAGCACCGCGACCACATTCTGGTTGTGCGCGGCAATGTTGCGGATGGCATCCAGATCGCCCAGGGGAACGCGCACGAAGCCCGGCACCAGCGGCTCGAAACCCGCCTGCACCTTGCGGCTGCCGGTCGCCGAGAGCGTGGCGAGGGTGCGCCCGTGAAACGCTTTTTCGAACACGATGATCTCGGGGCGCTCGACACCGCGCTTGTGGCCGTACAGGCGCGCGATCTTGATCGCCGCCTCGTTGGCCTCGCAGCCCGAGTTGCAAAAGAACACCTCGTCGAGCCCGGTGATCTCGGCGACGCGATCGGCCGCGGCCTCCTGTGCCGGAATCTGGAACAGATTCGAGGTGTGAATCACTCGCGCGATCTGCTCGCACAGCGCTTTCACCAGCTTCGGGTGGTTGTGGCCGAGCGTGTTCACCGCGATGCCCGCCAGCGCATCGAGATACTTGCGACCCGCCTCGTCGTACAGCCACACCCCCTCGCCGCGCACGAATGCAACCGGCAACCGGGCATAGGTGTTCATCACCTGCGACATGTGTGTGCCCCCTCAAACGCGTAGCTGCAAAGAAAAAACGGCGGCTCGGGCCGCCGTTTTGCTCTTTTGCGAATGCTATCACAGCACTATGGAGAAAAGGGAGGCTTCTTTCCGGCGGCGGCGCGGAACCGTACAGGAGACCGGCCCGGGTGAGGTTTGCGCCCGGCTGCGGAGTCTTGGAAGACCCAGTATTGCGATTGTGTCAATATGGTAATACTATGAACGCATGTCATTGCGTACCGTCACCGTCAAGCTCCAGGACCGCTTGCTCGCCGAAATCGAAGGCGTGGCGCGCGCACGCGGCGTGTCGCGCTCCGAAATCCTGCGCGCGCGGCTCGAACAGGCGGAATCGTCGGCAGGTTCGGTTTGGGATCGCATGCAGGATCTCGTGATCGATGAGGATCGTGCACCAGCCGACCTGTCGTCGAACAAGGCGCGCCTGCGCGGTTATGGCCGGTCCCGTTCTCGCTGATACCGGGCCGCTGGTCGCCGTATTGCGCAAACGGGACCGGCATCATCCCTGGGCGCGCGCGCAACTCGGTGCGCGTCCTGCGCCTCTTGTGACCTGTGAGGCCGTGTTGTCGGAGACGTTCTTTCTGCTTCAAGGCGTGCTCGGAGGGAGCGAGGCGCTCGCCGCCATGATCGATCGTGGTCTGCTCGAGGTCCGCTTCGATTTTCAGGATGAGAGCGAAGCCACCTTGCGGCTGCTGCGCAAGTACTCCGACATTCCGATGAGTTTTGCCGATGCCTGTCTGGTACGTATGAGCGAAATGCACCGCAGTTCGCAGGTGTTTACTCTCGATAAGGATTTTGCGACTTACCGGCGCAACGGACGGGAACGCATTCCGCTTATTGCGCCGTGGTAGAGGGCTTTGCCAGCGCGTCAGACGTTGGCTTGAGGCAAACCGCCACGCGGGGGACAATGGCGGCCGGACCGACCAGGGAGCATGCAATATGAACGGCGATGAAACGAAGACGAAGGTCACGATCCTGACCGACGCTTACCGCATCAAGGGCTACATCGAGCTGATCTCCGGCGCGCGGGTGACGGATTTCCTCGCCGATTCGAAGGAGTTCATCGCGGTGACGGACGCCGAGGTGTGGGAACTCGCTATCGGCGGGCGGCAGATTCTCGCGGCGCCGTTCATCAACGTGAGCCTTGATCACATCCAGATCGTCACGCCAGGGCATTGACGGCTGGGTTGCGCCGGGGCACAGGGGAAGGCCGGATCCGGCGGCTATAATCGCCGCCCTATGAGCCAGCTCTCATCCACCGTCGTCGTCGAATTCGTGATCCAGGGAGTCACCGCAGATGGCAAACCGTTCCGGCCCAGCGATTGGGCCGAGCGCTTGTGCGGGGTGATGTCCGCGTTCGGCGGGGACCACCGCATGGCCTATTCGCCGTACGTGCATCCGATCACCGCGAGCGGCCAGAAATGTGTGGTGGTCGACATCCGGCTCGAGAAGATCGAGCCCATGGCTTACCGGTTCCTGCTCGGTTTTGCGTCGGAGAACGAACTGCGCGTGCGCGACGGGCGGGTCGCCGACAGAACGATGCTCGCCCAGCTGGAGCGCGGAGGGGGCGATGCGGCCGGAGCCGCGCTCAGCCCAGCGACTTGAGCGCGTGCGCGAGCTGGCGCTTGGCGCGCGCGGCGACGTTGCGGTGGATCACGCCTTTTGAAGCGGTGCGATCGACCGTGCTCATCGAGCGCGACAGCGCGGCGGTCGCGGCGGCCTTGTCTCCGGCGGCAACGGCCTTCCCGAGTGTCTTGATCGCGGTGCGCATCGCGGAAAGATGGCTCGCATTGCGCTTGCGGTGCTCTTCGGACTGGCGCGCGCGTTTGCGGGCGGACTTGATGTTGGCCATGGGCGAATCCGGGAATCGGAAAAAGGGGCGCATTCTATTCGCTCAGCGCCCGGCGGGCAAGGCATTTCTCCGCGGACGATGAGCCTGCTCAAGGCCCTCGCCACGGTCAGCAGCCTGACGCTGGTGTCGAGGATCCTCGGCTACGTGCGCGACGCGCTCATCGCGCGCGCATTCGGCGCAGGTCTCGCGACCGACGCGTTCTTCGTCGCTTTCCGCATTCCGAACCTGCTGCGGCGCCTGTTCGCCGAGGGCGCGTTTTCGCAGGCATTCGTGCCCATCCTCGCGGAGTACCGCAACCGGGAGGGAGAGGACAAGACCCGCACGCTGGTCGATAGCGTGGCAAGCCTGCTCGCGCTCGCGCTGGCCGCCGCCGCCGCGCTCGGCATCGCCGCAGCGCCATTGATCATTTACGTGTCCGCGCCCGGTTTCGCCGCCGACGCCGAGAAGTTCACGCTCACCGTGGCGATGCTGAGAATCACTTTTCCGTACCTGCTGTTCATCTCGCTGGTGGCCCTTGCCGCCGGCATCCTCAACAGCTGGAGCCGGTTCGCGGTGCCGGCATTTACCCCGGTGCTCCTCAACCTGTCGTTCATCGTCGCGGCGGCGTTCGCGGCGCCCTGGTTCAACCCGCCGGTGATGGCCCTCGCCTGGGCAGTGTTCGCGGGCGGTGTGCTGCAACTCGCCTTCCAATTGCCCTTTCTGGCGAAGATCGGCATGTTGCCGCGCTGGCGGCTCGATTTCCGCCATCCGGGCGTCAATCGCGTGCTGAAGCTGATGGCGCCTGCGCTGTTCGGCGTGTCGATCGGGCAGATCTCGCTGCTCATCAACACCATCTTCGCGTCCTTCCTCGTGTCGGGGAGCGTTTCGTGGCTGTACTACGCCGATCGCCTCATGGAGTTCCCCACCGCGATGCTCGGCGTGGCGCTCGGCACGGTGCTCCTGCCGAGCCTCTCGAGGTATCATGCCGATTCGAACGCGATCGAGTATTCGAAGCTCCTCGACTGGGGCCTGCGCCTGACGCTGATGCTCGCGCTGCCGGCGGCCGCCGCCCTGGCCGTGCTCGCGCTCCCGCTGGTCAGTACGCTTTTCCAGTACGGGCGGTTCACCGCGGAGGACGCGCGCATGACCCAGCAGGCGCTCGTCGCCTACAGCGTCGGGCTGACGGGCCTGATCCTGGTAAAAATCCTCGCGCCCGGTTTTTATGCGCGGCAGAACGTGGTCACGCCGGTGAAGATCGGAGTTGCAACGCTGGTTGCGACGCAATTGATGAACCTCGCGTTCATCGGCATCCTGGCGCACGCCGGCCTCGCGCTCGCGATATCGCTCGGCGCCTGCCTCAATGCCGGCCTGCTCTATCGCAACCTGCGCCGGCTTGGCATCTACACGCCCGAACCCGGCTGGGCTGTTTTCACCGTAAAGGTACTTTGCGCTGTGGTCCTGATGGCGGCGGCGCTCGTGGTCGCGATGCCGGCCGGAGCGTGGTGGGTCGCGGCCGCGTGGCAGTGGCGCGTCACCGGCATCGCCGGTTTGGTGGGACTCGGGCTGGGCCTGTACGGCGGGGTCCTTCTTGCGCTAGGCTTTCGCCTGAGGGATTTTTCCCGCCGCGGCGCTTAGGCAAGGCGCATCGCAATGGAACGCTTCGACGAGATGTTGCAGCGCCAGGACGTGCGCATCGACCTCGCCGAGTCCTGCCTGCTGATCGCCGAAGACGCCTATCCCGGGCTGCGCGTGGAGCATTACCTCGGCGAGATCGAACGCATGGCGATCCGCCTGCGCGCGCGCCTGCCGCAAGCGAACGGCGCCGAAGAACGCATCATCGCGCTCAACCAGTTTCTGTTCGACGATCTCGGCTTCAGCGGCAACGCGCGGGAGTATTACGACGCCCGCAACAGCTACCTGAACGAAGTCCTCGAGCGCCGCACCGGTATCCCGATCACGCTCTCGATCCTGTACATGGAGATCGGCCGGCGCATCGGATTGCCGCTCGCGGGCGTTTCCTTCCCTGGGCACTTCCTCGTGAAACTGAAGTTGCGGGGCGGAGTCCTCGTGCTCGATCCGTTCCGCGGCGGTGAGCCGCTCGACGAGGAGGACCTGCGCGAGCGCCTGCGCCGTGTCGTGAATGAAAGCAGCCAGCGCAGGGCTGCGCTCGGCGGCATGACCGTCGACCAGGTTCCGCTCGAGCAGCTGCTCGAGTCCGCGACGCGCCGGCAGATCCTCGCACGGGTGTTGCGCAACCTCAAGGGCATCTATCGCATGGACGAAAAGCCCGAGCAGCTGCTGCGCGTGATGAACCGCATCCTGACGGTGTCGCCCGATGCGCATCACGAGTTGCGCGACCGCGGGCTGGTGTACCAGCGCCTCGAGTGCTGGCGGCCGGCGCTCAAAGACCTCAACGATTACCTCGAGGCCGTGCCCGATGCCGCCGACAGCGACGAGATCCGCGCCAAGGCGGTCGAACTCTCGGGGAAGTGCGCGCGCCTGAACTAGCCGCCCGGGGTGGTCATTCCCGCAATCACATCGAGATCGAGCCGTCCCTGAAATCCGTCCGGTCGAGCCAGGCGTTGACGAGCACCGGCCGTCCCGCTTTCGCCGCAGCGCGCGCCTGCGCCAGCGCTGCGGGCATTTCGGAAGCCTTGCTCATCAGGATCCCCTGCGCCCCGAAGCCGGCAGCCACTTCGTGATAGGCGGTGCGGCTGAGCACGGTGGCGACGTCGTCGTTGAGCATCTTCACCTGTTCGCGCGCGATCTGCGTCCATCCCGCGTCGTTACCGACCACCGCGATTACCGGCAATCCATGACGCACGAAGGTGTCGAATTCGGTGAGGCCGAAACCGCAGGCGCCGTCGCCGTAGATGATCCAGACTTCCGATTCGGGACGGCAGAGTTTCGCTCCGAGCGCAAATCCCGCGCCGACGCCGAGCGTGCCGAATACGCCCGGATCGAGCCAGGACAGCGGCGAGCGCGGGTGGACGGTGTAGGCGGCGGTGGCGACGAAATCGCCGCCATCGGCGACCATTACCGCGTTTTCGCCGGCCGCCGCGTCGATCGCCCGGCACAGCGCGATCGGGTTGACGTATTGGCCCGGAGCGCCAGCCTGCCGGTCGATTTCGGTTTCACGCTCCTGGTCGCGGTTGCGCATTGCATGGATCCACCCGTCGCGCCGCGCACGCTGTGGGCCGAGTGTTTCCGCGAGGAGGCAGAGGAACAGCCCCGCGTCGCCGATCGCGGCGATATCCGGCCGGCGGTTCAGGCGCGCGTCGCTGCGACTGCGATTGGCCGCGATGAGCGTGCTCGATCGGCGGATGTGGCGGCCGTAGTCGAGGCGGAAATCGCAGGGCACGCCGGCCAGCACCACGCAGTCGGCCTCGCGCAATGCCTGCCTGCGCTGGTGGCGCATCTGCAGCTCCGCATCGCGTCCGAGCAGCCCGCGCGCCATCCCTGAGAGATAGGCGGGAATGCCGAGGCTCGTAACTGCCTGCGCGATGCGCGGCGCCTCGGCGGCGAGGGCGAGCGCCTGGCTGCCGACGATCATCAACGGCCGTTCGGCCTTCGCGAGAGCCGCTGCCGCGGCGCGCAGGCTCGCAACGGGCGGCGCGGCTGCGCTCACGGCGCGAGCGCGCACCGGCGCCGGTTCCTGGCTGCCGGCGAACATCTTCTCTACGTGGCGGTTCAGGTAAAAGCGCAGCACGCGCTCTGCCACCGAACCGCCCTTGCCAGCGGCGCTCGCGTACCACTCGCGGATCGTCGCTTCCTCGTAGAGCAGGTCCACCGGACATTCGACGAACACGGGCCCCGGCACGCCTTCTCGCGCGACCGCGAAAGCCTGTTCCACCGCGGGAGCCAGTTCGCGCACCTGGCGCACCGTCTTTACCAGTTTCACGTGCGGCTCGACCAGCGAGCGCTGATCGATGTCCTGCAATGCGCCGCGCCCCTGCAGCGCCGTAGGCGCCGCGCCGCCGAGCACCACCACCGGCGATTGCGCGAGCTGGGCGTTCTTCAGCGCGGTAATGATGTTGGTGACCCCGGGCCCCGCGGTCACCGCGGCGACGCCGGGGACGCCCGTGAGGCGCGCGACCGCGTCCGCCGCGAATACCGCCGTGGCTTCGTCGCGCACATCGACGATGCGCAGGCCGCGCGCTTTCGCAGCGGCGAGGATCGGCGAGATGTGCCCGCCGCACAGCGTGAATACGAACCGCACCCCGTGCACTTGGAGCGTTGCCGCGACCCGATCACCGCCATGCATTGCCGACCCCGCCCGATTCATATTTCGCCACGTTTTCCCCGACCAGTATCCGTTAGTCTAGCGTGCCGCCCAGCGCACGGAAAAACCCCGAAATCCGCTATAATTCAAACTTTTAACTGCTCCCACTATGCGGATCACGCACGGGTCTGTGGCCGCATCGGGCGGCACAACGCGCTCGGCGCTGACCATCGGCAACTTCGATGGCGTGCATCTCGGCCATCAGGCCATGCTCGCGCGTCTGAAGGAGGCGGCACGGCGACTTGGCCTGCCCGCCACCGTGATTACCTTCGAGCCGCATCCGCGCGAATTTTTCACCCCCGCCGGGGCGCCGGCACGCCTGACGCCGATGCACATCAAGCTCGAGCTGCTCGAGGCGGCCGGCGTCGATCACGCGCATGTGGCGAGATTCAACGCGCAGTTTGCTTCGCTCAGCCCGGAGCGCTTCGTCGCGGAAGTGCTCGTGAACGGCCTGGGTTGCGCGTGGCTGCTGGCGGGGCGCGACTTTCGCTACGGCGCGAAGCGTGCCGGTGATTTTGCGGCGCTGGAAGCTGCGGCTGCGCGCCACGGTTTCGTGCTCGAGGCGATGCCCGAAATCCTGCATGCGGGCGAACGCATTTCCAGCTCCGCGGTGCGCGCGGCACTGGCTGCCGGCGACATGCAGCGGGCCGCATCCCACCTTGGCCGCCCTTTCGCGCTCGGCGGCCACGTGGCCCACGGAGACAAGCTCGGCCGCGATCTCGGGTTCGCTACCGCGAATATTCCGCTCGGGCCCGGCCGCGCACCATTGCGCGGCATCTTCGTGGTAGAAGCGCTCGGCGTCGGAACGGGTGTGCAGGGATCGAAGCCGTGGCCGGGCGTTGCAAGCCTCGGCGTGCGCCCGACCGTGAAGGCCGACGGGGCGACGGTGCTCGAAGTTCACCTGTTCGATTTTTCGGACGAACTTTATGGCCGGCGCCTGGAGGTGAATTTCCTCGCCAAGCTGCGCGAGGAGGAAAAATACGAAGGGCTCGACGCGTTGCGCGCCGCCATCGCGCGCGACGTCGCCCGGGCGAAGGATTATTTTGCGACACGACGACATGGCTGACTACAAGAAAACGCTGAATCTCCCCGACACGCCTTTCCCCATGAAGGGCGACCTCGCAAAGCGAGAGCCGCAATGGGTCAGGCAGTGGCAGGACAAGGACGTGTACCGGAGCATCCGCTCCGCATCGCAGGGCAGGCCGCGATTCGTGCTGCACGACGGTCCGCCCTACGCCAACGGCGACCTGCACCTGGGCCACGCGCTCAACAAGATCCTCAAGGACATCATCGTCAAGTCCAAGACCCTGGCCGGGTTCGACGCGCCTTACGTTCCCGGCTGGGATTGCCACGGCATGCCGATCGAGGCGCAGATCGAGAAACAGCACGGCAAGAACCTTTCCACCGAGGAAACGCTGCGCCTGTGCCGTGCCTATGCCACCGAACAGATCGAGCGTCAGAAGGCGGGATTCCGGCGCCTCGGCGTGCTCGGCGACTGGGACCGGCCCTACACGACGATGGCGTACCGCAACGAGGCCGACGAAGTGCGCGTGCTCGGTCGCCTGCTGCAAAAGGGTTATCTTTACCGCGGGCTCAAGCCGGTGAACTGGTGCTTCGATTGCGGCTCCGCGCTCGCCGAAGCGGAAGTGGAATACGAGGATCGCAAGGACCCCGCGATCGACGTCGGATTTCCGTTCGCGGAGCGCGAGAGAGTCGCACGGGCATTCGGCCTCGCGCGCCTGCCGGACAAACCCGGCTATGCGGTGATCTGGACCACCACGCCCTGGACGCTGCCGGGCAACCAGGCAATCAACGCGCATGCGGATTTCGACTATGAACTGGTCGATAGCGAGAAGGGTTTGCTGATCCTTGCCGCGGAACTCAGGGACGTCTGCCTCGCGCGCTACAAGCTCAACGGCACGGTGATCGCGCGCGCCAAGGGCAGGGCGCTGGAAAGAATCGCCTTCCGCCATCCGTTTTACGATCGTCCGGCGCCGGTATACCTGGGCGATTACGTGACGCTCGACACCGGCACCGGGCTCGTGCACTCGGCACCCGCCTACGGCGTGGAGGACTTCGTTTCCTGCCGGCGCTACGGCATGAAGGACGAGGAGATTCTCACCCCGGTCCAGGGCGACGGCAAATTCGCCGCGAGCCTGCCGCTGTTCGGCGGGATGATGATCTGGGCGGCGAACGGAAAGATCATCGCGCACATGGCGGCCCAGTTGCCCGGCAACGGCGTTTTGTTCGCCAAGGAGAACACGCCTCACAGTTACATGCATTGCTGGCGCCACAAGACGCCGGTGATCCTGCGCGCCACCACCCAATGGTTCGCGGGCATGGACGCAGTTCCGGGTTTCAACGGCGCGCGCCCTCCGGAGACCCTGCGCGCGACGGCGCTGCGCGGCATCGAGGCGACGAAATTCTTTCCCGCCTGGGGACAGGCGCGGCTGCACGGCATGATCGCCAACCGGCCCGACTGGACGCTTTCGCGCCAGCGCCAGTGGGGCGTGCCGATGCCGTTTTTCCTGCACCGGGAAACCGGCGAACTGCACCCGCGCACGCCCGAGCTGCTCGAGCAGGTGGCGAAGCTCATCGAGCGGGGCGGCATCGAGGTGTGGCAGACGCTCGAACCCGCCTCGCTCATCGGCGCCGACGCCGCGCAGTACGCGAAAAGCCGCGACACGCTCGACGTGTGGTTCGACTCGGGTTCGACGCACCAGACGGTGATGGGCGGGCCGGAGGGCCGCGCCGCTGGCATCGGTTCGCACGCCGCGGACACGCAATTTCCGGCCGATCTCTATCTCGAAGGCTCGGACCAGCACCGCGGCTGGTTCCACTCGTCGCTGCTCGTGTCGTGCATGCTGAACGGCGTGCCGCCCTACCAGGGCCTGCTCACGCACGGCTTCTTCGTCGATGGCGAAGGGCGCAAGATGTCCAAGTCCAAGGGCAACATGATTGCGCCGCAGGAAATCGCGGGCACGCTCGGCGCCGAGGCGCTGCGCCTGTGGGTCGCGAGCACCGACTACTCGGGCGAGCTGTCGATCTCGAACGAGATCCTCAAGCGCGTGGTCGAGAGCTACCGCCGCATCCGCAACACGATGCGCTTCCTGCTCGCCAACACCGCCGACTTCGACCTTGCCCGGCACGCCGTGGCGCCGCAGGAGATGCTTGAGATCGACCGGTATGCGCTCTCGCTCAACCGCGAGATGTGGTCCGAAGTGACTGGCGCCTACGCCGACTACGAGTTCCATCGCGTGATGCAGCGGCTGCAGACGTGGTGCTCGGAGGATCTCGGCGGTTTCTATCTGGACATTCTCAAGGACCGTCTGTACACCACCGCGGCAGGCGGGCGGGCGCGCCGCTCGGCGCAGACCGCGCTGCACCACATCACGCGCACGCTGTTGCACCTGATGGCGCCGGTGCTCAGTTTCACCGCCGAAGAGGCCTGGAGCATCCTCGTGCCTTCGGACCCGAGCATCTTCGTGGGCGACTGGAGCAACGTGGCGCCGGCGGACACCGCGGGCAGAGCGCTGAGACCCAAGTGGCGCCGGCTGCGCGAAATTCGCGCCGAGGTGACGCGCGTGCTCGAGTCGCTGCGCAAGACGGGCGAGATCGGCTCTTCGCTGCGCGCCGAGATTACGATCGCAGCGCCCGAAGCCGACCACGCCCTGCTCGCGAGCCTGGGCGAGGATTTGCGCTTCGTCATGATCACCTCGGCCGCGACGCTCGAGCGCGGTGAGGCGCTCGAAGTGATCGCGCGGCCCAGCGCGCATGCGAAGTGCGAACGCTGCTGGCATTGCGTCGCGGACGTCGGCACGCATGCCGGGCATCCGTTGCTCTGCGGGCGCTGCGTTTCCAATCTGCATGGCAGCGGCGAGAAGCGCGTCCATGCCTGAATCCGCCTTGCGCGGAAGCTGGCCCTGGTTCGCCGCGGCTGCCGCCGTGCTCATGTTCGATCAGGTGACCAAGGCGCTGGTGATGGCCTGTCTGCGCCACGGTGAGACGCTTGTGGTCGCGCCATTCTTCAACCTGGTGCTGGTGACCAACAAAGGCGCCGCGTTCAGCCTGTTTGCCTCCGCTTCCGGCTGGCAGACGCCGTTCTTCGTCACCGTGGCGGTGGTCGCGGTCGGCGTGGTCGGCTGGATGATCGTGCGCGAACAGGGTAAGTACTTATTGTGCGCGGGACTGGCGCTGATCCTCGGCGGCGCACTCGGCAACCTGTGGGACCGTCTCACGCTCGGCCAGGTGGTCGATTTCCTCGATTTTCACGCCTGGGGCCGGCACTGGCCTGCGTTCAACGTGGCCGACTCCGCGATCACCGTGGGCGCGGCGATCCTGATCCTAGAGAGCTTCATGCATCGCGATGAAAAAAGCGCTTGACGCCGGTTTCGGCCACGCCGAACTCGCGCTGCTGCTCAGGGCGCTCGCCTTCTCGGCGGCCCGGCACCGCGACCAGCGGCGCAAGGACGCGGGCGCTTCGCCCTACATCAACCACCCGATCGCGCTTGCCGACGTGCTGGTGAACGAGGGCCAGGTGCACGAGGTGAACGTGCTCGTGGCTGCGCTGCTGCACGACACGCTCGAGGACACGGAAACCAGCCCGGCTGAAATCGAGGCCGCGTTCGGCGCGGCGATCCTCGAGGTGGTGCTCGAAGTCACCGACGACAAGAATCTCGAGAAGGCGGAGCGCAAGCGCCTGCAGATCGCGCACGCGGCCCACATCAGCCGCGAAGCAAAGCTCGTGAAGCTGGCCGACAAGATCTGCAATCTGCGCGATGTCGCCGAGACCCCGCCCGCCCACTGGAGCATCGAGCGCAAACGCGAGTATTTCGACTGGGCGAAGCAGGTGATCGATGCCCTGCGCGGCGTGCATCCCGTGCTCGAGGCGGTGTTCGACCGCGCCTGCGAAAAGCGGCCGCTTTGAATGGTGCAGAATGCGCCCATGGAGGTCCTGCTCGCCAATCCGCGCGGGTTCTGCGCCGGTGTCGAGCGCGCGATCAAGATCGTCGAGCGCGCGCTCGAGCGTTTCGGCGCGCCGGTCTACGTGCGCCACGAGATCGTGCACAACAGGTACGTGGTGGACGGGCTGCGCGCGAAGGGCGCGGTGTTCGTCGATGAACTCGCCGAGGTGCCGGCCGGCGGCACCGTGATCTTCAGCGCGCACGGCGTGTCGCTCGCGGTGCAGCGCGAAGCGGCGGCGCGCGGGCTCAAGGTGTTCGATGCGACCTGCCCCCTCGTCACCAAGGTGCACGTCGAAGTCGCGGGCATGCGCAAGCGAGGCTACGAGCTGGTCATGATCGGCCACCGCGGCCACCCCGAGGCCGAAGGCACCATGGGCCAGAGCGAAGGCGGCATGCACCTGGTGGAAACGGTTGCCGACGTGGCGAAGCTTCAAGTGAGCGACCCGGCGCGGCTCGCCTACGTGACCCAGACCACGCTCTCGGTGGACGATGCGGCCGTGATCGTCGCCGCGCTCGGCGCGCGTTTTCCCGGCATCTCCGGCCCGCGCAAGGACGACATCTGTTACGCCACGCAGAACCGGCAGG
This sequence comes from Betaproteobacteria bacterium, assembly GCA_016195915.1. GTDB lineage: Bacteria > Pseudomonadota > Gammaproteobacteria > Burkholderiales > SG8-39 > JADGRQ01. The sequence goes on along the minus strand of JACPYS010000038.1, from coordinate 182,066 downwards.
ACGCGGTCAAATCCATGTCCGCGCAATGCGATGTAGTCATCGTGGTCGGCTCACCCAACAGTTCCAACTCCAACCGGCTGCGTGAGGTGGCGGAGAATGCGGGGGTGCCCGCCTACATGGTCGATCGAGCGGAGGAACTGCGCGCGGAATGGATCGAAGGCAAGCGCCGCATTGGCGTCACCGCGGGTGCTTCCGCGCCCGAGACGCTGGTCGAGCAGGCGATCGAGCGGTTGAAGGAACTCGGCGCGAGGCGCGTCACTCCCCTCGAGGGCGTGGCGGAGAACATCAGTTTCGGGATTCCGAAACAGCTCGCTTGATGGAGTGTGCCCTCCGGGGGTAGTTGCGGTTGCCGTGTTTTACCCATGACTGAGGTTGGGCCAGGGGTTCCGTGCGATTGCAGAACACGTCGGCGCGCTGCGAACCGGTGCTATACTTTTGGCACTCGCTACCGGCAAGAGTACACCGCATGCAGCAACCAGCACTCACCAGAGCGCAGCAGCGTCGCCTGGAAGAGCTCGCCCGAGAAGCCGGGCGCACGCCTCAAGCCATGCTGCGATTCGTACTGAGGGACGGATTCGAGCTATGCGAAGAAGACTTGGCTACGGCGCGCAGCGCTGCGGCGGAATTAGCAACATCGGGTACCGTGCCGCACCGCCAGGTATCCAGTGAGGCCCGCGCCGTGATCGCCCGCCATGCCCGAGCGCCGCGCCGCCAGGCCGCTTGAGTGGCTGCCCAGCGCGCGAGCCGCGTACCTCGAAAGCCTGGAATACATCGCCCGCGAGGATGAGAACGCGGCGCGGCAGGTAGCGCAGCGCGTGGAAAGGTCATTGGCTACCATTCAGGATATGCCGATGATCGGCACGCCGACCGCGGCGCCCGGCGTGCGCCGATACCCGATTCCGAATACCGGGCACGTAGTGAATTACCGGATAAAAAGCACACGGATCATTGTGCAAAGATGGTACCGGGCGCGGAGGGGCGATTGACCGTGAACGTCGGAGCTTCAGGCGCATGCTATTCAGCCCCGGTCAAGTACCCGCGAGTCGGCGAAGGGTGTGGCACCAAGAGCACGTCGCCAAAGCTATAGCCGGTCGCGGGCCGCATTCAAGCCGCGTGCCTGAGCAATGGCCAGCGTACGTCGATTTCATCCCATGGCACGAACACCCGTCCGGCATCGTCCTTCTCGATCACCGTCCATTCGATCATGGCGGTAACATCCTTGTGCACGTTGCGGTAATGGCGCCCGAGGCGCTTGGCAAGGGCGTAGATCGTCAGCGGTCCGGAGGCTTTCAGGGACTCCACCAGCTCCCAGCGCTTCGGGGTGAACACCTCGCCGAATTGCGCCATGGTGCGAAAGCCGATGCCGAAATACGGTTTCACTTTCTTGCCGGCTTTTGCAGCTGACAGCGTCTGTCCAAACCGCGCAAGACTCGTCTTGATTTCTTCCCCAATTCGTACTTCCAGCACACTCATGATTCAGTCTCCTGCACGTCCTGCAAAAAATCGCGGATCAGCGTCGGCACATCCTTGAAGGCATAAGCTGCTTGCGTTCCGCGGATGTGCTTGTGATCACCCTTGCCGCGCTCGTTGTCGTACCCCACCACGCGCTCGCCGCCGACCAAATAGACCAGGCGATACTTGATGCGATGCGTCGACGGCTGCGCCGGCGCGGGTACCTCCCAAACTACGCCCTCAACCGAACCGTGCCCATAGGCTTCCTTGATCCGAACGATAAGGCGCGCCTTCATGTGACGTATTGTGCCCTGCGGTATGGGGTGCGTAAAGCCCTATACTCTCAAGGCCGCATTTTTCGGTGAGACTTTCAGCTACCTTACCGGCCCCGGCGGCGCGCCCTCGGGATGGAATTTCACCTCGACGAGAAACTGGCTTTTCACGGACACGCCGTCCTTGATGCCCGGCTGGTACTGGCCCGCGGAGAAGGCGTCGATGACGGCGCGGTCGAATTTTCGTTCGGGGTCCGAGACCAGTAGCTGGACCTGGTCGGCGCGCCCGTGCTCGTTGATCAGCACGCGCACCACCAGATGGCCTTCGTCGTGCGGGCGAAGTTCCGGAAACTCCGGCTCGATGGAAGACAGGGGCACGGGGCGCCGGTCGAGTTCGTGAGGCGCGAATTACGCCGGACCGGCGATTGCCGCGAGCGCGTTTGTGGCGGTGCCGCTGATCGCATACGCGCTCCAATCGAGGCAGATCTACTCCTTTCGGCTCGCGAACCAATTCAATTCAAATCAGATGTGACCGCCTCGCCGATTATCATCAAGCGGGTGAGCAGTAGAGAAATAATTTCGACTCTCACTCACATCCCTTGATATTGCGCAACCGACAGTCACTCGCGCTCTTCCGCGCTTCGGCGACTTGCTGTGGTGTCATTCGCTTTCCGATGATGTCGCGAACCCTGCCCGCATTTGCGTTGCCCGATTCGGCGGCCAGATCGATCCACATGTAAGCGCGAACGTCATGCTGCCCGACCCCTTGCCCCTCTGCAAACATCAAGCCGAGATTATATTGGGCTCCCGTAATCCCCTGCGTTGCTGCCAGCCTCAACCACTTGAGCGCTTGCACATAGTCCTGTGCGATTCCCCTTCCATTTTTATACATCAGGCCGAGATTGTATTGCGCGTACGCGTCCCCCCGCTCGGCTGCCAGTCGATACCAATTGACCGCTTCAGCATGGTCCTGCGCAACGCCTCGACCGTTGGCGTACATCATGCCTAGATTGTATTGTGCCGCCGCAAGCCCCTGCGCTGCGGCCAGCCGATAGCACTTGAGCGCTCCTGCGTAATCCTGTGCACCCCCGCGCCGCTCCGCATACATCACGCCGAGATTGAATTGCGCCTGCGCAAGCCCTCGCGCCGCCGCCAGCTGAAACCACTTGCGCGCCTGAGCATAGTCCTGCTTAACGTCTCGCCCCCTCTCATAAATTAAGGCAAGATTGTATTGCGCGTCAGCATCGCCTTGAGCTGCTGCCAGTCGATACCATTTGAGCGCCTGAGAGTGATTCCGCGCCCCGCCGAGGCCGTTCTCGTACATCACGCCAAGATTATATTGTGCACTGGCGATTCCCTGTGCTGCTGCCAGATGAAACCACTTGAGTGCTTCTGGATAGTCGCGCGCAACACCTCGCTCGTGTGCATACATCAGCGCAAGATTGTATTGCGCTCGCGCGTCCCCTTGTGCCGCGAGCGACCCGAATATTTTCAAAGCATTCGCGTAGTCACCGTCCTTTTGCGCAGCGACGCCATCTTCGAATGCGCCTGACCAGGTCGCTCCAGCGCGCAGCATCATCGCAATGCAAAGAAAAAGAAGCGACAGCAGTTTCACAGTTCACCTCCTCGGGGAGCACCATTCTTGCCCGCGAGTGCAGGAACCATCGTGCCGCTTTCTGCATTTAATATCAACATTGTCTCTGCCGTGTGTCGCTGCCGTGAACGATCGATACGCGGGCGAGCCACGCACTTATCCTTTCGCGTTAATCGCCTCGGTAATCTTCGCGCCAGGCAGATTCAAGGTCGCGCGCACCGCGGTGCTCGATCGGCCACCGCGGACGCCTCGAGATCCATGGCACGATGCGCCAAAGCCTCGGGCGGCACGCGTCAGGCGGAATAGGTCGTCAAGATGCCGGCTATCTCCGTGGTGCCCAACCGCTCAACGCGCATTTTCCCGGGATCGCCATCGCGCGGCCTGCGCGGCGACGGCATCTGTTACTCCGGCCCCGAAGCTGCGTGTGAGGCGCGCGGTCCGGAAACCGAACGTGAAAAAAATCACGTCCTGATGCGTCTGCCCCGCCGTCCATCGTCTAATATCGACCCGCCGTCGCGCGCGCGGTGCACCAGCCCCGTCGAGCGACTAGCATTCGCAACCATTGGGAGACTGAAATGCCGAAATCGCGCGGATTTACGCTTGTCGAACTGATGATGGTCGTGGCAGTGATCGCGATCCTCGCGTGGATCGCGATCCCATCCTACAGCTACTATACGACCAAGGCCCGGCGCGCCGACGCGGCGCAGTTGATGCTCGATATACAGAACAAGGAAGAGCAGTACGTGCTCGACGCGCGTACCTATACGACGGCGCTCACCGCCGCCGGCAGCGGCATCCCGATGGCCAGCGCCAACGGCTGGACATGCTCCGGAACCACGTGTACCAATACTTTCTATTCCGTCGCGGTGACACTGGTTAACGGCCCGCCGCCCGGATATAACGTGGTCGCGACCGCCCTGAGTTCTCAGGTGAGTGATGGCAACCTCACCTTGACCAGCGCGGGCGCCAAGACGCGCTCGGCCGGCGACGGCAAGTGGTAAGCGGCCGCGGAGCGCACGGAGGCTAGAGCCATGCCATCCCCGGTGAACCGTTACCGGCAGGGCTTCACGATGATCGAGCTCATGATGGTGGTGGCGTTGACCGGCATCCTGGCGACGATCGCGGCGCCGAGTTTCAAGGATTTCGTGCTTGCGACGCGCGTGCGCACGGCGGCCTCGGATCTTTATGCTTCGCTGGTTCTTGCGCGCAGCGAGGCGATCAAACGCAGCGCCTCGGTGACGGTCACCCCGGCCTCCGGCGACTGGAGGAACGGCTGGACGGTCGCGGTCGGTGGCGTCACGCTGCAGAGCCAGGAGGCTGTTTCTTCGATCGACGCCGCAGCCGGGTCGGCGATTACCTACCGGCGCGACGGGCGCGTGGCGACTGCCGTGGCGCCCATCCAGTTCAAGGTGGCCGCCTCGCCGACGGTCCAGATGCGCTGCATCTCGATCGACCTGAGCGGACGGCCTCTTACCAAGACGGATACCAATGGCGATGTCACCGATGGCTGCAATTAACGTTTCGAAGATGCGCTCGGCGCGCGGCACCTCCATGATCGAGGTGCTGGTTTCGATCATGATCACGGTCATCGGCCTGCTCGGGCTGGCCGGGATGCAAGCGCAGGCACAGCTCGCCGAATTCGAGTCCTATCAGCGCGCCCAGGCGCTGTTGCTGCTCTCGGACATGGTCGACCGGCTGGGATCGAACCGCTCCGTGGCATCGTGTTTCGCCATTACGGACGCGAGCGCGGGGACACCTTATTTTGGCGACAATACCCAGGCTGGACACGTTGGCACGCCCACCTGCACGGCCGGAACATCCACCGTAAGTGCCGCGGCCGTCGCAGCCATGACGGCCTGGGATGGATTGCTGCAGGGCTCTTCGGAGACGCTCGGCACCGCGTCGGTCGGTGCGATGGTCGGCGCGCGCGGTTGCGTGTTTTACGATTCCACCACCGAGCTCACGAGCCCGAGTTCGGGCGCGGCCGTCACCGGCTCCGGCATTTACACGGTGGCGGTGGTCTGGCAGGGCCGCATCGACACCGTTGCGCCCACGCGGATCAATCCGGCGACCGGCACGGCGGTCGCGCTCAATTGCGCCAATACCCTCTACGGCACGGGCGAAACCAAACGCCGCGCGGTCTACACGACGCTGCGGCTGGCGAAGCTCGCGAGCAGCTGAGCCATGCGAAATTCCATGCTTCGCCCGCGCGGCACGCAATCCGGCCTTTCGCTGATCGAACTGATGGTGGCGCTGACCATCTCCCTGCTGCTGCTCGCCGGCCTGACGACGATTTTCGTCAATTCCAGCACCAGCAACCGCGAACTGCTCAAGGCGGCCCAGCAGATCGAGAACGGGCGTTACGCACTCGACACTCTGGGCACCGACCTGCGCCTCGCGGGTTACTACGGCGTCTTCGGTACGCCGCCGGATGCCACTTCGGTCCCCGATCCCTGCGCTACCTCGGTGAGCATACCCCCGGTGGCGACCGACGCGCTGAATATCAGTTCGCTGACCTACCCGGTGCAGGGCGTGCGAGCCGCGGATCTCAGCACCCGGCCCGATGTGAGCGCATGGAGTTGCGGCACCTGGTTGACCAGCGCCAACCTTGCGCCGGGCAGCGACATCGTCGTGGTGCGGCGCGCCGAGACGAACGTTTTCACCGGCACCCCGACTGCGGGCGACGTCTATCTTCAGGCGAATACGGTCGCCGCCGCGCTGCAAGTGGGTGTTGCAGCAGCGAGCGTGCCGACCAAGAATGTCGACAATACGGACCCTGCGATCCTCAAGAAAAGCGGCGCGGCAGCCGACACGCGGCGCTTCAACGTGCACGTGTATTTTGTCGCGCCGTGCAGCGCCGGCACCGGCTACAACGGCGTGTGCCAGTCCTCCGACGGCAGCGTGCCCACCCTCAAACGCCTAGTGCTCGGTGGCGCCACCATGACCATCGAGCCGCTGGTCGAGGGCATCCAGTACCTGAAGCTGGAGTACGGCGCCGACACCGCTCCGAGCGCGGTCGATCCCACCACCGGGTTGAGCGGGGACGGTGTCGTCGAGACCTATACCGCGACACCTTCGGCGAGCCAATGGCCCCTCGTGATCTCGGCGCGGGTGAGCCTGCTCGCGCGCAGTACGGAGGGGTCGGTCGGCTATACGGATATCAAGACCTACTCGCTTGGCACGGGCGTCGCCGTGCCGGCGCAGAACGACCGCTTCAAGCGCCACGTCTATACGGCGGAGTTCCGCATCAACAATGCCGCGGGCCGGCGGGAGGCACCGACACCATGAGGAAACAACAGCGCGGCGTCACGCTGCTCGTAGTTCTTATCATGCTGGTGGTGATGACGCTGTTCGCCGTGTCGTCGATCAACCTGAGCAGCATCAACCTGAAGGTGGTGGGCAACCTGCAGAACCAGAAGACCATGGAGGCGAACGCCCAGCAGGCGATCGAAGCCCTGCTCAACAGCCCGAGCGCCTACGGCCTCACGGCGGCGGCCTCGACCACCACCGTGAACGGCATGACCGTGAATCTGGACACGCCGAGCTGCCTGTACGCGTCCCCCGCGGCCGGCTACAGCGCGGTGGCCTCGGTCGCGGCGATCACCCCCGAGGACACCGACTGGGAACTCGTCGCCCGCGTCACGGATTCGCTCACCTCGGCGAGTGCGGTCGTCCACCAGGGCGTGCGCATCCGCATGCTGGCAGGAAATTGTCCGTGATTCCGCTGGGCGCAAATGGAGAAACACCATGAAGTTCCGGAAAATCCTTATCGCCTTTGCCGCCGCCCTGCTGGGCGGGCTCGCGCCGTCCGGGCATTCGGCGTTCGACCCCGTGAACGACGACACCGACATCTTCCTCGCCAACCCGACCATCGCGGCAGAGCGGCCGAACGTGCTGATCATCCTCGACAACACGGCGAACTGGAACCTCGCGTTCACCAACGAAAAATCGGCGCTGGTGCAGGTGGTGAACGGCCTGTCCGACCAGTTCAACGTGGGCTTGATGCTGTTTCCGGAAACCGGCAACGGCAACGACAATATCGACGGCGGGTACGTTCGCTTCGGCATCCGCCAGATGACGGGGACCAACAAGACGACGCTCGCCTCGATCGTCGGCAACCTGAGCAAGCTCGGAGACGTGGGCAACAACTCCACGGTGGGCCTTGCGATGCACGAGGCCTACCTGTATTTCTCAGGGCAGGCTTCGCGTGCGAGCTACGGCAAGGTAAAAACCGACTACGCCGGCAACGATGCCAACAACCCGGCCTCGGCACTGCCGGGCCAGGCGCTTCCGAGCAACTCGTCCACCGCGGTGTACAACCCGGCGATCTCGAACGGCTGCCAGAAGAATTTCATCATCTACATCAGCAACGGCCCGGCCAACGAGAACGCGAATGCCCGGAGTATTGCCGAGGGGCTGCTCGCCACCGCCATGGGCGTGGCGGCGCCGCCCCCGGTGATCGCGATTTCACCGAGCGGCCAGCAGGTGAACTGGGCCGACGAGTACGCCAAGTTCATGGCCAACGCGGACGTGAATTCCGGCATCACGGGCAGCTAGTCGGTGACCACCTACACGGTCGAAGTCGACCCGGGTTCGCAGAAATCGGACACCGACATGACTGCGCTGATGAAGAGCGTGGCGACCAACGGCAAGGGCAAGTATTTCGCCGTTTCGAGCGGCAGCGGCGGAGCGAGCATCGTCGACGCGCTCAACCAGATCTTCTCTGAAGTGCAGGCGGTCAACAGCGTGTTCGCCTCGACCACCCTGCCGGTGAGCGTGAACGTGCGCGGCACCAACCTCAACCAGGTGTACATCGGCGTGTTTCGGCCGGACCCGCAAAAAAAGCCGCGCTGGTTCGGCAACCTGAAGCTCTACCAGCTGGGGCTCAATACGTCGACCGACACGGCTTTTCTCGCCGACGCCGCGGGGAACTCCGCGGAGAACACCACCACCGGCTTTATTTCCGGCAGCTCGCCGAGCTTCTGGACTGTGGCTTCCTCGTACTGGGGCTACCGCACGCCCGAGGAGAACGGCGTCGGCGCGGCCTCCGACAAACCCGACGGCGACCTGGTGGAAAAGGGCGGCTCGGCGGAGCAGCAGCGCATCGATCTCGCCACCTCGCAAACCGCGCGCACGCTCTACACCTGCACCGGCAGCTGCGTCGTCACCCCGCCGAGCCCGTGGACCTCGGCGCCGACCCCGGGCACGTTCGCGCTTTTCAACACCGCCAATGCCAATATCACCGGCGCCGTCACCAGCCTCGCGCTCGATGCGCGCCAGGTTTCGCCGCTCACGGCGTTCCAGACCCAGAACGTGACCTCGATCGCCGACCGCAAGTCCGTTTCGCTCAGCAACTCGCAATCGCCGGTGGCCGTGACGTCGCTCAGCAATGGCGGCGTCAGCAAGACCATCACCGCGCTGACCACCTCGACGCCGCAGGCGATCACCGCGCTCACGGGCTTGTTTTCCAGTGGCGTCGGCATCACCAAGATTGCCAAGGTCAGCGGCAAGTTCGTGATTACCACCGCGGCGGCGCACGGTTTTACCTCGGGCACGAGCGTATCGGTTACCGGCGTTTCGACCTCCGGCTGGAATCAGACGATGGCGGTCCTGAGTGGGAGCAACCTCACCTCCACCACATTCGAAGTCAACCCCAGCGGCAACCCCTCCCCCGCCACCGACATCACCCCGGTTTCTCCGGCCACCACCGTGGGAACGGCAACCGGCTCGGTCACTTCGGTCACCGCGACTGCGACCGTTTCAGGTCACGGGTTTGTGAGCGGCGTCACCTCGGTCACCATCGCGGGCGCGGTGCCCACCGCGTTCAACCGCACGGGCACAGTGACGGTCGTCGATAGCGACCACTTCACCTACAGCATTTCTACGGCGCAGGGCGCCGCCACGACGCTCGGCACCGCGGCCGGCAACACCAACGTCGCGCGCGCGACGGTCACGGCGCACGGTTTTTCCACCGGTAACCTGGTCACGGTGACGGGCGCCACGCCGACGGATTACAACGTCACCGGGACAACGCTCACGAAAATCGACAACGATACCTTCACCTATCCGGTGACGAACACGCCCTCCACCGCTTCCGGGACGATCACGGCGACCGTCGGCGCAACGACCACGGTCACGGCGACGGCGCCCGGACACGGGTTTACCGTGACGTCGACTCCGACGGGCAGTGTCATCATCGCCGGCGCGAACCCCGGCGACTACAACGGCACTTTCGCCCTTACCAACGTTCCCGACGCAAACACGTTCAAATACTCGACCACCACGGCTCTGGGAGGCAACACGAGTACTTCTGTCACCGCGGCGGGCGGGCTTTCCAATACGGTCACTGCTACGGCGGCCCTGCACAGCCTCGCGGTGAACGATTTCTTCACCATCGAGGGCTCGACCACTGCATTGCATAACGGCACGACCTTCCAGGTCGCAACCGTGCCTAACGTCAATACTTTCACCTACGCCAACGCGGCGGCGGCGGCGGCCGGTCAGGCACCCTCGGGAACGATCACCGTGCGCCCGAGCACCCCCCGGGCGTTCGTCAACCTGCCGGCGCATGGATACTCGACCCTCGACCAGATCACCATTGCCGGCGCTTCGCCCGCGGCCTACAACGTCACCGACGCGTCGATCACGAAGCAGGACAACGATAATTTCTACTACACCATGGCCTCGGCGCCCGGCGCCAACACCGGCACCGCGGTCACGGCGTCGAAGAAGACCACCACGGCACGCGCCTCCTCGGTCGCCCACGGTTTTGTCACCGGCGACACGGTCGCCATCGTGGGCGCGACACCGGACGACTTCAATCATCCCGTCGGTACGATCACGAGGATCGACAACGATACCTTCACGTACACGCTGCCCACCGCGCAGGGCGATGCGACCGGCACGATCACGGCCAGCGGCACGAGTGCGTCCGGCGCCGAGCGCGACAACGTGATCAACTGGGTGCGCGGGGCGGACAACTTCGCCGACGAAAACGCGGACCTGAGCTTCACCGACGTGCGCGCCTCGATCCACGGCGACGTGCTGCACTCGCGCCCCGCGGTCATCAACTACAACCGCTTTACCGATACCGGAAACCAGGACAACGACGTGTTCGTGTTCTACGGCTCGAACGACGGGGTGTTCCGCGCGGTGAAAGGCGGCTTCGGCAGCACATCCGGCCAGCCCTTGCCGGGACACGAGGTCTGGGGCTTCATCCCGAGCGAGTCTTTCGGCAATCTCAAGCGCCTGCGCAACGACGCGCCGACGATTTCCAGCTCGTTCAGGAAGAACTATTTCGCCGACGGCCCGATCGGCGTTTACACCAAGACCGTGAGCGGGAAGATCAGCGGCACGGGCGCCAAGGCGTACCTGTACATCGCCATGCGGCGTGGCGGCCGGTTCTTCTATGCGCTCGACGTCACCGATCCGGCCGCGCCGAAGGTGCTGTGGAAAAAGGACACCTCGTCGCCGGGCATGAGCGAACTCGGCCAGACCTGGTCGGAGCCCCGGGTGATCGACTCGATCAAGCATCCGAGCTTCACCAACCCGGTGCTGCTGTTCGGCGCGGGCTACGACGACGGCGTCGAAGATCTCGATACGTCGACCATCAGCGCGTCCGACTCCAGCAGTGTGACCACGACCGGCCAGGGTCAGGTGAACCGCGGCCAGGGACGCGGAATCTACATGGTCGACGCGTTCACGGGCCAGCTCATCTGGTACGCGGGGGGAACGTCGCAAACCGCGCCATCGGGCGCAGTTTACCTTCGGGTCACCGGCATGGATTGCGCCATCTCCTCGGATATCACGGTGCTCAAGGAACGCGGCGGCACGAAGATCAACCGTGGCTACGTCGGCGATTCCTGCGGCAACGTCTGGCGCATCGATTTCAACGCGACCACCCTCGCCGATTGGACTGTCACCAAGCTTGCGTCGCTCGGCGTCACCGGCTCCGTCTCGGACGCGTCGATGAACGCCGACCGGCGCAAGTTCCAGTTCCCGCCCGACGTGGTGTACGGCGACGGATTCGATGCCGTGCTGATCGGATCGGGGGACCGCGAGCACCCGTTCGAGACCACGGTGAACAACCGCTTCTACATGATCAAGGACAAGGCCACCGGCGCGATATCGACCGTGACAGGCGACCCAACCACACCTCTGTACTCCACCATCACCGAGGCGACGATGTTCGATGCGACCAACAACTGCCTCCAGATCGCCGGGAGCTGCGACACCGCCAGCAGCCAGACGCAGGACAGCGCCCTCACGCAACTCAACGCCAGCAGCAACGGCGGCTGGTTCATCAAGCTCGCGGCCGGAGAAAAGACGGTCGGCAATGCCGTCTCGGTTGCTGGCACGACGTTCTTCAATACCAACCAGCCGGCATCGCAGGCCGCTGCGGGCAGTTGCACCAGTAACCTCGGCACGGCCCGTCAGTACGCGGTGAGCTTTAAGGACGCGAAGGCGCTCATCTACGTCACCGGCAGCGGCGGCGCCACCACCCCTTCCCGTTCGACCATCTACGCCGGCGGCGGGTTCCTGCCCTCGCCGGTGCCGGTGGTGGTGTCGATCGGCGGCAAGACGGTGCAGGCGATCGTCTCCGGGGTGAGCGTGCAGACGCCGCCCGGTGCGGCGCTCAATAACCGCGTGCGCAAATTCTGGTACAAGGAGATCGACGGCTAGCGGCGCGGACGCGATCGCGTCTTGCCCACCCAAGATTTCTGTTGCACATGGCTCGTCGAAACACTTCCGCGCGCCGATGAATGCACGATCCGGGCAACGTCTCGCCGGAGCGTTGGTGGCTTCACTTTGCTTGCATACGCTCGCGATTGTCTGGCTCAATCCACCCTTGGGAAAGGGGTTCAGCCAGGGATGGAAATTCTCTGCGCGGCTGGCAGCAGCGCTGGTCGAACTGCCGGCGCGCGCAGTGCCGCCGGCAAGCGCCGCCCTGCCAATTGCCGATACCCCGCCCGGGCAACCGCAGCCCGTCCCGTCGCCCGCGACGGATCTGCAAGCCCGCAGTCCGTCCGACGTGCGCCGGGCATCGCCGCCCGCGGGCCCGGGCATCGCACGGCCGCTGATCGCCTTTTCGCCGCCGATCCCCGATATTTATCTGCCGGCCAGCGCCGTAGACGTGCGAGCGGATCCAATCAACGATGTGATGCTGGAGTATCCGGAGCAGGCATTCCTGGAGGGGATCTCCGGAAAAGTCGTTCTGATGCTGCTGATCAACGAGAATGGGAGCGTCGACGACGTGATTTTGGGCTGGGCCGATCCTCCGGGTTATTTCGAGCAGGTCGCGGTGCAGGCAGCGCGCGAAACACGGTTTTCGCCCGCGATGAAGTCGGGGCGGCCGGTCAAAAGCAGGAAGCTTGTCGAGATTGAGTTCACGCCGCGCGACTCGGGCGCCGACGGCCCGTGAATCCCATCGTTCAAGCCCCAGCCGCACCTGATTTTGTCGCGGCACTCGAGGAGTGCGTAACGCGGGAATGGGCGCACTGCCTCGCGACGTGATTTTAGTAGCGCTGTGCTTTGGAGTCCGATTTCAGAACGACTACGTGAGCGTGAAGCCCGCGTAGCTAACTAGCCAACCGGACTGAATTTCTGTCGAAAAACTTTACATTCTTCTCGGCGTCGCCCCGACACGCCCGCCTCTCTGAAGACAGAGAATAATAAAAACAACACGTTATGGCATACGGGCCCAATTCATGCTTAGAGATTGAACTCAACAGGCTGCTTCTTGGCCTTGGTCATCGTGATGTGGAAAGAAGGAGAGAGCCATGAAGCGACAATTGATTGCAAGCATGTTGGTGGCGAGCGGACTATGGGCGGGCCAGGCCGCGGCGACGCTGATTACGACCAATGTCGGCTTTACGAGCCCGTCGGTCATTGATTTCTCCCAATTCGCCGCGACCTGCGGCGGTTTCGCGGCCGCTGGATGCCAGGGGCCGCTCAACGTGGGCGGGCTGGTTGGCGAAACCGTCACGTTCACAGGCACTCCGGGGTTCAACGGTGCGTCCGTCTATAACGGTGGTTTCGGGCTGGGGGGCAATGGTACCTGGAACAGCGGCCGTAACGGCTACGTGGGCGACAACTCCAGTACCAGTTTCATGACGTTCACGTTCGCGGCCGGCGCCGTTTCCGATGTCGGGGCGTTCGTCAATTACGCTCCTGGCAACGGCGTCGCGCGTCTGGAGGTTCTTGACGCCCTAAGCAACGTTCTCGAGTCGCACGATATCGGCGCGGAGGCTGCCATCAGCACCCCCAGCGGGCTGAACGCCGGCGCGTTCCGCGGCATCAGCCACGCGACGAGCGACATTTTTGCCGTTCGCTGGAGCGGGTCGTTCTCGGTCCTTGACGACCTGACCTTCAATCGTAACGTTCCCGAACCCGCCTCTCTCGCCCTTCTCGGCCTGGGCCTCTTCGCACTCGGATTCAGCAGGCGCAGGATGCAGGAACAAGGTGCGTAGTTTCGCCCTCAGCACCACTTACGCAGACCCCGTTGCCGCGGGGTTTGTTTTTTCGGCGATGACAGCTAGCAACATTCGTTAACAGAAATTTTGCGGGTGGTGATACATACTGGGCCAACGCGAAATGGAATTTATGGCAGCCGGGTTGGCTAACGACAGAGAAACTCCTACGTGAACATAACCAAGAAATTCGCACTTGCGCCAATCGTGGTGGCGGGCATGCTTGCCGGAGCGCCGGCCCATGCGGTGCCGATGCTGCAGTTGGACATTGCCGGTGGGACTTACGACGCCGTCACGCAAACGATCATGGCGTCTGGCAATAGCTTCTCGCTTTATGCCTACGGGACGGGCGTCTCGACTACGGCAAAGTTCTTCCTTTCGATGGCGTTGCTGCCAGCCGTGAGTTCACCCGGAAATTTCGGCTCCTTCACGATCAATGGCACGCCGGTCAGCGTGACGAGCGGTATGACCTACGGCACCGCGCCGATCGAAGCGCTTTCGTCTCTGCAGGGGTTCGATCCGGGTGACTTGCCCACGCACGACATCTTCCCGACCTACTTCGCCGAGAAACAATTTACATTCTCTACGCCTTCGACTAACCAGTCCGGCGTGTATAACACGCAGGATCATGCCGGCTGGGGGCCGCAGGCAGGTGCCGGGATGTATTACGAGCGATTCGATTTCAATCTCGCGGGTCTCGCGGCGGGCTACGGCCTCCACTTCGATCTCTATAACGAGATCATTAGCGTCTGCGGGAAAGCCAAGAATTGCACGAATGGCGATGTCGACGTCAACAGTTTCGCCCCGTTCTCGCACGACGCGCAGGGGATGGTTGCGTCCGTTCCCGAGCCGGAGCCCTGCGCGATGCTGCTGGCGAGCCTTGGTTTAATGGGTTTCGCCGCCCGGCGTCGCCGGCAACGGGAAGTGAACTAGCCGTCTTCTGGCAGCGCTCATACGGTCCTCGCACCGGCGGGGTTTCCATTTCCACCCGCGGCAAATTCCAGAAGATTTCTGAGCGCATCCCGCAGGTCCGGTTCTTGGAAGGGGGCGCGTTTCGGCGTAAAATTTATCTTTTAACGCTGGCGTAGCTCAGTTGGTAGAGCAACTGATTCGTAATCAGTAGGTCCGCGGTTCGACTCCGCGCGCCAGCACCAGGATCCGACGCCGAGTCAGGCGCCGAAATGCGCCGATACCCGAGTCCGCGTCCGCCCTATGGCCACCATCCTGATCGTCGATGACGACGAAAGCCTGCTCGAGCTGCTGAAGCTGCACCTCACCTCGCACGGCTACCAGGTGCAGATCGCCAAGGATGCGATCGAGGCGGGCCACAGGGTGCTCGAGAGCCCGCCCGACATGATCATCACCGATGTCATGATGCCGTACATGGACGGTTTCGAGTTCATCTCCGCGCTGAAGTCGGACCGGACCTTGCCGGAGATCCCGGTGATCTTTCTCACTTCCGTGACCGATGGCAATGGCCGCGGCAAGGAACTCGGCGCGGTCGGTTATCTCACCAAGCCGGTGCGCGCCGAGCGGCTTGCGGCGATGGTGGCAGAGCATCTGCCGCTCAAGGCGCGGCAGTTCCGGCCCTAACCGCTACGCGCTCCGCCCGCGGGCGAGGCGCAGTCCCTGATCTCGCTGCCGGGGAAGGTTTCGGCGACCACCCTTAGCCGCGCCAGCAGCGCGGCATCGACGCCGCGCACTTCGAACAGCACCTTCTGCACCTGCGTTTCGCGCTGGCCGAGCAGCGCGGTGCGCACCCCCTTGGCGCGCAGCGCCTCGAGCCGGCCCTTGGCCGCTTCCTCGGTCTTGAACACGCCGAGCGAAAGCGCCCAGCGCCATGGGCCTTCCTCGAGTACGATGAAGAAGTCTTCGATGCCGCGTGCCTTCAACTCACCGGCCTTCTTTGTGGCGCCTGCCCGGCTGCCTTGCGCAGGAAAATAGACCCACCAACCCGCAACTTCCTCGGCGCGGCGCTGCGTGAGCCGCGCGCCCAGCGCGAGCGGCTCGAGCGATTTCTCCGCTTGCGGAGCATCGGTGACGACGAAGCTTCCCCACTCGACGCAGGCGCGCGTATCCGGTTCAGGCCTTTGCGCGGCGGGTTTCACAGGCGCCGCGATGCCGATCTCGCGCGGGCTCAGGATGCGGATCTGGTCGGCCGCCACCTGCTGCTGCAGCGGGCGCGGGTCGCGCTGCGCGCCGTCGCCGCCGTAAAACTGCATCCAGGCGAAAAACCCAAGGTTCGCGAGCAGCAGCAGCAGAAACAGAGTCCTCATGGGAAACAGGTCCTCATGGGAAACAGGTCCTCATGGGAAACAGGTCCTCATGGGAAACAGGTCCTCATGGGGATGTGCGCAACAACTCATCCAGCCCGATGCGCCCGAGCCCTTCGAGCACGAGCGTATCGACAAAACGGCAGGGCAGGCCGGGAAGCTTTTCGATCAGGGCCGGTCCGCCTCCGCCCGAGACGATGCACTGCGCCCCGCGCCCGAGCAGCCGGAACATGCGTTCCACGGCACCGGCCTGCGCGTGCCGGCAGCCGGTTTCGATCGCGTCGACGGTGTTGGTCGGCGCGCGTACGTATTGGCCTTCCTGCAACGGCAGGCGTCCTGTGTGTTCGTGCAGCACGAAGCGCATCAGGTCGATGCCCGGCATGATCAGCCCGCCTTCGAACACGCCTTGCGCGGAGAGCATGTCGATCGTGGTGGCGGTACCCGCGTTGACCACCAGGCAGGGCTGCCCCCAATGCAGGGCGTGCGCGGCAATCAGCGCGGCCCAGCGGTCGGGTCCGAGCAGCTCGGGCCGCTCGTAGCTGTTTTTCACGCCGCAGCGATCGGCCTCGCCGCGCAGCCAGAGCGACTCGGTCTCGAAAATGCTCGTCCAGTTGATGAGCAACTGGTGCACGCCTTCGCCGGCGACGTTGGAGATGATGATGCGCTCGGGGTCGGCGTGCGTTGCGGCAAAAGGGTTGATGTCGTTATTGGCCGCGGCAAACTCGATCAGCGACACCGTCGCGAGGCTGGTCCAATCGGCGCCGTCGTGCCAGCCCCACTTGACACGCGAATTGCCCGCGTCGATCGCGAGAATCATGCGGTCCTCGCCGGGACGACACTGCCGCTGTAGATGCTGTGCACGCCGCTGCCGGTGCGCAGCAGCAGCGCCCCGTCGGCGGCGATGCCCTCGGCCGTGCCCGCGAGCGTGAGTCCGTCGTCGGTGCTCACGCTCAAGTATTGTCCGCGGAAGGCGTGCAGCGATTCCCATTCCTCGCTGAACGCGGCGAGTCCACCCGTTTCGAAGGCGCGCAGCGCCCGCACGAGTTCCGCGGCGAGACGAGCCGCGAGCATGTCCCGCCGCGGCAGCGGCTCGAGCAGTTCCTCGAGCGCGGCGATGCGGCGCATCAGGCTGTCCTCGAGAGCAGGAACCGTCCGGTAATTCAGGCCAACGCCGATGATTGCGGCCGTGCCGCCGGCGGTGGCGTGCGTTTCGACCAGGATGCCGCCGAGCTTCGCATTGCTGCCCGCGACCAGCAGATCGTTGGGCCACTTGAGCCCGACCGCGCGCGCGCCCAGCTCGCGCAGCGCACGCGCGAGCGCGACGCCGGCGGCGAGCGACAGGCCGCGCAGGGCCTGCGCGGGAGCGCGAAACTGCCAGCGCAGCGAAAAAGTGAGCGCCGCGCCACGCTGCGTGAGCCACTGCCGCCCGCGGCGCCCTCTGCCAGCGCGTTGCTCATCGGCAATCAGCAGCAGCGCGCGAGGTTCGGCCGCGCGCTCGAGCAGCACGCTGTTGGTGGAGGTGCAGGTGGCAAGCAC
The DNA here is from genome assembly GCA_016195915.1 of Betaproteobacteria bacterium. Classification (GTDB taxonomy): domain Bacteria; phylum Pseudomonadota; class Gammaproteobacteria; order Burkholderiales; family SG8-39; genus JADGRQ01. The sequence continues at coordinate 164,470 of JACPYS010000038.1, read as the reverse complement.
TTCGAGCTCGAGCGAAACGCCTTCGCGCTCGAGCGCTCGCGCAATTGCCGCGGAATCGAGATCATCGAGTGCCATAGGCGCAATGCTAGCCGAACGCGGTGCGTTCAGGCCGCCGCGAATTCGAATCCGCGGCCGGGAGCCGCGTCGAACAGGGCGCGCGTGTATTCATGTTGTGGCGCCCTGAACACCTGTTCGGCGGGGCCGTATTCCACCACGATTCCCTTGGACATCACGGCGACCTTGTCGCAGACCTGCGCGGCCACGCGCAGGTCATGGGTGATGAACAGGACCGCCAGGTGCAGCGAGTGGCGGATCTCTTCGAGCAGCTTCAGAACCTGCGCCTGCACCGACACGTCGAGCGCGGAGACCGCTTCGTCGGCGATCAGCAGTTCCGGTTCCATCGCCAGGGCCCGCGCGATGCAGATGCGCTGCCGCTGCCCGCCGGAAAACTGATGGGGGTAGCGCTCGAGCGCGCCGGGGTCCAGCCGCACCAGTTCCATCAGCTTGCGGGAGCGCTCCAGCGCGTCGTGCCTCGCGAGGCCGTAGTTCATCGGACCTTCGATGATCGATTCACCGACCGTGCGTCTTGGATTGAGCGAACGGTAGGGGTCCTGGAACACGATCTGCACCTTGTGCCGAAGCTCGCGCAGGCGTCCGGCCGGCATGCGCGCAATGTCGGTGCCGCAAAGCAGGATCTTGCCGCCGCTGGGGTCGATCAGCCGGGCGATACAGCGCGCCACCGTCGACTTGCCGGAACCGGACTCGCCGACAATCCCCAGCGTTTCTCCCTTGCGGATCTCGATGCTGACATCGCGTGCCGCGTCGACCTTGCGTGCTCCGCCGAACAGGCCGGCGGTCGAATAAGTCTTGGCCAGTGCTTCGGTGCTGAGCACGATCGCATCGCCCGCCCCCGCGACCGGCGGACGAGCGGGCGGCGTGTGGCTGGGTACCGAGGCGATCAGCATCCGGGTGTACGGATGCTGGGGCGCGCTCAGGATCTGCGCGGTCGGCCCCATCTCGACCAGCTCGCCGTACTGCAGCACCGCGACGCGATCGGCGATTTCGGCCACTACGCCGAAATCGTGTGTGATGAACAGCACGCCGGTGCCGCGGTCGCGCTGAAGCTCCCTGATCAGCTTCAGGATCTGTGCCTGCGTGGTGACGTCGAGCGCCGTGGTCGGCTCGTCGGCGATCAGCAGCGACGGTCCGAGGACCAGCGCCATCGCGATCATGATGCGCTGACGCTGGCCGCCCGAGAGCTGATGCGGGAACGAGTCGACCATGCGCACCGGATCGGGCAGGTGCACCTGAGCGATCATGGCGATGATCTTCTCGCGGCGCACGGCCGCCGCGAGCTGCGTATGCGCGCGCAGCACCTCGTCGATCTGGTCGCCGCAGCGCATCACCGGATTGAGCGCAGTCATCGGTTCCTGGAAGATCATGCCCATGCGCGTACAGCGCAGTTCGCGCAGCCGGTACTCGCTCGCGCCGACCAGGTTTTCGCCCTGCAGCGCGATCGTGCCGGACACGACCGGCAGGCTCTTGGGCAGCAGACCCATCGCGGAGAAGGCGATCACCGACTTGCCCGAGCCGGACTCGCCGACCAGGCACACGATCTCGCCGGCGGCGACCGAGAAGGAAACGCCGGAGACGGCTTCCGCTCGATCGCTGTCCTTGGGCAACGCGATGCGCAGTCCGCGGATCTCGAGAACCGGTTCGGCCATCGGCAATCCCTCGCGCGGCGGCGCGCTCATCACAGCCTTTTCGACATTCTCGGGTCGAGCGTGTCGCGCAGGCCATCGCCGAGCATGTTGATCGCGAGCACGGTGAGCGTCAGGAAGGCGCCGGGGTAGAGGATGTTGTGCGGGTACACCTGGAACAGCGAGCGGCCCTCGGCCATGATGTTGCCCCAGGTCGGCGTCTCGGGCGGGATACCCACGCCGAGGAACGAGAGGATCGCCTCGAGCAGGATCGCCGAGCCGCAGATGAAGGTGGCCTGAACGATCAGCGGCGCGATCGTGTTGGGTAGCACGTGCCGCCACAGCACCTTGACGGCGGGGGTGCCCACCGAAATCGCGGCCTCGACATAGGGCTCCTCGCGAATCGACAGCACGATCGCGCGCACCAGCCGCACCACCCGCGGGATCTCCGGTATTGCGACCGCAACGATCACGGTCATCATGCTTGCGCCAGAGAGCGATACCAGCGCGATCGCGAGCAGGATCGCGGGGATCGCCATCAGGCCGTCCATGACCCGCATGACGACACCGTCGAGCCAGCGGAAATAGCCCGCGAACAATCCGATCGCCAGTCCGGCGACGACGCTGAGCACCGACACCGTGATGCCGACGATCAGCGACACCCGCGCGCCGTAGACGACCCGCGTGTAGATGTCACGGCCGAGGCTGTCCGTCCCCATGATCGCCTTGCGGGTGATCTTGCGGCCCTCGTCATCGCGTTCGGAAGTTTCGTACCCGGGGGTCTTGTTGCGGTTGCTCGGGTTGATCGCGCCCGGATCGATGCTCGAGAGCAGCGGTGCCGCGATGCCCATAAGCGCGATCAACGCGAACAGCAGCGCGCCGATCAGCACGCTCGGGTTGTGCAGCAGCCGCAGCCACGCCCCCGGCTTGCGGGCCGTGACGGCGGGCGCTTCCACGATCATGCTCGGCACGGCAGACATGCGCTCGGTCAGTAACGGATGCGCGGATCGAGAACCGTGTACATCAGGTCGATCGCCAGGTTGATCACCACGTAGGCAAACGAAAACAGCAGGATCACGGCCTGCACCGTCGGATAGTCGCGGGCCAGCACCGCATCGACGGTCAGTCGCCCAAGTCCGGGAATGTTGTAGACGCTCTCGGTCACCACCACGCCGCCGATCAGCACGGCAATCCCGATGCCGATCACGGTGACGATCGGCACCGCGGCATTGCGCAGCGCATGGAACACCAGCACCTTCAGGTTGGGCAGGCCCTTGGCCCGCGCGGTGCGGACGTAATCCTCGTTGAGCACCTCGAGCACGCTGGTGCGCGTCATCCGCGCCAGCAGCGCGACGTACACCATGGCCAGCGTGATCGAAGGCAGGATCAGCCGGTGCAGGAAACCGCCGAAGCCGTCGGCCAGGCGCTGGTAGCCCTGCACCGGAAACCAGCCGAGTTGCAGCGCGAACACGTAGATCAGGACATAGCCGATCACGAACACCGGTACCGAGAAGCCGATCACCGAGATTCCCATCACGATGCGGTCGATCCACGAACCCTGGCGGTAGGCCGCCAGTGTGCCCAGCGGCACGGCGATCAGGGTGGCCAGGATGATGGTCAGCGTCGCGAGTGCCAGCGTCGGCTCGATCCGGTCGGCGATCAGCGAGGCCACGGTCTTCTTGTAGAAGAACGACTCGCCGAAGTCGCCCTGCAGGCCGCGGCCGATCCAGATGAAAAACTGCGTCACCACCGGGCGGTCGAGCCCGAGTTTGGCGCGGATCTCGGCCACGTCCTGGGAGGTGGCCGCATCACCGGCGATCACCGCGGCCGGGTCGCCCGGCGTGAGGCGCAGCATCAGAAACACGAGCACCGCGACGATCAGCAGCACAGGCAGCGTCGCCAGAATGCGGCGCCCGATGTAGTTCCACATGGAACGAATTACCGCAAGCCGCTCAGACGGGCGGAACGCTTCCGCCCGTCACGACGACTCATTTCTTGGTTACGTTCCAGAACACGGTCACCGGGGCGACCACGTTGCCGTCGATGTTCTTGCGCAGCACCTGGGGTTTTTTCCACTGGCCCAGCGGGATGTGGGTCGGGTACTCGATCAAGCGCTGCTGGACCTGCTCGGCGATCGCCTTCTGCTTGCCCGCATCGGTTTCGCGGGCGAACGTGTCGCGCAGCTTCTCCATCTGTTCATCGCAGGGCCAGCCGAACATCGCCTTGTCGCAGCTGGCGTTGAGGAATCCCGCGCCGACCGGGTTGAGCACGTCGGCCGACACCCACGAGGTGAGGAACGCATTCCAGCCGCCCGCGCCCGGCGGATCCTTCTTGGAACGGCGCGCCACCAGGCTCTGCCAGTCCATCGACTGCATGTCGACCTTGAATCCCGCGCGCTCCATCAGCGATTTGGCGACCGGCGCCAGGTTGGTGAGCACCGTCAGATCGGTCGAGTGCATCAGCACCACCGGCGTCCCGTCGTAGCCGGCTTCCTGCAACAGCTCGCGCGCCTTCTTGAAGTTTGACTCGTACTTGTCCTCCATGCCCCGGGTGCTCGAGAGCGGCGTGCCGCACGGAAACAGCGCCTTGCAGACCTGGTAGAACTCCTTCTCGCCGTGCACGGCCTTGAGGAAGTCCTCCTGGTTGAACGCATAGAACAGCGCCTGGCGGATCTTCGGGTTGTCGAACGGCTTGTGCAGCACGTTGAACCGGAAAGTGTACTGGTTGCCGAGCGGATTGCCGTCGAACAGCTTCACGCTGGGGTTCTTCTTGAGCGCCGGCAGCAGATCGTTGAGCGGATCCTCGACCATGTCGATCTCGCCTGCGACCAGCGCGTTGACCGCGGTCTGCGCATCCGGAATCCAGCGCCACTCGACGCGCTCGACCTTGGCCAGCTTGCCGCCGGCCACGCCTGAAGCCGGCTCGCTGCGCGCCCTGTACTTGGCGAACTTCACGTACACCGCCTTGTCGCCCGGCTTCCACTCGTCGGCCTTGAACACGAACGGACCCGAGCCGACGTACTCCTTGATCTGCTCGTTGGGGCTGGTGTCGGCGATGCGCTTGGGCATGATGAAGGGCACATTCGACGAGGGCTTGCCCAGCGCCTGCAGCATCAGGCCGGTCGGCGAATTCAGCGAGATCGTGAAAGTCTTCGCGTCGGCCGGCTTCATCTCCTTGACGAAGCTCATCAGCTTCTGGCCGAGCGAATCCTTGGCGCCCCAGCGCTTGAGCGAGGCGATCACATCTTCGCTGGTGACCGGCTTATCGTCGTGAAACATCAGCCCGTCGCGCAGCGTGAAGGTCCAGGTCAGGTTGTCGGCACTGACGCCGTATTTGCCGACCATCTGCGGCTTGATGTCACCCTTGGCGTCCATCGCGAACAGCGTGTCGTAGATCATGTAGCCATGGTTGCGGGTGATGTAGGCGGTGGTCCAGATCGGATCGACGATCTTCAGGTCCGAGTGCATCACCACCTTCAGCGTGTTCTGCTGCGCCTGCGACGGGCAAAGCGCCAGCATTGCTGCGGCGAACACCGCACCGATGGCGGTGCGCTTGAGCGAACTCGATGCGGACATGGTCGTACTCCTCCGGGGGCTCGGTTGTTGTGCGGAAGCGTGCGGTGCGAACATAGCCGGGTTCGCGGCAGTGCGCAATAGACCCGGCGGCGAACCGGCGCTTGCAGGCGCCGCGCGCCGGGCGGTACCCTGCCTGCTTTTCTGCTGGCCACGAGTCACTCGAGGAGCGCGGGCATGAACGTCGAGTTTTCCGAAACACTGGACCGGCAGGCGATCGTCGATTCGGTCGACGCCCTGCGCCCGGATGCGGTGGCGATGCTGTGCGATCTTGTCCGCCACCCCTCGCTGCTTGGCGACGAGGCGCCGGCGCAGGCCTATGTGGAAGACCGGTTCGAGGCCATGGGCCTGCGGGTGCACGAATTCCAGATCGATGAGGAAAAGATCAGGACGCATCCCGGCTACTCCCCGTCCATCGTCTCCTATGACGGGCGCAGCAACGTCGTAGGCATCCACCAGCCGAGGGGTCCGGTGCGGGGAAAATCGCTGATCCTCAACGGCCACATCGACGTGGTGCCCGTTGGAGCGGACGCGTTGTGGAGCCACCCCCCATTTCAGCCGGTTATCGATGGCGACCGGATCTATGGGCGCGGCGCCGGCGACATGAAAGCGGGCATCGTCGCGTACACCATGGCTTTCCTGGCCCTGCAGCGAATGGGATGGGAGCCGGCGGCGCCGGTCTATCTGCAATCGGTGATCGAGGAGGAATGCACCGGCAACGGCGCGCTTGCCTGCCTGGTCGAGGGGTACCAGGCCGACGCGGCGTTGATACCCGAACCGGTCGACGGCATTCTGACCAGCCAGATGGGCGTGATGTGGCTGGCCATCGAGGTGCTCGGGGTGCCGGTGCACGCGTCCATTGCGCACACCGGTGTCGGCGCAATTCAGTTCACGCAGTACCTGGCCGGCAAGCTGATGGAACTCGAGCGCCGGTGGAACGAGCCGTCGGCCCGACATTCGCATTACCGCGGGCACGATCATCCGATCAACTTCAACCTCGGCAAGATTTCGGGCGGCGAATGGGCGTCGTCGGTGTCGACGCATTGCCGTGCCGACCTCCGGCTCGGCTTCTATCCGGGCACGAAGCCATCTGAGGTGCGCCGCGAAGTCGAAGCGCTTCTGAAGGCGGCCCATGATGCCCACCCGGACAAGGCCAGCGTCCGCTACGAGGTCGTCTATAAGGGCTTTCAGGCGGAAGGTTTTCTGGTCGACATGGATCAGCCGATGATCGCGACGCTCACGCAAAGTCACCGGGACATTGCCGGCGCCGGCGCGGCGCTGCGTGCGTCCACGGCCACCACCGATGCGAGGTTCTTCCACCGGTATGGAGGAATTCCGGCGACCTGTTACGGCCCGCTCCATGGCAATGGCCACGGCATCGACGAATGGGTGTCGATTTGCAGCATGCAGGAAGTCACTGCGGTGCTTGCGCTGTTCATCGCGCGCTGGTGCGGGTTGAACCGGATATGAGTCACACATACGACTGGGTCATCCGCGAAGCGAGCCTGTACGACGGCACGGGCGCGCCGCCGGTGATCGCGGACATTGCGATCGAAGGCGGTCGCATCGCGGAGGTCGGTGCGGCGGGCGGGACCGCACGCGCCTCGCTCGACGGGCGCGGCCTCGCGCTGTCACCCGGTTTCATCGACGTGCACACGCACGATGATTTCGCGGCCGTGCTGCATCCACAGATGGAATTCAAGCTGTGCGGCGGCGTCACCACCTGCGTGGTGGGCAACTGCGGCATGGGCGCGGCGCCGTTCGCAGAAGCCTCGGTGATGGCGCGCGCGTTCCATCCGCATGCGGTGCTGCCGGAGTGGCGGGGGTATGCGGGCTATCTCGCGCAGCTCGATGCCGCGCCTCCGGCGGTGAACGTCGGCGTGCTCATCGGGCATGGCACGGCGCGCATGGCGGCGATGGGCCAGGAGGTGCGCGCGCCCGAGGCGAAGGAAATGGCGCGCATGAAGGCGATCATCACGGAAGGCCTCGAAGCGGGCGCGCTCGGGCTGTCCTCCGGCCTGATCTACGACCCGGGGCGTTTCGCGGGCACCGACGAACTGGTCGAGTTGGCATCATTGATGCGCGGCACCGGGGCGCTGTATGCGACCCACATGCGCGACGAGAGCACCGGCCTGCTCGAATCGGTGAATGAGGCGATCGCCATCGGCGAGCGCGCGGGGGTGCCGGTGCAGATTTCGCATCACAAGGCTTCGGGCCGTTCCGCATGGGGCCTGGTGCGCGAATCGCTTCAATTGATCGAGCGTGCGCAGGCGCGCGGCCTCGGCGTGCACGCGGACCAGTATCCGTATACGGCGGGAAGCACGATTCTCTCGGCCGTATTCAGGGACGGGAAGTTCGGCGGCGGAATCGGCGAGCTGAGCGCCGGAGACGTGGTGATCGCATCGAGCGCCGCGCGTCCCGAGTGGGAGGGCAAGACCGTCGTCGAGCTTGCACTGGCGATGGGTTGCGAGCCCGAAGCGGCCGCCACCCGCATCCTCGCCGAAGAGCCGGGGGCGACCGTCGTGCTGCACGTGATGAGCGAGGATGACGTGCGCACGGTGATGCGCCATCGGAGCACCATGATCGGTTCGGACGGGATACCGACGCTCGAGGGAAAGCCGCACCCTCGGCTCTATGGCACGTTCGCGCGCGTGCTCGGCCGCTATGCGCGTGACCTGGGACTGTTCCCCCTCGCGGAGGCGATTTACCGGATGACGGGTTTTCCGGCCGCCAAGTTCGCTCTGGAAGGCCGCGGCGTGGTGAAGCCGGGTGCGCATGCGGACCTGGTGCTGTTCGATCCGGAACGCATCATCGACCGCGGCACGTTCGCCGATCCGCATCGGGCTCCGGACGGGATCGTTTCGGTGTTCGTGAACGGCGTTAAGGCGGTGGAACAAGGCCGGGCCACGGGCTTGCGCCCGGGCCGGGCGCTGCGCCGCGCGACAGCGAGGAGTTGATCGGTGGCGCGCGTTGCGATCGGAGGTTTTCAGCACGAGACAAATACGTTCGCGCCGTCGCTGGCGGACTACACCGCCTTCGAGGCCGGCGGCGGTTGGCCCGGCGTGCAGTTCGGCGATCCGTTGTTCGACGCCGTGCAGGGCGCCAACATTCCCGCCGAGGGTGCGATTCAGGCATTGCGCGCGATGGGTCATACGCTCGTCGCCACTGCCTGGGCGGCGGCGAGCCCGTCGGCGCAGGTGACGCATGAGGCGTTCGAGCGGATTGCAGGCGAGATCGTGAAGCGGTTGAAGAGCGCCGGCAGCGTGGACGCGGTCTATCTCGATCTGCACGGCGCGATGGTCACCGATCGGTTCGACGACGGCGAAGGCGAACTGTTGCGCCGTGTGCGCGAGGCGGTGGGGCCGCGCGTTCCGATCGTGGCGAGCCTCGATCTGCACGCGAATGTGACCCGCGCGATGTTCGAGCGCGTCGACGCCATGGTGGCGTATCGCACCTACCCGCACGTAGACATGGCCGAGACCGGCGCGCGCGCGGCGCGCCTGCTCGATGCGACGCTGAGATCCGGCGCGCGCCTGCCATCGGCGATGCGGACCTTCGACTACCTCACGGGAATCCCGTCGCAGTGCTCCTTCATCGAGCCCTGCCACAGCATCTACGCCGCGCTCGGCGAACTCGAGATGCGTGACGGCGCTTCGCTTTCGTTCACGCCGGGTTTTCCGATGGCCGATTTCCACGAGTGCGGCATGGCGGTGTTCGGCTACGGGGCGGATGCGAAGGCGGTGACACGCTCGGTGGAAGAACTGCGCGAGCGCATCGATGGCGCCGAGAGCGACTTCGCGCTGGAACTGCACACGCCGGACGAGGCGGTGCGCCGGGCGCGGGAATACGGCGCGCCGGGCGCTCCCGTAGTCATGGCCGATACGCAGGACAATCCCGGCGCCGGCGGCAACGGCGATACCACGGGTCTGCTCGCGGCGCTGGTGCGGCACAACGCGCAGGACGCTGCGCTCGGGCTTTTGATCGATCCCGCCGCCGCGGCGCGGGCGCACGAAGCCGGACAGGGCGTGACGCTGGCGTTCGCACTGGGCGGGCGCTCGCGCGTCCCGGGCGACGCGCCGTTCGAGGGCGAGTTCTCGGTCGAGCGCCTGGGGGACGGGAAATTCATCTGCAGCGGGCCGATGTTCAAGGGATTTCGCATGACCCTCGGTCCCATGGCGCTGCTGCGCAGCCGTGCTGCGCCCGGCGTGCGCGTGCTGCTCGCGTCAAAGAAATGCCAGGCCGCCGACCAGGAGATGTTCCGCCACCTCGGCGTGGAGCCACGGCGCGAGCGCATGCTGGCGTTGAAGAGTTCGGTGCACTTTCGGGCGGATTTTCAGCCGATCGCGAAGCAGGTGCTGGTGGTGCGCTCGCCCGGCCCCGCGCTCGCCGATCCGTCGGAGTTCAAGTGGACGAAGCTTAGAAAGGGTGTGCGGATGCGGCCGTTGGGGCCGGTGTTCGAGGGCTGAATGCCGAATCTCATCGTGATCGCGAGGCCGAACGGCGCGGGAAAATCGACCGCGGCGCCATTGCTCATCGGGAGGCGCCTGGGTATCGCGGAGTTCGTGAACGCGGACGTCATTGCCGCCGGCCTCTTGGCTTTCTCTCCGGAGACCGTAGCCCTGGAAGCCGGGCGGATCATGCTGAAGCGGGTTCGGCAACTGGCGGACGAGGGGAAGGACTTCGCGTTTGAAACCACGCTTGCGAGCCGCAGCTTCGCGCCCTGGATCGCGCAACTGAGGAGCGCGCACGGCTACCGGTTCCATCTCGCATTCCTCTGGATTCCGGACGCTGAGACGGCGGTGCAACGGGTGGCCGGGCGCGTGCGTCATGGCGGCCATTCCGTGCCGCCTGGCGATATCCGGCGGCGCTACGAACGCGGGATCGCCAATTTCTTCCGGCTTTATTTGCCGATTGCCGACTCCTGGGAGATGCATGAGAATAGCTCGCCGCCACCGAAGCTGATTGCCATGAGGGACGGAAGTCGGCCGATTCACATCTCCAATCCGGAACTTTGGGAAACCGTTCAGGGCCACATGCAGACGAAAGAGAAAGAAACGCAATACGAGACCGGAGCAGAACCGCGGTTCGCGGGGATTCCCATTAGCGAGGTGATGGAGATCTTCGACCGTGCAGGTCGCGAGGCGCTCGCGCGCCACAAGGCGCTCGGAATTCCGATTGTGACTTGGCGAGACGGCAAGGTCGTGGTGGTGCCGCCGGAAGAGATCGAGGTCTGACGCAGCCACTCGGTTTTCGATCGCGCTGACTTGTGCGCCGCATCGGTAAACGGGGGGAGCGAGGGCGTACCTGAAAACGGTACGATCGTACCGAAATAAGGTACGATTTTTGTTGGATGAATTCTGCCCAGACAGATCTCGCAATCGCGCTGTTCGGAAAGACGCGCCGCAATGTGCTCGCGCTGCTATTTGGACAGCCGGGCAAGACGTTTTATTTGCGAGAGATTGTTTCCTGGTCCGGCACCGGCATAAGCCAGGTTCAAAAGGAGCTGGAGCAGCTCGTGGGCGCCGGTCTTGTTCTGCGCGAGCGGTGCGCAAACCAGGTGCATTTCCACGCGAACCCCGAGGCGTCGATTTATGAGGAGTTGCTTGGAATCGTGACGAAGACATTCGGCATCGCCGATGTCCTGCGCGAAGGGCTGGCCCAATTCAAGGACCGTGTGCGATTGGCCTTTGTCTATGGATCGATTGCAAAGGGAACGGCCCACGCAACCAGCGACATCGATGTGCTTCTCGTGGCCGACGACCTGCCACCATCCGAACTCGCCGTGCCGCTCGCCGGGTTGAGCGACCGGCTTGGACGGAAGATCTCGCTTGTCAGTTACTCCGTCCGCGAGTTCGGCTCAATGATTCGTGGGCAGCATCATTTCATCAGCGCCATTCTCAATGGTCCGAAGATCCGGTTGATCGGCGACGAGCACACACTGAACGACCTCCGGCAAGAACAACCTCGAAAATCTAGAGCGCGCCGGTCAACTCGCCGCTGAGCGGTCCAGCGCGGACGAAATCAGGCGCCTGCTGAAGGGGCGCCGGGGACTGTCACTTTACGCCGTAGCTCGGGAACGTCAGCAACTTACGATCAAGGATCACGCATGCCACGAGGCCGCTGAACGCGTCCGATTCTTGCCGCCGGACGCGGCTACCTGACGCGAAACTCTGAGAGCTTGGTGCTCGCGACCAACCTGTCGAGGTTTCGAAGCGTAAACACCTTGCCACGCGTGGCGAGAAGGAGTTTCTTCATGTCTTCACGCCGCACCTTAAAACCTCTTCCGGCAATGCAAGCGACAACTTCGAATCGAGGCGCTTGACTCGGTCGGCGACCTTTCATGCTTAGCGATCCAAGATGTTGAACACGGGTCACCTTATCCCGTGCGGTACCGTCGTCCTCGGTGATCTTTGCCTCGATCACAATTTTCGGATTGAATTCATCGGGCACGATAAAGTCCGGTGCCTGATCGAATCCCGCTACGCGCTCAGCGCGCTTGGTCTTCCGGAAGCTTACCTTGGCTCCGGTGAGAACGCCCTCAATCGCACTCTCCAGTACATCCCCGACCAGTTCACTCACCGAATCACGGTGACCGGCAAATGGGCGACCGAGGAATCGCTCGTACAGGAGCATCGCATACGGAACGCCAAGGTCGGCAAGAGGTTGGATGCTCTTAAGGCCATTTCGTGTATCCGCCTTGTCGAGCCTGTGAAGAATATCCGGTGGGCCTTTCGGCGCACCCTCCATTAAGAGCCTGCATGCAGTCTCGACAAGCGCTTCAATTCGTTGCACGGTCAGACTACCGCTTGCGCTTAGCTGGGTGAGCGGGGCCATCCGGATCTTTCGGTCGATCGACCGAATTGCTCCCTGCGACACCTCGATCTTTCCTCGCTGCGACGTTACGTAGGCGAGTTCCGGGGGCGTGTGGGGCGCGCAGCACAATGAAGGCTATCGGCGATTTATGTACGGTTCTTAGTACCGACTTGGGCGCCAGATTTTGGAAATTATTGGTCGTTTGCTTGAGCGCCTCGTAGCCATGCTCGAAAACCGGGTACTCGATAAATCCCGGCCCTTTTGGCAACATCAAGAATTCGGATTGCAGACTTGCGAAAATCTCGTCGACATAAAAATCTAGGTCTGCCTGAACCGTTCTGAACGGAACCTCAAACGGGAACGGCATCGCTGTCTATCCCATCAAACAACGGCATGGTGGTTGGTATCCTTGCCTTGCGACTCACTTCTTTGGCCAGTCGGGTGACAACGGGCTGTGGATCGCCAAATCCTTCAACAGCCTGCGAGAACTGTTCCAATCGTTGTCGCGTTGGCCCGGCGCTATCCCAGTGTGTCCTAAGGCGATAAATGGCCATCCGCGTAAGGTGTCCGAATACGATGCAGCGCACGTCACCCGTCGTCGGAAGCATGCCAGCTGAACACAGCTGGCGCAGCTCATCTCGAACAATCGGTAGGAGCTGATCCACGCGATCAAAAAGTGATGCGGAAGAAATGCGCGGATTGGCTCGGCAGACAAAAATACTATCCACGATCGAAGAGTTGGTACCGTGGATGTGAATGGATCCGCCCATTTCCGCGGGACACGGGATTGACGCGGAGCACACTAGTCCCGCATCCAAGATCGCAACGCCTACCGCGTGATACGCCTCAATCTTGTTGTGGTGATAGGTGAACGCCAAAGGCGCTCCATCTTTGAGCGCATGAGCCATCTTCCGATAAACAGTCGAAAGGCCCTCCGTGAAGTGTTCCAAGCCGCGCGCTTGTGATGCGTTGCCATTCAACTCATTCTTGGATCGGGTCGTCAACTGCTCAAATCCATGGATTCTGCTTTTCGTGAGTCGCCGCAGCCAGACGTAGCAGAAGTCCATCAACTCGCTGTATTGCACGTTTCCGAAATAGGGGGGATCGGTAAACACCGCGTCGAGACTTCCTTGCGGAAGAGTCGCGTAGGTTGCGCTTTGGCATCGGATTTTGACAGTCCGATGACGCGCGCCATCGATCCGCTCACCAATCCATTCGCCATGAATTGGAACGATCACCTTGCGAGATCCCCCCGGACGTACTTCGAACGGAGTATCGCAATATTGCTTAGCCTTGGCGTACTTCTCGCTGATGTTTGACCACCCGCCGGAACCGACATTTGCGCCGTTAATGTTCACAATACCGAGGAGGTTCGATTCGCACTGAATGAGACCAACCGGAAATCCATGTACCGAAAAGATGTCGAGCGATTTCAGTGCCATTGTGTCATACCGACACAGCATGTTTTGGTACCGAAGTAGGTCTGAAAGATTAGTGGCCAACGCCTTTTGCAATCGTTCGTCCGGCTCTTTCGCGACAAGGCGGCAGCTGATTTCCAGCCCGAGGAGTTGCCGTTCATTAAAAAGTTCGCGGTACCTTGTGTAACCCCAGCGGTGCAATCTGTCCGTTTCGTCACCACCCGGAATTACATCCGTTGGAACATAGCGCGACTTGGTCCGATTCCAACGGTCCGTGGCCTCTGCCGCTCGTGCTAGATCCTTGAGGTCCGGTTTCTTGAAGAAGCGGCCCTTGTGTGCGCTCTTCCTCGCCGGATTAAAGTACTCAATGGCGAATAGCCGGTGCCGCATTGGTCCAAGGGCGGCGTTTGGATATCGGTTTGAATGTCCACAATGACGGCATTCGCACCCGTTTCTGCGCGCTGGGCCATGTTCAGAAAGTTGTTTGCCACATTCCCGGCATTGGCCTGGACGATCGAGCCGGCCAACCTCATTCAACTCTCCGCAGTTCGCGCATACCAGCACGTTGCGCGGGTGCCGCGTGTCATCTGCTATCAGATACCCCGGAAAAAGATCAACCTTCCGCCGGCATTTCTCACATTCGAGCACTTTCACCCAAAGGAAATACTTGACTGGCACGTTCTCGTCGCCATAGATCGGACAATCAGTTCGATAAAGCGCTCCTACGTCTCGCTCGAGATAAGTTAGAAGCCGAGTTGCCGCCTGGCGATATGCGGGTAAATCGACATGCTCGATCTCCTCTCTGACGATCCAGGCCGCCATGGGATTAATATCGAATCCGAACACATCGCAACCCACCCGATTGGCTTCCATCAATGGTGTCCCGCCACCCATGAAGGGATCGGCAATCTTCCGGTCGGGGAAGTCGTTCGCCTTGAAAAAAGTATCCGTCAGCGGTTTGTCGGCAAACTCGGAAAGGATGAGTCCGCGGAAAAGCGTACCCGGACGGCGGGCGAACCATTTGTGAATGGCGATGAGCGGTCTGTAGATTTGCTGTATCTGCTTCTCTCTTAGTGCAAGAGCGGCAATCAGCGTTACGTCAAATCGAGATTCGATAGTCATATGTACGCGCTGCCACTGGGAGTGATCTTCACCTCAGGGTAAACAATAGCACGGTCACGATGGCAGAGCGCGTCAACCTACTGTATAAAACAACATATATTGGTGCGAGCTGGCTAAGATGCTGACTTAAAAGGATTCGGTACCAATGGATGGACGCAAGCTGATCATTGAGGCACCCCATGGGATCGAAATCTAGCATCGAATGGACCGAGATGACCTGGAATCCGGTAACGGGTTGCACGAAGATCAGCCAGGGCTGCAGGAATTGCTATGCGGAGCGCATGGCAAAGCGCCTGCATGCGATGGGCAGCGTGCGCTATCGCGACGGTTTTCGAGTCACGCTTCATCCCGACCTGCTCGATGTTCCGCGATGGTGGCGGAAGCCGCGAGTGGTGTTCGTGAATTCAATGAGTGACCTGTTTCACGAGGACATTCCGGAAACTTACATCGCGCGGGTGTTCGCGACGATGCAGGACTGCCCCCGTCACGCGTTTCAGATTTTGACCAATCGGGCGGAACGGCTGGCGACGATGTCGCGGCGCCTTCCGTGGCCTCCGAACGTGTGGATGGGAGTGAGCGTCGAGAGTTCGCGCGTGATATCGCGTATTCGGCATTTGCTTCAGGTTCCGGCAGCGGTCCGTTTTCTGTCGCTGGAACCGCTCATCGGCCCGCTTGAAAACCTTCCCCTAGCCGGAATCGATTGGGTGATCGTCGGCGGCGAGTCCGGCCCGCCCGCCAACTAAGGACGCCACAGCTCGCCCGCTAACGGGAGGGCCGATCCCCTAAGCGAGTTCGGGCCACGCCTTCTGCGCCGGCCGCAGCTTCTCCAGCAGCCGCGACAGCTTCAGCACGCCCAGGTCGTCGAAGCGCCGGCCGATCACCTGCACGCCGATCGGCAATCCATCCGCACTGAAACTCCAGTTGAGCGACGCGGCAGGCTGCTCCGACATGTTCCACGCGACGGTGAA
The DNA here is from genome assembly GCA_016195915.1 of Betaproteobacteria bacterium. Classification (GTDB taxonomy): domain Bacteria; phylum Pseudomonadota; class Gammaproteobacteria; order Burkholderiales; family SG8-39; genus JADGRQ01. The sequence continues at coordinate 148,877 of JACPYS010000038.1, read as the reverse complement.
CGCGATGTGCGGCAATGCGTCGTGCGGGTCGTTCCCCGGGCAGGGGAGTTCCGCCTCGTACGGCAGGATCGGCGAGGTGGGCGAGATGACGAAGTCGTAGGGCTGGCAGGTTTTCACTGCGGCCTCGCGCATCAGCATCACCTGCGTATACGCCGCCATGACTTCAGCGCCGGTGAAGGATTTCGCGCGCCAGGTGCACCATTCATTGATGAAAGGCAACACCTTTGCGCGCCGCTCCGGCGCCAGCGCCACCAGATCGTTGTGTGAGCGCGCCTCGAAGAACCGGCACATGCCATCGAGCATGTCGGCGGTCAGAAAAGACCCGAGCTCTTCGACCACTGCGCCGGCATGCTCGAGTGCTCGCGCTGCGGATTGCGAGGCAGCACGTACCTCGGGATGCACCGGCAGGCCCACGCGCATATCGGGGAGAAATCCGATGCGCAATCCCTTGGCTTCGATCGAATCGAGTCCCCCCGAATAATCCACAGACGCGCAGGGCAGGCTCATGAAATCGCGCGCGTCCGGCCGCGACAACGCGTTAAGCAGCAGCGCCGCATCCGCGACCGTGCGCGTCATCGGACCCGCTACGCGGCCCATGTACGGCGGGTACACGGGAACGCGGCCGAGGCTGGGCTTGAGCGCGAAGACGCCGCAGTGCGCGGCGGGAAGACGCACCGAGCCGCCGATGTCCGTGCCGATGTGCAGCGGCGCGTATCCGGCCGCCGCTGCCGCACCCGCGCCGGAACTGGAGCCCGAGGTGTTGCGCTCGAGCCGCCAGGGATTACGCGTGATGCCGTGCATGCTCGATAGTCCGGACGAGAGCATGCCGTAGTCGGGCATGGTGGTCTTGCCCAGGACCACGCAGCCCGCCTCGCGGCAGCGAGCGGCGGGCGGCGCGTCCTCGGCGGCGGGCGGGAGATCTGCATTCGCCGCGGTGCCGATCGGTGCCGGGTCGCCCTTCGTATTGATGTTCTCCTTGATGGTGAGCGGTACGCCATCGAGCGGCGAAAGCGGATTGCCGGCCCGCCAGCGAGCCTCGGAGGCGCTTGCCTGCGCGAGCGCCTTGTCCCGGTCGATCCGGTACATGGCGTTGATGCGCGTCTCGCAGCCGGCAATGCGCGCGAGGCAGGCCCGCGTGACCTCGACCGGCGACAGAACTCCGGCCGAATACTTCGCCGCGATTTCTGCGCCAGATAGATCCTGAATCCCGCTCATTGCAGGCATCATACAACCTGCTCAGTTCAAGACGGACGCAAGGATCTCGGTCAGCGCTCGTCCGGCACAGCGCTCGCCACTCCTGCTCAGAGCGACTGGTATACCGCTGTCTCGAAATCGCCCAGGAGCCCGATGGTCTTCTGGTCGAAGAAGGGCAGCACCTGGGTCAGGAACACGCCCGTCACGCGCTTCACCGGATCGATCCAGAAGAAAGTATTGGCGAGCCCCGCCCACGCGAGACTGCCTGCCGAGCGACCCTGCGGCGTCTGCGCCGTATTGATCAGGAAGCTCAGGCCCCATTTGAGCTTCATTCCCGGGAAGAGCGCCACGTCGTTCGACAGCGGCGGCGCGGCGGTCTTCAGTACGCCGACGTCGATGTCGCCCATCTGGTTCTGCGACATCATCTGAACGGTCTCGGGCATGAGCACCTGGTTGCCGTTCGACTTGCCGCGGTTCAGGATCATCTGCGTGAACCGGATGTAGTCCTGCGCAGTGCAGTACAACCCGCCTCCACCAATCTGGAACTGCGGCTCCTGCGGCAGCTCGAACGGAAACACTGCCAGCGCGCCATCCGGCCCGCGCGCGTGCACGCTCGCGAGCCGCGATCGCTGCGACGGGGTCAGCTTGAACGAGGTACTCGTCATGCCGAGCGGCGCGAACAGGTTCTGCTGCAGGTAGTCGCCGAGCTTCTGGCCGCTCGCGGCTTCGACCATCTTGCCGACCCAATCCATATTGATGCCGTAATCCCAGCGCGTGCCCGGATCGAACAGCAGCGGCGTGGTAAGCGCTGCGTTCTCGCAGGTGGTGATGCCCGGCGTACCGGTGGCGGCCTGATATTTCGCGATGTCGGCGCTCCAGATCTCGTAGCTGAATCCCGCGGTGTGCGTCAACAGCTGCCGCAGCGTGATCGGCCGTCTGGGCGCGCGCAGCTTCGGCTTGCCGGCCGCGTCGAAGCCTTCGAGCACTGTTGCCTTCGCCAGGTCCGGCACCACTTCGGCCGCCGCCGAGTCGAGCTTCAGCCTGCCGTGCTCCACCAGCTGCATCGCGCCGGCAGCGGTCATCGCCTTCGTCATCGAGGCGATCCACACGACCGTGTCGAGGGTCATTCCTGCCTCCTTGCCGAGCTCGCGCTTGCCGAACGCTCCCTCGTAGATGACACTCCGGTCCGTCGCCGCCAGCGCGACGACACCGGGCACATCGTTCGCTTCCGCTGCCCGCTTCAGGACTTGATCGATCGCTTGCGCGTTAGCCATTTGATCCTCCTTCTCTCATGGGTTCAGACGGGAATCCGGTTCAAGGCGCGGGCAGCCGGCCGAAAAGCTTCTCCAACGCCAGCCCGAGCGCGAGCAATTTGCGATCGCTGCCGGCCGGGCCGTCGAGCTCGATGCCGAGCGGCAATCCGGCTTGCGTGCGCGCGATCGGCACGGTGATCCCGGGAACGCCGGCGTTCGAGCCGGGATCGGTGTTCTGGATGAAGGTCGGGAAGGTCGGCACGTCCTGGCCGTTGAGCCTGGTCTTCTCGTCGTCGCCGATCGGTGCCGCCGGCAGCGGAGTGGTCGGGAACGCAAGCGCGGAGATCCTGTTCATCGCGAACGTGTCGGCGTAGAGCTTCTGCAGCTTCGGCCGTGTCGCGAGCGCCGCCTGGTACGCTTCGGGCGGCATCGGTTTCGCGGCACCGGGCACGATCACGCCGTCGAACACGCCTTTGACGTCCGGACTCCTGATCTGCGCGGCAACGCCTTTCACGTCGAGCGGGATGCCGAATTTCTTTAGGTATTTCGCGAGATCGACGTTGGCCTCGAAGAGCGCGACCGGAAAGCTCACCTTGTTGTTGAGGTCGGCGAGCCCTGGCATGTCCACCTCGACGATGTCTGCGCCCGCGGCCTTCATCTTGTCGAGCGCGGCGAGCGTCAACTTCTCCGTCTCGGCGTCCAGGCCCTTGAAGAAGTACGCCTTGTGCACGCCGACGCGCAGCCCCTTCAGCTCCGCAGGAACGACTTTGTCTGCCGCTCCCGTGATGACGCTGTCGAGCAACGCAAGGTCTTCGACCGTGCGCGCCATCTGGCCGGCAGTGTCGCGCGTGTGCGCGATCGGCGTGATGCCTTCCTGTGAATAGCGCTTCAGCGTTGGTCGCAGGCCCGCGATGCCGTTCAACGCCGCGGGAATGCGCACCGAGCCGCCCGTGTCCGACCCAAGGCCCGCGGGCGCCATGCGCGCCGCGATCGCGACCCCGTTTCCGCCAGAGGATCCCCCGGCAATGCGCTTCGGGTCGTACGGATTGCGCGCGGGGCCGAAGGCGGCGTTGTTGGTAGTGATGCCGAAGGCGAGCTCGTGCATGTTGGTCTTGCCGAGCACGATCGCGCCCGCCTTGACGAGCTTGGCGACGACCGGGGCGTGCTGCTTCGGCCGGAAATCCTTCAGCGCCGGCGTGCCGGCGCTGTTCGAAAAGCCGGCGACGCGGATGTTGTCCTTCACCACCAGCGGCACGCCGTGCAGCGGGCCCTTGAACTTCTTCTTCGACGCGAGCGCGTCGGCCTCGCGCGCCGCCTTGAGCGCTGAGTCGCGGTCGAAGCTGATGAAGGCGTTCAAGTCCTTCTTCTTCTCGATCTGGTCGGCGAGCGCCTTGACCAGGTCCTCGCTTTTCAGCTTGCCTGCGCGAATCAGCTTCGCCGCTTCGCTTGCCGAAAGCTCTTGCAGCGCGCCCTGCGCCGCCGCGCCCGCGCTGAACACGAGCGCGATCGCCGCAGTTACGGTCTTCGTCGTACGAATCATGGCGTCCTCCTCCGTTGCCGTTCAGTTTACGCCGCCTTTGCCCCGCACAGGTTCAACTCTCGCATCATCGCGGCGCGCGGCCGACGCTCGTCAAGTTGCCTCGGCCGGTCGGCCCGGGTGGCCGAAATACTCGTCGAAGCGCTGCTGCGCCTTGCCGCCGAACAGGATGCGGCAGGCTTCCATCAGCCCGGGCGCCGCGCGAATCACTTCGGTGCGCTCGACCAGCGCGATCTTGGAGCGGCGGCGCAGGAAGTCCTCGAGGGTGACGATCATCTCGCGGCGCGCGGCCTGGCGCAGCTCGCAGCGGATGTATTCGGTGCCCTTGATCAGCACCTCGGCCTCGCGCGGGTCCTCGCGGATGGTCTCGAGCAGGCCGATCGCCTGCGCGCCGTAGCGGCGCCACAGCCGGCTGCTGAGCGGCTCGCTGGACTCGGGCGCGGTGTAGCCGTCGAGCTTCATCAGCTCGGCCTGGTGGAAGAATTCGCGGCGCGTCGCCTCGGCGGGCTCGCCGTACCAGCGGAACCCGGGATGCGGGATCGGCACGCCGAGCCCGGCGGCCAGGCGGCTGATCTCCTCGCCGACGTTCAGGCAGTCGGTGAGCTTGCCGCCGAAGATGCTCAGGTGCCGGTCCGCGCGGTTGACCTCGATCGCGTGCTTGCGTGACAACTGCAGGAAGTCGCGCTCGCTGCCGTCGCCGCCCCAGACCGCCAGCGGCCGCACGCCGCAGCGCTCGGCGATGATGTCGCGCTCGTCCAGCGGCTGGCCGAGCTTCAGGCGCTTGTTGATGTTGTCGAGCACGAAGCGCCGGTCCTCCGGCGTGACCTCGACCTGCGGCGAGTCGACGCGCGTATCGGTGGTGCCGATGCAGGTGCGCGCGCCCATCGGGATGGCGAAGAACAACCGCCCGTCGTCGGCGAAGAACGCCAGCACGCGCTTGCTCGGCGTCAGCCGCGCGACGATCAGGTGGATGCCCTTGGAGAACACGTGGCGGTGCTCGGTGCTCTGGCCGCTGAGTCGGTTGTGCGCGTCCACGAACGGGCCGGCGGCGTTGATCAGGACCTGCGAGCGGATCGTGAAGGACTCACCGCTGGTCGTGTCGCGCGCCTGCGTGTGCCACTCGTGGTCGCCCGCCTGCGCCACGCGCCGCGCGCCGAGCGACTCGACGTAGTTGGCGCAGATCGCGCCGTAGGATAGCGCCGAGCGGATGAAGTTGAACACGAAGCGCGCGTCGTTGTCGTACAGGAAGGCATCCGAATATTCGAAGCCGCCGCTCACGTCGTCGAGCCTGATCACTGGCTCTTCGGCCTGGATGGCGCGCTTCGGGCGCAGGCGCGGATAGCGCGTGAAGCAGTTGCCGATCAGCCAGTACAGCCAGGTGCCGGCCCACAGGATCAGCGGGTGCCAGCGAAAGCCGCGCTGCACGGTAGTGAAGAAGCGGACCTCGCGCACCGTGGACGGGTAGCTGCGGATCAGGTGATTGCGGCTCATGCACAGTCTGCGCACCAGCAGGTACTCGCCGCTCTCCATGTACTTGATGCCGCCCCAGGCCAGGTTCGAGGACTGCTGGCTGGTGAAGCCTGCGAAGTCGCCGCGCTCGATCAGGGCCACCGACGCGCCGCGCGCCGCCAGCGCCGCGGCCGCCACCGCGCCGTTGATTCCGCCGCCGACGACGAGCACGTCGAAGCGCTGCGAGCGGAGCTTGCCGATGTTGCTGTTCCTGAGGTTCAAGTCCTGGTCCCCGGTGCGGCGGCGATGCGGTGAGGCGGCGATGCCGCGCCGGACCGGTCCGCCTGTCTCGTCTCCGGCCGCTTGCGCCGCAAGGCGCGAAGGTGCAGCGGCTCCCAAGGGCGCACTGCGAGCAGCAGGGTCATGCTCTGGCGCTCGCCGAGCGGCAGAGGGCCATCCTGCCGGTTCATTTCAGAGAATTCGTGCGCCAGGCGCTTCAACCTCGTCAGCAGCGCGGCCCGTGACGGTTTCGAAAGAGCGCCGAACACCTGCAGCATGAGCTCGTTCTCGCTGTTGAAGCGCGAGCGGAAGTAGTCAAGTTGCATGTACTTGCGGAACTGCTGCTGGATGGGACCGTCGGGCAACCATGAGAAGGTCTGGCTGACGCGCAGCCTGAACCGGTTGTTGGCGCCCAGCTCGATGAATTTCAGCCGGTCAAGTTTCACCAGGAGCCGGATGCACTGGGCGGGGGTAAAATCGTAGTGCTCGACGATCTGCTCCAGATTCCAGTAGCTGAGCGCGGCGCAGGCGACCAGCATCAGCCGGGGATCGTCGACGAACTCCTTTTCCTGCTCGAAGCTGAGCTGGGAGATCACGCTGGTTCGCGCCACCGCGACGTGCGCCAGGTCGGTGAACTCGATGTCCATCAGCGCGCAGATGCGGTCGATGCGCTGCAGATTGAATCCGTTGCGGGAAAACAGGCGCTTGACGCTGGTCAGGCTCAGTCCGAGGTGGCGCGCGACCCGGGCGTAGGTGATACGCCGGACGCGCAGCTCGCGCTTGAGCGCCTCCAGCAAGGCCGCGGAGTGAGGCATGGGGCTGCGTTTTCGTGATTGGTATCATTAATTGTTACCGATGAGAGTGGCGGTGTCCACCTCTCAATCCGGCCTTTCGGCTACGCTGCGATCGGGCTAACCTCACTCGCCTTGCGGGTGCCGCGACGCTTGCAACATCAACCGGGAGGAGGTCGTTTCATGGAGAGAATCTGGCTCGCGCAATACCCCGTCGGCGTTCCTGCGGACATCGACGCGAACGCCTACCGCTCCATCCCGCATCTGTTCGAGGAATGCGTCGGCAAGTACCGCGATCGGGAGGCCTACCGCTGCATGGGCGCGAGCCTCAGCTTCGGCGAGGTCGACCGGTTGTCGCGGAACGTCGCCGCGTGGCTGCAGTCGAAGGGTCTCGACAAAGGGGCGCGCGTCGCGGTGATGATGCCGAACGTGCTGCAATATCCCGTTTCGATCTTTGGCATCCTGCGCGCCGGTTGCACCGTGGTCAACGTCAACCCGCTGTACACGCCACGCGAATTGGAGCATCAGCTCAAGGACTCGGGCGCGGAAGCCATTGTCGTTCTGGAGAACTTCGCCTCTACCGTGCAACAGGTGATCGCCCGCACGCAGGTGCGCCACGCGGTCGTGGCGACGATGGGAGATCTGCTCGGCTTCAAGGGCCTGCTCGTCAACTTCGTGGTGCGCAAGCTGAAGAAGATGGTGCCGCCGTACGAGCTGCCGGACGCGACCGCGTACAAGGCCATGCTCGCTTCCGGCGCCGGCTGCCAGCTCCGGCCGGTGGCGGACCTGGGCCCGGAGGACATCGCTTTCCTGCAATACACCGGCGGCACCACGGGCGTCTCCAAGGGTGCCGTGCTCCTGCACCGCAACATCATCGCGAACCTCGAGCAGGTTGCGGCGTGGTTCGCGCCCGTGCGCATCGAGAAGAACCCGCACGTGATGGTGGCGCCGTTGCCGCTCTACCATATCTATGCGCTCACCTGCAATTGCCTCTTCATGATGAAGGAGGGCGGCTGCAACCTGCTGATTCCGAATCCGCGCGACATTCCCGGATTCATCAAGGAACTTCGCGCCAACCGCTTCACGGCGATCGCCGGGCTCAACACGCTCTACGCCGCGCTGCTCAATCACCCCGATTTCGCGAGCGTCGATTTCTCGGCGCTGCGCTTGGCGACCGCCGGGGGGATGGCAATGCAAAAGGTCGTGGCAGACCGCTGGCAACATCTGACGAAAGTGCCGATCCTGGAGGGATACGGACTGTCAGAGACTTCCCCGGTCGCGACCACCAATCCCGTGACCCTCACCTCCTACTCGGGCACGATCGGACTGCCGGTGCCGTCCACGACGATCACGATCCGCGACGAGGCGGGCGCGGTCCTGCCGCCGGGGCAGGCTGGCGAGATCTGCATCTCCGGTCCACAGGTCATGCAGGGCTACTGGAAGTGCCCCGACGAAACCGCGCGCGTGATGGCGGCGGACGGCGCGTTCATGACCGGCGACGTCGGCGTGATGGACGAGCGCGGTTACGTGAAAATCGTCGACCGCAAGAAGGACATGATCCTGGTGTCCGGGTTCAACGTGTACCCGAACGAAATCGAGGAGGTGGTGGTTGCCTGTCCCGGCGTGCTCGAGTGCTGCGCGATCGGCGTTGCCGACGAGAAGTCGGGCGAAGTGCCCAAGGTATTCGTGGTGAAGCAGAATCCGGCGCTGACCGAAAAAGACCTCGTCGAGCATTGCCGCCGGAATCTCACCGGCTACAAGCTGCCGCGGTACTTCGAATTCAGGGCCGATCTCCCGAAGACCAATGTCGGCAAGATTCTACGGCGTGCATTGCGCGACGAGGCGCGTGGCGGAAAGCCTGCAGCCGGCGCCGATTAAGCAGCGGATGCTGCGTGCATGGGTCGCTCCGGGAAGATGGGAAGCATTCCATGTTAGCGGTCGGTTACATCCCATTTTGTAGTTGTTTCAAGCTATACTAATTCTCAATTCTCGGTGGAAAATAATCCAATGGCCGGGGAAAACAACTAGAGGAGCGGACCCATGAAATTCAATAGAACGGCTGCGGCGCTTGCCTGCGTTTGGGTGACCATGGTTATAGGTCTTTTTGGCTGCGAGCAGAAGAAACCTGAGCCGCCAAAGCCCGCACCCGAAGCCCCCAAGCCCGCGGCCGAAGCGCCGAAGCCAGTCGCGGAGGTGCACCCGGGGATGGAAATCCAGTGGTGGCACTCGATGACCGGCGCCCTCAACGACCGGGTTAACGATATCGCCAACGGCTTCAACGCGAGCCAGAAGGACTACAAGGTGACGCCGGTCTTCAAGGGCCAGTATCCGGAGTCCATGACCGCCGCGATCGCTGCGTTCCGCGCCGGCAGCGCGCCGCACATCCTGCAGGTGTTCGAGGTAGGCACGGCGACGATGATGGCGGCCAAAGGTGCCATCAAGCCCGTATACCAAATGATGAAGGAGGCGAACGAGCCGTTCGACCCGAAGAACTACCTCGCGGCCGTCGCCGGCTATTACACCGATAGTAAGGGCAACATGCTGTCGATGCCCTTCAACAGCTCGACGCCGGTGTTCTATGTCAACAAGGACGCCTACAAGAAGGCCGGCCTCGACCCGGACAAGGCACCCAAGACGTGGAAGGAGTTCGCGGCCGCCGCCGAAAAGCTGAAGGCCTCGGGCCAAGCTTGCGTCTACAGCACGGGTTGGCCGTCCTGGGTGCACGTCGAGAATTTCAGTTCCTGGCACAACCTGCCGATCGGCACGAAATCGAACGGCTTCGACGGCTTTGACACCCAGTTCACCGTCAACTCCCCGCAACACGTCGCCCACATCGCAATGCTCGCGGACTACGCCAAGAAGGGCTGGTTCACCTACTCTGGCCGGCGCAATGAAGCCGAGGCGCGCTTCTTCAGCGGCGAGTGCGCGATGCTCACCTCAAGCTCGGCGGCGCAGGGCAACATCCGCAAGAATGCCAAGTTCGAATTTTCGGTGAACTTCCTGCCGTACAACGATACCATCAAGGGTGCGCCGCAGAACTCGATTATCGGCGGGGCGACGCTTTGGGTGATGTCGGGCAAGAAGCCGGACGAGTACAAGGGAGTGACGAAGTTCTTCGCGTATCTCTCTTCGACCGACGTGCAGACGGTCTGGCACCAGGGCACCGGCTACGTCCCGATCACCAACGCCGCGTTCGAGGCAACCAAGAAGGCGGGCTACTACGAGAAGAACCCGGGCACCGACGTGGCGATCAGGCAACTCAACAACAAGGCGCCGACGGCGAACTCCAAAGGCCTGCGCTTCGGCAACTTCGTGCAGGGGCGCGAGGTGATCGAGGAGGAAATGGAGGCGGTTTTTGCTGGCAAGAAGCAGCCCAAGGCCGCAATGGACGAAGCCGTCAAGCGCGCCAACGACATCCTGCGCAAGTTCGAAGCCGCTAACAAATAGTGAAGTGATCAGCGGGAAGGGCGCGCGCTCTTCCCGCACGGTTCCTCCGGAAAATGGAAAAGCGCGTAGTATTTCGCTCGGCGTGGCTGCCGTACGCGCTGGTGGCACCCCAGCTCGCGATCACGATCGTGTTTTTTTTCTGGCCGGCGTTCCAGGCGGCCTGGTTCTCGTTTCAGTTGCAGGACGCGTTCGGGCTGAAGACGGAATTCGTCGGCCTGCGCAACTTCGCCGAGCTGTTCAACGACCCGCATTATCTCAAGTCGTTCAAGATCACTGCGCTGTTCAGCGTGCTGGTCGCCGTCATCGGTATCGCAGTGTCGCTGCTGCTCGCGACGATGGCCGACCGCGTGCTGCGCGGCGCGCTCGCCTACAAGACGCTGCTGATCTGGCCCTACGCGGTGGCGCCCGCGGTTGCGGCGGTGCTGTGGGCGTTCCTGTTCGCGCCGTCGGTCGGCATCATCACCTTCGCGCTCAAGCAGATCGGGGTCGAGTGGAACTATGTGCTGCAGGGCGACCAGGCGATGGCGCTGGTGGTGATCGCCTCGGTGTGGAAGCAGATCAGCTATAACTTCCTGTTCTTTCTCGCCTGGCTGCAATCGGTGCCGAAATCGCTCATCGAGGCAGCGGCGATCGACGGCGCGGGTCCGATGCGGCGCTTCTGGACAGTGGTGTTCCCGTTACTCGCGCCGACCACCTTTTTTCTGCTGGTGGTGAACATGGTGTATGCGTTCTTCGAGACCTTCGGCGTGATCGACGCGACCACTCAGGGCGGGCCGGCCGGCGCCACGCAGATCCTCGTCTACAAGGTCTACCACGACGGCTTTAAATCGCAGGACCTCGGCGGCTCCTCCGCGCAGTCGGTGGTGCTGATGATCATCGTGATCGCGCTCACAGTGATCCAGTTCCGCTTCGTCGAGCGCAAGGTGCATTACTAGATGGCCGATCGATGGTAGAAAATCGTCCCTGGCTGACGTTTTTCTCGCATGCGGTGCTGATCGCCGGAGTGGTGGCGGTCGCGTTTCCGCTCTACATCACTTTCGTCGCTTCGACGCTGACGCTCGAAGATATCGTCAAGGTGCCGATGCCACTGGTGCCGGGTCCGCACTTCTGGGAGAACTATTCGCAAGTGCTGACGGCGGGCTCGGAGCGCGGCGCGGCGGCGCCGGTGGGACGTATGATGTTCAACAGCCTCGTGATGGCGCTGGTGATCGCCTTCGGCAAGATCGCGATCTCGATCATCGCTTCGTTTGCGATCGTCTACTTCCGCTTTCCCCTGCGCAATTTCTTTTTCTGGATGATCTTCATCACCCTGATGCTGCCGGTTGAGGTGCGCATCATCCCGACCTTCAAGGTGGCCTCCGATCTCGGCATCCTCAACTCTTACGTCGGCCTCACCCTGCCGCTGATCGCTTCGGCCACCGCCACCTTCCTGTTCCGGCAGTTTTTCATGACCGTCCCCGACGAACTGGCCGAGGCGGCGCGCGTCGACGGCGCCTCGCCGATGCGGTTTTTTGTGGATGTGCTGCTGCCCCTGTCCAAGACCAGCATCGCCGCGCTGTTCGTGATCCAGTTTATCTATGGCTGGAACCAGTACCTGTGGCCGCTGCTCATCACCACCGACGAATCCATGTATACCGCGGTGATCGGCATCAAGCGCATGATCACCGGCGGGGATGCGCTCACCGAATGGCACCTGGTGATGGCCACCGCGATCCTCGCGCTGCTGCCCCCGGCGCTCGTCGTGGTGTTGATGCAGAAATGGTTCGTCAAGGGACTTGTGGAGACTGAAAAATAATGGCCGCCGTCTCGCTGAAGGATGTGCGCAAGAGCTACACCTCCGACCTCCAGGTCATCCACGGCGTCTCGATGGAGATCAAGGACGGCGAGTTCATCGTCATCCTCGGGCCCTCGGGCTGCGGCAAGTCGACGCTGTTGCGCATGGTGGCGGGGCTGGAGACCATCACCGGCGGCGAGATCGTGATCGGCGGCCGGGTGGTGAACAACCTCGAGCCCAAGGACCGCGACATCGCGATGGTGTTCCAGAACTACGCGCTCTATCCGCATATGAGCGTATACGACAACATGGCCTACGGCCTGCGCATTCGCGGCCTGGCGAAGGTCGAGATCGACACGCGCGTGCAGAAGGCGGCAGAGATCCTCGAATTGAAAAAATTTCTCGGCCGCAAGCCGCGCGAGATGTCCGGCGGCCAGCGCCAGCGCGTCGCCATGGGCCGGGCCATCGTGCGCGAGCCGCAGGTGTTCCTGTTCGACGAGCCGCTGTCGAACCTGGATGCGAAGCTGCGCGTGCAGATGAGAGGGGAACTGCAGGCGCTGCACCGGCGCCTGGGGACCACGAGTCTGTTCGTCACGCACGACCAGGTCGAGGCGATGACCCTAGCCCAGCGCATGATCGTGATGAACGCCGGCCGCGCCGAGCAGATCGGCGCGCCACTGGAGGTCTACGCCAGGCCCGCCACCACATTCGTCGCCGGGTTCATCGGCTCGCCGCCGATGAATCTAATACCCAAGGAGGGCCGGCTGCTCGGGATTCGCCCGGAGCACCTCGAGCCCTGCGCGGAATCGGAGGCCATGCTCACCGTGGCAGTGGACCTGATCGAGCCACTGGGCGCCGATACTATCGTCTACGGCCACATCACTGGAGACCCGGACGGAAAACCCGACGGCGACGGCTCAAGCGCACGCGTGGCGGCGCGCCTGCCGGCCAACGCGGTGGCGCAGGCGGGAAAGCTCGCACTGCGGTACGACCCCGCCAACGTGCACTGGTACGACCCGCAGAGCGGCAAGCGCATCGAGCAGTGATCTGGCCCTACCCGCGCGTGGTTGCGCACCGCGGCGCCGGAACGCTGGCCCCGGAGAACACGCTGGGCGCGATCCGTCATGGCGCGTCGCTCGGCTTCCGCGGCGTGGAGTTCGACGTGATGCTCGCCGGCGATGGGACGCCGCTGCTGATCCACGACGAGACACTCGAACGAACGACCGACGGCAAAGGCGCGGTGGCGCACATGCCGTATGCGGAGATTGCAAAGTTCGATGCGGGCCGCTGGCTGGCCGAGCGCTGGAGCGGGGAGCGCGTGCCGCTGTTCGCCGATGCCGGATGCCTGTGCCGCGAACTGGGCGTTTGGGCAAACGTCGAGATCAAGCCCGCCAAGGGCTTCGAGGCGCAGACTGGGCGTGCGGTGGCGGAGATGGCGCGCGAACTTTGGCGAGGCGCGGACAGGCCGCCGGTGCTTTCCTCGTTCGCCCCGGAAGCTCTTATTGCCGCCAAGGTGGCGGGGCCCGAGTTGCCGCGCGGCATGCTGGTGGGCAGGGTCCCGGCGGACTGGAAGGCGCGCATGCGGGAACTCGATTGCGTCGCGGTGCACTGCGACTACCGGACGCTGACGCAACCTCTGCTCGAGGAAATACACGCTTCGGGGTACGCTGTGTTGGTCTGGACCGTGAACGACCCGCGCGAGGCCAAGAAATTGCTCGATTGGGGGATCGATTGCATCGTCACGGACCGGCTCGATCTGATTGCGCCGCATTGCTGACGTCAGTGGTAAATGCGACCCTCGTTGAGGCGAGAGCGGGGCGCGCGGATCGCGGGGTTCGAACCCGCGCCGACGAGCCAAAGGAACCCGATGCTCGAGAACTCATGATTCGTCGAAATTCGTTTCAGTATAATACGGTGTCGGTCTGATTGGCGCGGTGTGGTCCGTAGTGTTCTAACTTCCGGTAGTCGATTCACTTTTCAGCGCAGGGAGCCGTGCGAGGTTTCAGTCCATCACGACGGGATGTTCTGCGAGCCGGGGTATTCGTCGCTTCCTTGTTTGCTCAGACGCCCTTCGCTCGGATTTGGGCACAAACCGGCGGAACGATCAAACTTCTGCAGGTTCCCAAGATCGCACTCATTTTGGGCAATAGCAAGTACCGGGATGCTCCCCTAAGGAATCCCGCAAACGACGCCAAGGCGATCAGCGAAGCACTAAAGGCTTGCGGGTTCCAAGTGAACCTGAAAGTGGACGCTGATAACGCGGACATGGCTGCGGCAGTGCAGAGTTACTTGCAATTGCTTGCGGCAATGAAGGGCGTCGGCTTGTTCTACTACGCCGGGCATGGCATCCAACTCGCTTGGCGAAACTATATGCTGCCGGTGAACGTGGATATCGACACGATCGCGGACATCCAGAGGCAGGGCGTGGAGCTGAACAGTCTCCTTGAGGGGTTGACCAAGGCCGCGAACCCTATGAATCTGATTATCGTCGATGCCTGTCGTGACAACCCTTTCGGCAATTTGAAAGGCGTGGACCACAAGGGGCTCTCGCAGATGGATGCTCCGCGAAACTCGATCCTGGCCTACGCAACCAGTCCAGGAAACGTGGCAAGCGACGGCGACGGCCGAAACGGTTTGTACACCGAACATCTGCTGCGAGAGATTGAGGTCAGGGAGGCCAGGGTTGAGGACGTGTTCAAGAGGGCACGGCTCGGTGTGCGCGTGAAGTCGAGGGGCGCACAGATTCCTTGGGAAAGTACCTCGCTGGAGGACGATTTTTACTTTCTCCCACCAGCGATTCTGCAAAAGCAATCCGAGGCGGAGAAGAAGAAGGCGTTTGAGGAAGAGCAGGCCTTTTGGGAAAAAGCCAGGCGCACAAAGGAGGCGCGCCCATTGGAGGAGTACCTTCAGCGCTACCCAAACGGAAATTTCTCGGAACTAGCGCAATTTCATCTGGATCGTGCTCTCGCAGGTCTCGAAGAGAAGAAGGTCGCCATCTCTTCGCAGGAGGGGAACCCATACACCAAGGGATCCGCGATGGCGAATACGAGGTTCAAGCCCGGCGACAGCTACACCTATCGACTTCTGGATATTTTTTCGAGAGTTGAATTTCGACGCTTTACCGCAACTGTGGTAAAGATCGCTGAAACGGACGTCTACTACAGCAACGGCAGGGTTACCGACCTTCTTGGTAACGTGAGCGTTACAAATGACGGTCGGCGCCTAACCGCCTACCAAAATTTCCCAGCTGAATACGCTGTGGGCAAACGCTGGGTCAGCCGCTACACCAGCGTCTCGCAAGACGGTCGTACGACGTCGACTGCCGAAATCGAATTCGGCGTTGCGACACGTGAGCGCATTACAGTGCCGGCCGGAACATTCAATGCGTTTCGAATTGAGGGTGTCGGCTACATTACTGATGCGTCTTCCAGTGTCCAAATGCGCCAAAAGTTCTGGCTCGCACCGGATCAACTGCGTGTCGCGCCAGCGCAGGAAGAGGTGTTCACTAACTCCATCGGAAGGATGACATTTTCGTATCGTCAGGAACTGGAATCGTTTAAGGAAGGGTAGCGGGAGCGAAGTGTTCTTCATGGCGAGTTCAAGTAATACGTTGTCGATTTCGCGGCACCGACGGTCTCGATCTGATCGGGCCCGGGTTCGCGCAGGGCGTGTGACAAACCGCACGGATACAAACCGTTACACACGCAGGTCGGCATCGCGTGTTCAATGCACGTTATGCGTAGCGTGGGTTGCCCACATTCACCAGAGAAAGGAGAAGATCATGAAACTCAAGACGCTGATCGTAATTGTCATCTCCGGCGCGGCGTTGCCCGCATTCGCGCAGACCACCAGCACACCGCGCGTCGACCAGCGCCAGGCCAACCAGGAGCGACGCATCGAGCAGGGCGTGAAATCCGGCCAGTTGACCACCAAGGAAGCGGCTCGTCTGGAAAAAGGCCAGGCGCGTGTGCAGAAGATGGAGAACAAGGCGTCGGCCGACGGCAAGGTGACGAAGAAGGAGCGCGCGAAGATCGAGCACGCGCAGGACCAGCAGAGCCGCAAGATTGCCCGGGAGAAACACGACAAGCAGCACAAGTAGCGCGGCTGAGGCACAGATTTCTTTACAGGACGTGTTACAAGGTGTGTTACACTCAATAGCACAAGTTGTCACCTACCGGATCACACCATGGGCATTCTGAGCATGCGTCTCGACGACGAAATGGACGGGCGACTTGCTCGCGAAGCCGAGCGGGAGCGCAAGAGCCGGTCCGAGGTGGTGCGTGAGGCGCTTGCCGCGTTTCTCGACAGCCGCGAGCGCCAACGCTTTCTCAGCGATATC
Source organism: Betaproteobacteria bacterium (assembly GCA_016195915.1). GTDB lineage: Bacteria > Pseudomonadota > Gammaproteobacteria > Burkholderiales > SG8-39 > JADGRQ01. Next base: position 132,814 of record JACPYS010000038.1, on the reverse strand, counting down.
GCGCGTGCGGCGCGGGAAGTCACTCCTGCCGAAGCGCGAGCTATCGCCGAGGAGGCGTTACCGCTCGACAACGAGGCACTCCATGCGGCCGAACCACGCGCGGCCTATGCGTCCGTACGCAAGGCCAAGGGGCGAAGGCGGTGAGGCGCGGGGAGATCTGGATCGGCAATCTGAATCCCAACCGCGGAGCGGAGACCGGCAAGATTCGGCCAGTCCTGATCGCCCAGGCAAACTTTCTTACCCGGCAGGGCAGCGAAACAGTGATTGTTTTACCCCTGACCACACAGGTGCGCCCGGCAAAGGAGCCGCTGCACGTTACGATCCCGGCGCGCGATCGATTGCGCGAGGCGTGCCAGGTCATGCCCGAACAGCCGCGCACGCTCGATCGAAGCCGGCTCGCCGGCGGGCCGCTTACGACCCTCAATGCGGAGGAGATGGCGAAGGTGGAAAAGGTGCTGCGGGCAGTGCTTGGAATGCTCTGATCCCGGACTGCAGCTCTTCCTGCGCGAGGCAGCACTTGCATACTCGCCGCCGAGGCCAGTCAAGGATCGAGAGCTTCGGAATTCCGGAAGGCGCGGAGCGACACACGTGCGAAAGCTGCGCGGACCCCGGGCTCGCGCGACGGCGGATAGAGTGACCAGGGTGACTGCAGCGTGTTGTCGCTACTCGCGGCGCCGGGCACGGGGATGCACCACACGACCTGCGGATCGACAGTATCGGTCAGGCGGACCCGGCCACGCAATTTGCCCTGCGAATTTTCGATCACTGCGTGATCGCCTTCGGCGAGTCCCGCTGCTGCCGCTGTGCGCGGATGCAGGTGCAGCGTGACGAAAGCCTCCGCTGCCGCCCGATCGCTGATACGGCCTGAGTAGCTCTCGACGTGATCGACGGGCACGCTTGCGACCAGCAGCAACTCGCCCGACTCCGGGCCGGAGGCAGTGCCGGTGAATTCCCGCGGCTGCGGGCCGCAGAGCGAAATCAGCCCATCCGGGGTCGGAAATCGACGCTCGGTGAGCGGATACACGCTATTGCGCTGGAACAGGATGTTCCTGCCACGCACATCGCCGCGGATATAGCGCGAGTCTTCAAATGCAATTTCCGCTGGATCGACGCAAGGCCAGAGCACGCCCCCGGGCGGATTGCGTTCGGGATCGAGGGCCTCAACGCTGAGCGCGCTGGTCAGCGGGTTGCGTTGCAACGCCCATTGCGCGGCAGCGCGGTTGCGTTCATCGCGCTGAGCGCCTCGCCAAGGCAGTGTTGCCGCGAAATCGAACTGTTCGGCAAGATCAGCCCAGAAGTCGATCGGCGTGCTGCATTCGCCGGGCGGCGCGAGAATGCGGCTATGCCACTGCAGCGAGCGGCCATTGCCGGCCGCGAGCAAGCCATCGCTCTCCAGCCAGGAAGCCATCGGAAATACTACGTGCGCGCGATTCGTCGTAAGCGAAGCATACGAGCCGAGCGCAACCACGAGCGGCGCCGCGGAGAGCGCCTCGAGCGCCGCAGTACCACCTGCCATGCGTGCGACGGGATCGCCCTCGAAGAACCACGCGCCGCAATCACTCCCGCGTGCAAGCAGCGCTTCGCTCAGGGAAACCGCGGCGCCGCCGGAAAGCGCACGCCCCCCCCGCTCCAGCCACTGCGATGGATCGAAGGGCGTCGCGTTGAGCAGGTTCGGCCCGCCACCCGGAATCCCGATCGAACCGCGCAGGCAGACCAGCGAAGCGCAAAGCCGGAGGTCGTCCTCGCCCATTTCCTCCATGCCGAGCCAGCCTCCGGTGACGACCTGGACCGGGTACGCGGAGCCGATGACGTCGGCGATCTTGCGCAGATCCTTCTCCGCGATCCCGCAACGGCGCGCCACGTCACCGGGCGCATACGCCTCCAACTCCTGGCGCAATGCCTGAACGCCATCGGTCGCCTCGGCGATGAATTCGCGGTCGATGCGTTCCTCGTCGAACAGCAGCCGCAAGATGCCCCTGAGTGCGACACTCAACGTTCCGGGACGCGCGCGCAGCGCGTACGACGATTTGATCGCCGTCATCGTCGTGCGCGTGTCGATCACGACCACGGCCGCTCCCCGGTCGCGCGCGTCGATGATCGGCCCGATCGCCATCGGATCGGTTGCGGCCGGGTCGCAACCATAGACGATGATGCAGCGGCTGTTGCACCAGTCGCGCGGCGTGTTCGTCAGGAGGCTCGCGGCGTTTACGCCGAACATTCCTGCGACGGAGCCGCCCTCGGCCCTGTGGTGCGGGAGGAACCGCCACGGCCCATTCGGCGTGCCGAAGCCGCCGGCGAACACCGTCCCGCCCAATAGATGCCCGAAACTCGACGCCGGCGCCGCGTACACCGAGCACGCGTCGCGCCCCCATTGCCGCTCCACTTCGCGCAGTCGCGCAGCCACGAACCGGATCGCCTCATCCCAGGAGGCACGCCGGAAGGGCTGCGATACGCTTTCCCGCAGCAGTGGCCATCGCAAGCGGTCGGGATTTCCGAGATGCCTGTACTCGAGCAGCCCCTTTGGACAGAACGACCCCTTGTTTGCCGGGTGTTCCTCGTCGCCAAAGATGTCCACCATCGAATCGCCGCGCAGAAACACCTTGACGCCGCAACCGCAAGGGCAGTTGCCGCAGGTGCTGCGCCTCACCCGGTCGAAGGCACGACGCGTTTCCTGCGCTTTGCGCAGCGGCTGCATAGCGGCGGTCAAAGCGGCAGGTCGCTTCCGGTCAGGAGAAAGCGGTTTTCGCGGATGCGCGCAGCAAGCTGTGCGGATGCCGCGAGCGTGCTCCTGCTCGGCGCATCCCGCTGCCCCGTGGATTGCGCCCAATCCGCGAGTACCGCGGGCATCGACGCATCGAGTACCGGAATCGCAAGCGCCACCGTGTGCTGCGGCGTGCCGTCGTCGCCTACAAATACCAGTGAAGAGTCCATGCCTTTCAAGTCTGCCGCGAGCGAGAGCCCCGGCGTGTCTGCGAAGTCGCGGCTGCCGCAGCCGATGACGATGCCGTCCGCGCCGTTGAGCAGGACGCGAGTGCCTCTGCCAATCGCACCGAGAAAGCCCGCGCGCGTTGCCCGAACCGAAGGAACTGCCACGTTGTAGGCGTACAGCCGCGCGAATTCCAACTGAGTTAGATCGACGTTGCGCTCATGCCGCGTGCCCTCCACGGACACGCACTCGACCCTGACTTGCTTGCCGTGCAGCAGGTCGAGCATGAGCGCCGCACCGCTGTACCCGCGTGTCTCGCCGGCCCGATGTTCGGCGAAGATCAGGGCGTCCACGACCCCGAGCCTTTCATTCGGCGCGGGCCCGGGCATTCCGGCAATACCATTGAGCGCAATCCTTTCGGCGCGCGTAAACACCCCGCGACCGGCAACGGGTACGCAAAGCATGGCGGCGGTACCGGCGAAACCGGCGCTGAACGCGAGCGTGATGACATCGATGTCGCGGGGACCGCCACCTGCAGTCCCGCCGCCGCGCAGTTCATCGAGTGTCGCGACTACGGCACGACCCGCCGCGATGCGTTCGTTGATGCCCGCCACGGCGCGGGCGGCGCGCCGCAGGACTTCGCTGCTGCCCCCGATGCCCATCAGGCATCCTCCCGCTTCAGCTGCAGGCTCGAGTCGGTCAGCTGGAACCGACCGCCGAGCATCTGCTCCTTCAGATACGCAGCGAGTTCCTCAGAGCGGCGCCGGTTCGATTGGCGGAACACCACCGGGATGGTTTCACCGTCGATGTTCACCGCGCCAATGCGGCCCTCCGGAGCGCGGCCGCGACCGCTGAAAGCGCCCCCCGGACAATTGGAAGTGCAGGCGCCACAGGCGACGCAAAGACCTTGCTCGATGCGTTTTTCCCGCCACGAGATCGCCCCCATCGGGCAGTAGTACTCCGCAGGGCACTGGAACGAGCAGCAAATGCATCGCGCCGGATCGAAATCGACCCACAGTGCCGCGCCCTTCCAGATGTCCGCGTAGCGGATCTCACCCAGCGGAATCCGGTCTGCAAGATCGGCGAAAGGCAGCGGGAGGTTCTCGTCGAGGCACCGCGCCAGGTCATCGAGGATCTCGTCGCTGAGCACCGGGATCGGAATCGCGAGGCTGTTCGTCACCTCCATGCCGGCACTGGTCTTGAATCCGCCCATGTACTCCGGATCCATGCCGCGCAGGTCGGCCGCGACAGACAGATTGCGCGTCCTGCCGGAGCTGCGAGTCCCGTAGCCGATGATGACCCCGGGAACCTTGTTCACGAGAATCTTCATTCCGATCCGCATCGCGCGCGCGCCGGGATCGTTCGCGAGCGGGTTGAGCTCGCCGCTGCCGCTCATGGTCAGCGCTTTCAGCGGCGGCAGCGGGCGGCCGGCGAAGATCGAAGTCGGGTTCTCGCGATACGAACGCTGGTTCCTGAAGTTCGCAAACGCGGTGTAGTTCTGGTAGTCGTTACGAAAGCTGTACATCCTCGCGAAAGGCATCTCGGCAAGACCGACGCGCCGGTGCGACGTCCGGCCATCGGCGTACTCGCACGCCAGCTCGAGCGCTCTTCCTTCCACCAGATCGCGCAGCACGTGGCCGCCGCCGTAGCCGCGCGGATAATCGCGGCTTTCCGCAGTGCCGTAGATCACGACTTCGGTGCTGCCGGCGCCCGCGATAGTGCAGGGGACTCCGTTCAGCCACACGCGGCGGACATCCGCATCGGCGAGTGCGGGAATCGCCAGCGTCGCCGAAGTTCCCGACATTACCGCGCGCGTCGCCGTAGTCACCACGTCGACATCGCCGAGCCGGAAGCGTCGGCCCTTGCGAACCTCGCTCTTGAACTCCATGGCCGACATCACCACCGCCTCGCCGCGCTCGAGACGGGCATTGATTTCTGCGATGCTGCGGGTGGACATCGGCGGGCCGCCTTCGCTATTCCAGGATTTCGAACGCGCCCCAAGCCGCGAGGTGATTGTCGGCGACGATCACGATACCGCGCGCCCCGAGCGCCTGCCCGATATCAAGTGCGCGTTGCAGATCGCTCGCCTTGCACACCTCGTTGCCGATTGCGGTCGCGATTGCGTCGGCCAGCGCCGCCGACCCCGCGAGCACGGTCACGGCGTCAGCCTTGCCGAAGCTCAGCGAGTGCCCAAGGGTCCCGGCCGAGGTCGCGAGACCCAGCCCTTGCGGCGCGGACGGCACGGCAACGCGCAAACCGACGAGCGCGGTATTCTCCGCGAGGAGAGCGATCTCGCGACGGCGCCGCGAACGCATGAAGACATCCCCGCCATTCTCGACGATGATTTCCTCGCTTTGCGCCGACAGTCCGCGGCCGACGTATTCGGCGATCGCACCGGCGACCGCCGCCATTGGTCCGACCCCCGCCTTGCGCGAGGCCTGCAGCATGGCCGACACCACCGGGGCCGCCGTCGCGTCGGGTGGAAGCGGGGTAAGCGACACCGCGAATTCCGGAAAGCGTTTCATGTAATCCGTGATCTGGCGGCGCGCATCCAGCACCAGCCCCAGGGCCGGTGCTTCGAGCGGGCGTTGCGCGAAGATCATCAGATCGCTCTGTTCGACGCGGACCTCAAACGACAGCAGATCGTCGGGACACGCGAGCCGGCGATAGACCGACGCAGTCCACTCGGCTCGCGCCGCCGGCGATGCGCTAGCCGTCATGCTCGACATCGCCCATCTCCCGCAGGCGCTTTTCGCCCAGGATCAACGCCATTTCCGGCGCGCGGCCGAAATAGATCGTCTTCATGGTGCAGCGGGTGGCGCACGCGGGCCACTGATCCTGCGCCAGCCGCGCGCTGCAGGCATCGCAAAACGCAGCCGTCGCCGCTTTAGCTTCGAGCGAGGGACAAATTGCCCAGAAGTTGTACTCGTCGCGGTATTCGCACGGGGTCGGGCAGTGCCTGCAGGTCCCCGGCAGGCAGACCATGCGCGCATGCACCTCCCCGGTGCCGGGCACGATCGGCCGCGCTGGGTTGCCGGCGCCCGCTTGCGCGTCGTGCTCGATCTGGCAGGCCAGCGCGCATGCGCCGCAGCCGATGCATCGGTCGAGGTCCACCAGCATGATCCATTCGTCGCCACAGGCGCGCGGCTCGAAGCGCTCGCCGCGAAAACGCTTGCTCACGAAGGTCAGCTTCATTGTCCGTTATCCCGATACGCTGTCGAGCGCAGCGGGCCGGGTACCTCCGCTTGCCCAATCGAGCAGTTCGACCGTATGCACCACGGGCTTCGCGGTGAAGCGGGCAATGTGCAGCAGGCAGGCGATATTCCCGGTGGCGACAACATCGCCGCCCGCGATTTCGAGCGCACCAGCCTTGTTCGCGCCCAGCTTGTCTGCGATTTCTGGCTGCAGAAGACTGTACGTGCCCGCCGATCCGCAGCACAGGTGCGCGTCCGGCGCCTCGCGCACCACGAATCCGGCGCTCCGCAGCAGCCGCTGCGGCGACCGGGTGATGCCCTGGCCGTGCTGCAACGAGCAGGGCGTGTGAAGGGCGATCGTCATGCCCTCCGCAGGATTGTTGTAGGTTACGGGAAGTTCGGCGACCAACTCGGTGAGGTCGCGCGTCATCGCTGCGATGCGCCCCGCGGCATCGGCCCATCGCGGCTCATCTGAGAGCATGGCACCGTAGTCCTTGACCGTAGTCCCGCACCCCGAGGCGTTGACGACGACGGCATCCAATCCACCGTTGGCCGTAATCCGTTCCCACGCTTCGACATTCGCCGCCGCGAGCCGCGCGGCGCGCTCAGGCATTCCTAGGTGGAGCGGAACTGCACCGCAACAGCCGCTGCCCTCGGCTACCACCACTTCGCAGCCGTGGCGGGTCAACAGGTTCACCGTGGCGTCATCGACCGCTGCGCCGAGCACCTGCTGTACGCACCCGGCAAGCAGCGCCACCCGCATCCTGCGCTCCCCGATTGCAGGGTAAACACGCGCCCCGGCGATTCTTGGTGGCGACCGGCGCACCGGAGCAACATCCAGCATACGGCGAAGCTGTGCCGGCAAGAGCGGGCGCAGCGCGCGCCCGAGCGGCGCGGCACCGAGCATCAGCCGAAACCAGTTCGGCGAGACGAGCAGCCGCGCAAGCGCCTGACGCCACAAGCGCTCGCGCAGGCTGCGCACACCCGCCCGCTCAATCGCCGCGCGACTTTCGTCCCAGAGCCGCTGGTGGTCCACGCCGAACGGGCATGCGCTCGAGCAGCCCAGGCACGACAGGCAGCGATCCATGTGGCGCACCGCTTCGGGTGTGGGCGGCCGCCCGGTCTCGAGGATCTCCGCAGCGAAGCGCACGCGCCCGCGGGGGCTGTCCCGCTCATCGCGCAGCAGCAGGAACGTCGGGCAATGCAGGGTGCAGAACCCGCAATGCTGGCACTGCCCGAGCGAAGCGCTCGCGTACTCGGCACCCGGATGGGCAAGACGCTCTCCTGCGATGACCGCGTTGGTCATTCGCTACACCGGGGCGCGCCGGGTCCGCGGCCAGTACGCGATTCGTGTGTTGCACGCGCCGGCAAACATATCGCGCTATTCCTCAGCCCCGCTGCCGGTGATCCGGATGGATATCCGACCGTTCTCCACTTTGGTTGGAAACGTCCGCAGAGCCTGTCGAACCGGGCCACCTCTCGGTTGACCCGTACGAATGCAAAAACGCCCTTGGTGGAGAGGACATTCGATCACGTCGCCAACGACGACACCTTCCGACAGCGCCGCCCCGCCGTGGGTACACCTATCTTCCGTTGCATAGATACGGCCGCTTATCCGATATACGGCGATCCTCTGATCGCAGATCACCGCCGGCATCACATCTTCTTCCTCGACTTCGTCCTCATCGAGCGCGTAATGCCAATCCTCGTGCATGGCCGTTACAGATGCCGTCTTCAAGACCGCGGACGTCCAAGGCGATTTCACGCTCTGACGCCGCCGTCCTCCACCTTGCGCCGGAATACGCCGGAAACGTGCCGCGTCATGATCTCCCATTGAACTGCGAGATATCCTTTATCGGCCGGGTTCAGTATCCGGCCCACCTTCTTATGCAGCGTCGGCAGGGCGTGGAACGGAACTGAGGCCGCGAGGTGATGCTCGCAGTGATAGTTCATGTTCCAGCAGAAGAACTGCGTAAACGGATCGGTCCGAACGGTCCGCGCAAGGGTGCGCAAGTCCGTTTCCTCGGCGCATCCCGTGTGATCTGCCAATCGCAGGGCTCGAGCCACAGGCGAAACCAGAAACAGGGGCCCTACCCAGTAGATCACTGCGTTCCACGACCCCAGCCAATACGACGCCACGGCGATACACGAATAAATTGCAAGCATCAGACGGGCCTCGAAATAGATGCGCGGCAACTCCGATTCCGGCACGAACCGGCGATTGAATGGTGCAACCCGTCCTGCTGCGTGATTAAACAGCCAGCCGAAGGTCCGCACCCAGAGTTGCAATCCGACCAGAACGTAAAAGTAGCCCAGAAGCGTGCGGGGCGGCGGGAAAATCTGCTCGGGATCGTTTCCCTTGCTCTGCGCATACGTATGATGGCCGGCATGGTCGTAGCGGAAATATAGCGGTGGCCAGATCGTCAGCACACCGCAGAACCAGAGTACGCCTTCGTTCAACCATCGCGTCTTGAACGCCGTTCCATGAGAGCACTCGTGTACGGGGGCAAACAGATGATTCAAGAGCACTCCGTGCAGGACCACGGCAGGCCAGACCCAGTACGAGTCAAGCGCGGCGTATACGAGCATCCCGGTGCTGACGATCGCAGCAAGATGCAGCGCAAATCGCACCAGTCCCGAAATATCATTTCGTTTGGTGAGCGGCTTTAGCTCCGACCTCGAGATGATCTCGCGCTGCTGCCGGAGGAGCCTGGCGTTCGCATCCTCGATTTCGCTCGCGACTGGTATTTGCACGCACAGACTCCTGGTTTCCGGCGCGGTCGGCGGGCGACGCATGCGACTCTCCGCCCCTGTCACGCATTGCTCAGCTGCCGCCTTCAGTGAAAATGGCGAAAAACGCGTGAACCCGAAAAAGAAGATATGATGCACCAAAAACATTGTCAATAGCCTATATTTTTCGTCATGATTAATCCATAATGTGTTGCTGCTACGCATCATTCACGAAACAAGCGCTGTCCTGTTTTCGACGCGAAAGCCGATACGACCCGAGAAATATTGCGCGCCAAGAGGAATGACCGTGATGACCGCGACGAACCGTGCGGTGAGACAGGAAGACCGGGTGGTCTCGGGAGCCCGGCGTGGCGCGGTCGAGCGATCGCTTCATATCATTGCGATCTTGATTGAAGCTGCCGCACCGATGAGCGTCGCCGACATCGCGAATGCCGCGGGGCTCAAACCTAACTCTGCCCATCGATTGCTGCAGAAGCTGTCGGCGACCGGGTACGTGTACCGAAACGAGGTCACGAAGCGGGTCTGCGCGGGGCCACAGGCGTTGTATCCGAAGAGTCTGCACCACCCCTTGAACCGGTTACGCCAAGAGGCACGCGAACAATTGCGCGCGCTGCGGGAGCGCTACGATGAGAGCGTGTGCCTGATCGTTTTTGTCGGTCACGAGCGCGTCATCATCGACGCCATCCAGGGTAGGGAACCCCTGAGCCCTTTGTACGAGACCAGACTGAGGAATCCGCTTCACGCTTCGGCGGCGGGAATCATCCTGCTCAACGAATTGCCGTCGAAAGAGCGGCGTCGGCTGCTTGGAGAAGAGCCCTTCAAAGCGCCTACCGTGCATACGGTCACCAGCTACGCTGTGCTCGAGAAGCAGTTCGAAGCGCTGCAGCGCCACGGCTACGCCGTTGCTCGGGAAACCACGTTCATCGGCGTCAACGCGGTGGCGGCGCCAATCCGCAGTGAACAAAAGGCGATAGGATGCATCGCCATCACCGGCAGCACTCAAACGATCACTGAGGCGCGGCTGGGCAGCTTCGGCGAAGTGCTAAGGCATTCGGCCGACCTCATATCGTGGGGAGCACCGTCGGTGAAAGCCGTCGCGCATTTCCTGGGGGTCTGACACTGGAAGGAGAATCCGATGAAAAGAACATTGTTCCTGACCGCAGCAGCCGCGGTGCTCGCCGCATGTGCCCATCAACCCGCAGAACGCGGAGCGGGACGCAGTCACTACGGCGTCGCCGAAGTGGGGAGCTTCCATATCGGGGGGCGGCAGGTGACGCTTTCCGGCCTACCGACAAAGGAAATCGTCTTCACTGCCGGGGCGCCGCCGTTCAAGGTGGATCCGAACGGCGATTACGAAGTCGAGCAGATGTACGTCCAGTACGTCAAGCTATTCGGCGCCTACGCGCGCGCGAAGTATCCGCTGCTGATGTGGCATGGCGGCGGCCTGTCGGGCGTGACCTGGGAAACCAAGCCCGACGGCCAGCCCGGCTGGCAGCAGTTTTTCCTCAAGGCCGGCCATGACGTTTACGTGTCGGACGCGGTCGAGCGCGGCCGCGCTTCCTGGGCGCGCTACCCGGAGATCTTCAAGACCGAGCCGTTTTTCCGCGCCAAAAAGGAAGCCTGGGAGCTGTTCCGCATCGGGCCGGCCGATTCCTACGCTGCCGATCCGGCGAAGCGCAGGGCGCACGCTGAAGGAACGCTGTTTCCGGTGGCAGCCTTCGATCAGTTCGTTAAGCAAGGCGTTCCGCGCTGGGCCACCAACGACGCGGCGACCCAGGCCGCTTACGACGCGCTGGTGCAGAAGGTGTGCCCCTGCGTCGTCATCGTCCATTCGGCGGGCGGCAACTTCACCTTCAACGCCGCGCTCAAGGCACCCGACAAGGTGAGGGCGGTGATCGCGGTGGAGCCCTCCGGCGCGCCCGACCCGGCGAAGACGAACCTCGGCGCGCTGAAGGGGGTGCCGCACCTCTTTATCTGGGGCGACTACCTCGACCGGCAGGACCTGTTCAAACGCATCACGCCGAACCTGGACAAATTCGAAGCGGCGCTGCGCGCGCAAGGCGGCATCGTGGATCGCATCGACCTGCCCAAGGCCGGCATGCGCGGCAACTCGCACATGCTGATGATGGACAGAAACTCCGACCAGGTGGCGCAGCTGGTACAGGACTGGATGGCGAAGAACGGTTTGATGAAATGAAACAGAGCGTGCTGGGGATCGATGCGCTCCCGGCGCGGTGAAGTTCCTCGTCGGGCGGTTTTTCAAGGTGCTGGAGAAGTGCATCGACGAAGCGAAAGGGGCAACCGGATGAGCCGTCCGTGCGCGTGTGTATCCGCAACGTAGGAAAGACCTATCGGGCACGCGGGCGCGAACTGGGCGCGCTCGAAGACATATCGCTCGACGTCGCGGAAAACGAGTTCCTCACCATCCTCGGGCCGTCCGGCTGCGGCAAGTCCACGCTGCTGCTCTTGATCGGCCGGCTCGAGCCGCCGAGCGGCGGTACGATCGATTTCGAGGGCGAACGCCATTCCGGCGGCCCGCTCACCACCATGGTGTGGCAGAAGTACGCGCTGTTTCCGTGGCGCACGGTGCTGCAAAACGTGGCCTTCGGGCGCGAAGTGCGCGGCATGGCGAAGAAACCGCGGCTCGAGCACGCGCGCGGCCTGATCGACGCCGTAGGGCTGAAGGGCTTCGAGGATTCCTACCCTCACGAACTCTCGGGAGGCATGCAGCAGCGCGTCGCCCTTGCGCGCGCGCTTGCCAATGACCCGGAGGTCCTGCTGATGGACGAGCCGCTGGCCGCGCTCGACGCGCAGACCCGCGCCGTGATGCAGATCGAACTGCTGCGCATCTGGGACCAGTATCGCAAGACGGTGGTGTATGTCACGCATTCGATCGAGGAGGCGGTGTTGCTCGGCGACCGCATTGTCGTCATGAGCGCGCGTCCGGGCCGGATCAGGGAGATCATCCCGGTCATGCTGCCACGGCCGCGCACTCTCGACATGATCGTCACGCAGGAGTTCCACGCGATCGCAGACCATGCATGGACGGCGATCAAGAGCGAGGTCATCGCATATGCGTAACCTGCTGCGTGCCGCATGGGCAAACCTGTTTCCGATCCTGACCGTCCTCCTGCTGTGGGAACTGGTCGTGCGGATCGGCTGGATCAATGCCTTCTTCCTGCCTCCGGCGAGCGTCGTGCTCGCGAAATTTGCCGAGATGACGGGCAGCGGCGAGTTGTTTGCGAGTTTTCGCATCACCGCGTGGCGCATGACGCTCGGATTCGCGATCGGCGCGAGCGCGGCGCTGGTGCTGGGCCTCGCCATCGGGCTGTCGCGGCCACTGCTCGCGTTCTTTTCGCCCCTGGTGGCGGCAACCTATCCGCTGCCGAAGATCGCGCTGATCTCGATCTTTCTCGTCATCTTCGGCATCGGCGATCCGCCGATCGTCGCGGCGGTGGCGATCAGCACGTTTTACCCGATCCTGATCAGCACGCTGACTGGGTTGAAGTCGGTGGACCCGATGCTGCTGAAAGCCGCGGAGGATCTCGGCGCAAACCGCTACCAGGTGACCGTCAAGGTGCTGCTGCCCGGCGCGTTGCCGGTAATCATGAGCGGCATGAAGATGGGCGCGGCGGTCGCGCTCATCGTGGTGGTCGCGGTCGAGATGTACATCGGGCAGTCGGGTGCCGGACACGTGCTCGCGTGGGCCACCGAGTTTTTCAAGATCGACCTGCTCTATGCGAACGTGATCGCGATCGGATTGTTCGGTATCGTATTGTTCAAACTCGTGGATTTCATCGAGCGCCTGCTGGTGCCCTGGGCCAACCGGGACTGAGCGGCTGCAGATCCACAGTTGCGGGAGAAAGACGGATGAATGCTTTCGTGGTCGGGATGCGCAAGTCGTTCGTCGCCGGGTTCGCGGGGCTTGCTGCGCTTGCGGCGACGCCGCCCGCAGGCGCTCAGGAGATCCGCGTCGGCGGGCGTACCGAGCCGATCGTCATCGGCATGGCGAAAGGGTGGTTCAAGGAAGCCGGGGTAAGCGTCAAGGTCGTCGAGATTCCCAACTTCATGCAGTACCCGAACCTGCTCGCGTCCAATTCGATAGACGTTCTCGATGGTTACATGCCGGCGAACATTTGGAACATGATTGCCAGCGGCGCGCAGTTCAAGATCGTCTCCGGTTCCGCGCTCGCCGTCGCCGCAAAGGACGGGCAGCCGGCGCGCAACGCGCGCGCCTACGTGGTGCGCAAGGACCTCTGGGACAACGGCGCAGTGAGGAAAATCGCTGACCTGAAAGGCCGCAAGGTGGCCGATTTCGCGCCAGTCCCGCCCAAGGGGCAGCTGAGTCCGTTTCCGATCGGACACAAGGTGTTCGGCGAAACCTTCAAGGAGGTCGACTGGGTGCGCGTTCCGAACGAGTCCGACATGATGGTTGCCCTCGAGAAGAAGGATCTCGACGGCGCGCGCATGCGCACGCGCTTCGCCCGGATCGCGATCAACAAGGGGCTCGCCGTGGAGATCGTCAAGGAAACCGACATCGTGCCCCGCATCCAGGTGCGGGCGGTGGTGGCACGCGAGGAGTTCGCGAAACAGAATGCCGACCTGCTGGTGCGCTTCCTGCGCGTCTATCTGCGCGGCCAGGCGTATGCACGCGAAGTCCAGAAGGGTGCGCACGGCGAGGAGTACCGCCAGGCGATGAAGGAGCACGGCAGCATCCCGCCCGAGATCGCGCTGGAGTTGGTCCAGGAACAGGAGTTCACCGACGAGCTTGCGATGGACGACCTGCTCGATACGCAGAAGCATTTCGTCATGGTCGGCGCGCAGAGCAAGGTCGTGCCGCTCGAACAGGTCATCGACCGGCAGTACCTCCAGAAGGCGAAGGCTCTGCCCTGAGCACGGAGTAGACATGGCATTCACGGACCTGAGAAGCTACCTCGGTTGGCTCGAAGCGGACGGGCAGCTGGTGCGCGTGCGGGAACCCGTATCCGTGAATCTGGAGGTTGCGCGTCACGAAGAACGCCACGACGGGCGCAAGGCAGTGCTGTTCGAGAACGTGACCGGGCACCGCATGCCGATCCTCGCCAACATATTCAACAGCCGGCGCAACATCGCGCACGCGCTCGGGGTGGCGCCCGGGGTGGCGCTCACCCGGCGGCTGATCGAAGCAGCGCGCAATCCGGTGCCTACGGTGCTGCAACAGGACGCGGCGCTGAAGGCGGTGAAGATTCTCGGCGCCGACGTCGACCTGACCACACAGCTGCCCAATCCGATGCATTTTGCGGGCGACGCGGGGTTCTACATTTCGAGCGGGGTGATCGTCGCCCGCGACAAGAAGACGGGAAAGCGCAACCTCTCCTTCGCGCGCATGCTGGTCAAGGACGGTAAGACCATTGTGGTGATGATCAATTTCTACCGCCACCTGATGGAGTTGTATCGTCGTGCGGAGAGCCGCGGCGAGGGCCTGGAAGTCGCGATCGTGATCGGTGTCGACCCGGCTACCTGGCTGGAGGCCGCGATGCCCGACCGGCTGGTTCCGATCGATGTCGACGAACTCGAAGTCGCGGGTGCGCTGCGCGGTGAGCCGCTGCCCGTGGTGCGCTGCGAAACGAGCGACCTGGAAGTCCCTGCGACAGCCGAGATCGTGATCGAAGGCGTGATGCCGCCCGGCCTGCGGGAACTCGAAGGCCCCTACGGCGATTACTCTCGCGTCTACGACGGCCCGCCGCGGCAGAATCCGGTGATCCAGGTCCGGGCGATCACGCACCGCAAGCAACCCATCTACCTGGATTGCCTGCCCGGCTCTCGCGACAACTGGCTGCTCGGCGGCGTCTGCCGCGAGGCGGATCTCCTGCAGCACCTGCAGAAGTCCATGCCGAACGTGAAGGCGGTGTGCCTGCCTGAGGGGGCGTGCTGCCGCTTCCATTGCGTGGTGCAGATCCACAAGGCGCACGAGTACGACTCGATGCACGCCATCGTCGGAACGCTCGGACCGACCGAGGCCTCGCGCGACGTGAAGTGGGTGGTGGTGGTCGACGAGGACATCGATCCCTTCGATCCCATGCAGGTGGAGTGGGCGATCGCGACGCGAACGCAGTGGGACCGCGATCTCATCATGATTCCGCGCATGGCGATGGCGCTCGATCCGTCGGCGCTGGCGCGCACGCCGCCCGCCTTGCGCAAGAACGGCGACGTGCTTTCCACGAAGGTGGGGCTCGACGCGACCATTCCCCTCGATCCGCCCGAGAAGGTGGCGTCATACCGCCGGGTGTCAGCGGGAGATTGATTCGCGACCGCGCGGCGGGCGACCGAAGTGGAATTGGCGCGTTGCTCCGGCGTGCGTCACACCGAAAAGTACCGGGCCTGCGGGTGATGCGCGACGATCGCGCAGGTCGCCAGCTCCGGATGGAGTTGGCCTTCCTCGGCCATCGTCACATCGATCCTCGCCGCGCCAAGGAGCTTCAGCAATGCCCGCTGGTCCCCCAGGTTCGGGCAAGCGGGGTAACCGAAGGAATAGCGTGAACCGCGATAACCCTGTCCGAGCAGCCGTTCTGCCTCAGGCGCGTCGCCATTCGCAATGCCGAGTTCGCCGCGGATCTTCCTGTGAACATGCTCGGCGGCGGCTTCCGTCAGCTCGACTGCGAGTCCGTGAAGGTAGAGATAATCCCGGTAGCGGTCCGCGCGATACCATTCGCGCGCGACGTCTGAAGCCCGTTGCCCCACCGTCACCGCCTGAAGCGCGACCACATCGCGCCCGGGAGAACCGGCCTCCCGGAAGAAATCCGCGATGCAAAGGCCCCCTGGACGGCGCTGGCGGGGGAAGGTGAATCGCGCCGCTTCCGTCTCGCCGTTCTCCTCGAACAGCACCAGCGAATTCCCGCTGGCAGCGCATTTCCAAAAGCCGTAGACGGCGCGCGGCCCAAGGATCGCTTCTTTGCGGCAGCGCTCGAGCAAGTCGTCGCGGATCGGCCGCAATTTCTCGTCGCACCAGGCCCGCCATTGCTCGAGCGGGCGTCCGGCCTTCTTGTAGCCCCAGTGGAACATGTAGAGCATGGTCTGATTGAGAAACGGCAACAGCTCGTCGAGGGTAAAGTCGACCACCCTGGCGCCGAAGAACGGCGGCGCCGGAACTTCTACGCCGGCCCGAAGCTCCGTTCGCTGGATGCGGATTTCTTCCGAATCCGCCGGCCGCTCCACGATATGGTGCAACCCCGGCGCCGGTTCCGGCGCGCTCTCCGTTTGCGCCCGGTCAGTGGTCGCTCCCGTCGCGACCTGGTCGAAACGACCCGCGGCGACCGCCTCCATCAGCCGAAGACCGTCGAAAACATCGCCCGCATACGCGACCTGCCCGGTGCCGTAAGCAGGGGCGCAGTTTTCGGCCACAAAGCGGCGCGACAGCGCCGCGCCCCCCAGGAGCACCGGAACTGCTATCTGCTGGCGCGTCATCTCTTCCAGATTATTGCGCATGACGATCGCCGAGTTGAGCAGAAGCCCCGACATGCCGATCGCGTCCGCATGATGTTCGCTGGCCGCCGCGAGAATCGCGTCGATCGCTTGCTTGCTGCCGAGGTTTACCGTCTTGTAGCCGCTATTGCTGAGAACGATGTCCACGAGGTTCTTGCCGATGTCATGGATGTCCCCTTTGACCGTGGCCAGCACGATCGTGCACTGGTGCTGACCCACCACGCGCTCCATGCTCGGCTCGAGATGGGCTACAGCAGCTTTCATCGTCTCCGCGGATTGCAACACGTGGGGCAGCGGGATTGTTCCGTCTCCGAACAGCTCGCCGACCGTTCTCATTCCGGCCAGCAGGAATTCAGTGATGATGTCGAGTGCGTCGTGATCCCGCAAAGCCTCGTCGAGATCGTTCTCCATGCCCTGGCGGTCGCCGTCGACGATGCGCTGTTTCAGGCGCGCGCCGATACCGGCGGGAAGCGCCTTGGACGTTCCCGTTTCCAGGTTTGCTCCGACGCACAGGCTGACGAACGCCTCGAGCGACGCAGTGCATTGCCGGCCGTCGGCCAGGAGCAGTGCCTCCGCCGCGAGCCGGAGAGGGTCCGGCACACTCAGAGTTGGTGCTAACGCGGAAACGTCCGCAATGGCCGCGGAAAGACCGCGCCGCTTCGCCTGGCGCAGAAAAACCTGGGCCAGCACTTTGTCGGCAGGTTTCGCCACACCCTCCAGGAATCGCGAGAGATCGACGGCGACGCCGCAGTCGGGAAACCCGGACGACAGCAGCGCCACCAGCTGCAGTGCGCGCCGGGCACTGCCGCTGCCGTTCGTCACAATCGCCGCGGGCTGGATGCAGAACAGCAGATCCTCCGGCGCGAGCCCATTCCGTGCGCAAGCGAGATCGCGCATGGCGCGAGCGTGACTCACTAGCGACTCGATCTCTCCGGGAGCCTTGCCGGCCTCGACCAGCCGGGCGATCACCGTGGCCCCAAACCGGCGTGCCAGTGCGAGTACCGCGATCGCGACGCCATCGTCTAGGAGCGGCCCGATCGGGTCGATCATCGCCTTGCCACCGTAGAGTTTCAGCGCCGTCTCGATCGCCAAAGGGTCCGCCGAGCGGATCATCAGCGGCACGATGAGCGATCCGCGCAGCCGCGATACGAGCTCCGCCATGGGACGGCCCCCGCGGTCGCTCTCCGGCGCTCCGATTGCGACCGCGTCACAACCCGCGCTCTCCTCGGCACGGGCGAGCGCGACGCAGGCTGCCCAATTACCCGCTTCCTGCGCGCGCCGGAACACCGGCGAGGCCGTCGTATCGCAACCATTCGCTACGAGAAACGCGCGATCGGACCGGTGAAGCGGCGCCTGGCGGTAGAGCGAGGCGAGCGCGGGAATCCAGTGATTGCGGCGCCGCACGGGTGTCGGCCGGCGCGACCCTTTGGGCGAGCGGCGGCAAAGCATGGCGTCGAGTGCCGCGATGTGGGTCGCATTGGTCCCGCAACAGCCGCCGATCAGGTTGATCCCATCCTGCTCCACAAATCGTTCGAGCCAGCTCGCCATCACCGCCGGCGACAAGGCATAACACACGTGTCCGTCGATCAGTTCCGGCATACCGCCATTCGGCTGCACCGCGATGAGCCCCGGCCAGTTGCGGCCGAGCCAGCGCACGTGCGCGGCCATGTGCTCCGGGCCGGTCGCGCAGTTCAATCCGATCAGCGGCACATCGAGCCCCCGAACCACCGTTGCGGCGGCGGCGATGTCGGTCCCCACAAGCATGGTGCCCGTCGTTTCCAGAGTCACTTGGGCGAAGATCGGGACATCCGTCCCCGCCATCTCGCGCGCGCGCTTCGCCCCGTTGGCCGCCGCTTTGAGCTGGAGCGGATCCTGAAACGTAAGAAGCAGTATGCCGTCGACGCCGCCCGCGATGAGCCCTGCGCACTGGACGACGTAGGCATCTTCGAGCGTGTCGTAGTCAATATGACCGAGGCTCGCCAGCTTGGTCCCGGGCCCCACGTCGCCGATCACCCAGCGCTCGCGGCCGTCGCCGGAGAACTCCTCGGCCACCTCGCGCAGCAGCTCCGTGGCTTCCTTGTTGATGGCGTAGGCCTGATCCGCAAGACCGAATTCGCCGAGCGTAACCGGCGTACCACCAAAGGTATTGGTCTCGACGATATCGGCGCCCGCTGCGTAGTACGCCCGCTGCACTTCCCGAATCACGTCCGGACGGGAGCGCGTGAGGATCTCGGTGCAGTTCTCGTGGCCCCAATAGTCCTTGATCGGATCGAGGGCGTAGGTATGCACGCTCGTGCCGGTGCCGCCGTCGCAAAGCAGCACGCGCTCGGAGAGCGCCTCAAGCAGATGCGTCATGCGTCGCCCTGATCACCATACGCCGATCAGCTCGCCGAGCCGCTTGCGCAGTTCAATGAAACCGGGGTGCGCGAAGTCGCGCGGCCGCGGTACCTCGACCACGAAATCGCCCTTGATCGTGGCCGGCTTGTCGCTCAGCACGATGATGCGTTCGGCAAGATAGATTGCTTCCTCCAGACTGTGCGTGATGAACACCACCGTGTGCTTCAGGCGCTCCCAGATGCGGAGCACTTCCGCCTGCATCGCCTGCCGGGTTTGCGCGTCAAGCGCGGCGAAAGGCTCGTCCATCAGGATCAGATCGGCATCGACGGCGAACGCCCGTGCAATCGCCACACGCTGCTTCATTCCGCCGGAGATCTGATACGGATAGTAATTCTCGAATCCCTGCAGCCCGACCAGTTCGATCATTTCGTCCAGGCGGCGCCCAGCCTCGTCGCGCGGTACCTGCTTGATCTCCAGGCCGATGTTCACGTTGTCGCGAACGTTGCGCCACGGCCAGAGCGAAGGTTCCTGAAAAACGAACGCCAGTTCGTGGCGCTTCGGATTCACGGGCTCGCCGTCGATCGTCACGCCACCTTGCGTTGCCGGCACCAGGCCGGTCATGAGATTGGCCAGTGTGGTCTTGCCACATCCGCTCTTGCCGAGTACGCACAGGAACTCATTCTCGCGCACCGAGAACTGGAGGCGATCGAATACCGTTAGGCCATTGAAGCGCTGGGTCACCGCAACCTGGATCTTGTTCTTCACAGGCGCACCTCCCAGCGCCAGCGGAACAGGCGTCTCTCGATGACCAGCAGCACCTCGTTCATCAGCAGGCCGCACAGGCCGATGATGATCATCCCGACCACAATTTCTGCCATGCGAAGCATTTCGGCGTACTTGAGGATCAGCTTGCCAAGCCCCACGGATTCGCCGCCGATCATTTCCGCGGCCACGATGCACATCCATCCCACGCCGAGGCCGACCCGCATGCCGCCGAGGATGTCCGGCAGAATCGACGGTATGACCACCTTGCGCACGATCCAGCTGCGGCTTGCTCCGTGAACCAACGCCACGTTCTTGTGCAGGATTTCGACGCGCGGAACGCCGACCAGCGTGGCGACGAAGATGGGAAAGAACGCGCCGAGCCAGATGATGAAGACGTAACGCGTGAATCCCGTCAACGTTACCAGGGCGATCGGGATCCAGGCGAGCGGAGGGATGAAACGCAGCGGCTCGATCAGGCTGCGGGTGCCGCGATAAAGGCCGGGGTAGAGCCCCATCAGAAGTCCAAGAGGAACTCCCATCACGGCGGCCGCGATGAACCCGGCGAGCACGCGCAGCAGGCTCATCCCCGTGTGTGCCCAGAGCGTGTGACCGTTGACGTCGCCCTGGATCAGGAGCTTGATCGCTGCACGCAACACTGCGGATGGTGCCGGAATGAACGGCGACTCGAAATACTGCGCCGTTGCCTCCCACAACAACACGAACGCGAGGAGCACCGCGGCGTTGGTGATCCAGACGCGGACGCTCGCAGCGAGCCGGCCCTGCTCGGGCTTCGCGAGCATGATTCCTTCCCGCGCCGCGTTGACAGCCTCCTCGCTCGCGCTTTTCACTTGCGCCTCGCAGTCCCGGACGGCGGGCGTGCCTACGCCCGCCCGCGAGACCGGATCACGCAGTCACGCTGCGAATCATGGTGTTATCGAGTACGTCGGCAACGAAGCGATCGACGTTCGGCACCTTCCCGCGTTCGATCCGGTCAGCATCGATGAGGGCCTGAACCACGAACGCGAGGTCCGCGGGATTGTTGAGCGGCGGATACTTGTAAAGCACATTGGTCAAGGCTTTGCGCGCGAGGTCGACCTCCAGCCCGTCGCGTTTGGCGACGACCTGCACCAATTCCTCGCGATTCGAGACCGCGTGCTTGAGCCCCTGCGCGAAGGACCGCACCAGGCGCAGCGCCGCATCGGGATCACTGCGCAGGAACTTTCCGCTCGCCACGAGGGCGCAACACTCGTGGTCGGGGCGGATGTCCTTCGAGGTCGCGAGCACGCGCCCACCGCCCATCGCGAGGCCGGCATGACCTGTCACCTCCCAGACGATGTAACCAGCGATTTCCTTGTTGCGCAGGAGCGTCGGCATGTCCGTCACCTTCACGAACACGTGCTCGGTCTTGATCGCGTGCTTTTTCTCGTAGAGGAGCATAAGGGTGTCCTGAATTGCGGCGATGCCCGGTGTTCCAACCTTTCGTCCATTGAAATCCTTCGGGCTCTTGATGTCGGGTCCCGCGATGAGCACTGATCCTTCCATGTTCGAATTGGCGAGGATCTTCACGTCCACGCCCTGCACCCTGCCCAACAGCGTCGGATTGGTTCCGCACACGCCGGCGACGATATCCCCCGCGGCGATCGCCTGAATCAGGTTGGCGCCCGATGCGTACTCCTTGGGGTCGATGCGCAGTCCGTTGGCCTCGACGATTCCCTTCGCACGCGCCATTTCGAGAGCGGCGTTGTGCGCAGCCGCGCCGATCAATCCCGCCACGGGCAGCGTTTTCAGGCCCGCCTGCGCGTACGCGCGTTTCGGAACGACGATCTCCGGAATTGCAGTCGCGGCCAGACCGGCACCGAGTGCGCCGAGGAATTTGCGCCGCGTGCCGTTCGTTCCGGTTTCGGGCTCAAAGCAATCGCAAAACGAGTGCATCTTCATATCCCACCTCCGTTGATGAAAGGATGACCACTTCAGTCGATCTGTGCGCCGGAGGCCTTGACCACCGGAGCCCACTTGTTGAGTTCCGCATGGACGAACGCGGCAGACGCTTCCGGCGTATCGCCCCTCGGATCCATACCGAGACTCGTCAACCGGGCGTGCACGTCCGGCTTGCGCAGGAGATTCGCGATCTCTGCGCCCAGTTTGCGCACGATCTCCTTGTCGAGCGCTGCCGGGGCGAAAAAAGCGAGCCACCCGAGCACGTCGAACCCGGGAAGGCCGGCTTCGATCGCAGTGGGAACCTCGGGAAGTGCGCTCGCGCGGTAGGAACTCGTCACTGCCAAGGCGCGCAGCTTGCCGGTCTTGATGTGAGGCAGGACGACCGGTATGGCGTCGAACATGACCTGAACCCTTCCCGCTACGAGGTCGACCACGGCCGGAGGGCTTCCCTTGTAAGGCACGTGCACCATATCGACGCCTGCGCGCAGATTGAACAGCACTCCACACAGATGCGCCGATGTGCCGTTGCCGAAGGAGGCGTAATTTATTTCCTTCGGCTTGGATTTGGCCAAGCTCATCAACTCCCTGATCGACTGCGCCAGCACTGCGGGGTGCACGACGACGACCAGAGGAATTGCCGCGGCGATCGTTACTGCGGCGAAGTCCTTGACCGCGTCGTACGGCAGCTTGCGGTAGAGGCTCGGATTGATGCCGTGGGTGGTCAATCCACCAAGCAGCATCGTGTACCCGTCGGGTGGCGCCTTGGCGACGATCTCCGCCGCGATATTGCCGCTCGCGCCCGGTCGATTGTCGATCACCACTGGCTGTCCCCACCGCTCGGTGAGCCCTTCGCCAACCGCACGCGCAAGCATGTCGGCGGTGCCTCCGGCCGGGAATATTACGACGACCCGGATCGGTTTCCCCGGATAGCTGTCCTCCGCCGCCATGGCTGCATGATTGCCGCACAGCGCGGCGAACATGGTCAAGGCTGCCAGACGCAGTACCGGGATCATCGCTCCCCTCCGCGGCCCGACTCGATTCCCGGAAACCCCAGGCGGCCCCTTTGCGTGCTCCGCCCGTTCCCGCCTTCCGAATGGATCATGCTAATAAAATCAGGGTAGCAATTGATCCTGGTCAAAACGTTCCGGTTTTTATGTTTCAGGTCAACAAAAGGCCAGGAAAATGGAACGCGACACGCCCGTTGGTTGCGCTAGAACGGCAGCGGCACCCCGGGCTTGAGCCGCTGGAGTGTTGCGCGAAACTCCGCCTGGATGCGCCGCAGCGCCGCCGGCGTATCGCCTTCGAAGCGCAGCACCATCACCGGCGTGGTGTTCGACGCGCGCGCGAGGCCGAAACCGTCCGCGTACTCGGCGCGCACGCCGTCGATGGTGAGGATGCGTTCGGCACCGGGCAGGCGCGGATCGCGTTGCAGCTTTTCGACGATCGCGTGCGGTTCACCTTCCGCGAGTTGCCAGTTCAGTTCGGGCGTCGAGGGCGCATTCGGCAATGCCTTGAGCACCGCGCTCGCGTCGGGGAAGCGCGAAACGATCTCGAGCAGGCGCGCGCCGCAGTACAGGGCGTCGTCGAAGCCGTACCAGCGCTCCTTGAAGAAGGTGTGGCCCGACATCTCCCCCGCGAGCGGCGCGCCGCTCTCCTGCAGCTTGGCCTTCATGAACGAATGCCCGGTCTTCCAGATGACCGGCCGGCCGCCGTGGCGTTCGATCCAGGGCGCGAGCCGCCGCGTGCACTTGACGTCGTAGATGATCTCGGCACCGGGATTGCGCTCGAGTACGTCCGCGGCATAGAGCATCAGCTGCCGGTCCGGGAAGATCACTTCGCCATCCGAGCTCACCACGCCGAGCCGGTCCCCGTCGCCGTCAAACGCGAGCCCGAGTTCTGCGCCCGTGGCCGCAACACGCTCGATCAATGCGGCCAGATTCTCCGGTTTCGAGGGGTCGGGATGATGGTTGGGGAAGCTGCCGTCGATCTCGCAATACAACTCGAGCACTTCGCAACCGAGGCGCCGGTAGAGTTCTGGTGCGAGTCCTCCGGCGACGCCATTACCGCAGTCCACCACGATCTTCATGCGCCGCGCAGTCCGCACATCGGATACGATGCGTCCGAGGTAGTCCTCGCTCACGTCGCGCGTTGCATAGCTGCCGCGCCCTTCGGCGAGCCGGCCTCGCTCGATGCGCTGGCGCAACTCCTGGATCTTCTCGCCCGCGAGCGTGCTGCCGCGAATCACCAGCTTGAGGCCGTTGTAGTCGGGCGGGTTGTGGCTGCCGGTGAGCTGGATCGCGCTCCCGCAGCCGAGAAAATGCGCGGCGAAGTACGCGACCGGCGTGGGCACCATGCCGACGTCGATCACGTCCGCGCCGGCGGCATTGAGTCCCTCGGCGAGCGCGCGCGAAAGTTCCGCTCCCGACAGGCGTCCGTCGCGCCCGATGGCGATGGTCGCTGCACCGGAAGCGAGCGCGACGCTGGCTGCGGCTTGTCCGATCGAGCGAACGATGCCGGCGCTCAGCGTCGTGCCGACGATGCCCCGGATGTCATAGGCACGGAAGATTTCTGCGGGAACCGGAGTCATGGCGTGGAAAGGAAGCCGAGAAGGTGTTCGGTGAGCCAGCGCCGGTCGCCGGGAAACGCTCCGGAGACGAAACCCGCATGGCCTCCCTCGTCGGGGAAGTCTAACACCACGTCGCGCGCGACCGCGCGCGAATCGGGCAGCGAAGCCGCAGGCAGGAAGGGATCGTTGCGCGCGTTGAGCACCAGCGTGGGCAGAGCGATCTTCGCCAGCCAGGGTTTCGAACTCGCGCGCCGCCAGTAGTCGTCGGTTCCGGCATAGCCGTGCAGCGGGGCGGTGACCAGGTCGTCGAATGCGCGCAAGCTACGCGCGTCCTGCACTGCTTGCGCATCGAACAGGCGCGGGTATTTTGCGAGCTTCGCGATCGCCTTGCGCCTGAGCGTGCCCAGGAACATGCGTGCGTAGATCAGCCGGTTGACGCCCTGATCGAGCGCATTGCCGGCCGCGGTGAGATCGAGCGGGGCGGATACGGAAGCCGCACGCACCACGAGCTCCCGAGCCGCTTCAGCCTGTTCACCGAGCCACTTGAGCAGGGCATTGCCGCCGAGAGAAACGCCGATGGCGCAGACCCGGACGCCGCGGGTCGCGAAGCGCCGCAGCATCCAGTCGATTTCGTCACTGTCACCGGAGTGATAGGCGCGCGGCAGGCGGTTCGGTTCTCCGGAGCAGCCGCGGAAGTGCGGCACCGCGCAGCGCCAACCCGTCATCGTCGCATGTGCGGCGATCGCGCTTGTGTAATGGCTGGTGGAACTGCCTTCGAGGCCGTGAAACACGACCAGCAGCCGCGACGCTTGCGCGGGTCCCGCCCAGTCCACGTCCACGAAATCTCCGTCGGGCGTCTCCCAGCGTTCGCGCGTGAACCGGACGCGCGGCGCGGGCCGCAGCGCCGGATAGATGGTTTGCAGGTGTCCGCCGCGCAGCCACCACGGGGAGCGATAGGACACCGCGCTCAATGCAGGATCTTGGGCGCTTCGGCGCGCGGCTCCGCGCGTGGCTCGGCAGGGCCGGGCGCCGGCGAGGCGTGGTGCGCGATCATGCGCCAGCCCGATGCGCCGCGCAGGTACACGTTGGTGACGATGATCGGCGCCGGCGGCCGCTCGCCGCGCGGCACCTGAAAATTCTCCAGAACACTGTGCACCGCGACCATCATCCCGGCCATCTCGACGCGGTGGGTGATCTGCACGCGCGCGCCCCGGGCTCCGGCGAAAATGCGTTCCCAGCTCGCGCGCACCGCCGCGAGCCCCGCGATGCGCGGCCCGGTGGGATGCACGCACACGATTTCGTCCTCTTCGGCCCACACCGCCATCATCGCGTCGAGATCGGCGCGTTCGAGCGCCTCGTAGAAGGCGCTTTCCGCGTCCTGGGGGGTGGCGAAGATCCTTCCGCTCATGGTGCGGCGGCGCGCTGCGCCGTATTCAGTACGCCGAGTTGTTCGAGTTCCGAAAGCACTCGCGCCACGCCCAGTTCGCGCATGCAGCGAAAGTGCCCGAGCGGACATGCGCGTGCGTAACAGGGACTGCAATCGATGGCGACGCGCGCGACGCGCGCGCGCGGTGACAGCGGCGGCGTGTGTTCCGGACTGGAGGAACCGAATAAAGCCACCAGCGGCCGGTCGAGCGCAGCCGCGACGTGCATCAGCCCGGAGTCGTTGGTGACGAGAAAATCGCCCGCGGCGATCAGTTCAATCGCTTCGTCGAGCGTGGTGCGTCCGGCGAGGCTGGCTGCGGCGCCGCCGCTGCCGGCGACGATGTCCCCGGCGAGCGCGCGATCGGCCGCGGATCCGAGCAGCCAGACGCGCACGCCGAGCGCCGCCAGCGCCGCCGCGAGCTGCGCAAAATGCTCTGCGGGCCAGCGCTTCGCGGGACCGTATTCCGCGCCCGGGCAGAGCACTGCGTTGCGCGCGGGCGGGGGCGCAAATCCGAATCGCTGCGCGGTGGCTCGCGCGATCGACGCGTCGATTTCGAGCCGTGGCGCGCGCAGCGCCGGGACGGATCCGCCGGGCGGCGCATCAGCAAGGCGCGCGAAATGCTCCGTCATCGGCGTGCGCGCAGCGTTCGCGGGCGGCCGGTACAGCAGGTTGAGCAGGCCGTAACGCGACTCGCCGACGTAGCCGCTGCGCAGCGGAATGTCGGAAAAAAAGGGCACCAGCGCGGACTTCCAGCTGTTGGGCAGGACGATCGCCTGGTCGTAGCGGCGCTCGCGCAAGGCGCGCGCGAACTTCCAGCGCCGGCGCAAATGCAGTTCGCCGTGGCGGAACGGGCTGTCGAGGACTTCTTCGACTTCGGCCATGCGCCGCAATACCGGCGCAACCCAGGCGGGGGCGAGTGCATCGATGCGAGCCGAGGGAAGCTTCTCGCGCAATCGCGACAGCAGCGGCTGCGCCATCAGCGCATCCCCAA
Organism: Betaproteobacteria bacterium; assembly: GCA_016195915.1. GTDB lineage: Bacteria > Pseudomonadota > Gammaproteobacteria > Burkholderiales > SG8-39 > JADGRQ01. The sequence continues at coordinate 106,459 of JACPYS010000038.1, read as the reverse complement.
TCCAGTTCGGCGCGACGACCAGGATGCGGGGCATCGACGAACCCGCGAGGAGGCTCAGTGCCCCGCGCGCGGCGCACCCTTGTATACGTAGCGGGTGCCGCAGTAAGGACACAGCGCCGCGCCGCTGCGCGTCACGTCGAGGAACACGCGCGGGTGCCGTGCCCACAACGGCGCACCCGGCATCGGGCAGTGCACCGGGAGATCCTTCTCCGATATCTCCACCATGCGCCGGTCGCGTTCGGCCTGGGCCATGATCGTCCCTAGCGCTTGTTCGGTTTCGCGGCGCCGACCGGGCTGAGCCAGCGGGAGTACTTCCTGTTCTTGCCGCGGATCAGATCGAAAAACGCTTTCTGGATCTTGCCCGTGATCGGGCCGCGCCGGCCCGCGCCGACCGTGCGTCCGTCGACTTCGCGGATCGGCGTTACCTCGGCCGCGGTGCCGGTGAAGAACAGCTCGTCGGCGATGTACAGGTCGTCGCGCGTGATGCGCCGCGGCGTCACGGTGTAGCCGTGGTCGGCCGCGAGCTGGATCACCGAATCGCGCGTGATTCCGATCAGCGCCGAAGTGAGCTCGGGCTCGTAGATCTTTCCCTTCTTGATCATGAACAGGTTCTCGCCCGCGCCCTCGGCGACGAACCCGTCGACGTCGAGCAGCATGCCTTCGTCGTAGCCGTGGTCGGTCGCTTCCTGGTTGGCGAGGATCGAGTTGGCGTAGGTGCCCGAATACTTGGCGCGGCACATCGAGACGTTGACGTGGTGGCGCGCGAACGACGAGGTCTTCACGCGGATGCCCTTCTCGAGGCCGTCCGTGCCGAGGTAGGCACCCCACGGCCAGGCGGCGATCGCGACGTGCACCGTGGCGCCCTTGGGCGAGACACCCATTTTCTCCGAGCCGTAGAAGGCGATCGGCCGCAGGTAGCATTCCTCGAGCTTGTTCGCGCTCACGACTTCCTTGTGCGCCTCGATCAGCGTTTCCGGCGTGTACGGAATCTTCATCATGTAGATGTGCGCCGAGTTGTACAGCCGCTCGGTGTGCTCCGCGAGACGGAAGATCGCGGTGCCCCTGGCAGTCTTGTACGCGCGCAGCCCTTCGAATACGGCCAGCCCGTAGTGCAGCGAATGCGTGAGCACGTGGGTGGTGGCGGATCGCCAGGGCACGAGCCTGCCGTCGTACCAGATCCAGCCGTCGCGGTCGGCCATCGACATTTCGCGTCTCTCCAGGATTCGTCCGAATGCAGTATTTTAGCCGAACACCCCGTCCCAGAATGCGCGCACTGCGGCGGCGTGCGCCGCCACTCCTTCGGGGGGCACGCGCGCGTAGGACGCTCCGTTCAGTCGCAGCGCGTGCTGGATGCGCCTGAACTCGCGATACGCCTCGCGCGCTGCGCGCGCGCGCGGCGCGGGGACCAGGCCGAGTTCTGCGGCGATCCGGAGCAATGCGATGTTGCCCAGGTTGCCGGTGAGCTGCGGGTGGCGATGCGCATGCGCGAGCACCAGGAACTGGACCGCAAATTCGATGTCGATCATTCCGCCGCGGTCGTGCTTCACGTCGAACCGCCCGCTCGCGTTGGGATGCGCGGCGTGCATTTTCTCGCGCATCGCCTGCACCTCCTGCGCGAGCGCCGCGGCATCGCGTTTTCGCCTCAGGACTTCCTCGCGGATTGCCTCGAACTGCGCGCCCACGGCCCGGTCTCCGGCGCAACTGCGCGCCCTGGTGAGCGCCTGGTGCTCCCAGCTCCAGGCCTGTTTTTCCTGGTACTCGCGAAACGCCGCGATCGACGACACCAGCAGCCCGCTCGCACCGCTCGGGCGCAGGCGCAGATCGGTGTCGAACAGCGCGCCGCTCGAGGTGCGGCTGCTGAGCCAGGTATTGATCCGCTGGGCGAAGCGCGCGTAGGTTTCCGGCGCCGCCTCGTCGGCATCGTCGTAGAGGAAGATGATGTCGAGGTCCGAGGCGTAGCCGAGTTCCTTGCCGCCCAGCTTGCCGTAGGCGATGACCGCGAAGCGGGGACGCTCGCGATGCCTGCCGCGCAGCCGCGACCACACCAGGTCCAGCGTGATCTCGAGGACCAGATCGGCAAGCGCAGAGAGTTCGTCTGCAAGCCGTTCCACCGTGAGCCGGCCGGCGAGGTCCTTGGCGAGCAGGCGGAACACCTGTGCCTGGTGTGCCTCGCGCAGCACGTTCATCTGGCGCTCGGGATCGTCGCCGAACGCTGCAAGCTGGGCGCGCAGTTCGCGGCCGAACTCCGGCCAGTCGGCGTCGGCATACAGCACGCGGTCGTCGAGAAGTTCGTCGAGCAGCAGCGGATGCTGCGTGACGAACTGCGCCGCCCAGCTCGATGCGCCGATCATGCGCGCCACGCGCGACAGTGCCTGCGGATGCTCGGCGAGCAGCGCAAGATACGCCGCGCGGCGCGCCACGGCCTCGATCAGGTCGAGCCCCCGGAGCAGCGTCGCATCCGGGCTTGCAGTCCTGGTCGCAGCGGCGGCAAGCTGCGGCACCAGAGAATCGAAACGCCGGCGCGATGCATCCGGCAACAGGGTGTAGCGCTGGCTCGCGCGCGTTGCAACGATGCGCCGCGCGCAGCCCTGCGCGTCGCGGTAGCCGTGCTGCGCGAGCACCTCCGCGACGGCCCGCGCGTCGTCCTGCCACGCGTCATCGAACGGCGATACGCGTGCATCGTCCTCGGCGAACACGGCTTGGAAGTGGGTCGCGACGCGCTCGCGCAGTTCGCGCAGGCGCCTCTCACACGCGGCCCAACCCGACAGGCCCGACATCGCCGAGATGCGCGCGCGGTCTTCCTCGGACTGCGGCAGGCGGTGCGTCTGCGCATCGTCGAGGTACTGCAGCCGGTGCTCGAGGTTGCGCAGGGACACGTAGTCCGCGGCGAGCTCGCGCGCCGCGGACTCGGAGAGCATCTTGCGTTGCGCCAGCAGCGCCAGCACCGTGCGCGTCGGGCGGGCGGCGAGCGCAGGATCGCGGCCGCCGCGAACGAGCTGCAGCGCCTGTGCAATGAACTCGATCTCGCGGATGCCCCCGGGGCCGAGCTTGATATGGTCGGCGAGATCGCGGCGCGCGACTTCCCGGCGCACTTCGGCATGCAGCTGGCGCATCGCGGCGAGCGATGCGTAGTCCAGGTACTTGCGATAGACGAACGGCCGGCGGATCGCTTCGAGCCCCGCGTGGTGCGCGGCCCCGCCCGTCATCGGGCGCGCCTTGATCCACGCGTAGCGTTCCCACTCCCGTCCCTGCGTGATCAAATAGGTTTCCAGCGCGGGGTAGCTCGAAACCAGCGGGCCCGAATCGCCGTTCGGCCGCAGGCGCATGTCGACGCGGAACACGATGCCATCCGCGGTGGGCTCGGCAAGCAGCGCGATGACGCGGCGGCCGGCGCGCGTGAAATACTCGTGATTCGACAGGCTGCGCGCGGCGCCGCAAGCCGCGCCCCCGGTGTCGCCGTCCTCGGGGTAGAGCAATACCAGGTCGATGTCGGAAGACACGTTCAGCTCGCGTCCCCCGAGCTTGCCCATGCCGACCACGATCAGCGGCTGCACCGCGCCGGCCGCGTCGCAGGGTGCGCCGAAATCGGGGAGCAGTTCCGCGTTTGCCCGCGCGAGCGCCGCTTCGATGGCGGCCTCGGCGAGGTCGCTCATGGTCGCGCAGACTTCGTCGAGTCCGGCGAGCCCTGCGAGATCACGCGCCATCGCGCGAAGGAACACGCGCTGGCGCAGGCGGCGCAGCGCAGTTTTCGCCTCTGCGTCGCTGCCCTCCGCCAGCCGCGCGAGCGCCGCACGCATCTCCTCGCGCGCGAACGGCGCATCGAGACCGGCGGCGAGCTCCGCGCCGAGCTCGGGCCGCGCAGCGATCAGCCCCGTGGCATAGCGCGACGGGCGCAGGAGTTCCTGTATGGCAGTCGGTGGCACGGGGAAAACCTGAATGAAGATGGCACTTTACGGCTAAAATACGGGTGCGTCGAAGGTGCTCGGCCGGCATTCCGGTGCCGGCCGGGACGGGAGTGCCTCGCGGCACGGGACCGCTCGCCGCGCGTCAGACACCGTAATGCAAACCGAGAAACAGGGCGACGACCACGCAAGGAAACCGACGCCCGGACGCGGACGCCCGGCGATGAAGCGCTTGCTCATTGCTGCCGAGGTGCTCGCGTGGGCGGGGTTTTTCGCCTTCGCGATTCTGTTCCTCGCACTGCGCTACTGGCTGCTGCCCAACGTGGAGAATTTCCGCGAGCAAATCCTCGCGGCCGTGTCGCAGGGCATCGATCTGCCTGTCAAGGTCGACGCGATCCATGCGGACTGGCGCGGTATGCGGCCGCAGCTGGAACTCACCAATGTCCGCATCTACGACAAGCAGGGGCGCGAAGCGTTGCTGCTGCCCCGCGTGCACAACGTCGTGTCGTGGCGCTCTTTCCTGTTCGGCGACTTGCGCCTGCGCTCGTTTGAAATCGACGACCTCAAGCTCACGGTGCGGCGCGACCGCGAAGGCGGGATCACGGTCGGTGGGATCAGCCTCGCGCAGGACAAGGGCGAAGGCAGGCTGACCGATTGGGTGCTGGGCCAGCGCGAAATCGTGGTGAGCAACGCCGAGATCGACTGGATAGACGAGCAGCGCGGCGCACCGCTGCTGGCGCTTTCCACGCTGAATTTCCGGCTGCGCAACGATGGCGACGAGCACGCGTTCGGCCTGTCCGCGCGCCCGCCGCCTGCGCTGGGATCGATTTTCCAGTTACGCGCCGAGCTGATCGGCCGCACCGTCACGCGCCCATCGGCCTTGAACGGGCGCGTATTCGCCGAGGTGGGCTACACCGATCTCTCCGCCTGGCGTGCCTGGCTCGATTATCCGGTCGACGTAAGCTCGGGATACGGCGCGCTGCGCGTCTGGGCGACGCTCGGTGGCTGCAAGCCGGTGCGCGCCACCGCAGACGTGGTGCTTTCGAAAGTCGTGGCGCGCCTCGCGGAGGACCTGCCGCTGCTCGAACTCTCGAGCGTGTCGGGCCGCCTGCGTGGGCGCGACAGCGGCAACACCTACGAACTGTCCGGCCGGAACCTGCAGCTGGTCCCGTTGAATGCGCCCGTGCTGCCGCCGACGAGCTTCCAGCTGAGCGTATGGCGCGGCGAGGCCGACAGGATCGTGCGCGGCGCGCTCAACGCGAGTGCGCTCGAACTCGCGCCGCTGGTGCATCTGGCCGCGTATCTGCCGTTTCCTTCCGAATTGCGCAAATTGCTCACGGAACTCGCGCCGCGCGGCGCGCTGCAGGACTTGAAATTCGAATGGCAGGGACCGCTTCCCGCGGCAGAGAAATTTGTCGCCCGCGGCCGGTTCTCCTCGCTCTGCGCAAACGCATGGGGGCGCATACCCGGGTTCGCGAATATTTCCGGGAGCGTCGAGGCGAACGAAACCAAGGGCATGCTTTACCTCGCGGCCCAGACGGCGGAACTCGACCTGCCAAAGGTATTTCCGGAGCCGCGCCTGAAACTCGAATCGATCAACGGTCAGCTCGGCTGGGAGCGCACCGCGGCCGCAACTCAGACGGAATCGGTAACGGTGCGGCTGGAAAATCTTGCGTTTGCCAATGCCGATGCCGCGGGCACCGCGTTCGGCACCTATTCGTTCGACGGCTCGGGTCCCGGCAGCATCAACCTGTCGGCGCATCTGTCGCGTGCCGACGCCCGGCAGGCCGGGCGGTACCTGCCCGGCGCGGTGGGCGGCGGTTTGCGGCAGTGGCTTGCATCGGCGATCGTGGCGGGGCATTCCAAAGACGTGCGCCTGCGGCTGCGCGGGGACCTGCGCGATTTTCCGTTCGTGGATCCCGCGCGAGGCCAGTTCGAGATCGCCGCGCGCGTAGAGCAAGGGGTGTTTAACTACGTCGAGGGCTGGCCGCGCATCGAGGCGATCGAAGGCGACCTGATCTTCCAGCGGGAAAAGATGCAGGTGGTGGCCCGCAGCGCCACCATCCTCGGGGCAAAGCTCTCGAATGTGCGGGCGAGCATCCCGAGCCTGCTCGCCAACGAGACCGAGTTGCAGGTGAGCGGCGCCGTGGAGGGGCCGACGGCGGAATTCCTGCGCTACATCCAGTCGAGCCCGGTGCGCCGCATGGTCAACGGCTTCACCGACAGCATGTCCGCCACCGGGCGCGGCAGGTTGCGGCTCAAGCTCGATCTGCCGCTCGCCGCGCTGGAGCGTTCGCGTGTGGACGGCGAGTACCAGATGTCCGGCAACAACGTGAGCGTCGATCCGCGCCTGCCGCCCGTGGAGAACGCCACCGGCCGCGTGGTATTCAGCGAAAAATCCATCCAGGTGCGTGACGTGAGAGGAACCCTGCTGGGTGGCCAGACGATCATCAGCGGCGACACCCTCGTTGACGGCCAGGTGGTCATACAGGCGCGCGGCGATGCGACCGTGCCCGGGCTGCGCGGCGTCTTCGATCACCCGTGGCGCCGCCATATCTCGGGCGGAGCGCCATACACGGCGACAGTGACGGTGCGCGGGCGCGAGAGCCGCCTTTTGTTCGAGTCCGGGTTGCGGGGTGTCGCGAGCGAACTGCCCGCGCCTCTCGCCAAGAGTTCGGCCGAGACGGTCGCTCTGCGCGTCGAGATCGTGCCCGCCGATGGCGGCGATCGTATCTCGGTTGCATACGGCGGCAACGTGGTGGCGGATTTCATGCGGCGCACCAGTGGCGGTACGACCGTCGTGCAGAGGGCTGCCGTCGTGCTGGGCGCCGCGGCGACGGGTGCACCGGCGCCTGCGCTCAAGCTGCCCGAGCGCACCGGAATGCTGCTCTCGGGAAACCTGCCCGCGCTCAATCTCGATCTCTGGACGCCGCTGCTCACGGGCACGGGCGGCGCCGGCACCGGCGGCAGCACGGGCGGTAGCGCCGGGCCGACCAGCTTCGAGCTGCAGCTCGGCTCTCTCGACGTCTTCGGCAAGCGGCTCAATCGCGCCAGTATCCGCGGCGCGGCCGACGCGAATGGCTGGAGCGCGAACGTTCAATCGCAGGAAATGGCGGGTGAGCTTTCGTATCGCGGCGAGGGGCGCGGCCGCCTGGTGGCGCGTTTCAGCGAGTTCTCGTTTCCGCCGGAATATCCGGGAGCGCCGAAACAGGACGCGGCGCAGGACCTGCCGGCGATCGACCTGGTCGCCGAGCGATTCACTTACCGTGAAAAGAAACTCGGCCGCGTCGAAATCGCCGCGCATCACGACGAAGGAAACTGGCGCATCGACAAGCTGGTGAACGTCACTCCGGACAGCACCCTGAGCGGCAAGGGGGTCTGGCGGGTCTCCGGCGAATCGCGCACGTCGATGGAAATCGAAGTTGCCGTCAACGACGTGGGGCATTTCCTCGACCGGTTCGGCCATCCGAACATCGTGAAAGGAGGGACGGCTAAGGTGAAAGGCTCGCTCGCGTGGACCGGTGAGCCATTGGCGATCGACTATCCCAGCCTGTCGGGTCAGGTGTCGCTCGAAGCGGAAAAGGGCCAGGTGCTGGAGGTCGAAGCGGGCGTCGGCAAGCTCCTCAGCCTTTTCAAGCTCGATCTCGCCGACGCGTTCGGCCAGGGATTTGTTTTCAATCGTGTCACGGGCGGCGGCAGGATCGAACATGGCGTGTTGCATACCCAGGACGTCCTCGTGCGCGGTTCCTCGGCGGACATCTTCGTGCAGGGCGATTCCGATCTCGCCCGCGAAACGCAGAACCTCCGGCTGCGCGTGGTGCCGAGCCTGGGCGAGGGCGTGTCGGGATTTGCCGGCATGTTTGCCGGCCCGGTGGTGGGCCTGGTGACGTTGCTCGCGCAGCGCTTGCTGAAGAATCCGCTCGGACAGATCTTCGCGTACGAATACTCGGTCACAGGCACCTGGGCCGATCCGAAGGTCGATAGGGTCGCAAGCGCGCAGGCGGCCTCTCCGGGCACAGGCGACGAAGCGGCCAGGGCGCCGGCGGCGAGCGCTCAATGAGCGTGCGCAGGGAGCAGCGCTACCGGGTGGCAGCGATCCAGATGGTCTCCGAGCCGGAGCTTGCGCCCAACCTTGCCGCGGCCGAGCGCCTGATCGGCGAGGCGGCGCGCGCGGGCGCACGGCTGGTCGCACTGCCGGAGTACTTCTGCCTGCTCGGCCGGCACGAGACCGACAAGGTGAAACTGCGCGAGCGCGAATTCGCCGGACCGATTCAGGAGTTCCTTGCCGGTGCCGCGCGCAGGCACCGCGTCTGGCTCGTCGGCGGCACGCTCCCGCTGGAGTGCGGTGATCCTGCGCGCGTGCGCAGCGCCTGCCTGGTGTTCGACAGCACCGGCCGCCGCGTTGCGCGCTACGACAAGATCCACCTGTTCGGCTTCTCGCGGGGTGCGGAGAGCTACGACGAGTCGCGCACCATCGAGCCGGGGACCGAGCGCGTTGCGCTAGAGAGCCCCTTCGGCAGGCTGGGTCTTTCGATCTGCTACGATGTCCGCTTCCCTGAACTGTACCGGGCTGCAGGCGAAATTGACGTCTGGTTCGTGCCGTCGGCATTTACCGCCACCACCGGGCGCGCGCACTGGGAGACGTTGTTGCGCGCGCGCGCGATCGAGAACCTGGCGTACGTCGTCGCGCCAGCGCAGGGCGGCAGGCACGCGAACGGGCGGCAGACGCATGGACACACGATGATCATCGACCCCTGGGGCGAGGTGATCGCGCGGCAGGCGGAGGGCGAGGCAGTCGTGGCGGCCGAGTTCGATCTCGATCGCATCGCGCAGGCGCGCCGGGAACTCCCGGCGCTGCAACATCGCAAACTGAGGTAAAGACATGCAAACCGCAACCAGCGTCCAAAGCGAAAACCTGCTCGGCACCGCAAGCTCCCGCCTGCTTGCGCCAAACGACCTCAAGACGGCGCAGCTTTCGCAGGTCTTCGGTGCGCTGCAGGCGCATCGCATCGATCATGCGGACCTCTACTTCCAGTACACGCGCTCCGAGGGCTGGAGCCTGGAGGAGGGGATCGTCAAGTCCGGCAGCTTCTCCATCGACTCCGGGGTCGGGGTGCGCGCCATTTCCGGCGAAAAGACCGCGTTCGCGTATTCCGACGAGATCAGCCTGCCGGCGTTGCACGACGCAGCCACGGCGACGCGCGCCATCGCGCGTGCCGGCCAGGGGAGGCGCGTCAACGTGGCGGCCGGGAGGATCAATCCGCCGGTTGCGCTCTATGCATCGTCCGATCCGCTCGCGTCGCTGCCCGCAGAAGCGAAGGTTGCGATGCTCGAGAAGCTCGAGCGCATGTGCCGCGCGCTCGATCCGCGCGTGAAGCAGGTGATGGCGAATCTGGGCGGCGAATACGACGTGATGCTGGTTGCGAGGTCGGATGGACACATCGCCGCCGACGTGCGGCCGCTGGTGCGGCTCTCGGTGCAGGTGATCGCGGAAGAAAACGGACGGCGCGAATCCGGCTCGGACGGGGGCGGCGGCCGTACCGGTTACTCTCATTTCACCGATGAGCGCCTGCAGGAGTATGCGAACAAGGCGGTGTCGCGCGCGATCACCAACCTCGCCGCGCGGCCCGCGCCCGCGGGCACCATGACCGTGGTGCTCGGGCCGGGGTGGCCCGGGATCCTGCTGCACGAGGCGATCGGCCACGGGCTCGAGGGTGATTTCAACCGCAAGGGAAGTTCGGCGTTTTCGGGCCGGCTCGGCGAGCGCGTGGGCGCGCGCGGCGTGACCGTGGTCGACGACGGCACGCTGCCCGCGCGGCGCGGCTCGCTCTCGGTGGACGACGAAGGTAATCCCGCGCAATGCACGGTGCTGATCGAAGACGGCGTGCTGCGCGGTTACATCCAGGACAGCTTCAATGCGCGGCTGATGAAGATGCCCGTGACGGGCAATGGCCGGCGCGAGTCCTACGCGCATCTCACGCTGCCGCGCATGACCAACACCTACATGCTGGCCGGCTCGCGCACCCCGGAGGAGATCATCCGCTCGGTGAAGCGCGGACTGTATGCGGTCAATTTCGGCGGCGGGCAGGTGGATATCACCAACGGGAAGTTCGTGTTCTCGACTGCCGAGGCTTACATGATCGAGGACGGCAAGGTGACGTACCCGGTGAAGGGTGCGACGCTGATCGGCAATGGCCCGGAGGCGCTCAAGCACGTGTCGATGATCGGCAACGACCTGCAACTCGACCCCGGCGTGGGCACCTGCGGCAAGGAAGGCCAGAGCGTGCCCGTGGGCGTGGGGCAGCCGACGTTACGGATTGACGGGCTGACGGTGGGGGGGACCGGATGAGCCTCGCGACGCAGGAGGCGCGTTTTCTTGCGCGACGCGCAAGAGATCGCTGCGGATTATCCGGAATTCGCACGGCGGGTTTGGGGTGCGGAGAATAATTCGCGTTAGCGGCGAAACCTGGCAGCGGACTCAAGTCTTGCGGCGCGCCGATCGCGCCACCAGGACGAGGGCGCCGGCTCCCATGAGCATGAGCGGGATCCCGAGCGCGTAGCGCTGGCGCTCGCGCGCCGTGGCGCGCAACTGCTGCAGCACGAGCTGTTCACCGGCCATGAGCTCGCTGCGGCCGGCGAGGTACTGGCGAAGGCGCTCCTGCTTTTCGGCGTCCATCGTCTTCGCGCCCCAGCGCAGGTCCTGCTCGAGCGCGCGCAGGCGCGCGATCTCCGCACTCGCCTCGGTGACCAATTGCAGGCTGTCGGCGCGCGTGGCGCGCTCTTCCTCGTCGAGAAAGACCTCCTGGACCGCATCGAGCCAGGGCTGCTCGACTTGCGGAAATGCGACGGCCAGCAGACCTGCCAGTGCGAGCGCGCCGCAAAACGCCATCAGGATTGCGCGTCTGGAAGCGAAACCCAGCGCGACGAGCGCGATTGCGGCACCGAACGCGCTCACCACCGCCGGGCCGGTGGGCAGGTCCCAGTGCCACGAAGCGACGAAGCCGGCAGCGGTGATGGCGGCGCCGAGCGCCCAGGCGATGAGCAGGCGCCCACGCACGCTGGAGGCGAACAGGCCGGCGATCGCCGCCGGCACGATGAGGTAGGAGAACACCAGCAGCACCCCCGCGATGCGCACCGACGAGGTGACCACCAGCGCGAAGGAACCGTAGAAGACCACGTCCCACAGAAATATTCGGCGCCGACGCGCGGCTGCGAGCAGCGGGTTGAACGATGCCTCGAGCAGCGGGCGGCGCAATATCCAGTGCAGGGCGCCGATCAGGCCGTAGAGGAGCGCGAGCATGCCGGCTTCCTGCGGCGTCACAGTGAGGATGGAGCCGATCAGGAGCTGCTTGATGTGCTCGGCGCCTTGCGGCGCGCGGTCCAGCGCGAGCACGCCGAGCGACGCCGACACGGCGTATACGATGCCAATGACCGCCTCCTGCTGCATGGCGGCTTCATGGGCGCGCACGGCGGCGAAGAGCACGGCAGCGCCGGCGGCGAAGGCGAGCGCGTACCAGTACGCCGCCTCGCTTTGCACCGCATGGCCGCCCAGGATCGCCACGGTGACGCCAAGCGCGGCGACCTGGGCGAGCGCGAGGTCTACGAACACCACGCCGCGCGCAAGCACGTGCAGGCCGAACCAGGCATGCATGCCGGTAAGAACCAGGCCGGCGACGAAGGGCCAGAACAGCAGCTCCGCCATGTGGAACTATCTTCCGCCGAGCAACGACACAAGACGTTGTACGTTCGAATCGAACAGCGAGAGGTAGTCGCCATCGGTCACGGACGGGTGCAGCGTAACCGTTCGCGCGCCGCTTGCTTCGGCGACCTGGCGCACGAGCGATGGATTGGAATGCGGATCGGCGATCAGCACCCGCACCCCGGTCTCGCGCATGCGCTTGAACAGCGCAGCAAGCTCCGCGGGCGAGGGCGGTACGCCGGGGGTGGGCTCCACGGCCGCGACGATGGAGAGGCCGAAACGCTCCGCGAAGTAGGCCCAGCTGTCGTGGATCACGACGACTCTTGCGCCGTGAAAGGGCTCGAGCGCCGCCGTCCATTGCCGGATTTTCGCGTCGAGAAGAACAACGAACGCTTCGCGGTTCGCCGCGAAGCGCGGCCGGTCCGCAGGGCTCAGATTGGCGAGCGCCTCGAGGATCGCGGCGGTGATCGGGCGGGCATTCTGCGGGTCCAGCCAGTAGTGCGTGTTGCCGAACGCGTGGACATGCGCTTTGCGCTCGACGCGCAGGCGCGGGGTTTCGGATTGCAGCAGGCGCAGTCCCCGCGAAGCATCGACGACGGGCACCCCGGTCTTGAGGCGAGCCAGCCACGGCTCGTGATCGAGTCCGACCCGCACCAGCAACGCGGCGCGGCGCAGCCGCGCCAGCTGCGCGGGTTTCACCTCGAGGGCATGCGGATCCTGATCCGGCGCTGCGAGGCACTCGACCTCGACGCGATCGCCACCAACGCGCTCCACGAGCGACTTGAGGTCGGTGCTGGTCGCAACGACTTGGAGCTTGCCGCCCTCTGCCTGGCCTTGCGCGGCGCCTGGCCCCGGCGCGGCAGCCAACACCGACGCGACGATCACGGCAAGCGCATCCCGCGCGCCGAGGGCGCGCGCGCCACGGATTACTTGTTCCTGAATATCGATTTCGGGATCATGCAATGCACGCCCTTGCGGACGTCGACGACCTGCGATACGCGGCAGTCGCCCACCATCGAGACCAGCGAATACGCTTCGTAGCGGCTGATCGGCACCATTTTCTGGTTGGCGAGGAACTCCACCGCCTCACGCGTGGCGTTGACCATGGCCTTGTTCAGGTCCTCGTCCAGGCCGACGGTGATCCAGTGCGTCCTGGTTTCGATGCGCGGCCACTCGAGCTTCATGTCCTTGCGCACCACCGGCTGCAGAACGATCTCCTTGTAGGCGCACTCCAGCGCGGTGAGGCTGACCTCGCCGTTGCCCTGGCGGCAATGCGAATCCCCGGTCCAGATCAGGCCGCCCTTGATGAACACCGGAATGAAGATCGTCGAGCCCGCCTGCAGCTCGTTGATGTCCATGTTCGAGCCGTTCTTCCAGGGGCGCAGCGTCGATACCGGCGCCATCGGATCGTCCTTGACGCCGCCCTTGCGCGGCGCCGGATCGTTCGGGTCGATACCGACGGCGAGCGTGCCGGGGAAAGGCTGCAGGTCGACCATGATGCCCGGTTTGAACTCCGCCTGCTTCTTCGCGAGGTCCAGCTTGAAGAACCGGATGAAGCCATCCGGCATCTCGGAGGCGAGCGCACCGATGGTCGGAAATTCCTTGCCGGGCAGGTTGAAGTTCACGCCGAAGGCCTTGGGCACGATCTTGAGGATCCGGATCTCCATCACGTCGCCGGGTTCGGCACCGTTGACGTAAATCGGTCCGGTCATCGAATGCGGCCCGCCGCCGGGATTGGCTTTGCGCAGTTCCACGACCTGGTCCATCGTGATTCCCGGCTGCACCTTGTCGTGCGCATGCATCATGGTCTCGATCGAGACGGTATCGCCCGAGTTGATGGTGAGCTTCGGCGGCTCCTTCGGATCGAGCCAGCCCCATTGCACCGTCTCGAGCGTCGCGGGGAGGCGGTGCGATTTCCCGCTCTTGGCGGGGTCCTTCTGCGCGATGGCGGCGCCGGCAAAAGCGGTGAGCACTGCGGCAACAACGATAATTCTCTTCGTACGCGTTGGGGTCATGGGCACCCTCTCCCTTGGTAGCGTAACGCTATGGTGGGCGGGCGCCTGGTACTCGTCAAGTACTGCGCTACCGCAGAGAATATCTTGCGGTAGCGCAAGAGTCCGGGGAGAATACGCGCATGGCTGACTGGCTTTCTTCCACAGAATATGCGCGCGCAAACCGCTTGACGCCCCAGCGCGTGCGGCAACTGCTCGCTGCCGGAAAAATTCCGGGCGCGCGGCGCATCGGCGAGCGCTGGGCGATCCCTGGCAACGCCGCGATCCTGCGCGTTCCCGCGGGCCGGCCCGTGGCTGAAGATCGTTTGTCCCGCGCTGCGCTCGCCTGCCTCAAGGCATTGCGCTCGGCAGGCGTGCACTCGATGGTGACGGGCTCCGCGGCAAGCGGTCGCGCGCATGCGCAATCCGACCTCGATCTGCTGGTCCTCGCGCATCCCGGCAGAACCTGGGCGCAGGTGGAGGAGATCGCGTTCGCCGCGGCGGCCGCGTACGGCGTGCCGGTCGACGTCGTTTTCGCCGAGAACCTGCCGCCCGCAGTGCGCACGGTGATGCTCAGGCAGGCGCGTGCCGGCCCCGTTCGCTGACCAGAGACTGCTGCTCGACGAGTTGGTGGCAGTGGTCCGCGCGCTCGAGCGCGGCGAACGCGCGTTCCGCCCAGCGCTCGCATTCTCCACGCATGCTCGCGAAATGCACCTTGCCGGGCTCGCGCAGACGATCGCACAGGCCTATACCCGCATGGAAGGCCTGCTCAACTTCATCGCGAGGCAGGTCGACGCCGATCCGGTCGTGGGCGAGAGCTGGCATCGGATGCTGCTCGCGCGGGTGCAACGGCCGCGAACCGGGATGCGCCCCGCCGTTATTTCCGCTGCGTTGTCGGATGAACTGCGGGAGTTGCTGTCATTCCGGCACGTCGTACGCTCGCATTACCCCAGCGAATTGGAGGAGGAGCGGGTGCGCGAGCACCTCGCGCGGTTGGTCCGCGCCACGCAGCGCTTCAACCGGGAGTACCGCCGGTTTCTCGCCCGAATGGCGCCGCGCGCGACGGTTCCGCGCAAGCGGCGCCGGAATGCGCCTGGCGGGGATTGAAGCATACCGGAGCCGAAAACCTGCAGTTCGCTCCTCTCGGGGTTCCAGTTTCCCGCGTTTTAACTGCCGATGAATTCGGTGATCGCGGGTAGCACCGCTTCGGGCGCTTCCTCGGGAATGAAGTGCCCGCTTTTCACCGCGAAGCCGCGCACGTCATTGGCGAACCGTCGCCAGACCGCCAGCGGATCCGATGCGCCCGTCTGCCGCGTGCCAACGAACCGCTCAGACCAGATCGCCAGCAGTGGCGCTGCAATCCTGCGACCGGCATCGAGCTCAGCGTGGTCGAGCGAATCGTCGATCGTCGCGCCCGCACGATAGTCGGCGCAGGTGGCGGCAATCACCTCGGGGCGGCGGAACGCGCGGCAGTACTCGCCGATCGCCTCTTCGCCGATACGCTCGAGGTCGAGCGCCCATTTGCCTGTGAGCGTGCGCAGAAAATAGTCCGGATCCGCAGCGATCAGTCGTTCGGGGAAGGGCGCCGGTTGCGCGAGAAACGCCCAGTGGAATCCGTTGATCGCCGAGGTCTTGTTCGTGGCGTCCCACATTGCACCGGTCGGGATGATGTCCAGGGTAACAATCTTTGCAACGCGTTCGGCATCATCGAATGCGAGTCGATAGGCGACGCGCCCGCCGCGATCGTGTCCGATCACGGAAAATCGGTCGTGGCCAAGCGAGCGCATCACCGCGACGCATTCAGCGGCCATCACCCGTTTCGAGTAGTTCGATGAATCAGGCGTCGCGGGCGGCGCATCGCTTGCGCCATAGCCTTTCAAATCCAGTGCCACGACGGCAAATCGGTCGGCCAATCGCGGACCGAGATGACGCCAGATGTAATGCGTTTGCGGATAGCCGTGCAGGAGCAAGACGGCCGGACCATGGCCTGCGGTGTGCACCGAGAGGGAAACGTCGTCGGCGACGGTGATGCGGGTGTTGGTGAATCCGGTGATCATGGCTTCTCCTGGCCGCGGCTGGAGCGCGAAAGGCTGGAAGGAGGATCAATTGTGCAGCGCTTGCCCCCGCTTGTCGCGAGCGGCGGATAGCTTTGCCTGTCCGTCAGGAGTAATCTGATCCCGCTACCCCCCAACCGAGGAGAACCGCATGAGGACCCGATCCCTTTTAGCTACCATGGCCGCGTTGACCCTCGCGGGCTGCGCGACGACCGGCACGGAGATGGCCGGTGGTTCGAAGGAGATGAAACTCGCCTTCGACTTCACCGACGCCAACCCCGTCGTGCTCCTGAACAAGCTGAACAACGTGGACGTCACCCGCAAGCAACTGATCGAGAGCGGGGTGACGCCCAAGATCGTGATGACCTTCCGCGGCAATGCCTCGTTCTTCACGCAGACCAACCTCGGGGCGGTGAAAGAAACGGAGCGGGCCGACGCGCTCAAGGTCGCCGCGAAGCTGCGGGAAATGAAGAAGGCCCCCGGCGTCCAGGGGCTCGAGCAGTGCAACCTCCCGCTCGCGGACCGCAAGCTCAAGCCCGCGGACCTGATGCAGGAAGTGAAACTCGTGCCCAATGGCTGGATCGCGCTCGGCGCCTACCAGCAGCAGGGATACGCCTACATCGCTCCCTGACGGGGCAACCGCCTTTCGGCGTCGCGCTCAATCCGGCGAATACGCCCAGGGACGGCGCTGGCGGTCGCGCGCGCGATACGAGTCGATTTCCGGCATGCGCCCGAGCGTGAGGGCGATTTCGTCCACGCCTTGCAGCAGCATCTGGCGCAGCGTTTCGGGCGCGTCGAAGGCATAGCGAGCGCCGCCGGGTGAGACGACCGTCTTCGCCTCGAGATCTACGCTCACCTCGGCCTGGCCCTGCGCCGCCTCGACCTCGGCGACGATCGCACGCACCGCGTCGATCGGCAGTTCCACGGGCGCAATGCCGTTGCGGTAGCAGTTGTTGAAGAAGATCCCGCCGAACGAGGGCGCGATGACGGCACGAATGCCGAACTCGCGCAGCGCCTTCGGGGCGCGTTCGCGCGAGGATCCGCAGCCGAAGTTGCGCTCGGCAAGCAGCACCCGGGCGCGCGTGTAGGGCTCCCGGTTGAGAATGAAGGCCGGATCCGGGCTGCCGTCGGGCAGGAACCGCCAGCCTGCAAACAGATGCTTGCCGTAGCCTTTGGCGTCGGTCCCGCCGAGGTAGAGCGCCGGAATGATCTGGTCGGTGTCGATGTTGATCCGCATCATCGGCGCGGCGATTCCCGTGACCCTTACGAGGGATTCCATCAAAGATACCTTCTCGGATCGGCGATGCAGCCTTCGATCGCCGAGGCCGCGACCGTCGCTGGACTGGCCAGGTGGGTGCGCGTCTTCGGCCCCTGGCGCCCTTCGAAATTGCGGTTGGTCGTGCTGATCACGCGCAAGTCCGCGAAGCGGTTGTCGCCGATGTTGCCGCACAGTCCGCAGGCCGACTCATGCCATTCGAACCCGGCCTCGCGGAAGATGCGATCGATGCCTTCGGCCTCGGCCGCGCACTTGACCGGGGTCGAACCGGGCACGCAGATCGCCTGCAGACCGGGCTTCACTTTGCGGCCTTTCAGTACGGCGGCGGCGGCCCTGAGATCTGAGAGTCGCGCGTTCGTGCACGAGCCGACGTACACCGCGTCCACCGGCAAGCCCAGCAGCGGCGTGCCCGGGGCAAGGCGCATGTACTCGAGCGCTCGCTCGGCGAGCAAGCGTGACTCCGCGTCGCCGGCCTCCTGGGGTTCGGGAACGCGTGCGCCGATGGCGCCGACTTGCTGCGGGCTGATGCCCCAGGTCACCTGCGGCTCGAGCGCGCTGCAATCGAGCGCCACTTTCCGATCGAAGACCGCACCCGCGTCCGAAGGCAGGGTGCGCCAGTAAGCGGCGGCTGCATCCCAGGCCGCCCCCTTCGGCGCGAACTGCCGGCCCACGAGGAATTCCAGCGTCGTGTCATCCGGCGGCACGAATCCGTATTTCGCGGAAAACTCGATCGACATGTTGCATAGCGTCAGCCGTCCCTCTACGGAGAGCGCGCGCACGGCCGTGCCGGCATATTCCACCGCATAGCCGATGCCTGCGTTGGCGCCGATGGCGCCGATCAGGGAGAGGATCATGTCCTTCGCGTAAACGCCGGCCGGCAGCGTGCCATCGAAATCGACGCGCATCGTCCTGGGCCGGCTCTGCATGAGGGTTTGCGTCGCCAGGACATGCTCGGCCTCGGACGCACCGATGCCAAACGCGAGGGCCCCCACGCCGCCCACGGTCGAGGTATGGCTGTCGCAGCACACGAGCGTCGCGCCGGGGAAGGCGATCGCCAGTTCCGGCGCCACCACGTGCGCGATGCCCTGGCGCGGGTCGTCGTAATCGATGAAGTGAAAGCCGTAGCGGCGCGAGGCGTCGCGCGTCGTGCCGATCATCGACGGCCCGCTCGCCGACACCGAGTCGTTCGGGCCGCGGCCCGGGCGCGTGCTGATGAGATGCTCGATGATGGTGAAAACCTGGCCGCGACTCATGGGCTCGCGGCCCGCGTCCGCGAGCGCGCGCACCGCCTGGCTGCCGCTCAACTCGTGCAGCACCAGCCGATCGATCTGCAGGAGGTCCGCGCCGTGCTGCAACCGCAAAGCGACATGGTCGTCCCAGACCTTGTCGAAGAAGGTCCGCGTTCCTGCAACTTGAGCCGTCATTCGATCTTCACCTTTGCCTTCTCTACGACGGTCTTCCAGCGCTCGATGTCCGCCTTGATGGTCGCGAGCATATCCTCGGGCGAGCCGCCGATCACCACCGAACCCTCGGATTCGAAGCGCTCGGCGACTGAGCGCTCCCTCAACACCGCGTTGAGCGCCGCGTTCAGCGTGGCCACGACGTCCGGCGGAATTCCCTTCGGGCCGGCAACCGCTTTCCAGTCGAACACCTGATAGCCGGGATATCCCAGTTCCGCGAAGGTCGGCACATCGGGCATGCGCGCGCTGCGCTGGTTGCCGGCGACGGCCAGGACGCGCATGCGTCCAGAGCGGACGTAGTTGGCGGCGAACGTCGTGCTGGTCAGCATCAGATCCAGGGTGTTGCCGATCAGGTCGTTGAAGGCCTGTGACGTGCCCTTGTAGGGCACGTGCGAGAGGCGGATCCCCATTTGGTAGGCCAGTTCCTCCACGCCGAGGTGTGCGATCGAACCGATCCCGGCGGAGCCGTAGCTGAGCTTGCCGGGATCCTTCTGCGCCTGGACGAGTAGGTCGTTGAGCGATTGGATCGGCGAGCCGGGACGCACTGCGACCCCCGCGGGATCGCGCGAGACCATGACGATCGGCTGCATGTCGTTGACGGGATCGAACGGCAGCTTGCTCACCGCAGCCTGGATCGGATACGTGCTCGACATGTTGAGCAGGGTATAGCCGTCCGGCGGCGATTTGAGAACGTAATCCGCGCCGATGGAACCCCCGGCACCGGTGCGATTCTCGACGACGATCGGCGTGCCGAAGCGATCGGAGAGCCGCGCCGCGAGGATTCGGGCGACGACGTCACCCCCGCCTCCCGGCGCGAAGGGCACGACGAACCGCATCGGCCGACTCGGGAACTTCTGCTGCGCGCGCGCAGCCGGCGCCAGCGGCCCCGCAACCAGCGTCGCGGCGGCAAGCCCAAGCAAAAAGCCGCGGCGCCTCACGCTGCGCGCCATTCACGCGCCCGCATAGCGCTTCTCGAGTTCGATATAGGCCGCATGATCGACCATCTTCTGCCGCTCGAGGAACGGGATGACCGCGGCTTCGATACCCTCGAGCGAGCCGTTCTGGTGCAGGTATTCGAGCACGTTCTTCATCGCGAGCATCGCCGCCTGCAACGCGGCATTCGCGTAGCAAACCCCCGCGTAGCCCATGCGCGCCAACTCTTCGCGCGATTGCAGCGGCGTCTTGCCGCCGAACACCATGTTGCACATGTGCGGCCCCGGCAGTTGCTGCGGAATCTGCGCAAGCTCGGCGGCGCTGGTGGGGGCCTCGACGAACATGAGATCCGCTCCGGCATCCCGATAGGCGTGCATGCGCTCCAGCGCGGACGTGAGGCCCTCGACCGCGCGCGCGTCGGTGCGCGCAAGAATCAGCACGCCGTTCTGCCGCGCGTCCACGGCCGCCTTGATCTTCTGCACCATCTCCCGCGTGGGGATCACCTGCTTGCCCTCGAAGTGACCGCAGCGCTTGGGAAACACCTGGTCCTCGAGCTGCAACGCGTTCGCCCCGGCGCGCTCGAACAGGCGCACGGTGCGGCGCACGTTGAGCGCGTTGCCGAATCCCGTGTCGGCATCGGCGATGATCGGGATGTTGGTGGCCTCGCGCATTGCGGCGATGTTCTCCGCCACTTCGGTCGCGGTGGTGAGGCCGATGTCGGGAACGCCCAGGTAGCTGTTGGCGAGCCCTGCGCCGGTGAGGAGTACCGCCTGGAATCCCGCGTTCTGGGCAATGCGCGCCGCCAGAGCGTTGGCCGCACCGGGAATGAGCAGCCCCGCACCGGGGATCATAAGGTGGCGGAGTCGGTCGGTGAGTTGTCGGTCCATGGGGAAGGGTCTGTCGCCTCGATGTGAAGTGGGCGCATCATAGTCCGAGACGATCGCGCCATAGCGCGTCGTGTCAATTGACACGGCGATCGCGTCCCTTCCAGTAAGGTTCTCGCAGCACGCGCTTGAGGATCTTGCCGGTCGGATTGCGCGGGATCGCCTCGAGGAAATCGACCGATTTCGGGCACTTGTAGTGCGCAATGCGCGCGCGCAGGAACTCGATGATTTCGCCCGCGCTCACCTCCGCGCCGGGTTTGAGCACCACGCAGGCCTTGACCGCTTCGCCCCACTGCTCGTCGGGCACGCCGATCACCGCGCTGTCCGCGACGGCCGGGTGCTGCATGAGCGCGTTCTCGACCTCCGCGGGATAAATGTTTTCTGCGCCGGACAGGATCATGTCCTTGATGCGGTCGTGCAGGAACAGGTAACCGTCGCGCAGGTATCCCGCGTCGCCGGAGCGGAACCAGCCCCGGCCCGTCGCATCGCGCTCTACGAACGCGTTCGCGGTAGCCCCGGCGTTCGCCCAATAGCCTTTCATGTTCTGCGGCGTGCGGATCCAGACCTCGCCGACCTGGCCCGGCGATGCGTCGGCGCCGGTCGCAAGATCGACGACGCGCAGCTCGACATTGAGCATCGCTCGACCGGCCGAGCGCAGCAGGTGCCTGTTCGGGCCGTCGTGATCCTCGGGCGGCAGGAAGGTGACGGCACCCGTCGTTTCCGTCAGGCCGTAGACCTGGATGAAATTGCACTTGAAGGTACGCATCGCCTCGAGGAGCACCTGCTCCGAAATCGGCGAGGCGCCGTAGGAGATCGCCTTGAGCGACGCGTAATCGCCCCGGTCCGCCCCCGGTGCCTGCAGCATGAACTGAATCATCGCGGGGACGAGGAAGCTGTGCGTCACGCGGTGCTCGCCGATCGCGCCGATCACCTTGACGGGGTCGAATTCCGGGTAAATGACGCTGTAGCCGCCCATCGACGCGGTGAGCAGCGCCACGCCGACGCCCGCGATGTGGTAGGTCGGCAGCACGTTGAGAAACACATCGGGCGGGCCGCGATAGTCGATTGCCTGCGGCGTGGCGTCGATCATGCTCGCCGAGATGTTGCGATGCGTGAGCTCGACGCCCTTGGGCAGACCGGTCGTTCCCGAGGAGTAGAGCTGCAGCGCCGCGTCGTCCTCGGCCATCGGCAGGCCCGGGTCCTTGGCTTCGAACGCCGTGTACCACTCGGCAAGAGTCCGCAGACCGTCGAGCGCCTGATCGGTCGACAGGGTCAGCGCGAGGCTGGGCACCGTGATTGCGCGCACCGCCGGCGCGAACGCGGCGTCCGCCACGAGCAAGCGCGCCGCTCCATCCTTGAGCACATACTCGATCTCGAGCGGCGCAAGCCGCCAGTTCACCGGCATGCACACCGCGCCGGTCTTGTTGCCGGCCAGCGTGAGGAGCACGCATTCGACCGTGTGCTTCGTCAGACAGGCGATGCGCTCACCCTTGCGGAGGCCGAGCGCGAGCAACCCTTGCGCGATGCGATTCGATGCCTCCTCGATCTGCGCAAAACTCCATCTGCGCTTCGGCGTCCAGTACGCCACGGCGTCGGGCTGCGCGCGCGCGTGGCGGCGGATCGCGTCGACAACGAATTCCATCGATCCCATTTCCCCCTCCGGGTGCTGCTGCAACCGAGAGCCTACCGCAGGTTCGCTATCCGGTGGCGGCGAGGCAGGCGTCGCGCGGGGACAATATCTTGCGGCAGCGCAAGAGTCCGGGGAGAATACGCACATGGCTGACTGGCTTTCTTCCACGGAATATGCGCGCGCAAACCGCTTGACGCCCCAGCGCGTGCGGCAACTGCTCGCTGCCGGAAAAATCCCGGGCGCGCGGCGCATCGGCGAGCGATGGGCGATCCCTGGCGACGCCGCGATCCTGCGCGTTTCCGCGGGCCGGCCCGTGGCAAAAGATCGTTTGTCCCGCGCTGCGCGCGCCTGCCTCAAGGCATTGCGCTCGGCAGGCGTGCACTCGATGGTGACGGGCTCTGCGGCAAGCGGCGGCACGCATGCGCAATCCGACCTCGATCTGCTGGTCCTCGAGCACCCCGGCAGAACTTGGGCGCAGGTGGAGGAGATCGCGTTCGCGGCGGCGGCCCCCTACGGCGTGCCGGTCGATGTCGTTTTCGCCGAGAACCTGCCGCCCGCAGTGCGCACGGTGTTGCTCAGGCAAGCGCATGCCGGACCCGTTCGCTGACCAGAGACTGCTGCTCGACGAATTGGTGGCCGTGGTCGGCGCGCTCGAGCGCGGCGAACGGGCGTTTCGCCCACCGGTCGCATTCTCCACGCATGCACGCGACATGCACCTCGCCGGGCTGGCGCAGTCGATCGCACAGGCCTATACCCGCATCGAAGGCCTGCTCAACTTCATCGCGAGGCAAGTCGACGCCGATCCGGTCGTGGGCGAGAGCTGGCATCGGATGCTGCTCGCCCGGGTGCAACGGCCGCGAACGGGGATGCGCCCCGCCGTTATTTCCGCTGCGTCGTCGGAGGAATTGCGGGAGTTGCTGTCATTCCGGCACGTGGTTCGCTCGCATTACCCCAGCGAATTGGCGGAGGAGCGGGTGCGCGAGCACCTCGCGCGGCTGGTCCGCGCTACGCGGCGCTTCAGCCGGGAGTACCGCCGGTTTCTCGTGCAAATGGCGCCGCGCGCGACGGTTCCGCGCAAGCGGCGCCGCAAAGCGCAGGGCGGGGACTGAATCCCTCGCGGACTTTTTCTATGAGCGTTGCGGACACGCGGTAGCGCTCGATCGGCAAGGAGTGATAGGCGTCCGTCACGTAGCGCGACTCGACATCTTTCAACAGCGCATCGATATCGCCTGGGGCGCCTGGGGGTGCAGGAAATGCAGCGATCACTCGCTCCCTCATCTCTGCCCACATGAGTCGCAGGCGTTGCACATACGGGGATTCAGGACGCCCACCCGGGAGTAGAGCGAGGAGCGGCTTCTCGAATGGATTGACTTCATTGACGACGTACCCGGCTCTGCGCATTGCGCCGAGAATTTCCTCGGCAAGCGCTCTCCGCCCAATGGCCCGGAACGCACCCGCGAGACGGCCCGCCAACGATGAATGAGAGCCGTCGAGAAGTATGCGCAGAACGTCCGAGGCATCCGCGAGAGATGCGAGCGCGATCTGTGCCGCCATGGGGTTCTGGACGAACAGCGTTGGACTTGCGGCGACAAGAGCCGCCGGCAGTTCCACGAGACGCAGTCCGCCACAATCCTGAACGGGCGAAGAAGCCAGGAGCTCGCGCGCGCCGTAGATGAAAAGCAAGCAGCCGTGGAGAAGCTTCACGGTCTGGTTGGTACCCGCCGTGGCCCAGATTTGAACTTGCTTGTGAAGGGTTCGCTCGCCGCTGCGCAGAAGAAGCGATTGCTCCGGATTCACGTGCCAGCGGTCTCCAAAGCGTTTCTGCGCGTAGCCGGCAACGAACTCCCGCATGCTCGCGTACCAGGTTGTGGTGTCGCCTTCGGCGTCGTCCGGACGTCCGGGGATGTACCAACCCCGGATGACCTCTTTCAGAAATCCGCTGCGTTGGAGAGCCTCGCGGTCCGAACGCGCGAGGTCAGTGCCAGAAATGGCCCGGTGGCCATGGTCCTGAAGCGTTTTCAGGGCCCCTAAGGCGGAGGCCAGCCTTTCCGGTGGCGTTGGCATGACAAGAGTTTGATGCTTGGTGGCGCAAGAGTCTACTGCCGGCGGTCAAAATGACGGTCAAAAGAGCAGAGTCGATGTCCGTCATCACGCTGGCCGAATTGCTCGCCGGCATCGAGAAACTCGACGAGACGCGAGCGCAAAATGAGCATGTCTTGAAGCTGCTTTGCGATCAAATCGCCGTGTTGCCTTTTGATCGGGAAGCGGCGCGTAGCTACGGCATCTTGCGCGCCGCCGCTCGAGAGCGTCGCCGCAACGCGCTCGACCGCCTGATCGCGGCTCACGCGCACAGCCGTTCGCTGACGGTCGTGACCAACGACGAGAGGGACTTCGCCGGTTATCCCGGACTGGTGGTGGAAAACTGGGCGCGTTCCGATGTAGGCTGATGGCCGTGTGCCCAAGCCGCTCGCAGGAGGGGATACCGAGGTCGCATAGGATACTGGACGGCGTCAATCAACATGGCCGACGGGTCGTCTCTCAATTTGAAATTCGGCTTCCTGCCCGCTTTAGGCTATCAGCCACATCGTGATGAGGGTCCGGTTATCGGCCTTATGTGGAGCTCCACATAAGGCCGATAACCGGACGGTCGTGGTGAGCTTATAGAGGCAGACGCTTTTGCTGAGAAATGGAGCAAGCGTTACCGACTGGATTTCGGGTAAGCCACTCGCTGCGGTCACGTGGCGCCCGTGACGACGTGGCTAATCGAAGCTGACAATCTCCACCCAGTTCGAGCCCTTGCCAGTCGGGTACTTCCCAATCGCCTTGAGCGCGCCGCTCGATGCATCGATCGAATACGTTGAAAGGGTGTCCGACTTTTCACCCGACACGACCATGAAGCGCCCCGCGGGATCGATGCGAAATCCGCGCGGCTGCTTCTCGGTCAGCGTGCTGCCGAGATAGGTGAGCTTGCCGGAGGCAGCATCCACGCCGAAGGCTGCGATCGTGCTGCTCGTGCGCTCCGAGGCGTAGAGGAACCGCCCGTTGGGCGTGAGGTGCAGGTCCGCGGCCCAGATGTCGTTGTCGGTATTGCGCGGTGGCGCGCCTGCGACGCCGACGGCGCCGCGGGGTGCGCCGGGCACAAGTTTGGAATCAGGAGGAAGCGCGGAGACGGAGCCCAACTCGGAGAGCAGGCCAGTCTTGCCGTCCAGCGACACGGTCGTCACGGCAGCGGTCAGCTCATTCAATAAATACACGAACCGGTTGTCGGAGGAAACAATGAGGTGGCGCGGGCCGGTCCCGGCCTTCATCTGCAACACGGGCGGCGTGTTCGCGGCAAGCCTGCCGGTCTTTTCGTCGAACACGAACTGGAACACCTGGTCGGTGCCCAGGTGCGGCACGAAGACGAAGCGGTTGGTGTTGTCGGCGCGGATGGCGTGCGCGTTGCGCGCGGTCGGGATGACCTGCAACGCATCGCCGACGCGTCCGTCCGCACCGACCGGATGGACCCCCACGAGGTTCGCGCCATAGGACGCGCCGAACAGGAAGCGTCCGCTGTGATCGAGCGAGATGTACGGGAAGCTCTCAGCGAGCGGCCCGGTTCCGACGAGCCTCAGCGCGCCGGTAGTGCGGTCGATGCTGTAGCTGTACGCCGAGAACGGCTTGGAGCGGGCCGCGGCGATGAGAAAGCGCTTGTCCGGGCTGACGGTCATCGGCATCACGACCTTCGCCGCTGCAACGCGCGCTCCCGCCAGCAGCGATCCGTCGGGCCGCAGCGTGTAGGTCCCAATCTCGCCGTCCTCCGCGTTCGAGACGTAAACGAAGGTCTCCGCGAGTGCCGGCGTGCCGATGAGCAAACTTGAAATTGCAGCCATGATCCCTGCCTTCACATGTTTTTGAACGAGCATTTCTTGTCCCTCCCCCAGGATAAGTTGCGCGAGTCTATTCCGCTTCGCTGCGCCTGCCTACGGCGAGCCGCTTCTGCGGCTGTAGCTTGATGTTCCTCAACATTGTCGAGCGCTCCTTCGCGCCTGCCATGAGGAACGCGAGGTCGTTCCCCGACAGGACGAAGCGCATCCCCATGCCGATGTACTTCTGCATGAGCTGGGGATCGTAGACCCCACCCATGCCGGGATGCTTGCCGTGCTTGCGGCACGCGGCGATCACTTTCTCGTAGGCAGCGGGCACGCGAGGGTCGGCGAACTGGCCGTGGATGCCCATCTCGGCGCACAGGTCGTTCGTCCCGACGAGCAGGACGTCGACGCCCTTGATCGCGGCGATCGCATCGGCGTTGTCGATGGCCTGCGGAGTCTCGAGCATGACGACCACCAACGTCTCGTCGTTCATGCGCCGCGTGGCTTCGCCGACCGGAACCGCCTGGAAGTCGAGGCCGGGCATGTTGCCCGCAATCGAGCGGTGGCCGATCGGCGGGTACTTGCAGTAGTCGGCGATCCGCCTCGCTTGCTCGGCGGTATCGACGTGCGGCACGACCACGCCGAGCGCGCCGTTGTCGAGCGCACGCGCGCAGTGATGGTGCTCGTGCCCCGGCACGCGCACGATGGGCGTGACGCCGGTGGCGATCGCCGCCATCGCGATCTGGCAAGCCGTGTCGACGCTCATCGAGTTGTGCTCGGTGTCGATGAACAGCCAGTCGAAGCCGCAGGTGCCGGCAATGGTGGCGATGTCCACGGTGCGCGCCTGGCGCAGGCCCATTCCCAGGGCGAGCCCGCCTTCGATGAGTTTCGCTTTGGTGCGGTTGATCGCTGCCATTTTGGGTTCCTTGTCAGGGTGCGAGACGGGCCGCGCGGATGCCCTCGCCGCGGCTGCCGAGATAGTCGAGCATACGCTGCTTGCCGGAGAGGACGTGCGCCTCGAGCGCGGCGCCGGCGCCTTCAGCGTCGCCGCGCTCGATCGCCGCGAGCACCACGCGGTGCTCGGCCTGGGATTTGCGGAGCTGGGCCGGGCCGACCACGCCCTTGCCGAGGTAGAGCTGGAGTTCGTTGCGCACCGACTCGCTCATCGCGATGAGCCGCGGGTTGCAGCTGGTCTCCATCAGCTCCGCGTGGAAGGCGGAGTTCCAGTGGTTGAACGCCGCGACTTCGCGCGCCGCGCAGGCCTGCTGCATGCGCTGGAACAGGGCCTGCAGGCGCTTCAACTGTTTCGCGCTCGCGCGTAGCGCGGCAAGGCGCGCGGCGACCCGCGCGAGGCCGGCGCGCACGTCGTAGAGGTGCAGCGCTTCTTCCAGCTCGAGCCTGCGCACGAACATGCCGCGGTTCGGGATCGCGACCAGCAGTCCCGCGCGCTCGAGGCTGCGCAGCGCTTCGCGCACCGGGCCGCGGCTCACCTTGAGCCGGCCAGCGAGGCGCAGCTCGTTGATGCGCTCGCCGGCCTCGATGTCGCCGCGCAGCACCATCTGCTCGATGCGTTCGCGCACCGCGTCCGACAGGTGCCCGTGCCGCGCGCCTGGGATAGCGATCACATGTTCGACAATCCGCTTCATATTGTTGACAATTCTAACCGCGCTTGCGCAGAATGGGACGACAGTTCCCGGGGGGACCCATGAACCGAATGCTGGCCGCCGCTGCGGCCGGGCCTCGCCCTCGCCTGGGACGGCCTGTCCCATCCGCGCTGGCTGTTCGGCACGTTCCTGCGCACGCTCGTTACGCATGGCATGCCGCATTTCGAGAACAACTACGCTACGCGCGGCGCGCCGGTGCTCTCGGCGCAGGCGGTGCGCGACTACTCCGATCGCGGGCACCTCCACTGGGAACACTTCAGGCTGATCCGCAAGCTGTGGAAAGGGCCGCTCGTGGTGAAGGGCATCCTGCATGTGGCCGATGCCCGCATTGCGCGCGACGCGGGTGCGGACGGCATCATCGTGTCGAACCACGGCGGCCGGCAGCTCGACGGGGCGATCGCGCCGCTCGGCGTGCTGCCGGAGATCGTGGCCGAGTGCCCGCAGATTCCCGTGATGATGGACAGCGGCGTGCGCCGCGGCACCGATGTGCTGAAGGCGCTCGCGCTCGGCGCGAAGTTCGTCTTCGTAGGGAGGCCATTCAACTACGCCGCCGCGCTCGCCGGCGAGGCGGGCGTGCGCCGCGCGATCCGGATCCTTTCGGCCGAGATCAGCATCGACATGGGAATGCTCGGTATCATCTCGCTCGACCAGCTCACTGCCGGTCATCTGAGGCGCGTCGCCGGAAGTTAAGGAGGGATCGTCCCATGGGAACCAGCGGGCTTCTTCTCGCAGCAATTCTTTCCTTGATATCGGGCATCGCCGGAGCGGTGGATCTCCGGGTGATGTCCTCCAACGCGATGCGCGAGGCGCTGCACGAACTCGCGCCGCAGTTCGAAAAAGCGAGCGGCCACAAGGTGGCGATGACTTTCATCGGCTCGGCGGACATCATGAAACGCTTGCGCGCCGGCGAGGGCGGCGTGGACGTGGTCATCCTCCAGGCGAGTTCAGTGGATGAACTCGCCGCGGCGGGCAGGGTCCTGCCCGGAAGCCGGGTGGACTTTGCAAGGTCGATGATCGGCGTGGCCGTGCGCTCGGGTGCAACGAAGCCGGACGTCAGCTCGGGCGAAGCCTTGAAGCGCACCCTGCTCGCGTCGAAATCGATCGTCATCTCGAGCGGGCCGAGCGGCATCTATCTCTCCGGCCTGTTCGAGCGCATGGGGATACCGCGCGAGAAGGTCGTGCAAACCAAGCCGGGCGTGCAGTCGGGCGGGGTAGTGGCGCGCGGCGAAGCGGAGATCGGATTCCAGCAGGTCAGCGAACTGCTCCCTGTGAAAGGCATCGACTACCTCGGTCCCTTGTCGCCGGACGTCCAGCATGTCACCTTGTTCTCGGGCGGAATGCATACCGCGGCCGCTGACCCGCAGGTCGCGCGCGAACTGATGAGATTCCTGGCGTCACCCGCAGCCGCGCCGATCCTGCGGGCGAAAGGCATGGAGCCGGTCACGTCCGCGCACGGCAATAACGGCGTGCCGCATTTCCAGGTCGAACCGTTCTGGCCGAAGCCGCTGCCGAATCGCTGGATCCTTGGGCAGGTCTCGGGGATCGCGACCGACCGCTACGATCGCATCTGGGTCGTGCACCGGCCGCGTTCGCTGACCGAGCGAGAGCGAGCCGCCGAGCAGGTCCCGCCACGCGGAAAGTGCTGCGTTGCCGCGCCGCCGGTGCTGGTGTTCGATCAGTCCGGCAACCTGCTTTTTTCCTGGGGCGGTCCGGGCCCGGGCTACGAGTGGCCCGAGAGCGAACACGGCATATTCGTCGACGCAGCGGATTTCGTCTGGCTGGCCGGGAACGGCAGGAAGGACGGCCAGCTGCTCAAGTTCACCATGGACGGCAAGTTCGTGCTGCAGATCGGAAGGCAGGGATCGGGGAACGACAGCAATTCGACCGTGCGGCTCGGCTCGCCGGCCGACGTTGCGGTCGATGTCGCGGCGCGGGAGGTTTTTGCCGCCGACGGATATGCCAACCGGCGCGTCGCAGTATTCGATTCCGAAAGCGGCGCCTACAAGCGCCACTGGGGCGCTTACGGCAAGACCCCGAGCGACGAGAAGACGCCGCCCTACGATCCCGCAACACCGCCTGCGCTCCAGTTCGCGAATCCGGTGCACTGCATCCGGCTTTCCGCGGAAGGTCTCATCTACGTGTGCGACCGCAGCAACGACCGGATGCAGATCTTCCGCAAGGACGGCAGCTTCGTCTCCGAGCATGTGTTCGAAAAGAGCACACGCGGAACCGGCTCGGTCTACGATCTCGTGTTCTCGCCCGACCGCGCGCAACGCCTGATCTACATGGCCGACGGAATGAACGGCGAGGTGCGCATCGTCGATCGCGCATCGAAGAACGTCCTCGCGAGCTTTGGCCGTCCGGGGCGGCAGGCGGGGGAGTTCACCGCGCTCCACAACATCGCCGTCGACCGGCAGGGTAACCTCTATACCTCGGAGGTGAACACCGGGCAGCGGATCCAGAAATTCCGCCGGCTGGACATGCAGGAGTAGCGGTCGATTTAAGAATCGAAGTTGGCGATTGGTTCATCACAAGGGGGTGTCATGGGAGAGTCGGAAAATTCCTCGGGGCGTCGCCGGTTTCTGAAATCCGTTGCCGCCGTTGGCGCGGCGGTGCCGGCTGCGGCCGCCCTGGGCGCGGATCCGCATACGCATCACGGCCACCGCGCGGAGCTGGCGCAGGCGGGCCGAGTGAAGGGGCAGGCCCAGCCACAGGTGTATGGGTGGATGACGCGGCCGGAGCAGGCGTTTATCGAAGCGGCGGTGGCACGGCTGATTCCGGCGGATGAACTCGGGCCGGGCGCGAAGGAGGCGGGCGTCTCCTATTTCATCGACCAGCAGCTCGCGGGCGCCTACGGCACGATGGCGCGCAATTACCGCCAGGGCCCGTGGCCCGAGGGAACGCCGCAGCAAGGCTACCAGTCGCGCCTGACGCCGCAGGAGATCTACCGCGCGGCGATGCGGGAAATCGATGCTTCCTGCCTTTCGCGTTTTCAAGAGCCTTTCCACCGACTGCCCGATGCGGAGCAGGATCGAATGCTTTCGGAACTCGAATCAGGAAAATTTGCGCTCGAGTCGGTGTCGGGGAATTTCTTCTTCGGCCTGCTGCTCGCCAACACGATGGAAGGTTTTTTCGCCGACCCGATCTACGGCGGCAACCGCGACAAGGCCGGCTGGAAGCTGGTCGGCTTTCCCGGCGTCGCCGCGTCGTACGCCGATTTCATCGACAAGCACAACGTGCCTTACAACGCCGAGCCGGTGTCGATTGCGGACGTGCTGCAGCACAAGGTGGCGGTGGACGAGCACGGCCACCCGAGGCACGTGTTGTTGTCGAAGAAAGACTGAGGAGCACGCGATGGCAACGAAGCTCAAACCCGTAGATGTGGTCGTGATCGGCGTGGGCGTCACCGGGACGATCCTCGCGAAGGAACTGGCCGAGTCCGGCCTCAAGGTGGTCGGCATCGAGCGCGGCCAGATGCGCGACACCTTCCCGGATTTCCAGATGCCGAACGCGCACGATGAACTCAAGTACCAGCGCCGCCACGACCTGATGCAGGACCTGTCGCGTGAGACGCTCACCTTCCGCAACAATAATCACGAGACCGCGCTGCCGATGCGCTACCTCGGCTCGTTCAAGCCGGGCGAGGGCGTGGGCGGGGCGGGGGTGCACTGGGGCACACAGACCTGGCGCTTCTCGCCCTGGGATTTCGAGACACGCAGCCGCACCATCGCGCGCTACGGCAAGAACCACCTTGCCGAAGATTGCACCAGCCAGGACTGGGGCGTGACCTACGAAGAGCTCGAGCCGCATTTCGACATGTTCGAACGCGTCTACTGGGTGTGCGGCAAGGCTGGCAACCTGAACGGCAGGATCGTTCCCGGCGGCAATCCGCATGAAGGTCCGCGCTCGCGGGAATACCCGCTGCCGCCATTGAAAGTGACGCACGCCGCCGCGCTCTTCACCAAGGCGGCGCAGTCACTCGGCTACAAGCCGTTCCCGACGCCGGTGTCGACGCCCTCCATGGTCTACACCAATCCCTACGGCGTCACCATGAACGCCTGCGTGTACTGCGGCTACTGCGAGGGCTTCGCCTGCGAGATGGCCTCCAAGGGCAGCCCGCAGACCACCGTCATGCCGGTGCTGATGAAGAACCGGTATTTCGAGTTGCGCACCCTGGCCAACGTGATCAGGATCAACCTCGATCCGGCGAAGAAACGTGCGGTGGGCGTGACCTACGTCGATTCGCGCGGGCGCGAATTCGAGCAGCCGGCCGAACTGGTGCTGTTGGCGTCGTACGTTTTCAACAACGTGCGCCTGATGCTCCAATCGGGCATCGGCAAGCCCTACGATCCGGTGGCCAATACCGGTGTCGTGGGACGCAATTACGCCTACCAGACGCCAAGCAGCGTCAACCTGTTCTTCGACGACAGGCATTTCAACAGCTTCATGGGCGCGGGCGGCCTTGGCATGGCAGTCGACGAATTCAACAGCGACAACTTCGACCACGCCGGCCTGGGCTTCATCGGCGGCGGCTTCATCCGCTCGGTGTCGAGCGGCTCGCGGCCGATCGAGGTCCGGCCGCTGCCTTCGGGCACGCCGCGCTGGGGCTCGGCCTGGAAGAAAGCCACGGCGCACTACTTCAACCGCACATTCGGCCTCGCCCTGCAAGGCGCCTGCCAGAGCTACCGCGGCAACTATCTGGATCTGGATCCGACCTATCGCGACGCTTACGGCCTGCCGCTCCTGCGCATGACATTCGACCGCCACGACAACGAGCACAAGATGTCGGTCTACATCACCAACAAGGCTGCGGAGATCGCCAAAGCGGCCGGCCCCTCGAAGATGAATGTCAACCCGCGCACCGGCAGGTACACCATCGTGCCGTACCAGAGCACGCACAACACCGGCGGGGCGGTGATGGGCAACGATCCTTCGACGAGCGCCGTCAACCGCTATCTGCAGAGCTGGGACGTGCCGAACGTGTTCGTCATCGGCGCCAGCGCCTTTCCGCAGAACGGCGGCTACAACCCGACCGACACCGTAGGCGCGCTGACCTACTGGGCGCTCGACGCGATCAAGAACCGGTACCTCAAGCGGCCGGGACCGATTGCCGCATGAATGGGAGGGAGAGGACATAGCGAAGATTGTGTGCCGCTGCGATCGCTTGGTTGCGCTTCGCCCGCGCGGCGTTCTGCATTTGGACTCGAATTGATTTTCTGATGGGCAAGGATCCGTTCCCGTTCGATCTGCTGGTTCAAGACCGCGACCCAGCACCCCGGCTCGTGGTGGGAAGACTGGCAGGCCTGGATGGATGCGCGAAATGGCGGTGGAAAAATTCCTGCAAGAACCCCAGCCAATGCGCTGGAGGACGCCCCTGGCAGCTACGTTATGCTGCGGCTGGGCAAGGCAAGCGCCGCGAGCCGCTGAATTTACTTCGGTAATTTGCTTTCCTTCAGCAGTGCGTCGACGCCGTCGGGAACCTCGCCGCGCGCCAGCATACGGCGGAACGCCTGGTATACGTCGGTTTTCGAACCTGCCTTGCGTAGCGTGTCCTCGTCGTTGAACCAGACGAAGACGATTGTTTTCACCGGCCGCGATGCGAAGCGGAAAAAAAGGCGGTAGCGTCCCGGCATGCCCGACTTGACCCGTCGCCAGTTGGAGTATGTGGGCCCCAGCGCCTTGCCTAGCCGAAAATCCGGGTGTTCGGGGTTCGCGGGAACCGTCTGCGTGATCGCCTTGTGAATCGAGGCGAGCAACCGCGTGTTGGGGTGAGAGCGGTATCCGACAGGGTCTTTTTTCGCTAGAGCAGCAACACCGGCTTCAAGTTCGTCGAGGGCGGCCGCGAAAATCCGGTGGTAATACAACCGCCAGCCGCCGATCTCCACAATCCGCCTTCAGTCTGCGTTCACGCCCCGGACGAGCTTGCCGATGCGCGCCAGTTGCGCGCGGTCAGCGGCAACAATCTGATCGGGACGCAGCGTCATCTGCGAATCGAGGAAACGCAGGAACCCGAGCACTACCGGATCCTCTGTCCTGGCTGAGCGGGCTGCCCTTCCGCGCCGTGCAGCCGACAGCAATACCTCGCCATCGGCGAGCACCGTCGCGCTCACCTCGCCGTCGAACTCGGGATGCGCGCGAAAGAACGCGGCGTCGATCCGGATGCCCTTGGAGTTGCCGACCGGTGTCACCTTGCCCGCGTACTTTTCGGTGCTTTGCGCCACGGCGCCTCCCAATCCCAGTCTCGTTGTAAGCACGACCGTAAGTACATCGTACCGCGATCCGGCACCGGCTGCAATCGCGCGCTGCTGAACGCTCGCTGACCTGTCATTCGATCACCCATTCGGCGCGCAGCAGGAGTTCCTTCGGAATCAACAATACCGCCCGAAATCCGCTCGGATCGCGGGCTTGGGCAGGGGAGCGGATCGGAAAGTGAACATAATCCGGATTGTGTGCCGCCGCGATCGCTTGGTTGCGCTTCGCCTCGGCATCACGAGCGCCTGGTCGGCGCCGACCGCGTGCTGCTCGGCACCGACTACTGCTTCGATATGGGTCTCACCGATCCCGTCGCGACGATAGCGTGTATCGAGGGAGTGACTGAAACTGAACGCGAGCTGATCAGAGGCGGCACGGCCGCGCGGCTGCCGCGACTGGCATAGTACGATTGCTTGCAACGAGTGCAGGCAGAGAATACAATTTCTGCATGCAATACACGATAAGGAAAATCCCCGCGGCGCTGGACAAGGTAATCCGCGGACGCGCACGCGCCGGGGGCAAGAGCATCAATGAGATTGCCGTAGCGGCGCTTGTTCAAGGTCTTGGCCTGGGTAGCGAAAGCATGGTGCGGCGCGACCTGGGCGATATCGCGGGAACCTGGACGAAGGACAAGGCGGTCGACGAGGCGCTGGCCGCGCAGGATCGGGTAGACCCAGACCTCTGGAAGTGAGGGTCGCGCTCGACACGAATCGTTACGTAGACCTGTGCAAGGGGGTCGAGGAACCGGTCCGTATTGTCGCCACCGCCGAAGCGGTGTTTCTCCCCTTCGTGGTCGTGGCGGAGTTGCGGGCGGGATTCGCCCTTGGCCGGCGAGGGGTCGAAAACGAGCGCGTATTGCGCCGGTTCTTGCTGAAAGACGGCGTGCAGGTGCTGTTCGCGGACGACCAGACCACTCACCACTACGCCAGCATCTATCGGCAGCTCCGCAATCACGGCACGCCTATCCCGACCAACGACATATGGGTCTCCGCGCTGGTGCTGCAACACAATCTTGTGCTCCATGACCGAGACCGGCACTTCGACCGCCTGCCGCAGATCGTTCGCGTCTAGGCCTTCAGCATGAACAATCGCCGCAAACTGGTTGTTGCGCTTGGCGCGGGCATGCTCGCGGCGCCGCTTCGATCTTTCGCTCAACAGCCGGCTGCGAAGATGCACCGGATCGGATTCCTCGGCCCGACCTCTGCCGCAGGTATCGAAAAAAGGTTGGAAGGATTGCGGGTTGGCCTGCGCGAGTTTGGTTACGTCGAGGGAAAAAACCTCGTCGTCGAATTCCGCTGGGCCGAAGGAAAGTATGACCGGCTTCCCGAACTGGCAGCCGAACTGGTTCGCCTCAAGGTCGAGCTCATCGTGACCCATGCAACACCGGGGTCCCGCGCGGCCAAGCAGGCGACCACGACGATTCCCATCGTCATAGCAACGGTCGGCGACGCGGTTGCCACCGGCCTGGTGGCGAGCCTCGCGCGACCGGGTGGGAACATCACCGGCCTGTCGGACTTTAATGCAGGGCTGATCACCAAACGGCTTCAGCTCCTGAGGGAGATCGTCCCATCGGCATCCTGCCTCGCCGTCCTGTCGAATCCGGCGAATCCGACGAACCCGATCCAGCTAAAGCAGAGTCACGGCGCCGCGCGCGCATTGGGCGTGACGCTTCTCGCGCTGGAGGCAAAGACTGCTGACGATGTTCACCGCCCGGTCCGCGACGGTCGCGGGCGCGCTCATGTTCTACGGAACGGGAAAGTTCATCGAAGACCGGTACCGGCGCGCCGCCTACTTCGTCGACAAAATCCTTAAAGGGTCAAAGCCCGCCGACCTTCCGGTGGAGCAACCGACAAGGTTCGAGCTGGTGGTCAACATGAGAACCGCCAAAGCGCTCGGTCTCGCGATTTCGAAAGAGTTGCTGCTGCGGGCGGATGAGCTGATTCAGTGATTAGTTAGCCAATAATACCGCCCACACTCCGCTCGGATCGCAGGCTTGGGCAGAGGTGCGGATCCGAAATTGAACATAATCCAAAAGGTCCATTCGATAATCAATGAGAAGACCGCCAAGGCGCTCGGGCTCAGGATCCCGCCGGACCTGCGGCTGCGTGCCGACGAGGTGATCGAATAACGGTGCGTTGGCGGCCGGCGTCCGCTTGCAAACACAGAGCCTGGCCTTCCGGGTCAGCGCACCACCGGAAAAACCCGATTGGCGAACTCGGATCCGTAGAAGCGCTCGGTGATCCGGCGCTTGCGCTCATACTCGCTCAGGTCCCGCGGCAAGGTGGATTCGGCCAGGCTGCGCGCAGCGTCAAACATCTCGGTGCACAACCTGACGCGCTCACCGGGCGTGAGGCGCCGGTACTGCTCGTCTACAAATCCCTGAAACTCAGAAGTCGTGTCTCGCATCCACGCACTTTCGCAGTAGAGCGTCGACGCCAAGCCTGACGCTCCATTCATCAAGGTATGCTTCATCCGCGCCAGACGCAAGGAGCTTGCGCACGTCGCGCAACTGGAATACGGACTCGGTTGGCGCAGCCCAGACAAGCTTGGCGAGAATCAGGTCTTCCTTGTTGATCACCCATGCAGAGCTGCCACCGAGTTCATGGCGCTGGCGCCGATTGAACGCATAGCGCTGGAACTCTTCATCTTTTTGCACGATCAAGTCGACCTTGATCAACCTGGAAAGGCTGAACAGATTGAACAGGCTGCGCGCCGAGATCGCGCATCGGACGGCCTCATCCGATACGTAGTAATCCGGCGAGAACAGTTCCACCACGCGGGGAGCGTCGTCCGGCGCGAGTTCCACCACGATATCGATATCCCGAGTCATCCTCGGCTCCGCATACACGCTCATGGCGACCGATCCCGTCAACATGTAGGGAATTGCAGCGCCCTCAAGCCGCGCAACCACATCGCGCAATACTTCGAGTTCGCTATTCATTCGCGGTGCCGATTTTTAACCAATAGTACCGCCCGAACTCCGCTCGGATCTCGAGCTTGGGCAGGGGGGCGGATCCGAAATTGAACATAATCCAGATTGTGTGCCGCTGCAATCGCATGGTTGCGCTTCGCACGCGCGGCGTTCTGCATTCGGACTCGAAACGATTTTCTTATCCCTTCCTCAACCTGCGCGAATTCCGCAAATGGGATTCGGCCTTGCAGTTCCGGGAGGCAGTGCAGAAGGTCAACGCGAAGCCGGCGTTGGCGGTCGTCAGGCTGGAAACCCATCCGGTTTCGGCCGCGCAATTGCCGAATATCGGGCGAGCCGGCCGCTCGGTCGCGCGTGGAACCCGAAAACTATGGACATTGCGGCGTTGGTGCAGGATTCCGGGAACGGGGAGTTGCTGCAGGCAACCGCGCTGTCTGCCTGTATCTAGAATATGAAGCTCCCTTTTTTGGAGCGACCGGAAACACACTTCCCGCTTTTGTTCATGCCAATGCGCTCAAGAAGCGTTCTGCAGGCAGGACGCGCACGCCTGCCTCGACGAAGTCGCGCCGGGCGTCCCGCACGACCTGATACACCCAGGGAATCTTGAGCCGCTCCTGGAAGTACCTCAGCGCCGGGTCCACCCGTGTTTCGCTCAGCTTTGCCTCGACCGCGAACCACGGCTTGCGCCCGACGGTTACGAGGAAATCCAGTTCCTTGCCGGTTCGATCCCGCAGGTAGCGCAGCTCGACGTCGTATCCTTCACGGTCTTCGATGAGGTTGCAGAACTTGTTCAGGTGCGAGGCAACGAGGTTCTCGAAACGCGCGCCTTCGGAAGGAACGACGCCCCAGTCCCACAGGTAGGCCTTCGGCATCTTCTGCAGCGATCTCACCCGCAAGGAGGTGTAGGGCCGGATCCGGAAGATATAGTAGAGCCTCTCGAATATCTCGATCCAGTGGGTGAGCGCGCGGTGGCTCACTTCGAGATTCTCCCGCAGCGCGTTGAGCGAAAGCGGCGAGGCGACGCGCTCAGGCAGCAGGTCCGCGAGCAACTGGAGCGAGGCGAGATCGCGTACCGATTCGAGGTCGCGCACGTCCTCGCGAAAGAACCGCTCGAAGCGTTCCTTCTGCCAGCGGCGCAGCGTACGCGTCGAAGCCGAGAGAAACGGTTCCGGGAATCCGCCGAATCGCATGAGCGCATCGAGCGTCTCCCGGCTCCCCCGGCCCGACACCGGAAGCTCCGATCCCGGTTCGGGCAGAGAGGCGAGCGTCCTGCCCGCCGCTTCTGCAAGAGAGAACGGATGAAGCCGATAGTGATGGTACCGGCCCTGCAGGGAATCGCCGCCCCGGCGGTACACGTCGAGCCGCGCACTGCCGGTGACCAGGAAACGCAGCCGATCCCGGTGCCGGTCGTACTCGCCCTTGAGCCAGCCCTTCCACGCCCGCCACTTGTGGATCTCGTCGAGGACCACCAGCGCGCTTCCGCCCGGCCAGTGCGCGGCACGAATCTCCGCACGGTCGCCCCGATTGTCCCAGTTGAGGTATGCGCTCGTCTCCGACGAGGCCATGATCCGGCGCGCAAGGGTGGTCTTCCCGACCTGGCGCGGCCCGGCGATGAAGAGCATCTTTTCCGCGAGGTCTTCGCGCACCGAGGGCTCGAGGTAGCGCGCGCGGTCCATGGCTGGATTGTGCAGGCAGGCAGAATAAGTTGCAACTTTTTTGGCTTTAGTGCAAAAATAGTCACGCACCCTTTCCGTGTCCCGCTTTCGTATGCCGTTTCTCTTTCAGAGTCCGCGAGCGCGGGCTGAGCGAAGCCGAATTGATTCGCGAAGCCCTGCGCACGATCATTTCGCAAGCACCCCCTCCGCGTCCCCGCCTGCCCTTGTTCAAGAGCGGAAAGTCCCGGCTTGCCGAAAGAGTCGACGAAGCGCTATCGGGATTCGGGGGGGGCGTGATTCTGCTCGACACGAGCGGCCTGCTCTCGGCCCTCGATGAGAGCCAGTGCCATCCTCGGTCAGAGATGCAGTTCGACTTGGTGCACGAGGCCAGGTGCTTCTTTCTCTTCATCGCCAGTTCGAACGCGTGGGCGCCTCATGGCTCCCCGCTGATCGCTCACCGCTTCCGGATTACTAACGGTGCGTAGCGGGTGATTTGCTCATACAACGGGGGAATAGCAAAGTTTTTAAACGTGGCAATAACATAGTTATACTACAAGCCGAAAACAAAGTTATATACGGGGGTTTCCCATGGCAAAACCCAACGTCAGGCTGGCGGAATCGCTCAAGGTCCTGCGCCGTTTTCAGGACAAGCACGGGGGGGTGGTCGAATCGCTCGATCTGACCGAAACGCATCGTGCCCGGCTGGTGAAGGCCGGATTCCTGCGGCCGGTCATCAAGGGATGGTACATCTGCGCCAACCCGGCCGACAGGCCCGGCGATACCACGGCATGGTTTGCCTCCTATTGGTCGTTTCTTTCCGGCTACCTCGGCAAGCGCTTCGGCAAGCGCTACTGCCTTAATGCCGAGGTCTCGCTCGCGCTGCACACCGGCATCACCACCGCGCCCGGGCAAATCACCGTCGTCACCAAGGAAGGCGGCGCCTCCAGGATCGATCTGCCGCACGACACCTCGATCATGATTTATGCCGACCTGAAGAACGTCCCCGGCAATCGTATCGAAGTCAAAGGCCTGCAGGTGCAACCGCTGCCAGAGGCGCTGTGCCGCGCGGGCCCGAACTTCTTTCGCGGTCACCCGCGCGAGGCCGAAATCGCGCTCGCCATGGTTCGCGACCCCGGCGAACTGCTGAGCTTTCTGCTGTCTGGAAACGGCTATCCCGCCGCTGCCGGCCGAATCGCAGGCGCCTACCGTTTCCTCGGCAAACCAGGGTTTGCCGAACGCATCGTCACCACGATGAAGCGCGCCAGCTACGAGGTCAGGGAATCCAACCCGTTCGATACTCCAGCGCCGACCCTATTGCCCGGCGGCCGTGAGCGTTCGCCCCATGTATTGCGCCTGCGCTCGATGTGGGAGGGCTGGCGAGATGATGTCGTCAAATTGTTTCCGCGCGCGCCGGGGCTGCCGCGCGCACCGCGGCGTTATCTCGCCGACGTCGCTGAACGCTACGTCGCCGACGCCTACAACTCCCTGTCCATCGAGGGCTACCAGGTAACCGAGGAATTGATAAGACGGGTAGCCCGCGGCGGCTGGAATCCGGATGCCGATGCCGCCGACTCCAAAGACCGCGATGCGCTCGCCGCGCGGGGTTACTACCAGGCATTTAACCGCGTCAAAACCACGATTCAGCGCATCCTCGAAGGCAATAATGCCGGCCAGGTTGTGCAAACGGACCATCACGAATGGTACGGAGAGCTCTTCGCGCCCGCGGTTGCGGCCGGCATTATCAAGCGCCATGAGCTCGCCGGCTACCGTTCCGGGCCGGTCTTCATCCGTAATTCACAGCACACCCCGCTGCCGCGGGAAGCCCTTCTGGATGCAATGGAAACGCTGTTCGATCTGCTGGCACGCGAGCCGGAGGCGGCAGTGCGCGCGGTGCTCGGCCATCATCTGCTTGTTTTCATTCATCCTTATTTCGACGGCAATGGCCGCATCGGTCGTTTCCTCATGAATGCGATGCTCGCCTCCGGTGGCTATCCCTGGACAGTCATCAGGCTTAAACAGCGTGCGCAGTACATGGCGGCGCTCGAAGCGGCGAGCGTGGGCGGCAATATCAAGCCGCTTGCAAAATTCATCGTGCGGGAAATGCGCACAGGGACACCCCGCGCAGCGGCGAAACGCGGTTTGAAATAAATACC
Source organism: Betaproteobacteria bacterium (assembly GCA_016195915.1). Taxonomy (GTDB): domain Bacteria; phylum Pseudomonadota; class Gammaproteobacteria; order Burkholderiales; family SG8-39; genus JADGRQ01. The sequence continues at coordinate 66,126 of JACPYS010000038.1, read as the reverse complement.
GCCCAAATTCCGCGTGGATCTCCGGCTTGGGCAGGGGAGAGGATCCGAATCTCACCCCGATGTCCTGAGCGCCTCCGCCACCGCAGCGCCGACTTCGGCCGTGCCGGCTTTCCCGCCCATGTCCGGCGTATGCGGGCCTTCGATGATCACCGCTTCGATGGCACGCAGGATATCTGCCGCAGCGGCCGCATGGCCGAGATGTTCCAGCATCAGGCCGGCGGTCCAGATCGTCGCGATCGGGTTTGCAATTCCCTTGCCGACGATGTCGGGTGCCGAACCGTGCACCGGTTCGAACACCGACGGTCCGATGCGCTCCGGATTGATGTTGCCCGAAGCCGCGATGCCGATCGACCCGGCCGTGGCCGGGCCGAGGTCCGAGATGATGTCGCCGAACAGGTTCGACGCGACGATCACGTCGAAGCGCTCGGGGTTGAGCACCATCTGGATGGTGAGCCCGTCGACGTGGTACTGGTCCGCGCGGACCTCCGGGTAGTTCTTTTTCATTTCCGCGAAGCGCTCGTCCCAGTACGGCATGGTGATCGAGATGCCGTTGGATTTCGTGCAGGAGGTCAGGTGTTTCTTGCGCTTCATCGCGAGTTCGAACGCATAGCGCATGATGCGGTCGGTTCCCCTGCGCGAAAACACCGATTGCTGCATCACGATCTCTCGGTCCGTGCCTTCGAACATTCTTCCGCCGACGTCGCCGTATTCCCCTTCGCTGTTCTCACGGATCACGACGTAGTCGATGTCCCCGGGTTTCCGCCCCGCCAGAGGGCAGCGCATGCCTTCGAACAAACGCACGGGCCGCAAGTTGACGTACAGGTCGAGTTCGCGGCGGAACCGGATCAGCAGTCCCCACAGGGAAATGTGGTCGGGCACCAGCGCGGGGTTTCCCACCGCGCCGAAGTAGACCGCATCGAACTTGCGCAGGATGTCCGGGGCGTCTTCCGGGCACATCCGCCCGTGCACCTGGTACCAGTCGCAGCTCCAGGGAAATTCTTCCCACTCGAAGCGCAGGCCGTGCCGCGCGCCGAGCGCTTCGAGGACCCGCACGCCCTCCGGTATGACTTCGCGCCCGATGCCGTCCCCGGGAATGACTGCGATGCGATATTCCTTCATGGCGGCTATTTTCCGAGGCCGAGGCGTTTCGCGCCCTCGGTGTAGAGCCTGGTCTTGTCCTTCATGAAGGCGTCCATCTGCTCGACCACCACGTTGACGAGTTCGAAGCCGCTCTTTGCCGCGAGATCTTTCATCTCGGCGTCGTTGTTCAGCGCCCGCCACAGATCGGAGATGCGCTTCTTCACGTCGGCGGGCGTCGACTTCGGCGCGCCGATGCCGCGGTAGGCGCCATCGACCCAGTCGATTCCCAGCTCGCGGAACGTCGGCGCGTCCGGCAATAGCGGGTGGCGCTTTTCCATCGCCACCGCAAGCGCACGCACCTTGCCCTTGTTGTTGATCGCAAACGCCGTGTAGAACATCGCGCCGCCTACGTGCCCGCCGATCACGTTGGTGGTCATGTCGCCCGTCCCCTTGAAAGGAACGTAGGTGGTCTTGAAGCCGAAGGCGGCATTCATGCGCTCGTGCGCGGCGTGGTTGGCGGAATTGAGACCCGAGCCGCCGAGCGAAATCTTTCCGGGGCTCTCTTTCGCGGCCTTGACGAAGTCCTGGAACGTCCTGATCGGGCCCGCCTCCAGCACCACGAGCGCATCCGGCGTGTAGTGAAACCAGAATACCGGCGTGACGTCGTCGGTCTTGTATTGCACCTGGCCTTCGATCGGCTGGAACACGATGTGCGGCAGGTTGATGCCGATGATGTTCGTGCCGTCGCCCGAGAGCTGGTTCATCTGCGACCACATCAGCCCGCCGCCCGCGCCCGGCTTGTACTGGATGATGGTCTCGATCGCCGGGCAGCGCTTCTTCAGGACCACCTGCTGGTGCCGCGCCGAGAGGTCGGATTCGCCCCCGGCCGGAAAGGCCTGCCAGTAGTTGATGCTCTTGTCGGGACAGCTCTGGGCGAGCGCCAGGGGCGCTGCGAACATGCACAGGATTGCTGCGAGCTTCTTCATCGGTGGCTCCTGATTGTTTTTTCCCGTCGTCCGGTGCGAGTGTCGCCGCGTCAAATCAACGATATTATCTCTTGAATGAGCATCCACGACGCCGCCGCCCTCACGCGCTCGCTGCTGCAGTTCGACACCGTCAACCCGCCCGGTCGCGAGCGCGACTGTGCTCGCCACGCGGGCGCGTTGCTGCAAGAGTGGGGCTACCGGGTCGAGTACCACGAGTACGAGGAAGGCCGCACCAGCGTGATTGCGCGCGCGGGCGGATCGGACGCAAAACCGCCGCTGTGCATGACAGGACACCTGGACGTGGTGCCGCTCGGCACGCGTGCGTGGACCAAGGATCCGTTCGCCGGCGATGCCGACGGTGACAAGCTATATGGTCGCGGATCGTCGGACATGAAGGCCGGCGTGGCAGCGATGCTGATCGCGGCACGCGCGTTCGGCGGGAAGCTCGCCGGGACGCCCGGGCTGGTGCTGGTGCTCACAGCAGCTGAGGAGGGCGGCTGCGTGGGTTCAAGACACCTCGCGGCGTTGCCTGCGCTGATGGGCAAGGCGGGTGCGATCGTGGTGGGCGAGCCGACGTCGAATTATCCGATGGTCGGGCATAAAGGCTCGATCAAATTCCACGCAGCTTTCCGCGGCGTGTCGGCGCACGGCTCGATGCCGCAGCTTGGCGTGAACGCGATTTACAAGGCGGCGCGTGCGATCGCGAAGCTGGAGAACTTCGACTTCGGCGCGCCGGCGCATCCGGTGATGGGCGGGCCGACGCTCAACGTCGGCACCTTCGCGGGCGGGAGCGGCGTGAACCTGGTTCCCGACGCAGCGACGATCGGCATCGATATCCGTACGGTGCCGGGGATGAATCACGAGGCTTTGCTGAATCGATTGAGCGGCATTTTCGGAGACGCGGAGCTCGACGTGTTCTCGAACCTGCACGCGGTCTGGACACAGCCCGACGATGAATGGGTGCAGCGCGTGTTCGAGATCTGCAAGCCGATCCTGAACGAGACGCCCGAGCCGCGCACCGCGCCTTACATGACGGACGCAGCGAATCTGCTCAAGGTCTATCCCGGTGCGCCGACGCTGGTACTGGGTCCGGGCGAGGCCGCCATGGCGCACCAGACCGACGAGTATTGCAGCCTGGAGCGCGTCGGCCAGTCGGTGGCGATCTACGAGGCGATCATCCGCGACTGGTGCGGCGTCTGAGGCGCTCAGGCGGCGAGCTTGAGCCTGACCTGTTTGCCGAGAGCGAGGGCGGCGCGGCTGATGGTGGCAAGCGTTACGGACGGATCGCTGTCGTCGAGCAGGCGACGCACGACGGCGCGGCTGGTCTTCATGCGGCGCGCCATTTCAGCTTGTGACACGCCGGCGGAGTCCATGGCGCGCTGGATCTCCCGCGCGAGCACGCGTTTGACGGCGACTGCGGTCGCTTCTTCCAGGCGACCTTCATCGCGCAGGAAGTCCTCGAAATCGCTGCCGACGCGGGGATGCGTTTTCCTTTTCGTCATGTGAGTTCGCGCTTTCGCCGTCGTGCCAACCGCAATTCATGCCCCGCAAGACCGGCAACGAAGCTGGCATAGTGTATCAAAAAAGAGCCATGATTTGGGGACGATCAAGCAACAACGTGCAATGTGACCGAACCGATGACACAGTAGCGCCCGGATCTGCCGGGGCGCATGATGCAGATCGACGCACTGCTTGCGGCGCGCGTCTGAAGCCGGACGATAACTGCACGGGAGGCAAGTCAATGAAATCCGTCTATCTGGTGCTCGACATGCAGAACGACCTCGTGAGCGAGGAGGGGCCCAACGGCAAATCGCCGCTCGGCGCACAGGTGAAGGAACGCCGGATTCTGGAGCGAACCGCGCAGGCGATTGAAAAAGCGCGCACCGCCGGCGTCGGCATCGGCTTCGTGCGTGTCGGCTTCTCGCCCGACTACGCCGAGTGCCCGGCAGGCTCCCCGGTGTTTGCGCCGGCAAGGGCGAACGGCCTGTTCCGCCTCGGCTCGGCGGGCGTCGAGATCCACCCGCGGCTGGGGCGCAGGGACGGCGACTGGCTCATCACCAAGCACCGCGTCAGTCCCTTCTACTCCACTGATCTCGAGACCTATCTCAGGGCCAGCCGGATCGAGCGCATCTTCTGCTCGGGCGTATCGACGCAGGCGGTGGTGCAGGCGACGGTGCGCGATGGCCACGATCGCGATTACGCCATGGTCCTGCTCGAGGACTGCTGTGCGGCCCATTCGGCCGAGGAGCACCGCAACTCCATCGGCAGCCTCGGGCGGTTCTGCACGGTGACGACCTCCGACCAGGTTGAATTTTCCGCATGAATAAGACTCGACGCCTGTTACTGATCCGATCGGGCAAAGCAGCCCTGTTCAGCATTGCAGCCGGCGTGTCTGCGATGGCTGCGTCTGTCGCAAGCGCCCAGCAATATCCCGCCAAGCCGATCCGCCTGATGGTCCCATTCGGGCCCGGCGGCGCGGTCGACATCGTCGCGCGAGTGATCGGCGCAGAGCTTGTCAAACATCTCGGTCAGCCGGTGATCGTAGAAAACCGCACCGGCGCGGGCGGCAACGTCGCTGCGTCGTTCGTAGCCAAGTCGGACGCCGACGGCTATACGCTGCTGATGGGTTCCACCGGCAATTCGGTCAACGGCAGTCTTTACACCAATCTCAATTACGATCCGGACCGCGACCTGTTGCCCATCGCACTGGTCGGATCGGTCGGCACCGTGCTGCTCGCGCATCCCGCCCTGCCGGCCAATACAGTCTCCGAGTTGCTTGCCCTGGCCAAGGGCGCGGGGGACACGCTGAACTTCGCTTCGGGAGGCGGCGGTACGACCGAGCACCTGGCCGCCGAGATGTTCAACACCAGAGCGGGCACAAGTATCAAGCACATTCCCTATCGCGGCGGTGCGCCGGCCCTGACCGATCTTCAAGCCGGGCGAGTGCAGCTGATGTTCACCAACCAGCTCAACGCGCTGCCGCATCTGAAGGCGGGAACGCTGAAGGCTCTGGGCATGGCGAGTGCCGAGCGGACCAGGCAATTGCCGAATGTGCCGACGTTCGGCGAGCAAGGCATGCCGGAGTTCATCGTGTCGGTCTGGTGGGGCATCTTCGGGCCGGCCAATCTGCAGGGCGCGGTCGTCGAGCGTTTCAACCAGTCGGTCAATGCCGCGCTGGCCTCGCCCGACGTGCTCGCGCGTCTCGAATCCGTGGGCGCCGTGCCGCTCGGTGGGTCGGCCGCCCAGTTCGCTTCCTTCTTTGCAAAGGAATCGGCCAAATGGAGGGCGGTGGTTCGAGCCGGCAACATCAAGGCCGAATGACCGGCTGCGCCGTATCCGCCGCGACGTGACGAGCTTCGAAACCGAAGGCGGCCAGACGCCATTGCTGCAGACGCCGTTCGAAATCGCGGGCAAGCGCCTGCGCAATCGCGTGGTGCATGCGTCGATGACGACGCTAACCGTGCGCGATGGCCGCGTGATGCCGGAACAGATCCAGTACTACGCAAACCGCGCGCGCGGCGGTGCCGCCATGATCGTCTCGGAGCCGCTGTCGATGTCGGTGCTGCAGTCGGTGCCGGGCAAGACCCACGTCTTCGACGACGCCAATCTCGACGGATTGCAGCGCTGGGCCGACGCGGTCGAGATGCACGATTGCCGCTTGCTGGGGCAGATACAGGACCCGGGGCGCGCGCGCCATCACGTCGGACGGCATCTCAACGCGATCGCTCCATCGGTGCTGGCCGATGACTTGAGCTGGTCAGTGCCGAGAGCGCTGCTCGCGAGGGAAATTCGTCGATTCGTCGAGGACTTCGCCACGTCGTCGGCGCGGCTCAAGCGCTGCGGCTTCAGTGGTGTCGAGCTTTCCTGCGGACACGGCCATCTGTTCCACCAATTCCTGTCGCCGCAGTCGAACCATCGCGATGACGCCTATGGCGGCAGCTGGGAGAACCGCACGCGCTTCGTTGCTGAAATCGTCGCTGCGATCCGTTCGGCTTGCGGCAGTTCGTTCATCATCGGCCTGAAGCTTCCCGGCGATGACGGCATGCCCGGCGGCATTGGCCCGGCGGAAGCGGCCATCATCGCGCCGCTGTTGGCGGCGTCCGGCGAAATCGACTATGTCTGCTTCGCGCAAGGCACGCATGCAGCCAGCCTCGAGATGCACGTTCCGGACCGCTATGGTCCGAGGATGCCGTACCTCGATCTGATCAGAACATTGCGTCGGTCGGTTCCCGACGTAACGCACGTGGCGCTCGGACGCATTACCGACCCGGCCGAAGCGGAGGGAATCCTGCTGCGGGGCGAAGCCGAATTGATCGGCCTCGGGCGATCGCTGGTGGCCGATCCGGCATGGCCGGTCAAGGCCGCGAGCGGTCGCACAAACGACATCCGTTACTGTGTCTCGTGCAACACCTGCTGGGACACCATCATCACGCGGCATGCCCCGATCTCCTGCGTCAACAATCCGCGCGTGGGGCAGGTCGACGAGGTCGATTTCTGGCCTCGCAAGGCGGATAGATCGATGCGTGTGGTCGTGATCGGCGCCGGCATCGCCGGCATGGAAGCGGCATGGGTTGCGGCGGCTCGCGGCCATGAGGTCACCGTCTTCGGAAGTTCCGCAAATATCGGAGGCAAGGCATGGCTTCGTTCGTTGCTGCCGGGCGGAGAAGAGGTCAGCAGCATCTACGACTACCAAACCGTGTCGGCCCAACGGGCTGGCGCCCGTGTCGAGCTTGGCGTGTTGGCCGATGCGAGTACGGTCGGTCAGTTGAAACCAGACGCGGTGATACTCGCAACGGGCGCTGCGATGCTGCCGCCGTCGTGGTTGCCGCCAGAAGTGGCCGAGGCGGGCTGGGTGCCCGATCTGCGCAGCGCCATGGCGGGCTTGATCGGTTTGGCCGCGCGGCAGCCGGGAACCGCCGTCGTGTTCGATATGGATCACAGCGAAGGGACCTATGCTGCGGCTGAACGCCTGCACGCCATCTTCAGTCGCGTCGTCATCATCACGCCCCGCTCCGCGATCGCTGACGACATGTCGATCGTCGCCCGCCAGGGCGTCTTGCGGCGGCTGTCGCACAAGCGCATCGAAATGGTGTTCCTGTGCGAGCCGGTATGGAGCGGCTCGTTCGAAGACGGAGTGCTTGGATACCGCCATGTCTACACGGGCGAGGTCCGGACGATCGAGAATCTTGCGTTCCTCGCCTACTCGACGCCCCGATCGCGCAACGACGCACTCCTGGCGCCGTTGCGGGAAATGGGGATCCGGGTAATCCCGGTTGGCGATTGCCTGTCGCCGCGGGATATGCTGGCTGCAACGGCGGATGGGCATGCGGCAGGGAATTCGGTATGAGCACGTTATCCGCCGCGCCATGGTACATTTTTCCCCATGTTCGGCACCACTGATCTGTTCCTGTTCGTCGTCGCAGGACTGCTCCTCAACATGACGCCCGGGCCTGACACGCTTTACATCGTCGCACGCAGCGCGTCGCAAGGCTGGCGCGCGGGCGCGGCCGCCGCACTGGGAATCGGCGCCGGCTGCTGGGTGCACACGGCCGCTGCCGCACTCGGTGTGTCGGCGCTCCTCGCGGCATCCGCGACCGCTTTCACGGTTCTCAAGTGGGCTGGTGCCGCTTACCTCGTCTACGTCGGCCTGTCGCTCCTCGCCTCGACTACCCAGACACGCGGAGCGCCGGCGTTGCCGTCCGTGGCGCTGCGCACGGTGTTCGCGCAGGGTTTTCTCACCAACGTGCTCAATCCGAAGGTGGCGCTTTTCTTCCTCGCGTTCCTGCCGCAGTTCATCGCACCGGATGCGCCCGACAAGGCGGTCGCTTTCCTGTTCCTCGGAGCGCTATTCAACGTGAACGGCACGCTCTGGAATCTGCTGGTCGCGTGGATGGCCGCGCGCGTCGCGCTGCGGCTGCGCTGGTCGGGGCCTCTCGCGCGATGGTTGAACCGCGCGATCGGCGCGATGTTCGTTGCTCTGGGGTCGAGGCTGGCGGTAGAAGGTTTCCGCTAACGAGCGATGCCCGCCGGGTACCTATCGCGTCATCGTCTTGCTGAGCGAAGGTTGCGGCAGGTAGGCTCCCTCGCGCCGCAGAGTCTCCACCAGGCTTGCCGTGTCCAGCTCGCAGGCGGGTTGGCCGGTGGCGATCGACTGGCAAGCCGCGGTGGCCGCGGCCTGCCCCATCATGTAGGCCGCCGACTGGGCGCGAATCGAGCCGTGCACCCTGGAGTCGCTGGAGTGGCAGCGTCCCGCGGCCCACAGGTTCTCCCATCCCCTCGGCACCAATATGCTGTAGGGAATGCCGACGCAATGCCCGCGGCCGAGGTTGTCCTTGCCGTGGAAGTCTTGCAGGAAGCGCTCGTACTCCGCGTTCGAGGCATTGGTGGGATGCACGTCCGTGGGCCGGTTGTACACCGCCACCTGGTCGGGGAACTGGCGGCGCGCGCGGAAGTCCTCCATCGTGAGTTCGAACTCGCCGACGATGCGCCGGGAATCGCGCACGCCCATGACGGGCGCGGTGGCAAGGTGCTCGATATTCTCGCAGCCCGGCACGTACTTGCGGTAGAACGCCTCGTATTCCAACGCCAGCTTGCGGCCGAAGATCATGCCCTCGGTCAGGCTGCGCACGCTCAAGGGATTCAGGTTGAACACATGCCCCGCGTTCAGCGCGCCGCTCGAGCGTCCGGTCTTGTTCATGCCGGGCATGAAGCGGTCTTGCTGCGAGAAGTGGCGTTCTTCGATGGCGCGGCGCAGGAGTTCGGTCTTGGTGCGGTTCTTCACGGCGTCGATACCCTGCCAGTCCTCGCCGTAATCGGGATGGTCCCAGTTGATGCCGGCAAAAAGCGAACACAGTGTGCTCGGCGCCACGGTGTCCGTGTCGCGCAGCACCACCTTGCACTGCGCTCCGGCGAGGGCCGCGAGCGCCGCGTCACCGGTGGCGTCGACGTAGGTCCTGGCGCGAATGTAGCGATAGCCTTCGACGTTGCTGATGACCACGCCGTTGACGCGATGCCCGCTCACGTCGGCATCGATGACCCGGGTAAAAAAGCGCAGCTCGGCGCCTGCGTTCACCACGAACTCGTCCAGCACGCGCTTCAGACCTTCGGGCTTGAACGGTATCCAGCGGTTGAGTTGCTTGTCGAAGAAATCGGGAACCACGTGCGGGCCGAACAGGCCGCGGGAGTACATCGTTTCGACCAGCTCCTTCATGAAGCCGCCGACCAGCATGCGCTCGCCGTCTGAAATCGGCCCGAAGGAGGGCACCAGGCCCGAAGTTCCCATGCCGCCCAGGCAGCCGGTGGTTTCGACGAGCAGAGTCTTTGCGCCAAGGCGCGCCGCGCAGACCGCGGCAGCCGAGCCGGCCGGCCCGCCTCCCGCCACGACCACGTCGTAGCCATCCTCGACCGGGATGTCCCGCGCCAGGCGGTAGGTTTGCATCACTCCCCCTTGATGCCGGATTGTTGCACGATGCGGCGCACGCGCTCGAGATCGGCACGCACGAATGCCGCGAACTCCGGCGCCGGCAGCGTGGCGGCCTCGATCCCGAGTTCCGCGAACTGCCGGCGCAGGCTCGCCTCACCCAGCACCTTGAGCACGTCGCTCGAGAGACGCTGCACGAGGTCTCTTGGAGTCGCCGCCGGCACCGCGAATCCCACCCAGGTCGTCATCTCGAATCCCGGCAGCGTCTCGGCAACGACGGCAACCTCGGGATACACCTCGCTGCGCCTCGGATTGGTCAGGGCGAGCAGCTTCATGCGCTCCTGCTTCACGTAGGGCATGGCGGAACCCATGATCGCGAAGGCTACGGGCACCCTGGCGGCAATCATGTCGCGATACAAGGGGGCGCCGCCGTTGTACGGGATGTGTTGCAGGTCGATCCCCGCCATGATCTTCAGCAGTTCGCCGGAAAGATGGGCAGAGGTGCCGATGCCGTTCGAGCCGTAGTGCAGTTCACCCGGTTTCTGCCTGGCGAGTGCAATCAGCTCCGCCACCGTATTGGCCGCGAGCGAGGGGTGGGCAACCAATCCGATGATGTAGTACCCGATGCGCGCCACCGGGGCGAAGTCCTTGAGCGCGTCGTAAGGCAGGTCCTTGCGGATGGCGGGATTGATGGTATGCGCGCCGGTGATCAGTCCGATGGTGTGCCCGTCGGGCGCGCTGCGAGCGACAAACTGCGAGCCGACGATGACGCCGCCGCCGGGCTTGAAATCAACGATCACGGACTGGCTCCATAGCTGCTGCAGCCGCTCGCCGATGAGGCGCATCGTGCGGTCGTTTGCGCCACCGGGCGGCTGGGGCACGACGAGCGTGATCGGGCGTGACGGAAACGGCTGCGCGTGCGCCGTGCCGAAGCAGCCGCAGAGCGCGAATCCTGCGGCAAGCAGGGTTGGGTGCCAAATGCCGGTGCGTATCACGGCGCCAAAGACTTTCAAGTAACGCTGGTTCATGGGCGGAGGTTAACCAATATTCGAGCCTTGCCCAAGCTGAGATTCGGAGTTGAGGAGCACTGGTCTGCCGGGTGGGGCGGTCGGCGGTTGGCTATTCGGTCAGGGGTTGGCGGAAGCGTTTGGCGAGCGGAAGGCCCGGACGCTTTTGAAGGGAAGCGCGCGCGGCAGCGATCGAGCAGCGTCTGCCGCGACACTCCCATCAAGGAGCGAGCGCGCACCGCGACCCAGACGAGCATCATGACTTCGTAGTTCCTGAAGACCCCGAAGTGTTCTCCGCAGAACACGATCACCTTGTCGCGGTTAGCCGCCTCGAGCTGGCGCCGGTAGCGGCTGATCGGCTTGGGCTACGGTCGACCGCGCTTCTGTGGCGACCCCAAGCCTTGCATTCGGAGTCTGCGGCCGATCAGTACTGTGATTCACGGAGTCTGAACCGGACCGCTCCCACGCGCGCTCCCTTCGCTGCAGATGCCGTCGGGAAACCGAGTGTCGCAGCCGATCTGCGGCCTACGACGTGTCAGACTATCGCCGACTATTGAGGACTATTGTTGGATGAGCTTTGCACTGCTAGACTGCCGCTCATCGGTGGACAATCCCGCCGCGCACGCCAAATGTCTCCGAAGACCGAGCCGTGGGTTTCCGTCGACGAACTCGCCCAGCACCTCGGGGTGACGAAGGACTCCGTCTATCGATGGATCGATCGGAAGGGTCTGCCCGCTCGAAAGGTAGGCAAGCTCTGGAAGTTCAAACTGTCCGAGGTCGACGAGTGGGTTCGGAAGGGCGCCGCCGGACGGCCCAAGTGAGACAGGAGCGGCCAATGACCCTGACAAAGGCGCTGCCCCTCGTTGCGTTCGGCTGTTGTTGGGAATGACCGAGGTTGAATGGCGAAACACCTTTCAGTGCGGCTGCCGTGGCATGACCGTGGGTGGGATGGCCACGTGTGCGATCGGCCGTCCGCGAATGTGTTCTGCACAGGAGAGTACGGTCTCAAGGCCCACGGCATTCGCGAGGGAAAGAAGGATGACGAGGAAGAGGGCCTGCGCTCTCAGCCTTGTGCGTCTCTTCGCGCCGGCGAGTACCGTCCCCCATGCTTGCGAACCATTCAGACATTTGGCGGGACCGCGACGTTGCCGTACCAACATGAGCCTAAGTCATTTCTCAGCACGCCCGAGAACCCCGTTCGAGCGATTGATGACGCGATCAAGCCATTCACCGTGGGCACCTGGGCCTACGACCAAGTGTTTCGGCGGGAGGAAGCGGACGACGAAGTGCCAGCGGAGTTCGCCGATCGCTTTTCTCCTGAAGAGGCGCAGCGCAACATCACCGACTTCTTCGGCGATCTGGCGGCTCCATCGTCGCTCGTCTTCTTCTATTTGAACTACGACAACCCTCTGAATTCAGAACGTAGGCGATACGTGCTCGTCGGAGCTGCCGAAGTCGACGCTGTCTCGGCGCAGCACGAATGGGAGGGAATGGAACGGACGCGAGCCGATCGCTACGGCGTGCTGGTCTGGAACCGGTTCCTTAGTCACGGGTTCGGTGAGGGCCGGGGGTGTCGCATCCCGTACGAGCGCTACCTGAATAGTGGCGCAGATTATCAGTCGGTACTCGTCGAAATCCCCGATGACATGTCCCGGCACTTCAAGTACGTGTGCCGTGCGTTCTCAGACGATGAGGCGACGATTCTGCTCCAGTATCTCGCTAACGCTCTGGAGCAAGGGCGAAGCGGCGCGGCGGTGGAGTGGGACTGGACCAAGCAGTTGTCGTGGGTCAGCACTGCCCTTAACCGCGCCTGGAAGAATCGCGGCCTCTTTCCGGGCATGGCGGCAGCACTGGAAACGTTGGGGTTCCAACAGGCAACGCTTTACGTGCGAGCGCAGCTCGTCGGAAAAGGTGTTCAGGATCCGAGAGCACACGTTCTTGAGAGGATCGCGGACTCCGCGACGGAGACTGACGACCGCTGGAGGCGCCAGTTCGACAACTGTCGTCGCGCGCTTCGTGCACTGCCAGAAGCTGTCAAGACGCTTCTGTTCGACCGTCTCTGTCTCATGGACCTGACCAGCCAGCAGATGTCGCGGATCTGTGGCGCCGACTTGGTCCCGCCCGATGAACGGCGGTCCGCCGGTCTCACCTTCACGGCGTCTGAGGTTGTCGAAAACCCGTACCTGATCATCGAACAGTATGCCCCGCCTGATGATGACCCCATTCCGTTCTACAGGGTCGACAACGGGATCTTTCTGCCGCAGACCCGGGGAGGAGCCACGATTCCTGGAATCGAGGACTTTGCCTCCAACGACCGTCGGCGTATCCGAGCCGCGATCTTCAACAGACTGAGAGAAGCCAGGGTACGTGGACACTCGTTTCTGCCACAGGGCGACGTGATCCAGTTTCTGCAGGAGCTGCAGCTGCCCGGAGCGAGGATGCCCTTGGGCGTGCTCACGCTGGCAGCAGATCTGGACTTCTTCGAAGAGGGCCTCAGAGTCGTAAAGGACGGGGATCAGGTGGGCTGGATGTTGCCCATCCAAAAGGCAGACGAGGACGAAATCCGGAACCGGATCGCAAAGCTCCGTGGACGAAAGCCCTTGGTCTGGGACGCCGTCGACTGGCTGCCGCTTCTGCCGTCAATGGCGGGACTGCCCGACGACATTGCGACTCGTGCCAGAACCGGCCAAGTAGCGGCTCTGGACAATCTGGCGATGCAGCCCTTCTCGGTGCTTGTCGGCGGAGCCGGCACTGGAAAAACGACAGTCGTCGCAACTTTTATAAAGGCGCTGCAGTCGTCACCAAGACCTGCCAAAGTGCTGCTCCTGGCGCCAACCGGCAAGGCCGCGGTTCGACTCAAGAAACGTATAAAGGATGTTGCGGGCCTAGATCTCGATCCGCTCACCATTCACAGCTACTTGGTGCGCAACAAGTGGATGGATCCCTCCACATTTCGCCTGAGACGCGATGGTACGCCAGTCGTCGATGGCACAACCACGGTCGTCATAGACGAATCTTCGATGCTCGACGTGCCGATGTTGGCCACGGTGCTTAGGGCACTCGACTGGACCAAAGTCGAGCGCTCGATCCTCTGTGGCGACGAGCAACAACTACCACCGATTGGCGTGGGCGCCCCGTTCAAAAACATCGTCGATAAGCTGCGGGGCGGTGGTGGAGGCCTGTCGGAGCTCTCAGTCAACGTCCGGCAGATCCGCGAAGGCAGCGTTGCGCTGCAGCTGGCGCAGCAATTCTCCTCATCAGCGGACCGAATCGCCGGGGATGAATTGCTCGATCGTCTGAGGAGCGGGGGCGTCCTCGGCGAGGACCTTCAGTTGTGGTTCTTCTCCGACGAGCACGACCTCAAGCGGCAGCTTCCGCAGCTGGCTCATACGTGCGTCACGGAACTGCTCACCGAGAGTGGGGCAGGTTCCACCGAACTCGCGTTTGGCGCCGCATTCGATGCCCTCCATCGAATTGGTAGCAAGGACCGTACGCCGACCCTTGATGCGTTCCAGATCCTCTCGCCGTATCGGGCTGGATATTTCGGCTCGGATGAATTGAACCGCCAGATTCAGGGGTTGCTTCGAGCAGAACTGCTTCAACAGTGGCGAGAGACGCTTGGCAAGGTATCTGGGCGCCGGTACGTTCGGCATGACAAGGTGCTTCAAACGCAAAACAAGCGACTGATGCAGCGTGACAAGAAGGCGTGGGATCGAGTCACTCGGAGCAACGTGGACCTGTTCGTTGCCAATGGCGAGCTCGGCCTCGTGTACCAGATTGACGAATTCAAGAAGCACCGTTTCGCACGGGTCAGCTTTGAAACGTCCGCAAACGTGTCAGTGACTGTCGACCAGGGCTGGGCTGAGGATTGGCTGGATCTCGGATACGCCATGAGCGTTCACAAGGCTCAGGGCTCTGACTTCTTCGGCGTCCTCTTGGTCTTACCGGCCGAAGAACGACAGTTGCTAATCTCGAGGGAGCTGCTGTACACCGCGCTGACTCGGTTCACACGCAAGCTGTACCTGCTGGTCCAAGGCTCTCCAGGAGACCTCAAAGTTCTTGAGCGAGGTGCCTGGCAGGGCTCGTCCGAGTACTTCCGGCGCAACACGTCTTTGTACCACCTCCGAGAGGCGGTTAAAGAGATCGACGACTACCGACCCGAACGGCGGATCCACAAGACGCTCCTCAGGGAACTCGTCGCGTCGAAATCCGAGCTCCTTATTGCGAATCGTCTGGCGGAGCTTCGCGTTCCGTACCACTACGAATTCAAGCTGGTGGCGTCTGACGGGTCGATACGTCGACCGGACTTCACTATTCCGATCGAAACGGCCGATGGCCCGGACGTGCGGTATTGGGAGCACTGGGGAATGCTCGGCAACCCGGACTATGACGCATCCGTCACGCGCCGCCTCGCGTGGTACGAAAAGCACGGCCTGAGGGACAAACTGATTCAGACCGACGAGCGCGGCGGGTTCGACAGCACGAAAGTGGACGAGATCATCCGGGAGCATCTGCTGCCATGATGCCGGCAAATGCGAATCCGTACGGCGAGGCTTTTTATTTTTGGACCGTAGGCTACAGGAACGCTACACGATGAGCGAACAAGTTGAACGGCTGGACCGTTGGCACACGGAAAAGGTTCGCCCATTTCTTGTGGAGCACCTGCCAGACAAGGTGTCTGGGCTCGATGACGCCCTCGCGCGGATTCGGACGCTCGATCGAAATGTGACAGAGGACTTGGCGATTTGTTTTCTGGGAGCCTCTGGAGTTGGCAAGAGCACGTTGATCAATGCGTTGGTTGCCGGCCAAGAGATCATTTTGCCCTCTGGTGGAATCGGGCCGCTGACGGCGCTGGCGATGGAGGTCCGGTACGGCGACGTGCCCGCCTTCGAGGCGGACTACCACTCGGCCGGAAGTCTGTGGCAGGGGATCCTCTTCCCGCTGGAACGCGGTCACGCCGCAGCTCTGAAGGCAGCGACTGGCGTCGATGCGGACGTAGTCGTCCCAGCGGAATTTAGAGCCGACGTTCAGGCAGAACCCGAACTCATTGACCCAGTGGGATCCGATGACTCGGAGATGCGCAAGCGGCTGGAGATGTTCCGGAAGCAAGCGCAACTCCTCGTCAAAGGCAATCAGGACTCAAACGCGGATTTGCCATATCTCGTGGATTCGTTGCGCGAGACGGCAAGGATGAAGCGGACCTGGGGAACTCCAGGTTCGCCTGAAGACGAGGATCGCCTTCGCGGTATCAAAGCTGCGCTGGCCCTTGCGAAGGCCGGCAAAAGGCATCGCCGCGAGCTCGCCGGTGACGCCCCGCGCCTCCGCCAAGACTTGCACGAGCATGCATCTGGCTTTCTTGCGCCGCTGATCAAAGAGCTGCAGGTCCGCTGGCATTCGCCGCTGCTGAAGACCGGCATGGTGCTCGTGGACCTTCCAGGTGTGGGCGTCGCCGGAGATGCGTACAAACAGGTGACGCGAAAGTGGATCAATGAGAGGGCGAAAGCGGTAGTTCTGGTCGTCGATCGCGCCGGCATCACTGAATCGTCCGCGGACCTGCTTCGCACCAGCGAATTCCTCACCCGGTTGCTGTTCTCTGCAGACGAGCGTTCCCACGATCCGGTCGTCCTCGCCGTGGCGGTAGCCAGGTTGGATGACGTCGCTGAAGACGAGTGGGCGAAAGACAAGAGCCGCAAGAAGGCGGACCATCTCGCTGAGCAGTTCGATCGTGCACGCTCGCTCATTCGTGCGCAGCTGCGTCAAGAGCTGGAACGGGTGTGGGAGTCTGGTGATGAGCAGGTGCGAAAGGCGCAACGCTCTGTGATTCAGCAGCTCTGTGACGAGCTCATGGTCTTCCCACTATCCGCTCCGCAGTACCGAAGACTGCTCGCCAACGACGCTGACGACATGCCGTTCATCCGGGACATTGAGCAAAGCGGAATCCCGGCCATGCAGCGCGGGCTCACGAGTGTCGCGGTCGCTCGGAGAGAGGATGCCCGTCGGCGCCGCGACGAATCGGTCCGTGCCTGGGTGGACCAAGCCGTTGCTTGGATAGAACTTGTCCGCGCTCAGTGGGAAGGCAGCGGGCATACCGAGCAGGAGCTGCAGGAACTTGAGCGGGAGCTCGAGGTCGTGCTCGGCCCTCTCAGAAAGGAGTTCCTGGTTCGCCAGGGACAGTTTCGGGAGTTTCTTAAAAAGACTATGGCGGAGAGGATTGGGGCACTGGTGATGCGCGCCAAAGACAGCGCACGCACGGAGATTAACCAGTATCTCCGCAGTCTCCGAAACGCTCACTGGGCGACGCTGCGCGCGTCAGTACGGCGCGAAGGTACGTTCTTCGGCGCAAGACACATCAATCTCCCTGACGACTTTGCTCGGAAGTTTGTTGAGCCGGTCGCCGAAGTCTGGGGCAAATCAATCATTCAGGAGATCCGAAAGAGGACCCGTGAATTCGCGGCGGACTGCGAGCGCATGGTCACCGAGCTGGCCGCGTGGTGCCGCGAGCAAGGAGCCCGGGTGCCGCCGAGCCTACTGGACGCACAGCTGGAGGCGCTTCGCGCGGACATCAAGCAGATCGACATTGCCGGCCGCGAGGTGATCGATAGTCTCCGCGATCGCGTCAAGAACGAGCTCGCGACAGCGATTCAGAAGCCCATCAAGAGCAAGTGCAACGCATTCGTGAAGAAGGGCGACGATATCGGCCGTGGAGTCAAGGACCGGATCTTGGAACTCTTCGACGACCTGGCGGATGCGTGTACCGGGGCGGCGGCTGACGCCGCCAATGATTTGCTGCTCCAATGCTTCAAAGAGGTCGAGGCGGAGCTGCAGCACGTTCGAAAAGATCTAGAGAATCCGTTGGACAGCGCCGCCGACGCAATTCTGCAGGCACATCGCCGACGCATCGAGAAAGCGGACCTGAAGAAGCGCTCTGGTGTCCTCGAGAACTGCGGCGCCGTCATCTCATCCCGTCCTGGCCTTCCTGACGAGCACGTTGCAGCGGGGGCGCTGGCGTGACGGTGAAGGCCGAAGCCGGAATCGTAAGGCGGCCCAGCGACGTCGTTCCTCTTTCCATCCTTCGGCGGTATGAGGAGTGGGGACTTCTATCCCTCGACCTCGCCGGCCCACCGAGACGCTTCTGGGCGGATGGAGAGATCGCCCCGGTTCCGATCGTTGACATGGGTATCGATGCGGAGCGTGTCGAGGCGGCGCCGATACCGAGCCAACTGTTGGCTGCAGTTCCCGACGGCGATACCTGGACGTCGCTGACACGCCGGAGCGTCGCGCGGTTGCGAGCTTTCTTTCTCCTGTCAGAAGACCCGCAGCGGCGACTTGACGCACGGAAAGTGAACACTCTCGCGCATCAGGTGAGCCTGGTTCGGCACGTACTGGATACGCCGGCTCTGAAACGCGTTTTGATCGCTGACGAAGTCGGGCTCGGGAAGACCGTGGAGGTCGGTTTGCTGATTCAGGAGTTGCTCGCAGCCAATCCACGTTTTCGGGTGCTCTACCTCGCGCCGGCGCGACTGGTTCGAAACGTGCGCAAGGAATTCGTCCGCCTGGACTTGGCGTTTCGGCAGTGGACCGCGACAGATTGCACTGCACAACTGAACGATCAACTGGTCGTCGCCAGCATTCACAAAGCCGTACACGGGGCAAACTCTGAGCAGGTGCTGAACAGCGGTCCATGGGACATCGTGGTAGTCGACGAATGCCACCACCTCACAGATTGGGAGCCCGGTGGCGGCAATCCAAGGGAAAACTATCGGCTCGTTCGTGACCTCTTGGCTAAGCTCGATGGCGAAGCGCGTGTGCTCTTCCTGAGCGGCACACCCCATCAGGGACATCAGGCCAGATTTGAGAATCTGCTCGAGCTACTTCGCCGCACCGACGAATTGGCCAGCGATCTTACGGGTCGCGTCATCTACAGGACAAAAGACGATGTCAAAGACTGGGATGGCAATCCGGTTTTTCCCAGCCGGCAGGTCAATCCTCCCATTCTCTTTGACGCAGGACCGCTCTACCGGCGTTGGCTCAGAGCAATCCACGAGTTCTACAGTCCCTATGGCGTGCTCGACGAACGCGACGCAGGTAAGCGAGCTGCAGGATGGCGCTGCGCCCAGGCTTTACAGTGGGCAGCCTCCAGCCCACACGCTGGGCTCGGCTACCTCGTTCGGCAGGCGATTCGTGCGGGATGGATACTACAGACTCGGAACCTGTCAGCGGCGCTTGCGGCCCTTCGACCTTACCGAAATGGAGCGCTCGACGAGCCGGTTGAGGCGCTGCTCAACAGAATCAGGAAGGATATCGGCCTCCAGGACGAGAGCGGAGAACTCGAGGACATGGAGGAATCCGACGATCACCTCAGCACGGAGGTCGATCACGCGGGACTTGAAGAGCTGCTCAATCTGGGGCTTTCAGTTCTAAAGGAGGCAGGCGACTCGAAATGGAACCTGATTCGAGATCGCGTGCTCACACCAGCCGGCGATGATCGCGTCGTCTTGTTCGCTCAACCAATCGAGACAGTGACAGCCTTTGCACACTATCTAGAGCGAACGTACGGCGTCCGTCCGGCAGTGATCATCGGTGGCCAGAATGACCAGGTGCGCCAGGAAGAGATCGATCGATTCTGGCGTCCTAACGGTCCGCAGTTTCTGGTGTCCTCCAGGGCTGGAGGAGAGGGAATCAATCTGCAGGTCGCGCGGCGCCTCGTTCATATCGATGTGCCGTGGAACCCGATGGAACTCGAGCAGCGTGTCGGCCGAGTCCATCGCTTTGGTTCGCGCGAGACGATTCTGCTGGACACGTTGGTGATGCGTAACAGCCGCGAGGAGGAGGCCTACGCCGTCGCGGACCAGAAGCTTCGAATAATCACCCGGGCGCTCGTCGCGCCCGACCGGTTCGACGCGCTTTTCTCGCGCGTGATGACGCTAATTCCTCCCGAAGAGCTCCAAGAGGCGCTACTGCGACATCAGGATGGCGGAGGTGGCGTTGATGTTGAAAAGATCGGACAGCTGGTCCAGGAAGGATTCGCTAAGTGGAAAGCCTTCCACGACAAGTACTCCTCCGAGCAGAAGAAGATCGAAGGATTGAATCCGGGACTCGCAGCCTGGGAAGACGTATACGACTTCCTCTGCGAACATGCCGGGGCCCGACCTGTCGACGGCTACTCGGTGCTGCGATTTCTCTTGAAGGAAGGCGAGGTGAAAGGCGCGCGTCGGGAGGCTCGAGTTGTGACGTTCGATGGCACCAGCGTATTCGCGTGTGGCGACTATGCCGGGGCTCCAGTCTACGGCCCTGGCAATGCGACCGCGCAGCAACTTGGCTTGAACGTGCCGGCCGTGGCTACGGCTCTTCGCCGCGTCGCATTTCCCGACGGCGAGTGCGGGGCCGCGCACATTCGATGGCCGAAGAGCTTCGATCTGCCACTCGGATTGCAGCACCCGTTTGGTGTGGTTGTGCTGATGAAGCAGGCGCTCAGGATGGAACAGGCGGCATGGTCAGAGGGGCCTCTGACGCTCCAGTGCTACGTCGTAAGGACCAACGGTGACACAGCGTCTGCCGAGGGTGCCGACCGTGCACTGCTGCTGCGCGGTATCTTCAAGGCGACAGTTCGCACGCGGCCTGAAGAGGGCGTCGAATTGCAGGGCAAGATCACGGCCGCAGAACAATCGCTCGCAGACAGTCTTCGACGGATCACCAGACAGGAATTCGATCAGGGAGCGCGGCACGCCGTCCTGCCGTTGTTTGCTGCCGTGGTCGGACCGGCGAGCAAGGACTGACCAATGGGTCCTGCCACAACGCCGACATCCGACGGTGGCTTTCTGTTGATGCGCGACGGCGTGTCGGATCTGATTCGAGGTCGGTCTGCGCATTTCTTGTCGGAGCTGGAAGACGATATCGAGGTTCTCTATCCCGCGAACACCGTGCTCGTGCCAGATACGTCCCGCAGCTACAACGACGCCCTGTTGTACCTCGAGAGCGATAAACGATAAGAAAATGTATCGAGTCCGGTTCGCGCCCGTGGCCGGCGCGCGCGGCGACCGTTCGATGCGCTCAAGCAACGATTCGCCGGCACGGCGGTTCATGTGTAGGTCTCTTGACGCGCAGCCGAAGAAGACGCAGGCCTCATTTTGCACATCCTACCCCGCAACCACGCGGGCCGGTATGGTTGACGCGATCCCACCGAGGTCCGTCCGAACGCGAATCGGGGTCAGCCTCTGCCTTACCGCCATTCCCGGTGCCGCTTCGCGGCCGCGGACAGCCTCGGCCGGGGTTTGCCGGCGATGTCCAGGGTCTTCACGAATGCATTCCAGTCGCGGGCCGTCAGGGTCAGCATGTCGCGCTCGGCGAGAATCTCTCTGGCGCGCTCCTGCGCCGTTCCGAGCAGGAACGCTGACCGACATGCCGGCCACGGAAGCCACCCTGACGATCAACGCCTTGACGTCCGGGGCGGTACGCAGATCGAAAGCTCCGTAGCGGTGCGCACGGCCATCGCGTCCGCCTACCGCGCCTGGTCGATGATGAATCCCTCGCGCGCAATCCGCGCCCCCAGCCAACGCACGTGTCGCGAACCCCAGTCCTCTACACGCCGCCCGCTATTGTGTCCCGCACTTTCTTGCCGCCCCGCGCCTACCCCGTTGGTCTCGCCTGCGAACCTACTCCGAATCTCAGTGCGCAAGTCTACCAATTGACCGTGGCGGCAGGCGCGCCCGACAATGCCAGTTTCTAGGGAAAAGATCATGATCGCGTCTCGTCCGCGCCGGGCCTTCCTGGTCATGCTTCTCTGCGCGGCGAATGGCGCCTTCGCACAGCCCTTTCCGTCGCGCCCGATCACCGTGTATCTGCCATTCATTCCCGGCCCCACGGACAGCATGGCGCGCAAGTTCACCGAGGTGGCGTCACGGCACCTCGGCCAGCCGATCGTGGTCGAGAACAAGCCGGGCGCGGGCGGCACGCTGGGTCCGGTGCTGATGGCGCGTACCGCGAAGCCCGACGGGTACACGCTCACCATCATGTCTTCGTCGCTGTTCCGCTACCCGTACATGCAGAAGGTCGACTGGGATCCGATCCAGGATTTCACCTACATCGCCGGCCTGGCCACGGACTCGATGTCGATCGAAGTGGCTACCGCTTCGCTCTTTCGCAGTTTCGAGGACGTGGTGCGCTGGGCGCGCGCGAATCCGGGCCGTCTCAGTTACGGAACGCCGGGTGCGGGCACCTCGATGCACCTGGTCACCGAGGCGGCAGCCGGCCAACTCGGAATCCAGCTGCTGCATGTTCCCTACAAGGGTGGCTCGGACGTCATGCGCGCGTTGCTCGGGGGCGAGATCATGATCGCGGTGGATACCGCGGGCACCATGTTCACGCAGGTGGCCGCGGGCAAGGCGAGGTACCTCATGCAGTTCAACGAGAAGCGCTCGCGCTGGCTTCCGGAGGTGCCGACCGCGCGCGAGGTCGGGCTCGACATGGTCGTGACGGTACTCTTGGGAATCGGCGGTCCGCGCGGCGTACCCGAGCCGGTCGTCAACCGGTTGCACGAAGCCTTCAGCAAGGCCTTCGACGATCCGGAAACGCTGAAGGTCCTCGATACGCTGAAGAAGGATCCGTGGCCGATGACGCCCGCGGCCTACACCGCCTGGGCGAAGGAGAGCTACCGGCTCGAATGCGCCATGGTCGAGCGCGCGGGCATGATGGCAAAGTAGACGGGGAGAAGAAAAGCATGAGTCTGACTCGACGGAGATTCACCGCTGCGCTCGCCGCAGGCGCGGCGGCGCTCGCGCTGCCCGATCGATTGATCTCGAGCGCCCACGCGCAATCGGGCAAACCGCTGAAGCTGATCCTCAGCGTGCCGCCCGGCGCGGCGCTCGACGCGAGCGCGCGGCTGCTGGCAGATAAGCTGAAGGCAAGCCTCGACCGCCCGGTGGTCGTCGACTACAAGGTCGGCGGCGCGGGCCTCGCGGCGGGTGAATTCGTGAAGAACAACGAGATCGACGGCACGAACCTGCTGTACACGCCGACCGGGTTTTATTCCTATAGCACCTTCCTCTACTCCAAGCTGGCCTACGATCCCGACAAGGAACTCGCGCCGGTGTGCGAAGGCACGACCATTCCGACAGCCATCACGGTACCGGTGGCATTGGCCATCGCGAGCTTCAAAGACTGGGTCGAGGCGATTCGCCGCGACCCGAAGATGCGCTTCGTCGGCACACCCAGCGCTTCCGGCGTTGGCGTGTTCCTGACGCACCTGATGGCGAAGACCTTCGGCGTGGACCTGCAGGTGGTGGCCTACAAGGGTGGGCGCCCATTGCTCACTGACCTGCTCGGCGGCCAGGTGCCGGCGAGCGGCTCGGTGATCGCTGACTACCTCGAACTGCATCGCGCCGGGCGCCTGCGCATCCTCGCGCAAAGCCTCCCCGGGCGCTCGGCGCTCGCTCCCGATGTGCCTTCGTATACGGAGCTTGGCTACCCGGATTTCGTCGGCAAGACCTCGTTCGGGTTCTTCGTGAAGACGGGCACGCCGCGAGCGCTGATCGACCAGTACGCGAAAGCGATCACCGAGGCGCTGCGCGCTCCGGAAACGGCCAAGCGGCTGAACGAGATCGGGCTGGAAGTGGCGGGCGGCACGCCGGAGGAGTTTCACAAGACGCTGCTCGACGACCGCAACCGCTGTGCGCCGATCGCGAAAGCTGCGGGCATCAAACTCGACTGAGGATCGCGCGATGAGAGGAGACCGGTTCACGGACAAGGTAGCGGTTGTCACGGGCGCGGCGAGCGGCATCGGTGCCGCGGCGGCGCGCGCGTTCGCCGCCGAGGGCGCGAAGCTCGCGCTGCTCGATTCCAATCAGGAAGGCCTGCGCGAAATGGCGAAGGAAATCGCCGGCTCGGGTTACTTCGTCGTCGACGTTGCGAGCGGCGCGTCCATCAAGGCAGCATTCGACGCGGTGCTGCAGGCCTTCGGCACCGTGCACGTGCTGGTGAACAGCGCCGGCGTGATCGGAAAATGGACCCTGCAGAACATGACGGAAGTCGAATGGGACCGCGTGCTCGACATCAACCTCAAGGGCACGGCGTTGTGCACGCAGGCGGTGATCGCGCCGATGCGCGCGCGGGGGGGCGGCGCGGTGGTCAACGTCTCGTCGATGGCAGGCAAGCGCGTGTCCTACGCGGGCGCGGCCAACTACACCGCCTCCAAGACCGGCGTGGTCGGCTTCACCTGGCATGCTGCGTTCGAGTTGGCCGCCTACAAGATCCGCGTGAACGCGGTGTGCCCGGGACCGACGATTACCGGCATGACGAGAAAGCGCACGCCCGAACAGCTCGCCGCGACCGCGGCGAGGATCCCGCTCGGGCGCTGGGTGTTGCCCGAGGACGTGGCCAATGCGATCCTGTTCCTTGCGAGCGACGAGGCCGCGATGTGCACCGGGACAGCGCTCGACGTGGACGGCGGGATCCTGGTGTCGAACGGCAGCAGCTACGAAGAGTATTTCGCTTCACGGACATGATCGGGGTCGAATGATGAACCAGCCAATCGAGCCCATACCCGCGGGCGCCTGCGAGATCGAATCCTATCCGGGCGAGAACGCGGAGCGGCGCATCGGCGCCGGTGCGTTCGATCCCGCCGGACGGCCGGTCAAGGTTCTCAACCCGCGGGGCACGCCGCCGGCGATTCACCTGCGGCCTATGGCTGCGCGCAGCGCGTCGCTCGAGGGCAGGATCGTCTATTTCGTGGACGTGCGCTTCATGAACGGCAACGTGTTTCTCGGCGAGATCCAGAAGGTGTTTGCCGAGCAGTTCCCCGGTGTGAAGACCGAATTTCGCCAGAAACGCGGCGGTTACACCGAGGACGATCCGGAGTTGTGGGCCGAGATCAAGGCGAAGGACGCGCTGGTCGTGATGGCGATCGGCCACTGCAGCACCTGCGCGCCGGCGGTGGCAGTGCACTGCATGCATCTGGAGGACATGGGCATTCCCACGGCTCCGCTCGTGACCTCCGCGTTCACCGATCTCGTCAGAGCGGTGACCTTCAAGGCGGGCATGCCGCCGTTGCGCTTCACGTTCGTGCCGCACCCGGTGGGCGGAAAGCCGCCGGCAGTACTGCGGGACTATGTTCTCGGCGTTGACCCGGTCACAGGCAAAGCGGTTCTGGGCGAAATCACGGGCGCGCTCACACAGGCGTTGACCGAAGCGGAACGCAAGACGGGGTCGCAGGACCGGCCTGTGCCGCGCCTGCTGGGCGCAGACACCGAGGACGCGCTTCACGCGCTGTTTCTCGAGGCAGGATGGACCGACGGGCTTCCCGTCGTGCTGCCCACGGAGGAGCGCGTCGCGGCGATGCTCGAGGGCACGAGCCACGGGCCGGACGAGGCAGTCGGAAAGATGCGTCCTACGGAGACGCAGGAGGATTGGTCGTATACGGTCGAGCAGGTCGCGGTGAACGCGGTGATGGCGGGCGCGCGTCCGGAGTATCTTCCGGTGATCCTCGCGCTCGCGTCCACCGAGATCACGGCGCTGCACAGCTCGACCAGTTCGTTCGCCGCGATGGTGGTGGTCAATGGCCCGATACGGCAGGCATTGCGCATGAATTCGGGTCTGGGCGCGCTGGGTCCCTTCAACCATGCCAATGCGACGATCGGGCGTGCCTACGGATTGCTCTCCAGAAATCTCGGAGGTGGAGCGGTTCCGGGCACGACCTACCTCGGCTCGCAGGGCAATCCGCTGAATTACAGCAATGTGTGCTTCGCCGAAAATGAGGAAAAGAGTCCGTGGGAGCCGTTCCACGTGCAGAAGGGTTTCTCACCTGGCGAGAGCGTGGTCAGCGTGTTTCGCGGTCGCACGTTCAGCCACCTGCTCGAGGTGCGGGAGAAGACCTGGCGCGAGCAGTTCCTCAATCTCGTATCAGGATTCACGCCGACACCACGCACCAACCTCACGCTGCTCGTCGAACCCACCGCCGCGCGCACGCTCAAGCAGCGCGAAGGCTTCGATACCAAGCAGAAACTTGCGCAATGGTTTCACGAGCACGCGCGGGTTCCGGCCGAGGTTTACTGGGACTACCAGCTGGTGATCAACTACGTCGAGCCTCAGGCGAGAAACGGCGTCGAGCCTTTCGCGTCCTATCTGAAGCTGCCGAAGGACGCGTTGATACCGCGGTTTGCCGAACCGGAGAAGATCAGTACGGTGGTCGTCGGCGGGGAAAAAAACGCCTATTGGTTCGCCACCGATTTCGGCTACCTGAAAAGCGCATCGGTGGATCGCTGGCGGTAGCGTGGCGCGTGCGCGCTACTTCCGGCGGATGATCTCCGGGCCGCCGGAACCGGCGGTACGCTCGTAGATGCCGTCGCCGGCTTTCTTGTACTGAGTCAGTCCGGAGCTCTTGATCTTGCCCGGCGTGACGGCGTACTTGCCGCCGAGCGCGACCGGACTGATGAGGCGCTCGCAGGGCTGGTCGCAGGTCGGGCAGCGGCTCAGCTTGGCCTCGGCAACGCGCTGCATGACCTCGAAGCGGCCGTTGCAGCGATCGCACTTGCCCGAGGCGGGCGCGTAATCGTAGAGTGGCATGCGCGAATGTTAGCGGCTCGCGACCCGCGCGCAAGTCATCAGCCTTCGACCATCGCCTTGATGCGCGCCAGCAGCTCCGCGGACGACGAGCGCTTCGACATGGCCGCGCGGCCGGCGATCTGCCCGCGCGCAGCGGCAATCTCGGGCGGCGAGGCCAGCGCGGTCAGGAACAGCGTCGGGATCGAGCGCGTTTCGTCGTCCGCCCAGAGCGCGGCGGAGACGTCGCCGCCGTCCATGTCCGGCATGTCGACGTCGCAGATGATGAGGTCGGGCGAATGTTCCTTCGCGAGCGGCACAACGCGTTCCGGCGCGTTGGTGGCGATGACGGCGTAGTTCGCGCCGAGCTTCGCCTGCAGGAAATCGAGGACCGCCTCGTCGTCGTCCACCACCAGTATCTTCTTCTGGATGCTCATCGCGCAGCCTCCCCGTGTTGGCGCCCGTCTGCGACCGGCTCCGGCTGCCCGTCACTATAGCTAATCTCCACGCGCTTGACGCAGCAGGCCAAGCCAAGTATAAAGCAAACAGTCGTTTGTTTTTCTGAGGACCGATGTCCGAGACCCAACGCCTGCCGCGCTCCGACAACCGCCTGAAACTGGTCCTGGACGAAGCCGCGCGCCTGTTCCGCGAGAAGGGCTACGCCGCCACGTCCATGCGCGACATCGCCGCGGCGGCGGGCATGCTGCCCGGTTCGCTCTACTATCATTTCACCGCCAAGGAAGACCTGCTGGTCGCGGTGTACGAGGAAGGCGTGCGCCTCATCACCGAAAAGGTACAGGCCGCGGTGGCGCGCCACGAAAGGCCCTGGGAGCGGCTCGAAGCCGCGGCGGTGGCGCACCTGGAAGCGCTGCTCAAAACGGGCGACTATGCGCTGGTGGTCATCCGCGTGCTGCCCAGGGACGTTCCGGGCGCCGCTGCGCGTCTGCTGCGACTGCGCGACCGTTACGAACGGCTGTTCGCGGAACTGGTCGCTGCACTCCCATTGCCTGCCGAGACCGATCGCGATGCGCTCCGGCTGATGCTGCTCGGGTCGCTCAACTGGTCGCAGCACTGGTTCCGCGAAGACGGTCGTGCGACGCCGCGCGCGATCGCGCGCAGCTACATCCGCTTGCTGCGAGAGGCGCAGAAGCCCTGAACGAAATGCGAGGCATTCTCCATGCATGAACGCCCGCCCAAGGTGCTCGTCACCAAGATCGGCCTCGACGGCCACGACCGCGGCAGCCGCGTGGTCGCTTCGTTCCTGCGCGATGCGGGGATGGAGATCGTCTACACGCCGCCGTGGCAGGAAATTCCGACCGTGGTGAAACTCGCGATGGAAGAGGACGTGGACGTAATCGGCGTTTCGTCGCTCGCCACGGACCACCTGATCGTGCCCAGGCTGATGCAGGCACTGCGCGAGGCCGGTCTCACCGACATCTCGGTCATCGTCGGTGGTATCGTGCCCGATGCCGACGAGGCGGTGCTGCTCGCGGCAGGCGTGGCGAAGGTGTTTCATCCGGGAAGCCCGCTCGAGGGCATCGCGGAGGAAGTGCGCCGCCTCACCGGCGCGCGCCGCGCGCTCAACGCATAAACGGAGATCTTCATGTACAAGCCGTTGCAGGCTGCCGTACTCGCTTCGCCGGAAACCGCCGGAGCGCGCTGGCAGCGCGAGTTCGGCGCGCAGACGGGCGCCGGCCGCATCGTCGTCAATCGCTCGGGTATCGAAGTCAAGCCGCTCTACACTGCGCGCGACCGGCCGGCCGATCACGACGAAGCGCTCGGCTATCCGGGCCAGCCGCCTTATGCGCGCGGCATCTACCCGAGCATGCACCGCGGCCGCACCTGGTCACAGCGCCAGCTGATCGGCCTGGGCACGCCGGCGGACTACAACGCGCGCCTGACGGAGTTGCTTGCGCAGGGAACCACCGCCGTCTCCCTGATTCCCTGCAACTCTGTTTTTCGCGGCTACGACATGGACCAGGTGCACGCCGAATTGCTCGGCACCTGCGGCGTGGTCGTGAACCACGCAGAGCACATGGATGAATGCCTCGCTGGCGTGGACATCGCGCGCACCTCGTGTTCGCTCAACGACCCTTCGCCTTTCACGCTGCTCGCGTTTCTGCTCGCCACGGCGAAGCGGCGCGGGGTGGACTGGAAATCGATCACCGGCACTTCCAACCAGAGCGACTGCCTCAGCCACTACGTGGCGAACCACATGTTCTTCCGCATTGCGCTGCCCGGCGCGCGGCGCATCCTCGTCGACCATATCGAGTACTGCAACCGGTTCGTGCCGCATTGGAACCCGATGTCGGTGGTGGGCCAGCACATGCAGCAGGCGGGCGCCACGCCGGCCGAGGCGCTCGCGTTCACGCTCAGCTCGGCCATCCAGTACGCCGAGGACTGCATCGCGCGCGGCATGGACCCGGACGCGTTCCTGCCGCGCTTCACGTTCTTCTTCGACATTTCGCTGAGCTTCTTCGAGGAAATCGTCAAGTTCCGGGCCGGGCGGCGCATCTGGGCGCGGCTCACGCGCGAGCGCTTCGGCGCAAAAGACCCGCGCTCCTGGCGCTTCAAGTTCCACGGCCAGACCTCGGGTGTCGACCTCACGCGCCAGCAGCCGCTCAACAACATCGCACGCGTTACCGTGCAGGCCATGGCTGGCATCCTCGGCGGATTGCAATCGCTGCATACGGATTCCTATGACGAGGTGCTGTCGACTCCGACGGATGCCGGAGCGCGCATCGCGGTGAACACGCAGAACATCCTGCGCGAGGAGGCGCACCTCACGGACGTCATCGACCCGCTCGGCGGCAGTTACTACGTCGAGTCGCTGACCGATGCGATGGAGCAGAAGACACTCGCACTGATTGCGCAGATCGATGCGGCCGGCGGCATGTACCAGGCCGTGGAGAAGGGGCTGGTGCAGAAGATGATCGGCGAGTCGGCGCGGGGTTTCCAGGAGAAAGTCGAGCGCGGCGAGCAGACGGTGGTGGGCGTGAACGCCTATCAGGTGGAAGAAGATCCCGGCTCGCGCCGTGCGCTGCCGGTCCCCGATCCGGCGATCATGCAGGCGCATCTTGCTGCGTTCAGGCAGTACAAGGCGCGGCGCTCGCAGGCGCAGGTCGCGAGCGCGCTCGATGCGCTCGCCGCCGCCGCCGGCGACACGGCGCAGAACGTGTTCGGCAAGGTGGTCGAGGCCGCCGGGGCCGGCTGTACCCACGGCGAGATCTGCGGCACGCTGCGGCGCGAACTCGGCTTCGGCCAGCCGCAGGTGATGATCTGAGCGGGCAATGGGCGCACGCGAAACCTTCCGCGGGGTGGTCTATCCCTGGCAGCTCGACCAGATGGGCCACATGAACGTGCAGTTCTACACCGCGCGTTTCGACGAAGCGACCTGGCATTTCTTTGCCGCCCTCGGCATCACGTCGGATTACCTGCGCGAACAGGGGCGCGCCATGATGGCGGTAGACCAGCACACCCAATATCGGAAGGAACTGCTGGCCGGTGCGCTCATCGTCATCACCTCCGAACTGGTGAAGCTGGGCCGGACCTCGGTGCGTTTCCGCCACAGCATGCGCGACGCGCTCAGCGGAGAGGAAGTCGCGGCGAGCGAACTGGTGGGCGTGCATGTGGACGCGGCGACGCGGAAACCGATTCCGGTGCCGGAAGATCTTGCCCGGCGCGCACTCGAGGAGCAGCGCGCCGCATGAGCGCCACGCTTGCGACCGGCGTGCGCGCGGGAGAGCGGCGCGCGATCGCGCGCGCTCTGTCTGCTGTAGAGAATGAAACCGGGGCGGGCGCGGACCTGCTGCGCGCGCTGCATCCGCATCTCGGCGCGGCGCGCGTGATCGGGATCACCGGGCCGCCAGGGGCGGGGAAATCCACCCTGGTCGATGCGCTGATCGGTGAATTGCTCGCACTCAACGGCCGCGTGGGGGTCGTCGCGGTCGATCCTTCCAGCCCCATTACGGGTGGCGCGATCCTCGGCGACCGCATCCGCATGGGCACGCACCAGGGAGACGAGCGGGTTTTCATCCGCTCGCTCGCATCGCGCGGGCACGTCGGCGGCCTGTCGCGCAGCGCGGCGCGCGCGGTGGACGTGCTCGACGCCGCAGGCTACGCGCACATCATCGTGGAGACGGTCGGGGCGGGCCAGTCCGAGGTCGAAGTCGCGGAACTCGCCGACACGCGCATCGTGGTACTGCCGCCCGGTCTGGGTGACGACGTGCAGGCGATCAAGGCCGGCATACTCGAAATCGCCGACATCTACGTGGTCAATAAGGCCGACTTGCCGCTTGCCGAACGTGCCGAGCGAGAACTCCTGTCGATGATCGCGTTGCGCAGCTACGGCGCATGGAAGCCGCCGGTGCTTCGGACCGTTGCGAGTACGGGTGTTGGCGTGGCGAAGCTCGCCGAGGCGATTGCCGCCCACGCGCAGTCCGGTTCCGGGCGGCGTGCAGGAGGCGACGCACGGCGCACGCGCATGCGGCGCTTGCTCGCCGCGAGCGCCGCCGACCGGCTCCGGCGAAACATCGAGCAGAGCAGTTCCGCCGAACTCGACCGTCTGTGCGACGAGCTGGCGCGCGGCGAACTCGGCCATGCGGCGGCCGACCTGCGGGCGATCGAGATCGCGGCGGCGGGAATGAGAAAACCTTGATTCTCGCCGCGCTCCCCTCGATCGACCGGGTCCTGATGCTCGGACCGGTTGAAGCACTGATCGCGCAATACGGCCGCGCGGCGGTCGTTGCCGCAGTGCGCGGCGAAGTCGACCGCCTGCGCACGATGCTCGGAGAGCAGGGGGAGGCGATGCTCGCGGAGGCCGCGCCGGAACGCATTGCCGCGCAGGTGGCTGCACGCCTGCAATCCGCGGCCGCCCCCACGTTGAAGCGGGTATTCAACCTGAGCGGAACCATCCTGCATACGAACCTCGGCCGCGCGATGATGCCCCGGGAGGTCGCCGAGGCGATCGCGGCGGCCGCGACCGGAGCGGTCAACCTGGAGTTCGACCTGGAGACCGGCAAACGCGACGACCGCGACCGGCATCTGGAATCGGTTCTGGTGCGCATGACCGGCGCAGAGAAGGCCACGGTCGTGAACAACAATGCCGCGGCGGTGTTGCTGCTGCTCAACACGCTCGCGCAGCGGCGCGAGGTGGTGGTCTCGCGCGGCGAATTGATCGAGATCGGCGGTGAATTCCGCATGCCGGAAATCATGAAACGCGCGGGTTGCCGCCTGGTCGAGGTCGGCACCACCAACCGCACGCATCTGCGCGACTACGCCGAAGCCATCGGACCCCGCACGGCCCTGGTGATGAAGGTCCATCCGAGCAATTTCGAGATCGTCGGTTTCACGAAATCGGTCGATGAGGCGGCGCTGTCGGCGCTTGCGCGCGAGCGCGGCGTGCCGCTCGCATGCGACCTGGGTGCCGGAGCGCTCGTCGATTTTCGGCGCTGGGGGCTGCCTTACGAGAACACCGCAGCGGCGATGATCGCGGCAGGCGTGGACCTCGTGACTTTCAGCGGCGACAAGCTGCTCGGCGGTCCGCAGGCGGGACTCATCGCCGGTCGGGGCGAGCTGGTCGAGCGGATCAATCGCAATCCGCTCAAGCGCGCCCTGCGCGTGGACAAGCTGCGCGTCGCCGCGCTTGAAGCGACGCTTCGCATTTACTCGGATCCGGACCGCCTTGCCGAGCGTTTGCCCGTGCTGCGGCAGATGAGCCGCGCCGCCGCCGATATCGAGGTGCAGGCGCAGCGGCTGCTTTCGGCGCTCGCGCAGCCGCTCGCCGGAATCGCCGCAGTCACCATCGAGAAATGCGACAGCCAGGCGGGAAGCGGATCGCTGCCTTCGGAGCGCCTGCCGAGCTTCGCGCTTGCGCTGCGGCCCTGCGGGGAAGCGCGCAAGGCGACGGCCCGGGTCGAGGCATTGTCGCGCGCGTTCCGCTCGCTGCCGGTGCCGGTGATCGGGCGGGTCAGCGACGGTGTGCTGCGTTTCGATCTGCGTTGTCTGGAGGACGAACAGCGGTTCCTGGGCCAGCTGGAGCATCTTCGTTTGAATTACGGAACGACGCCGCCGTGATGACGCGGTGCGTCGTTCCGTCCAGAGGAGATCACGCGATGAAGCAGTTTCCCGATGGATTGATCGCGGTGGTCAAACGCGACTGCCCGACTTGCGCGCTCATCGAACCGGTCCTCCGCCAGCTCGCGGCACAGGACGGTTTGCTTACGGTCTACA
Source organism: Betaproteobacteria bacterium (assembly GCA_016195915.1). GTDB lineage: Bacteria > Pseudomonadota > Gammaproteobacteria > Burkholderiales > SG8-39 > JADGRQ01. The sequence continues at coordinate 33,871 of JACPYS010000038.1, read as the reverse complement.
CGCAGGACGATCCCGCTTTTCCCGCGGGCGCCGGCACGGTGGTCGATGACCGGGAGCTCGAAAATTCCTATCACCTCGGCGTCGCCTTCGTTCCGACGCTGATCCGCGTCCGCGACGGCAGCGAGGCTGAGCGCGCTTACGGCTGGGACCGGAGCGAGTGGGAGGCCCTGAGCAAACTGCAAGGCTTGGGCGCAGGCTTGCCCGCAAGCCGGCCCGGATGCGGTTCGAGGACGCAGGAGCCGGGCATGCGCGCGCGGCTCACGGTGCGCTTTGGCGGCGCAATATTCGCGGCCCGCAGCATCCCGGTTGCGCCGTCGGCGGACGACATCGAGCTGTGCTACGAGCGAGGCTGGACCGACGGACTTCCGGTGGTGCCGCCGACGCGCGAACGCGTGCTGGAAATGCTCGAAGGGACGACGCGAAAGCCGCAGGACGTGATCGGCGTCATTCCTCCCGACCGCGTCGAGTGCAGTGTCGAGAAGGCGGCGATCAACGCGGTGATGGCTGGCTGCAAGCCGGAATATTTTCCGGTCGTACTGGCCGCGATCGAAGCTGCCCTCGTGCCTGAATTTGGCTTGCATGGCGTGATCTGCACGACCAACGCGGTGGCACCCGTCATCATGGTGAACGGTCCGATCGCCCGCAGGATCGGCATGAACGCGCGGGAGAACGTTTTCGGCCAGGGCAACCGCGCCAACGCGACCATCGGGCGTGCGCTTCAGCTCGTGGTGCGCAATGTCGGCGGCGGGCGTCCCGGAGAGATCGACCGCGCCTGCTTCGGCACGCCGGGCAAGTACAGCTTCTGTTTCGCCGAGGACGAGAGTGGCGGTGCATGGGAATCCTATGCGCTCGAGAAAGGCTATTCGAAGCAGGCATCGACCGTCACGTTGTTCACGGGGGATGGCGTGGCGCCCATCATCGACCAGTCCGCGCGCACGCCCGAGGAGCTGATCGGATCGTATGCCCCCTGTCTGCGCGCGCTCTACCACCCGGGGCAGGTGGTCGACGTCGCGGCGTTTCTCGTCGTGTCGCCGGAGCACGCGCGCATCTTCCATCAGGCCGGCTGGTCCAAGCAGAAGGTCAAGGACGAGTTGCGCCCCTTGCTGCAGGTGCGCTCGCGCGACCTCAAGCGGGGGTTCGGGGTCGATGACGACGCCGAACGCCTCAAGCGCGAGAGCCCCGACGCGTGCGTGCCGAAGTTCAGGAGCGGAACACTCAATATCATTCGTGCCGGTGGCAGCGCGGGGCTGTTTTCCGCAATGATCTCCGGCCTGGGCTCGATTACAATCGGTCCGGTCACCAGGGAGATAGGCACATGACGAACGCGACCGTTCTGCTCGACCCGACCGCGGAGCTCTCACCGGTGATGCGCCCGCGGCTTGCGAGGCCCGCGTCGCTCGAGGGACGCCGCTTCGGCCTGCTCGACATCAACAAGGCGCGCGGGGACGTGTTTCTCGATCGCATCGAGGCCTTGCTCGTTCGGCGCGGCCACACGGTCCATCGCTATCGCAAGCCGCGCTTTTCCATTCTCGCGCCGACGGAGCTGAAACAGCAAATCGCGGCGCAATGCGATATTGCGGTCGAAGCCCTTGCCGACTGAGGCTCCTGCACGTCGTGCTGTATGCACGACATCAGGGACCTGGAAGACCGCGGTGTGGTCGGGGTCGGCATCGTTTCTGCGGAATTCAGCACTGCCGCGGCGGCGCAGAATGCATCGCTGGGTTACGATCCGGCAGTGGTGTTCATTCCGCATCCGATCCAGGACCGCACCGATGAGGAAATGCGCGCCCTCGCCGACCAGGCATTCGATGCCATCATCCGTGCGGTGAGCGCATCGGGCTGAGCTGAGGAAGGAAAAGGCCATGGGAAGGACGCGGGGCTTCATTGCACTGACGGTTGCCGTTCTCGCGTCGATTGCAGCGCAGGTCGCACAGGGCTTTCCCGCCAAACCGGTTCGCATGGTCGTGCCGTTTCCGCCGGGCGGCGCGACCGACATCATCGGCCGCCTCGTCGCTGCGAAGATGCAGGAGGTGTGGGGCCAGCCGGTGATCATCGAGAACAAGCCGGGGGCGGGGACGGTTGTTGCCACCGAGTACGTCGCCAAGTCGCTCCCCGACGGCTACACGATGGGTTTCGTCATTACCGCGCACTTGATCAATCCCAGCCTGCGCTCGAACATGCCTTACGACACGTTGAAAGATCTCTCGGGCGTCACGCAGGTGTCGGTGCAGCACCTCGTCATCGCGGCCAATCCTTCGTTCGAGGCGAACAGCATTGCCGAATTGATCGCGCTGGCGAAAAGGAATCCCGGCAAGATCGCCTACGCCACGCCGGGCAGCGGGACCGCGATGCACCTCTCGGTAGAGTTGCTCAAATCCGTGGCCGGCATCGACCTCGTGCACGTGCCGTACAAGGGCGGCGCTCCGGCGCAGCAGGACGTGATGGGCGGGCGTGTTCCCGTGCTGCTCGACGTGCACTACGCCGTGCTGCCGCTCATCAGTTCCGGGAAGATCAAGGTGCTCGCACTGCTCAGTCCGCAGCGCGTCAAGGGCTTTCCCGACATTCCGGCGGTCGCCGAGACTGTCCCGGGCGTCAGCGCCTTGAGCATGGTCGGTATCGTGGTGCCGAGCGCGACCCCGCGCGACATCGTGCAACGCCTCAGTGCGGACATCTCCAAGGCGGTGCTTTCATCCGAGCTGACCACGCGCATGACCCAGGTCGGCATGGAGCCGGTGGGGTCGACACCCGAGCAATTCGACGCCTACGTCCGCACCGAGATCGAGAAGTGGGCGAGGGTGGTCAAGGTGTCGGGCGCCAAGGTCGATTGACGCGTCATGCGGGCGCATCGTTGCCGGGGCGCGACTGTGCGAACGCCTCCAGCGCAGCCCTGAACTCCGCCTGCGCGGCTTCCGAAACCGGCGCGCCGCACTCGTAGCAGCGGTTTTCCTGCCGGTCGAACCACCGGCATCCGCACTCGTCACAACCGAGTTCCGGGGCGCCGGCAGGGTTGCTGAAGATCATCTAGCGGCACGCCCCGAGGAAAGCGAAGCCCATCTGTTCGAGCAGTCCTTCGTACCCCGCGTCCTCGAGCGCCGCGAGCGTGCGCCGGGCGAAGAACAGCAGGTGCCCGGCACGCAGAAGCCGGCGCATCGCGGCGATGACATCTCCGGAGAGTTCCCTGTCGAGTTCGGCCTGCGCCTGGGCATCGATCGCGATCAGCACGTCGACGTCGGCGGCTTCGAAGGAGCCGAACTCGCATTCGCTCACCGCCATGCCGTCGCGCGCTTTTTCCCAGACCAGCATGCGCGCGTCTGTCGGTCCGCCAGGCAGCACCGCATCTTCGGCGACCAGTCCGATCCGCGCCCCCGAGGCCAGCGGCGCGAACAGCCCCGCTTCGCGCGCGAGCGCCGCACGCCAGCGAACGGTGTCGGCGAGCACCGCAGGCAGGGCAGTCATGTGCGCAGTCATTCGATTCGTCTCCGGCGCAGGCGCTCAGATGCGGCAGCCGAGCCGGTAACCTTCGCTGATGGCGGCGTCGATTCCGCGAGCGATCAGCGCGTCGCCGATCCCGTGCAACTCGTCGACCATCCACTCAAGTTCGTGGAACAGCGCCTGGTTCGCAATCCGGGGCGCAGCCGCGATCACGGTATCGGCGGCGATCGACGACTTCACTCCCTTGTCGTTGACGACATCGATGCACCCGGCTGCGATCCGTGTGACGCGGGTAGACGTGTGCACGGGAATGCCGAGTTCCTCGATCCAGGTATTGTGCCGCCACTTGAATGACGGCATGACGTCGGCGGCAATGCGCTTGTCGGCTTCCACGATGGTGATCGCGTGGCCGCGTTTCTTCAGCGATTCCGCGAGCGTCAGCGCGATCTTGCCTCCGCCGAGCACGACCACGCGCTCCCCGCATTCCGCTTTGCCGCTCGCGACGAGGATCGCGTCGGCGAGCCGCTCGTGGCCCTCCACCCCGCGCCACGCCGCCATGTCGATGCGCGCGCCTGCCGCGACGACCGCCACGTCGAATTCGTGCAGGCGGCTGCGCATGAATTTCGGATTCACCTCTGCGCCGAATTCGATGCGCACGCCCTGTTTCGCCGACATCACCTCGTAGTGGCTGATGACGCTCGCCAGATCCTCAGGGCGCGCGAGGTCGTGCGCGGCGTAGCCCGAGAGGCTGCCGCCGATGCGTTCGCCGCGCTCGAAAACGGTAACGCTGTGGCCGCGTTTCGCCGCGGTAATCGCGCACTCCATGCCCGCCGGGCCGGCGCCGATCACCATCACGTTCTTCTTCACCGCCGCCGGGCGAACGTGATATTCGGGCTCCACCTCGTGGCCGAGCATCGGGTTCATGGTGCAGCTGTAGGGCAGGTCGCGGAACAGGCGCGACAGGCAGTTGAGCGAGCCGATGCAGCGGCGCGCTTCGTCCAGCCGGCCCTCGCGCGCCTTGTGGATCAGATCCGGATCGGCGAGCAGCGGGCGGCACACCTCCCAGAAATCGAACTCGCCGCGTGCGAGGCAGTCGTTCGCCATCACCGGGTCGGGCAGACGCACGCCGAAGGCAATCGGAACGCCGGGCAGCAGGCGCTTGGCCTTCGCCGCGAGTCGGTTCCAGTGTCCCGGGGGGATATCGCGGCCGATCGAGGATTCCGGCGCCTCCTGCCAGCCGACCGTCACGCTGATCATGTCCACGCCCGCCTGCGCCGCCTGCTGCATCAGCTCGAAGCATTCCTCCTCGCTGTTACCGCCCCAGCGATCCATGAGTTCGGCGCCATTGAGCCGGACCACCAGCGGATGCCCGGGTGTCGCCTGCTTGATCGCATCGATCAGTTCGCGCATGAATCGTCCGCGGTTCTCGAGCGAGCCACCGTATTCGTCGCTGCGCCGGTTGGTGAACCTGGAGTTGAAGTTCGCAAGCAGGTAGCCCATGAAGCTTGTCACCTCGGTGCCGTGAAAACCGGCGCGTACCGCGCGTTCGGCAGCCTGGGCGTGCTCGGCGATCGTCTGCCGGATCTGCGCCTTGGTGATTTCGCGCGGCGGCCGGAAGTGCGGCAGGGTCTGTGGCACGATCGAGGGCTGGACGCAGTAACCGAGATCGATGCCGCCGTAGCGCCCGGCATGAAGGATCTGCTGAATCGCGATCGCGCCGGCATCGCGGATGTAACCTGCGATGGTTTCGAACTGCGGCATGAATTTATCGTCGAACAGGGCGACCTGGCGGAAATACGCCTTGCCTTCGCCGCGCGGATCCGGGTAGGCACCCTGATTGGTGATGATGCCGCAGCCGGTCGAGGCGATGACGCGCGTGCGCGCAAGCTCGCGCGGCGTAATGTGCCCGTCGCGGGTGTTGTAGTTCGACACGCAACAGGCGCCGTACTTGATGCGGTTGGGGATCTCCAGCGATCCGATGCGTGTGGGCGCAAACAGGTGCGCGAGCTTCGCCTCCCCTGCGGTCATGGCCTGTTCCTTATTTCCATGGCGCGATGCCTGCTGCGCCGCGTTCTAGGTTTCAATCAATGATCTATTATCCCATCCTGGACACGCCCGCGACCGCACGTCGCACCCGATCGTTACGCTCCGGCAACTCCGGTCGAAGGACAACATGCGCATCTGCATCGTCGGCGCCGGCCCGGCCGGCCTCCTGTTCGCGCTCCTCGCCAGGCGGCGGCGGCCCGACGCCGACATTCGCGTGATCGAGCAGAACCCGAGCGACGCGACCTTCGGCTTCGGCGTGGTGTTCTCGCACGGTGCGCTCGAGTTTCTTTCGCGCGACCTGCCCCGGATGTATGTGACGCTCGCCTCCCGCATGGAAACCTGGCCGATGCAGCGCATCGTCCATCGCGACGTTGCGCTCGACATCGACGGCAACGGATTTTGCGCGATCGGACGTCTTCAGCTGTTGCAGTTGCTGCAGGGCGAATGCGCGCGCGCCGGCGTGACCATGAGCTTCGGGCAGTCCGTCGAGAGCGTCGCCGCGCTCGGCGACGCCGACCTCGTGGTCGCCGCGGACGGTGCCAACTCGAAGTTGCGGGCGGAATCGGCGGCGCTGTTTGCGCCGCGCATCGAATGGCTGACCAACAAGTTCGTGTGGTACGGCACGGCGCGCCGCTTCGAGTGCCTCACGCTCACCTTTCGCGAAAACGAACATGGCGCGTTCGTCGCGCACCATTATCGCTACGCGCCGGAGCGCTCGACGTTCATCGTCGAGTGTGATGCCGCCACCTGGCACAGCGCCGGGCTCGATCGCCTGGACGACGAGGCTTCGCGGGCCTACTGCGAGCGCGTGTTCGCGAAGGACCTCGACGGAAATCCGCTGATTTCCAACCGCTCGCTGTGGCGCAACTTTCCGTTGATCTCGAATGCCCGCTGGAGCGCGGGCAATGTCGTGCTGATCGGCGATGCGCTGCGCACCGGGCACTTCTCGATCGGTTCCGGCACGCGCCTCGCTTTCGACGATGCGATCGCGCTTGATCGCGCGTTGGGCGAGGCGGGCGGCGACGTCGGGAAACTGCTTTCGCGCTTCGAACAGCACCGCCGCCCGGTGGTCGAAAAGCTCGTGGCCGCCGCCAACAGGAGTTCGTACTGGTACGAGAGCATGGCGGCGAAGATGGCTCTCGAGCCGTGGGAGCTTGCCTACGACTACATGACGCGCAGCGGGCGCATGAGCGACGAGCGGCTCGCGCAGACCGCGCCAGCCTTCATGGAGACGGTGGCGGCGATGCGGGCGCGACGACCCGCCTGACGAATTCCTGTTCTGGAATGCTCAGCGGGGGCGGCGCCGAAGCATGAGCCAGCCCCCGAGCATTCCGCCCAGGTGCGCGAAGTGCGCGATGCCCGCGGCGGTGCCGGTCACGCCGAGGAACAGCTCGAGCGCTCCGAAAACGAAAACGAACGTGCGCGCGCGCATCGGGATCGGCGGAATGATCAGCATCACCATGCGCCGCGGGAAATACATCCCGTAGGCGAGCAGCAGCCCGTACACGCCGCCCGAGGCACCCACGGTAGGCGCGGGAGGTCCGCCAATCCAGAAGTTCACCACCAGGTGGGTGGCCGCAGCGGTGACTACGCAGGCAAGGTAGTACGCGGTGAAGAAGCGCGAGCCGAACAGCCGTTCGACGTCGCTGCCGAACATGTACAGCCCGAGCATGTTGAAGAACAGGTGCCCGAGACTGCCATGCAGGAACCCGTAGGTCACGAGCTGCCAGGGAAAGAACCCCGGCGCATCCGACAGGCCCGAAGCCGGCGGCCAGAGCGCGAACCATTCCACGAGCGTGGTCCCCGCCACCGACTCGAGCAGGTACACGGCCACGTTGGCGATGATCAGGGTCCGGGTGACGGGCGGCATGTGAATGGTGTTTCTCGGCGGAGCCGAATTTCCCCATCAGTTGGCTCCCGCTGTCTGGATCTACCGTGACCAGAAATCGCGGAGCTGCTGCATTTAATACCATGAAAAAAGGAACGCAACATGTGGGAATTTCATGGTATGCCGCTTCGGACGCATGCTTGTCCACAATCATTTACAGATCTGGACGGCGTCGGACCCGGCGCGGGCGCTCGGGGTCTCGTGAGGCGTTATTCGGCCTTCCCGCCTGCAATCTCGAACGCCTTCGCAAATTTCGCGATTTCGAGCGTGATGGTTTCCGCGGTGCTCGCCGGAGTCGAGTCGTCCACCGGCGCGATGCCCAGCTTGGTCAGGCGCTCGCGGATGCCGGGATCGCGCATGACTTCATTGATCGCGGTGTTGAGGCGCTCTACGATCGGTTTCGGCGTGCCGCGTGGCGCCATCACCACGTTCCAGGTTCCGACCTCGAGCCCGGGCATGCCGGCCTCTGCGAAGGTCGGCACCTCCGGCGCGCCGGCCAAGCGTTGCCTGGCCATTACCGCGACCACACGCAGCCTGCCCCCCTGCACCATCGGCAATCCGACACCTATGGAAGCGGTCATGAACTGCACCTGCCCGCCGACCGTATCCTGCAACGCCGGCCCGGTGCCCTTGTAGGGCACGTGTACCGCGGACACACCGGCGGCAGCCTTGAGCAATTCGATGCCGAGATGGCTGGTACTGCTTCCGGCCGCGCCATACGAATACTTGCCCGGATTGGCTTTCAGGAGCGCAATGAAGTCCCCAAGGCTCGAAGGCATCGACGGATGCACGAACAGCACCAGCGGCACCGAGCCGACGAAGGCCACCGGCTCGAAATCGCGCAAGGGATGGTAAGGCAGGTGCTTGAACACCGCGAGGTTGAGCGCATGCGTGGCCGCGGTGCCGAAAATGAGCGTGTAACCATTCGGATTGCTCTTGGCCACGAATTCGCTGCCGACGATTCCGGTGGCGCCAGGCCGGTTTTCCAGCACCACCTGCTGCGCCAGTACCTCGCCCAGCTTGCCCGAGAGGGTGCGGGCGAAAATGTCGGTCTCGCCGCCCGGCGCGAACGGGATGACGAGGCGGATCGGCCGATCGGGATAGCTGCCCTGGGCCATGGCGCCGGTGGTGACGCATAGCGCAAGCGCGATGGTCAGGAATCTGATCATGGACAAGGGCATGGGTTAGGTTGAAGTTCGGGTCGGTCCTGCTTCAGTCGCCTGACTGTCAAACTTTTCCCAAATGAACTCCAACGGCTCCTTGTTGTTGAATCGCCTCACCGCTTCCCTGACGTAGGGGTCCGCGCGCAGCCTGCTTTGCGCAGATGCCTCGAACTCGGACATGACGTGAAAATCGACGTTGAACGACCGGTTGAGCGCCCGCTTGGCCATGCCGATGGCGACGGTGGAGGCGTGGCAAAAGCGGCGGCCGAGCGCGCTTGCCTCGGCTTGCAGGGAATCCTGTGGAACGATCTGGTACACGATGCCCAATTCCTTGGCCTCTGCCGCGCCCACGATCCGTGCAGAAAACATGAGTTCCTTTGCTCGCTGTAAACCGACAATGCGGGGCAACAGAAACAGTCCGCCGAAATCCGGTACCAGACCCATTCGGCCAAACACCTGGCAGAACTTCGCCCGGGGCGTCGCGAGAATGAAATCCGCGGTGAGCGCAAGATTGCAACCGGCTCCGAACGCGGGTCCGTCAACGGCGGCGATCACGGGCTTGGGCAGTTCCATGAGTCGATACAGCAATTCATGCACCCGGTCGAAGCGAAGCTTGTCTTCGGCGAAGGAGGGATCGCTGTTTTGCATCGCCTTGATGTCACCCCCGGAACAGAAGGAGCCGCCGCTGCCGGTGAGAATTACCGCCTTGACGTCCATGTCTTCATGGATCCTCGCGACCGCGTCGTTCAGTTCCTTGTGCACCTCCGCAGTGATCGAATTGCGCGCCTCGGGCCGATTCAGCGTAACGGTGGCGATGGCTTCGGAAACGCTAAAGGCGATGCTGCTATACGTCATGGGGGTACCCCTCGGATCGTAGCGGCCTGATGCATCTGCAAGCCGGGTCGCTGAATCGGCCTGGCCGATTCGGTAACCCTGAAGCGAGCTATGCGGCGACAACGTCCAGATTCGCCTCGTAGCCCAGCCGCAGTGCCTTGAGGTTGGTTTCCGGGCGCCCGGGTGCCCGTGCAACAACGGCTTTCGTGATTTCCTCTAGAGTCAGTATCCCGGTCAGGCGCGAAAACACCCCGAGCGCCACGATGTTTGCGCATTTCCGGAAACCAACCTGGTCCGCGAGCTTGGTCATCGGCGCCCAATGAATCGCAACGCCCTTCTGGAACGGGGAAACGTCCGTCACCATGATGTCGTCGACAATCACGCAGGTTCCAGGCCGCATGGCTGCGGCATGCTGCTTGACGGCATCCTGCGCCATCGCGACCAGCACATCGGGATGCAGTACCCACGGAACAATGACCTTCTGGTCGCTGAATGCGACATCCCCCTGGGCGGAACCCCCGGAGATGCTCGCGGCGTATTCCTGCGTCTGCACGACTTGATAGTCTTTCACGATACCCAGCGCTTCGGCGAGAACCACGCTGCACGACACCATGCCCTGGCTGCCGACCCCGGCGAAGCGGATTTCAGTTCTCATGATTTCACCTTCGCGGGCAGTTTGGCCATGGCCTTGGCCCGGAGTTTGGCGTACTCCTCGGTGTACTCGGGTTTCTTTTCCCTGTGCAGCACACCGAGGACGAACTTGACGTCTTTCTCATCCTCGCTGTAGACAGGAATATCGAAGCGTTCCTCCTCGGGAACGGTGGAAAGATGGAGCACCGAGTTGTCCTTGTAGAAGCGCATCATGTCCATCGCTTCCGGCATGCCGTTGCGGCGACCCCATAGGACATGACAGTGCTGCATCACCTCTACGAACGCAAATCCCTTCCATTCGATCGCGTCGGCAATCATCTTCGTCAGGTGCGCGGGATGTGCGACCGTGCTGCGTGCGACGAAGCCGGCACCGGCGCCGATGGCGAGCTTGCAGGCGTCGAAGGCGGGCTCCGGCATGCCCAGGGACGAGGTGTCGGTCTTGCTGCCCAGGGGGGTCGTCGGGGCGAACTGCCCGCCAGTGTCGCCGAAGTTGTAGTTGTTGAAGCAGATCACCGTGATGTCGATGTTCCGTCTTGCGGCGTGGATGAAGTGATTGCCCCCGATCGCCAGCAGGTCGCCGTCGCCTTGCAAGGTCAACACCGTCAGTTCCGGCCTGGCCAGTTTCAAGCCCGTGGCATAGGCGCAGCCTCTGCCGTGGGATCCGTGGATGTGGCTCGACTTGAAATAATGGCCCATCACCGAATAGCAGCCGCTGCCGCCGGCCGTGGCCACCTTCGTGATGTCGACCCCGGCGCGATGGAAGGCCCGCATGATGGCGCTTTGCGCCATGCCGAGGCCGCAGCCCGGGCAGTACCGGAAGGACTTGTCCGGGATGTCCGCGTACATTTCCACCAGTTCATCGAGCGGTCGTTGCAGGTCGAGCTTCTTCTTTGCGGGCCGGGTCGCAGGCATTCCGTTGGGCAAGCTCATGACAGCACCTCCATTGTCCTGTCGAGGATTTGCGCCGGCTTGATGGTGATGCTGTCGACGCGATTCACACCCACGATCTTGACGCCCGTGTTGGCCAGTGCGTTTCCTACCAGCAGGCGCGCCTGACCCAGATTCATCTCCGGCACCACCACTGCCCGGGCCTTCGCGCAGCAGGAGCGCACGACTTCCTCCGGAAAGGGCCACAGGCTGATCAACCGCAGCACGCCCGCCCTGATGCCGTTGGCGCGCGCCTCGTGCATGGCGCCTATTGCAGACAGGGCCTGCGTGCCGAACGCGATGTACACGATTTCGGCATCGTCGGTCATGAACTCTTCGAACAGGGTGATTTCGTCCTTTCGATCGAGCAGCTTCTGGTGCAGCCGGCGGATAGTGAAGTCCTGGTCGTTTTCGGATAGTCCGAGAACGCTGATGTCGCCCCCGCCCCGGCGCGAGATGCCGACGGACGACAGGATGCTCTTGTACCCGGAACCGAAATCGGCGATGGGAGGCACGTCGGAGAGTTCGTTCGCGTTGTAGTTGCCGAGGTATTGCGCGGGCGGCACTGTCGGTCGGGGCCGTTCTGCGAGCTCGATCTCGCCGTAGTCGTCGGGCAGATCTACCACCGCTCTTTGCAGGCCCAGCAGGCCTTCGCCGAGCACGATCACAACGGTGCGCAGCATCTCCGATAGATTGACGGCCTTCACCGTAAGCCAGAACGCCTCTTCAACTGTCGAAGGCGCGAGAACGACGGCGGGAACCTCCCCGTTCGCACCGTAGCGCGACTGCATGAGCTCCATCTGACCCGAGCGGGTCGCATTGCCGATTCCCGGGCCGGCGCGCTGAACGTTGACCACCACCAGCGGGATTTCGGCGACGATCGCCTGGCCCAGTTCGTTTTGCATCAAGGCCATGCCCGGTCCCGCACTGGCTGTGGCGGACTTCACCCCGGTGGCCGAGGCGCCCATGATCGCGCTCATGCTGCCCAGCTCGTCCTCCATCTGCACGTAGGTGCCTCCCACCTGCGGCATGCGGCGCGACATGGCCTCGGCGATTTCAGTCGCCGGCGTGATGGGGTAGCCCGCGTAGAAGCGAACGCCACCCGCGATCAGGCCTTCGCAGAACGCGTCGTTTCCCAGCAACAGTCTCTTTGTCATGTCAGCGCCTCGCTGCTTTCCAGTACCACAGGTCTCACCACGATCGCCCAATCGGGGCAGAGCCATTCGCACAATCGGCAACCCGTGCAGGCCGCGAGGTCCTTGACGATGGCCTTGTTCAAGGGCGGTTTCCAGCTGAGCACCTTGGGTGCGCAGACTTCCCAACAGACCGCACAGGATCGACACCGGGTCTCGCTGATCTCGATGTCGAAGCTACGTTTCGTCTTTGCCATTTCGTGCTCCCCCAATATCCAACGTTCCCGGCTGTGCCACGAAGACCGCTAAAATAATGAAGACGCCTTAAACTAACACTCGCCGGATCCGAGCGTCAAGCTGGTCAAGGTGAGCCACAGCCGTAATTGTTTGCCTATGACAACTCTGCGCGTAGAATGTCCGTTGACAGAAAACCCCACTCCGCCATAGGCTAATAACAATGCATTAATTTCGCAGTGAACGACTCGATACCGTTCTGTTGACGAAGTCACGGGAGGCGACATGAGAACAGCGTGGTTTGTATTTTGCGGACTGATGGCGATTACCCCGCTCGCGCTCGGTCAGGCAAAGGACTTTCCGAATCGTCCCGTGAAGATAGTCGTCATGACTACCCCGGGAAGCAGCGCCGACTCGACCGCGCGGATCTTCTCTGAACAGCTTACGGGAATATTCGGCCAGCCGGTCATCGTCGAAAACCGGCCCGGTGCCGATGGCGAGATCGGCGTGATGGCGGTTACGAGCGCCCCAGCGGATGGTTACACGATACTGCTCGGCAGCAACTCGCCACTATCGGCGAATCCGATCGTGAAGAAGGGTCTTCCCTACGATCCCCTCAAGTCCCTGAAGCCGGTTTTCGGAATCTTCAAGGCGATGAACGCCTTCATTGTCGCAGGCGACGCGAAATTGAATACCCTGGCGGATCTCGTGGACACCGCCAAGAGAGCCAAGCAACCGCTGAACGTAGGCACGAGTTTCGCAGGCTATCGGCTGGACGTGAAGTGGTTTGCCGGCCTCGCAGGTGTCAGTTTCAACGACATTCCCTACAAGGGAACGGCGCAGGTCGTCACGGATGTGATGGGACACCAGCTCGACTTCGGCTATGTTGATCGGTCCCTGGTCGGACCGCTGCTGAAGTCCGGCAAGCTCAGGGTGCTTGCCGTAGGGGGGAACACGCGCTACCCGGATGCTCCCGAGACCCCTACAGTGCAGGAGAGTGGCTATCCGGATTACCTATCGTACGCGTGGACAGCCTTTTTCGTCCGTTCCGAGACGCCCGACGATGTGCTGAGTAAGCTTGCCGCCGCCGTGCCAAAGGCCGCGGCCTCGGATCAGGTGAAGGCATTCGTCAAAAGATTGGGCGCGGAAGAGATGCCGCTTGGACCTGCGGAAATGCGGAAATTTCATGTGGAAGAGCTTGAGAGATACCAGCGTGTGGCGGCGGCCGCGGGCATCAAACCGCAATAGGCTTGCGGGTCCCCACCCATAGACGGCGGATTCATGAGCGATGAATTGAAGGCACTCCTCTCGCCCAAGTCCATAGTGATCGTCGGCGCATCAGCCGACATCAACAGGCTGAACGGGCGTCCGCCGCACTATCTCGCCAGGGACGGATACGCCGGCCGTCTGTACCTGATCAATCCGAAATACAGGGACATCGCGGGAGTGCCCTGCTATCCGAATCTGGATTCCCTGCCGGAAGTGCCGGAACTTGGCGTCGTCTCCGTCGCGGCGAAGCATGCGATCGCCGCGATCGCCGAATTGGGGAAGAAGGGCGTCAGAGTCGCCATTGTGTACAGCTCGGGATTTGCCGAAACGGGACCGCAAGGCAAAGAGCTGGAACGTGAGCTGGTCGCGACTGCGCGTGCCAACAATATGCGCATCTGCGGTCCGAACAATCTCGGCCTGATCAACGCGTTCGAGCGGATGCCCCTGACCTTCAGCCAGTATGCGGAGCGGCCTGCGGCGCCCGGCCCGATCGCCTTCGTGACCCAGTCCGGCGCCTTTGGCACCGCGGTCGCATCGCTCGCAAGAGCGTGGGGCATCGGCTTCGGGTATTTCGTCAGCACGGGCAATGAAGCCGACATCACCGCAGTCGAAGTGCTCGGTGAGATCCTCGATGATCCCCGCGTGACCGTGGCCGTGGCCTATCTGGAGGGGTCGCGAGACGGGGCGCGACTCATCGCAGCCGCCGACAAAGCGCTGTCCATGGGGAAACCCCTGATCGTGATCAAGGTCGGGCGTTTCGCCGCCGGCAAGCGCGCTGCGATTTCCCACACCGGGTCGCTTGCCGGCGAGGACGCCGTTTTTGACGGCGTAATCCATCAGCACGGCGTGATCCGTGCCTATGACGAAGTTCAGGCGCTCGATCTCGCGGCCGCCTTCGCGGCATGTCCGGTGCCGCCTGCGGGCGGCATCGGCCTGATCACCATGTCCGGTGGCGCGGGCGTATTGATGTCCGATTGCGCGGAGGAACTGCGCCTCGAGGTGCCGGTTTTGGCACCCGATACCCAGGCCAGCCTCAATTCGATACTCCCCGCCTTTGCGGCTACCGGAAACCCCGTGGATGTGACCGCCCAAGGTGCAGTGGACACCGACGCCTTCGGCGCGACGCTCAAGCTGGTCCTCGCCGATCCGAACATCGGGATTTGCGTCGTCTGGCTCCAGCATATGCACAGAGTAGCCGACGAGATGGTCCGTTTCTTCATCGAGGCGAGGAGCAGCTTTGTCAAGCCCTTCGTCGTCTGCTGGCAGAGCGCCCCTGCCGAGGCGATCGCGAAGCTGCGGGAGGCGCGCGTCTGCGTCATCGACGGAACGCGGCGCAGCATCGTTGCGGCAGCCGGTCTGATGGAGTATGGCGAAGCGCGCCGGCGCCTCGTCGACGGTCCGTCAAGTCGAGCGCAGCGCGAGGGACAGCCCACCGTCGTGCGCACCGGCACGAAAACCGAAGTCATGCCGTCGCTGGAAGCCATGGCGTTGCTGTCGAGTCATGGATTCGGAATGGTGGCTTCTCGTCTTGCCGCCGATCCGGAGCAGGCGGTCCGGCATGCCGAAGAACTGGGCTTTCCCGTCGCCGTCAAGATCGAGTCGCCCGACCTGCCTCACAAGACGGAGGTCGGTGGCGTGAAACTTGGCCTCACGACAAAGGCAGAAGTCGCCGCGGCCGCATCCGAAGTACTTTCTTCCGCGAAAAAGAACGCACCGCAGGCGGCAATCGCCGGGATCCTGGTTCAGAAGATGGCAGTACCCGCCACGGAACTGGTTCTGGGGGTGCGGCGCGATCCTTCCTTCGGGCCAGTCGTGATGGTTGGCTTGGGCGGCATCTTCATCGAGGTGTTGAAGGACGTTGTTTTCGCCGCGGCACCTGTGAGCGAGGCCGACGTCGCGTACATGCTGCAGCGATTGCAGGGCCGGGCCTTGCTCGGAGGTGTGCGTGGACGTGGCGCGGTCGATCGGGTGGCGCTCGTGAAGGCCATCTGCGCGCTCTCGCAGTTCGCGCTGGCCCATCCGGAGGTCACGGAACTGGATCTCAATCCGGTATTCGCAGGACCGGATGGCACCGTCGCGGTCGACTGGCTCATGATCCGGGATTGTCCCCGATGACTGTTGCGGGGAACGAAGACGCGGCGGTTCAATCCGGCGGGCGAAGCGAATCGATTCGCAACCATCTGATCGATGTTGCCGAGCGTCTGTTTGCCGAGCACGGCATCAATACCGTTTCCCTCAATCAGATCGCGAAAGCGGCAAACCAGCGCAACACCATGGTGATCCAGTATCACTTCGGGTCGAAGACGGCACTGCTCCAGGCCATCGCGGGTCGCCGGATGCAGGCGGTCAACGAGCGGCGGCTCGAACTGCTTGGCCGGGTCGATGGCCGCAGCCGGCGATCTGATCTCAGGCGAGTGGCCGAAGCGATGGTGTTTCCGTTCGCCGAGCACCTGTCCCACGAGGGAGGCGGTCACTACGTCCGATTTGTCGCGCAGCTCTATTCCGACCCGCGGCTGGAGTTCTTCAAGCTCATCAAGGGTAAACACGACAGTGGCATGCGTGAAGCCGGTCGCGCAGCCCGGGCGATCCTGTCGGAGATGCCCGGTGACGTCGTGAAGCACCGCCTCGCGCTCGTCACAACCCTGATTTTCTCCGCCTTCGCCGACCGGGAGAAGTTGCGCGCCGCCGGCAAGCATGTAGGCGTGGCCCGGCTTCACACCGCACACTTCGTGAATGATCTGGTCACGATGGTCGTGGGTGCGCTGGATGCCCCGTACGGGGAACGGATTCCGGCAGATAAGGATGTCTCGAGCACCAAGTCATCGAGGCGGGTATCTGCGTGAAACGCGAGGCATGATCATGGGGCTACACACGGAGCTGATCAAAGTGCAGGCATCACTATTCGAAAATTGCACGGCATTCCGGATCTGCACATGAGCGGAACCATCCTGCGTTTCGAGCTGTGCGAGCTTCCGGTGGAGGCAAGAGCATTGCGCGAGGAGGTGCGCGCCTTCCTGCGCGCGGAACTTGGCGCAGACCCGGCACAGCGCTCCCGCTACTCGTGGTTCGGATTCGATCCCGGCTTCTCGCGCAAGGTCGGCGCGCGAGGCTGGATAGGCATGACGTGGCCGCGCGAATACGGCGGCGGCGAACGCAGCGCGCTCGAGCGCTGGGTGGTGCAGGAGGAGATGCTCGCGGCATGCGCGCCGGTACTGAGTCATTGGGTCGCGGACCGGCAATATGGCCCGCTGCTGCTGCGCTTCGGCAGCGAAGCCCAGCGACGATCGTTCCTGCCGCGCATGGCGCGTGGCGAGGTCTGCTTCGCGATCGGGATGAGCGAGCCGGACGCCGGTTCCGATCTCGCCTCGGTGCGTACGCGCGCGAACCGCGTCGCGGGAGGCTACGAGTTGCACGGAACCAAGGTGTGGACGAGCGGCGCGCACATCGCCGATTTCGTGATGACGCTCGCGCGTACGGACACCACGCTGGAAGGCAAGCACGCAGGCCTGTCGCAACTCATCGTCGATCTGCGTGCGCCCGGAGTCTCGGTGCGCCCGATTCCGGATATTTCCGGTGTCCAGCATTTCAATGAAGTGCACTTCGATGGCTGTTTCGTTCCCGAGCAGAACCTGGTGGGGCGCGAGGGCGACGGATGGAAGCAGGTGACGAGCGAACTCGCCTACGAGCGCAGCGGCCCCGACCGTTATCTTTCCGCGACCCGCCTGCTGCAGGAATTCGTGCGTCACACCGGAAGCGAACCGGCGGAGCACACCGCAGCGACGATCGGGCGGCTCGTCGCTCGCAAGAGCGTGCTGCGCAACCTGTCTCTTTCAGTCGCCTCGATGCTGCAGGACGGAAGGGACCCGGCGCTCGAGGCGGCTTTGGTGAAGGACGTCGGAACCCACTACGAGCAATCGATCTCGGAACGGGTGCATGAGACGCTTGGCATCGAGCCGCGAGCGGGCACAGGCAGCGAACTCGAGCGCGCGCAGGCCTGGACCCTGTCGAACGCGCCTTCGTTCACGATCCGGGGTGGTGCGCGCGAAGTGATCCGCGGCATCATCGCGCGCGGACTGGGATTGCGATGACGAGCGACGACGACCTCCTGCGCGATTCCTGCGAGCTGCTGTTTGCGGACCTTGCGACGCGCGACGCGATTGAAGCAGCCGAAGGCGGTGTTTGGCCGGAAACGATGTGGCAAGCAGTGGAGGAGGCGGGACTGGCACGCCCGCAGCTGCCTGAGTCGAAGGCTGGTGCCGGTGGCAGCTGGAACGATGCGCATACCGTGCTGTTTGCGGCGGGGCGTCATGCGCTTCCCTTGCCGCTGGCGGAGACGATGATCGGCGCCTGGCTGCTTGCGCGAGCCGGGCTCGACGTTCCGGCCGGGCCGCTTGCGCTCGCGGCTGTGCGTGAAGGCGAGCGGCCGCGCGCGACGCAAAACCACGGCGTCTGGCGCCTGGATGGAATCGCGAGGGGCGTTTCCTGGGGAGACCTGGCGCCGCATTGCGTCGCTGTGGCGCAGGGCGAATCGGCGATGATGATGCTCGTTGCGCGAGATCAGGCTACGCTTAGCCGGGAATCGAATCTCGCCGGTGAGCCGCGCGACACGCTTGAGTGGCAGGGCGCCACGGTGTTGGCCGCAGCCCCATTGCAGGGCGAGGACGCGTTCATGCTCGGCGCGCTCGCGCGCGCAGCACAGATGGCCGGCGCGGTGGACCGCGCACTCGAGCTGAGCGTGCGATACGTGCTGGAGCGCCGCCAGTTCGGCCGGCCGCTCGCGGCTTTTCAGGCGATGCAGCAGGCGCTTGCCGTGCTCGCCGGACACGCCGCTGCCGCCGCGATGGCCGCGAAGATGGCGTTTCGCGCAATGGATCGAGGCGATGCGTCCTTCGAGATCGCGGCGGCAAAGATCGTGTGCGGCGAAGCGGCAGGGGCGGCGGCCAATCTCGCACACCAGGCGCACGGGGCGATGGGATTCACGCGCGAGTACCCGCTGCAATACTCGACACGCAGGCTGTGGTCCTGGCGCGCGGAGTTCGGCGCCGATTCGCATTGGGCAGCGTGGCTCGGCCGGCGCGTCGCCGCGCGCGGCGCGGACGCGCTATGGAGCGATTTGACGTCGCGTGACTAGGCAAACCGCGTTTCGTCGTTCCCGCGCAAGCGGGAACCCATGGTCTTCAAAGCGCTGCTGGGTCCCCACGTTCGCGGGGACGACATTTCTCAGAGATGCCTCAATGCGCGAGTTCGGCGACGATCTCGCTCACGTCGAATACGGGCACCTTGGGGTTCGATTGCCACGCCAGCATGTCGGCGTTGCGGTCGGCGAAGGCGGGCGGCAGTTCCGCGAATACCGGGGTACGCAGCCAGAGGCGCAGCAAATGCCGCTTGCGTTCGGGATCGGAATAATCCTCGTAATCGGTTCGCGAATGCAGGATTGCGTAATTGCAGACGAACTGCATGTCGCCGGGTTCGAACGGCATGTCGAGGTGGAAAGCGGGGTCGTCGCACAACTCATCCATCATATCGAGCGCCTCGCGTTGCAGCTCCGTGAGGCGCGGCACTTCGGCAAAGCGCTGCGCCGAGTCGATGTAGGTGCGGTTGTAGCGGATGAACATGCGGCCCTGGAACCAGTTGAAGCAGGGCGTGACGTAATAGGGTTTCTGGCCCGCTGACTCCTCGCCGCGGCGGTCGACGCAAAACGGCTCGCACAGTACGCGAGCCATGTCCGGGCGTCGGGCGAGCACTTCGTTGTGCACCGCGGTCGAGCTGACGATGAGCGAACTGCCGCCCGCCTTCGCGCGATGCAGGCACAACAGGCCGACCACATCGGTCGAATCATTGTGGAACGGCAGGCGCAGCCGCGTCTGGTAACCGCGCGCTTTCATGTCCGAGCGCCAGTCGGCGCCGAGGTCGCGCACATGGCCCAGCATGTCGCCCTGCGCGTTTTGCGCAAAGGCGGGACCGAAATGCGCGCCGATGCCCCAGTAGATGAGCGCAGCGTCGGCCTTCGAATATCGTTCAACCGGCAGGCCACGCAACAACGCAAATCCGCGCCCGTCCTCGAGCTCGGTCAGCACGCCGGCGAGCTTGCGCGCCACGCCCGGGATCGGAAAGTCCTTTCTCGAAAGAGCGGGCATGCCGACGCCGCGCGCCTTGGTCTGTGCCAGCGCCGCATCGAGTTCGAGGCAGTCGGCATCGTCGAGCCGCACGATCCAATCCTCACGGCGCGCCATGTCGAGTCCGCGCCACACCGAGGGATGATCAACTGCGCGCATTTCGATTGTCATCGCACCGCTCCTGATTAGTAGTACACCGCTTTACCAGCACCGCCATCCGCCACGACAACCTGACCGGTGACAGCGCTTGCGTTGTCGGAAGCCAGGAATACCGCGAGATGAGCAATTTCCGCCGCGTCCACCATGCGCCCAATGGCGTTGCCGCGTGGCGAGTCGAGCGCATAGTCACGCCGCTCGACTTCCTCCGGCGTAATGCCCAACTCCGACGCGCGGGCGGCCAACAGGCGCGGGGTTCGCTCGGTCCGGGTCGAGCCAGGGTAAATACAATTGACCGTGATTCCATGGCGGCCAAATTGCGTCGCCAGCGTTCTGGTGAAGTGCGCGAGGGCCACGTTGCGCGCTCCGCCGCTCAGATTGCCGGCGACGCGCGCGTTGGTGCCGCTGATATTGATGATGCGGCCCCAACCCTGCTTGATCAAATGCGGAATGGCGGCGCGAGCGCAGCGCAATGCTCCCATGTATTTCACGTTGAAGTCGTCCAGGAATTCCTCGTCGACGATGGTGTCGATCGGTCTGGTGGCCTTGCCGCCTGGCATCGAGCCGCTGTTGACGAGGATGTGCAGGCCGCCGAGCTGCTCCGCCGCTTGAGCCGCCATGCGATCGACCTGCTCCTTGCTGGTTACATCGGCCACGAGCGGGATTGCGCGGCGCCCGGTCTCGGCTCTCAACTCCTGCGCTGTCATCTCGAGCTGCTCCCGCGAGCGGGCCACCAGCGCCAGGTCCACGCCTTCGCGCGCCAACTCCCGCGCAATGGCCTTGCCGATGCCTCGGCTGCCGCCAATCACGATTGCCCGTTTTCCCTGTAAGCCAAGCTCCATGCTGGCAACTCCCCTGCGTCTCCGAACACCGACGTCGTGTACGGTTCCAAAGTTTGCGTCGGAATGATGATAAGGGCTTTAGGCGTGGTGCAGTGTTCTGGTTCGCTACCAGAAACAGGGCTGCGGATTTCACCGGCCACGACTACACTGCTGGCCAGGCAACTCCGATCGCAACGTTCGCACGTGGAGGCTTAACATTTTTCAAGCTGGATTGTTGGCCGGAAAGAAGATCCTTGTAACGGGCGGAGGTACCGGCCTGGGCGCAGCCATGGGCGAACGGTTTGTCGAGCTTGGCGCGGAACTCGTGATTTGCGGGCGCAGGTTGGCAGTCCTGGAAGAAACTGCCCGGCGCATCGGTGAGAGGACCGGCGGGAAGGTCACCCCGATCCAATGCGACGTACGGGACGCCGGGCGCGTCGAGGCGATGATGGACGAGATCTGGCGCAGCGGTCCGCTCGCTGTCCTCGTCAACAACGCCGCGGGAACCTTTCTCGCCAAAACGGAGAATCTCTCGCACCGTGCCGTCGATGCCGTTCTCTCTACGACGCTCCACGGGGCGGTCTATTGCACGATCTCAGCGGGGAGGCGATGGATGGCGGCAGGTGCCAAGGGGGCGGTTCTCAGCATTCTCAGTCCGACCACGATCACCGGCAGGGCATACACGGTACCGTCGGCGATCGCCAAGACCGGGCTGCTCGCGATGACGCGCAGTCTTGCGGTCGAGTGGGGGTCGAAGGGAATCCGGCTCGTGGCCATCGCACCCGGTCTGTTTCCGACGCCGGGCGCATCGGCGCGCCTGCTTCCCGGCGAGCGTGACGGTGTTGGTGGGCCGGCGCAGCGTATTCCCCTGGGTCGCGTAGGCGAACACGCCGAACTGGCGAATCTCGCGTCGTATCTTGTGTCCGACCAGGCCGCCTATATCACTGGCGAAATGATCGTGATCGACGGCGGCGCGCACCTGCGAACTTCAGGTGCCGAGGATCTGCTGTCGTGGACCGATGAGCAGTGGGAGGAACTTCGCCGCAAACGGAAATGACGCGGCGTCAACTGACCGGATGGGCTTCACGCGGGCCGTATTGCGGGTAAACTTTACCCCTCGCTTCCCCCGCAGGAGCAAGCCATGACAGAGGGCCACCGCGTTCCCGTTGCCGTCATCGGTTCGGGCAACATCGGCACCGATCTGATGATCAAGGTGATGCGCAAATCGAAGCACCTGTCGATGGGCGCGATGGTCGGCATCGATCCGGACTCCGATGGACTGGCAAGGGCGCGGCGCCTGGGCGTGCCGGCGACGAGCGAGGGGGTGGAAGGCCTCGTCAAGCTGCCGAACTTCAGGGACATCCGGATCGCGTTCGATGCCACCTCGGCCGGCGCTCATGCGCACCACAACGCGGTGTTGCAAAAGTACGGCGTGCAAGTCATCGACCTGACACCGGCAGCCATCGGCCCTTATGTCATCCCGGTGGTGAATCTGGAGGAGCACCTCGACAGCCCGAACATCAACATGGTCACCTGCGGCGGGCAGGCGACCATTCCCATGGTCTACGCAGTCTCGCGTATGGCCAAGGTGCATTACGCCGAGATCGTTGCGTCGATCGCCAGCAAATCCGCCGGACCCGGCACACGCGCCAACATCGACGAATTCACCGAGACCACCTCCCGCGCGATCGTCAAGCTCGGCGGCGCGGCGCGGGGCAAGGCGATCATCATCCTGAATCCGGCCGAACCGCCGCTCATCATGCGCGACACGGTGTACTGCCTCGCGGAACAGGGGGCCGACGAAGCCGCCATTCGCAAGTCGATCGACGAGATGGTCGCGCAGGTCGCGAGCTACGTGCCCGGTTACCGGCTGAAGCAGCGCGTGCAATTCGAGAAACTTCCGGCCGACCGGCCGATGAACATTCCGGGCATCGGCAAGCGTCACGGACTCAAGGTGGTGGTGTTCCTCGAAGTCGAAGGCGCGGGGCATTACCTGCCGAATTACGCCGGCAATCTCGACATCATGACCTCGGCTGCGCTCGCCACGGCGGAACAACTCGTCGTCAGCAAGTTCGCGCTCGCGGCCTGATTCGGCGGCTCGCCGCAAGGAATAATCATGGACAAATCGAAAAAGGTCTTCATCTCGGACGTGACTCTGCGCGACGGCATGCATCCGCGCCGCCACCAGTACACGCTGCCCCAGGTCACGGCAATCGCCAAGGCGCTGGACGAGGCCCGGGTCGATTCGATCGAAATCTCGCACGGCGACGGCCTGGCCGGTTCGAGTTTCAACTATGGTTTCGGTCTGCACACCGATCTCGAATGGATCGAGGCCGTCGCAGGGGTGGTGAAGCACGCGCAGGTGGCGACGCTCCTGATTCCCGGCATCGCCACCGTTCACGATCTCGAGCAGGCGTACAAAGCCGGTGCGCGCACGGTGCGGATCGCGACCCACTGCACCGAAGCGGACATCTCGAGGCAACACATGGAGTACGCGCGCAAGCTCGGCATGGACACGGTGGGTTTTCTGATGATGGCGCACATGATCGCGCCCGCCGATCTTGCGAAGCAGGCGCTGCTGATGGAGTCCTACGGCGCGCACTGCGTTTATGTCACGGACTCGGGAGGCGCGTTACTCATGGACGAGGCGCGCGACAAGGTCCGGGCGTTGCGCCAGGCGCTCAGGCCGGAGACGCAGGTGGGGATTCACTGCCACCACAATCTGTCTCTCGGGGTGGCGAATTCAGTGATCGCATGGCAGGAGGGCGTCTATCGCATCGACGCCGCGTTGGCGGGGATGGGGGCGGGCGCGGGCAATACGCCGCTGGAAGTGCTGGTCGCCGTGCTC
This sequence comes from Betaproteobacteria bacterium, assembly GCA_016195915.1. Taxonomy (GTDB): domain Bacteria; phylum Pseudomonadota; class Gammaproteobacteria; order Burkholderiales; family SG8-39; genus JADGRQ01. Next base: position 10,353 of record JACPYS010000038.1, on the reverse strand, counting down.
GAGCGCATGGGCATCAACCACGGTTGCGAGCTCAAGAAACTGATGGATGCGGCGGACGATCTGGTTCGCCCGCTGCAGGACCGGCCGGTGCGCGTGGACCGCGAGACGCTCGCGATCGGTTACGCCGGCGTGTACTCCAGTTTTCTGCGGCACGCGGAGACCGCCTCGGAAAAATACGGCATCCCGACTTTCGACATCCTGGCCGAACTCGGCCGCCGCCGCATGGTGGGCGGGCAGGAGGACATGATCGTCGACGTCGCGCTCGACCTCGTCAAGGCGCGCGAGGCGCAGTCGGCGAGCGTGGCGGCTCGCTGAGCGGCAGGCAAATTCAATCGCCTGCCTTGCGTGCGAGCGTGTCGAGAAAGCGCCTGATCGCGGTCCAATACGCGGCATGCGCCTCGAGGTCGTTATGGCCTGCCTCGGGCACCTCGAGCCACTCGCGCGGCCCGCCCCAGGCCTCGTAGATCCGCTTGGCATGGCGGGCGGGAACGATCGTGTCGCGCTCGCCAGCGATCATCAAGGCCGGCGCCTTGACCGACGGCGCAACTGAGAGCGAGTCGAAACGATGCCTCAGTATCGAGCGCATCGGGAGAAACGGATAAAGACTCGCACCTACCTCGACCAGGCTGTCGAACGGAGCGACCAGCACCACGCCCGCAACCGGGCGATGCGAGGCAAGGTGTACCGCGACACTGCTTCCAAGGCTGCGCCCCATGAGTACGATTCGACCCGGATCCACGTCCGGCCGCGCAATGCAATGGTCATATACGGTGAGCGCATCCGCGAAAAGGGCCTTCTCCCCGGGTTCGCCTTCGCTGCGGCCATAGCCGCGATAGTTGACGGCGAGCATCGACCAGCCGTTCAATCGCCCGGACTCCCCGACGAACCATGAAATCTCTTCGGCGTTCCCGCCGAAGTAGATGACAAGCGGTGCTCGGCCTTGCGCATGGCGCGCGATCCAGCCGTAGAGCCTGGTGCCGTCGGCCGCCAGCAGGGCGACTTCCTGGAGCACGGCAGGCGATTTGAGCTGTGGCACGCCGGCGGGAGGCTGGCGAAAGAAGATCAGGCCGTCCTGCAAGGCGCAGGCAGCGAGCGCCAGGGCAAGCAGCGCTATGGCAATGAATCTGACGGGCAAGGGCATGGCGCGTCCGACGAGGCGCGCTCATAGCGACGCTCTCACTGCGGACTCCCGGAATTACAGCGTCCTGATCTGCACCTTGCGGATGCGGATCGTGCCGGCGACCGGCATGCCGATGACGCGACGTCGATCAGTCATCGTCTTCTCCCTGTAGTTATCGGTGCTGCGCGTTCAGGATGCGGCACCGGGGGAATGCACGTCAAGAGGCTCCCTCCCATGCTTGCGTTGTCGGACACTGCTTGTCACCGCACCTCTCGGGTGATTTTGGGGTAGGCTGTGGCCAGCGCTACGAGCGGGAGGCAACATGCAAAGCGTGAAACTCAGTGTGACGGTGCGGCGCAACTTGGAGCGCAAGTACGATGGGGCGGCGCTCAAACAGATCGATGCTGCCGTGAAGCGCTGGGTCGCCGCGGACGCCGCGCGAGGCATCAAGACCGTTCATGTTGCGCTCGACGATGCGGTGGCGATGAAGAAGCTCGGTGTGGCCGCGCTCAAGGGAGCCGCCACGGCCGAGAAGATGAAAACCGCGATCGATCGACTCTGGACGCGTTTGGCGCCCGAATATCTCGTCTTGTTCGGCTCGCAGGATGTCGTTCCCTATTTCATCGTCGACAATCCGTCGTTTTCACCCGACGGCGACGACGACAAGATCGTGCCGACCGACAACCCTTACGCCTGTTCCGGAGCGTTTCGCAAGCTGCAGCGCAGTTCCTACCTCGTGCCCGATCGCGTCGTCGGCCGTATCCCGGATATGCCGTCCGCCACCGATCCCTCCTGGCTGCTCGACTACATGGAGACGGCCACAAACTGGTCTTCGCAGACCAGGAACGCATTCGCCGATGGGTACGTTATCTGTTGCGATGCGTGGAAGGGCGCCGCACTCAAGTGTGTGGAGTACATCGGCGAGGCGCCGTCGCAACTCCTGGTTTCGCCACCGGCGGGCGATGCCTCGGCGGATGCGCGCACGCGTCTCGGCTCGAAGTTGCACATGATCAAGTGTCATGGTGCACAGCTCGATCCAAAGTTCTACGGCCAAAAGGGCAACTCCTATCCGGATGCCCTGTTCAGCGGTACGCTGAAGCCCGAGGTCAAGGCGCAGATGCTTGCCGCGGCCATGTGCTGCTACGGCGCGCAGGTCTATTCGCCCAACGATCCGGCCGCCAGCCTGCCTGGGGAATGGCCGATCGCGAGCACTTATCTCCGCCAGGGCGCTCTGGGTTTCGCGGGCTCGACCATGATCGCCTGGGTCGGAGCGGATCAGATGATGTGTGCCGACTGGATCGTCGCCAGCTATCTCAAGGGCGCGCTCGGCGGCGCGTCGCTCGGACGGGCGTTCCTGGAGTCGAAACAGGATTACATCTGCTGGCTCAATCAGCAAGGCCAGGTTCCAGACCTCGCCGACGAAAAAACGCTGGTCGAGTACGTGCTGCTCGCTGATCCTTCCATTCATCCCGTCGCGGCGGCGCCGGGTCCTGCACTGGCAGCCGCCGGCGGAACGGCCGCGGCTGTAGCCGCCCGCCCGTCGCCGCTTGCACTCCAGGAACGGCACCAACGTCGCGTGGTGCGCGCGCAGATGGCGGCACAGATGCGCGGAATATTGCCGACACGTTCGGCGGCGAAAGGCGAGGCGCTCGGTCGCGCGGCCCGGCTCTTCGAAACCGCGAAGCAATTGCTGGCGGCGGACGCGGAAGGACTCGGCATGCGCGCGGAAGCAGTGCGCGTCGAAAAGCTGGAAACCCGGTTTCCGGGCGCGCAGGCGGCCGCAACGCGCGGGGCCCCCGCGCGCGCTGTCGCCGCCGCTTCGGGAAGGATTGGCAATCGACAGTCGTTCGAGTACTACTGGAGCGGTAGGCGCATGTTCGACGCTCACAAGCGTATCCGCCTGGTCAAGGTCGAAACCGATGCGCAGGGCAACGTGCTGCGCACTTCGGTCGTACACAGCAGTTGAGGCGCCATGAGCGAGCCGACGCGAGCCTTGATCTGCGTGCGCGGACGCGCCACGCAGCAACGGGTGCGTAAGGGCACCGGCAGTGAACACGAAGGCGTCGTGCTCGAAACCTCTGCCGGTGAACGGCTCGTCCTGGTGCGCCTGGGCGGCAATCCGTTCTCCGATGCGCAAACGCTGCAGCTGGCGGGCAACGAAGTCGAGGTCAAAGGCTACCGGATCGGCAACGAGATGCGCTACGTTGAAGCGAGCCCGATCGGATAGGGAAATGTCGGATTCCCCAACGCCATGGCCCGCTTCCGGAGCACTGGGGAAAGACACGGACGCGTGAAGACGCTGGTCGCCAAACGATTTTCCTCGACCACGTTTTTCGCCGGACTTCAGCAAGCAATGCCTCGCGCGAGCCGTGGCTTTCTATCCTGCGGGTGAAGCCTATGCGTTCTCAGCCTGCATCACGGTCTCGGCGGCCGGGGCGTGCGTCATCCGCACCTCGCCGATACCGTGGAAGCGAGGGCTGAGGGCGGATCAGCCCGGTCCCGAGACCCGTTCAAGATGCTGGATGAAGTTCTTCGTCTGATCGACCCCGGCGCCCCAAATGAATAGCGTAATGTAATCGCCGACGCTGCCGAAGGCCGGCTTGCCGAAGTAGAAGGTGGCCAGACCCGAGACGACGGCGAAGACCGTGGAAATGCCGAGCGAGGTGATTTCGTTGAAGCGGAAGGCGCTCAATAACCCGTATTCGCTGGAACTTTGTATGCGCAACGGTCCGAGCTCGATGGACTTCTGCGACTGCTCGTCGTTGTAACGCAGCGTGACCGAGACGTAAAGCTCGCCTGGACGCGGCACATACTGCACGATGCGCGGCACATTGGTTCTGCGCTGCGTCAGCGGCTTCCTTTGTCCACCATCCTGGTTGAAGTCGAGCGACCAGATGTATTCGATCTTGTGCTTGAACAGGTAGTTGTTGCCGAGCCGGCGGTCCGCAGGCTCGATCTCGAACTGGATCAGCTGGTAGGCTTGCGGCGGCTCCACCTCGTTTCTCGCGGGAGCGATGAACCTGAAGTCGGCCGTTTGCAGTCTCGACCATGCGATGCCGTCCGCGGCGTGGAAGAACTTCTCGATGCCCATTTGCCGGTTTGTCTTCAGCAGGTCGCCCAGTCTTTTCAGGGCCTCGCCATCGGCATTCTCATTGCGCTCACAGAGGATCTTCAGCTCGGCATAGGTTTCTTCCACCTGGTAGAGCGGATCTCCCGTCGGGGCTTTCAATAGCGCCGCGGAAATCTCGTCGTGGAGTTCCTTGACGAGATCCGCGTGCTCATTGAACGTTTCCGGCCTGACCCGCGCCTTCAGGCCCTCCATGTCGCTCTTGAGGGTGAGCCAATACAGCTCATCGAGCTGCCTGGCATCGAACCATTGCTCCAGTTTAGCGAGCTCGGCCTCGATCTGCCTGGCACTATTCTCTTCCACGGAACCGGGATTGAGCGAGCCGGTGATGGCGTCCAGGCGTTTGTTGGCCCGATTCCGGACCAGCGCGTTCCAGGCTGATGACTTTATGCGCGACCGGATCCCGCGTACGCGATCCAGGATCCTAATCAGCAACTCGGCCTCCGCGATGCGCGCGCTGGTCACGTCCTGGCCGAAAAGCGCGTCGGACCATTTCCGGTTGCGGTCTTCCACCTGCCGGAGGATGGCACTCGCGGCAATGGTGGGCAGCGGCACGGGCTCCTCCCGCAGCCAGCCTGGCCTGAGGCTGGCAACCTGTTTCAGCTGCGACACGCGCCTGCGCTGGGTTTCCAGGCCCTTCGTGGCCACGTAGGAGATCACGATGGCAAGGAGCAGCAGGGCAAGCGGAAGCCAAACTGCATGCTTCACGTAGAGCTTCAACGTAATCGGCTGCTCGCTGTCGACCATCGCATTGGCAGCACCCAACCCGAGCTTCACCGTGTATTCCCCCGGCGCGAGGTCGACCAACTCTCCGCCTATTTCCGCCTGTTGGTTCGGGGCGATGGACCGCCCGGTGCTTTCGGCGGGCGGCGAGCGCCATAGGTCGTCCGCCCCCATCTGTCCGTTCCAAGTGAGCTTCAGATTGCGCGCGGGATCGAAGTTTGCGCCCGCCGGGGCCGTTATATCCAGGAGCCGAAGGAAGATGCCATCCGCGGACCACTCCGCGCTGGCGTTGCGCGCCAGCAGTTTGAACGTAGCCGGGTCGCCGGACCCGATCTGATCGTGAACCGTAATCGATCTCGCGTCCACTGTCACTCTCGCAGGGCGTTGCGCCAGTGCGCGGCTCAGCACCAGGCGGTTCGCCTGCTGCACTTTTCCCTGCTGCAGGACGACCAGCGTTCCGCTGTACTTGCTGGCCGTGGGGAGTGCGGGGACCTTCAGATGCAGCGTCAGGATGGGCCGGTCCACCGCGAACGAGAGCCGCTGATCCTTCACACTCGCCCCGGGCAGCTCCGCAATGGATGGCCGGGCAGCGATAGCGTCTCCGTGCTCGCCGCGAAAGGGCGACAGGTAGAACTCCAGAGCGCTACCCTGAGGGCCGGTAAACGGCAGAAGAAGATCCGCGCCGGTGCCGACCACGTACGCCATGGCTCCATCCGTCTCCGGAGAGGCGTTCAGAAACCTGACGATAGGGGCGTCCACGGCGGCCGCAGGGCCAGGCGCGATCGGCATGATTGCGCAGATCACCCACGCCATCAGGCCGGCCATCCGCGAAGGCAGTCGTGATGCCAAGGGCTTTAGCATGAGTCTTCCTTCTCTTGCGGCGGCTCGGGGCGTGCCGTTCACGCGGTCGATTCTATGCCTTCGCAATTCCGGTGGCGTATGCGTCGGGCCGCTACGGAAAATTCCTATCGAAAGGGCTGCGAAGGCCAATCCCGGGCTTCAGCTTCTGCCTCAAGAGGACCGAGGCGCGGCACATGGCCGAGTAGGGGGCCGAGGTCAAATGGGAACCACCCGCGTACATCGCGGTTCACTACCGTCGTTGCGAAAGGGCCTGGCGTTCCGGCCAGGGCGTGGCCTGGCATCGGGAATCGTTATTCGCCAAGCTACGCCGGATTCGGTGAATCGGAAAGCGAAAAGGGTTTCGATCATTTTGCCGCTGTCGTGGCGCCTTTCGATGTTGCCGCCTTGCTAGCGTCAACGCGCCGAACAGGAGCCCCTGCAGATGTCGCGACTGTTTGCGCATTGTTGATCATTACCTCACCAAGTTCGTGCGCCGTAAGTTCGGGCCGTCCAGACCAAATTACGGCGGCAATCGCAGCCACGATCGCTGCCGAAAAACTCGTTCCGCTCGATACCTCCACGGTCCCCGTCCGGCCCATCGTTCGAATGTCTACACCTGGGGCAAATAGCTGCACCTTTTTCCCGTAGTTCGAAAACGACGCAAGCTTATCGCTTGTGTCCGTTGCTCCAACCGCGATTGCACCTTCGGCGCTTGCCGGAAACGTTGGTTGATCAGTCGAACCATTTCCCGCTGCGCAAATGATGAGGACCCCCTTCTTTCTGGCGGCCTGAATCGCGTGCGAAATCGCCTGGCTCTCTGTTCCGCCGCCGAGCGGTATGAGCAGGATGTGCACGCCCATGTCCATCGCACGCGCGATCCCTTCCGCAATGCTGCTTGTAAGACCAACTCCGTCATCTCCGATCACCTTAATTGATATTACGGTGGCGCGCGGAGCCAACGCGGCGACAAGGGCCGCAACTTGGGTGCCATGGCCATTCCTATCCACAGCATCATTCCCGCCAACCACGCTTTCCGAGATACTTCTGGACCCAAGAATTGCCGCAAGCGCATCGCTGACTCCGGTCGCCAGGATTGCGATTCGCACCGGACTGGCCCGATCTGCCAATGGAAGCGGGAAGTTGTACGCCGTCCGAATGGAATGTTGTCGCTGAATATTTTCCAGGCCGGTAGAAGCAGCCGTTGCGCCCGGAGTTGGCACAGTTGCCTTCTCCAAATTCGAGAGTTGCGTCTTTGCAAATTGGTCGTCTGGATCAATATCTAGCGCATGCTTGAAGGAAAGTTTCGCGTTCGCCAAATCCTTATCGAGTTCATAGGTACTCCCCAGATAGAGGAATACAAGATTTGTGCTGGTGTATTTCGTTGCAAGGTCGCTGAATTTCGATTGCGCCATCTTCAGTTTCGAGAGGTCGGGGTTTCCTGCGTTTTCATGCAAGCTCTTGACGTATTGCTGATAGAGCTCTATCGCCTCCACAAAACGCTCGAACCCTGCGGCGTCCAATCCCTTCAACCCTGAGATTCGCGGGCTGTAGAGGTCAAGCGCAAATGCATAGGCCAGCACTTTGGCCGCATTGGTCTCGTCCGACAGTTTCGGAATCCACCACGGGCCAATCGCGGCGTCTGCACCCGCCTTCTTCAGGTGAGCCAGAACCCGTGTGTCGACATCAACCCGAATTGATGTTTCGAGTCGGTGCGATCTATCAAAAGTCTTGTAGAGAAATTTCGTGACGCCTATGAAATCCACATTGAACGGCTTGAAGTCTATGTCTACCTCCAAGCCAAGTCCTGGCTTCAGCTCGATCGCGGGAGACGAGATGCTCGCAACCTGAAATACACCTGCCGAAGCGACGTTTCGGAGATCGGCGTTCAATACTTGGTCGATCCTTTTCAAGTGATTGCGGAACTGCGTTGCGAGATACCGGCCCGTCTCGCGGTCCGTTTTCTGCCCATATGCAATTTCAAACGGCTCGACGACAAGGGACAAAGCCGTCTTGCGCGGTGCTATCCAATCGCTACCAAGCCAGTAAATCAAACGAAAGCAGCCGGCCGCGATCGTGATCAAGAGCGCGATTGCCGAAACCCGAAGAATGAGATCCAGTGTCATTCGGCGCGAACCGTCATCCCCTGCAACGTGCGGTGGCGCTACGCCACGGTGGTTGAAAACTATTCCTCTTCCTTGCGGATAGCAAGGAGCGGCCAGCGGTTATCTATTTGTCTCGCCCAGCTCTTGCCGAAAGCTCTCTGTTGTTTCGGAGTCTTGGCCGCCGCCACCATCTGCCTCCGGCGGCGCGACTCGCCGGCGAAAAAGTCTCGTCGCGGCTCGGGCGTGCTCGCGCGTCAGGTATGGGACTGGCAGCTCGCTGACCGACAGGCAACGTATCTGCTCGTCGCGTGGTTCGGGCCTGCGAGACACCGGGCGACAGTCACACCGCGAGACGCCCGATCTCGCGCAGCGCCTTTTCGACTCGCTCATTCCAGGCTTGACCGAGGCTGATTCGCATGCAGTTGCGGTAGCGCTGCGAGGCCGAGAACATGGGTCCGGGCGCGATGCTGATGCCGCGATCGAGCAGTTTTCCAAACAACACGATCGAATCGCAGCCCTTGGGCAACTCGACCCAGAGGATGAAGCCGCCTGCCGGCCGCGTCACCCGGGTCCCCTTCGGGAATGACTCCGCGATGACCGCGCGCGCGGCATCCACCTGCTGCGCGCACCGCCGGCGCAGTTGCCGGAGCGAACGCTCGTAGCCGCCGGACTCCAGCAGGTCGGCGAGCACCAGCTCGACGATTTCGGTGTGGCCGCCGCTGGCGACGAATTTCAGCGTGCGGATCCGGTCGCGCCAGCGCCCCGGTTCGATCCAGCCGGACTTGAGCCCGGGCGCGAGCGTCTTGGAGAACGAGCTGCACAGCATCACGTTGCCGGTGCGATCGTAGGCCTTCGCGGCGCGCGGCGCGCCGCCCTCATAGTTCAGCTCGGCGTAGATGTGGTCTTCGATCAGCGGGATGTCGCGCGCAGCGAGCATCGCCACCAGGCGCTTCTTCGCCGCATCCGAAAGCGTAGCGCCGACCGGGTTGGATACGTTCGGCATCATCAGCACCGCTTTCACCGGCTGCGTGTCGAGCCCGACCTGCAATGCTCCCAGAGAGATGCCGGTGCGCGGATCGGTGGGAATTTCAAGCGCGCGCAGGCCGAGCGCCTGCAGGATCTGCAGGAAGCCGTAGTAGGTGGGCGATTCCAGGGCCACCGTATCGCCGGGCTGCGTCACCGCGCGCAGGCACAGATTGATCGCTTCCATGCAGCCCGCGGTGGTGATGAGGTTGCGGTAGTCGATCCTGCAGCCCCATTCAAGCGAGCGCCGCGCGATCGCGCGCCGCAGGACTTCGGAACCCGGCGGCAGGCCGTAGCGCCCGAGCGCCTCGCGGTCGCGGCGCGCGCGCGATGATAGCGCGCGGCGCAGGCGCTCCAGAGGGAACAGCTCGCCCTGCGGACAGGCCGAGCCGAAGGAAATCATTTTCGGATCCTGGCCGGCAGCCAGCATCGTATCGGCGAGCGCATTGATCTCTACGGTCTGCGCGCGCAGGGGCGGGCGGGAGGGCGCGGGCTCGGCCACCGGTGTGGCGGGGCGGCGCACGTAGTAGCCCGACTGCGGCCGCGCTTCGATCACGCCGACGTCTTCCAGCCGCTGGTAGGCCTGCAACACCGTGGAAACGCTGCAGCGCTGTTGATCGGACAATCGGCGCACCGACGGCACTTTCTCGCCGCTGCGCAGCGTGCCGGAGCGGATCAGGTCGTTGATGTGCTCGGCGACCTGATGGTACAGGGGGGCGGATTCCAGCATGACATCATCCTCGCAGCCTGGCCGTACCTGGGCCAGATACAGTTGCCGCGCGCCGCGGCAGGTACAGTTCCGGCTCCGCAGAACTGTTATGGGCACAGTGTACGGCAGGTGCATCTGTTCTGCCCAGCTCCGGTGCCGCAGAATTGGCCTCACTGGAGAACGCCCATGATCCTGAACCTGAGCGCCAACGAATTCCTTCGCCTGACCATGGCGCGCGGCACGACCGTCGAGGTGCTCGACGGCCGCGTCTGGATTACAGAAGCCGGCCGCGAGCGCGACGCCCTGGTTTTCCCCGGCATGCACTACAGCGTCGCCGGCAATGGACTGGTGGTGGTCGGCACGGATGCGGGCGCGGCGGACGAGCGCTCGCGCATCGCCGTCTGGCCCCCGGTGTGGCGCTGGCTGCGCGGGCGTGTCACGGTAATTCTCAAGAGGTTCGCGGAGCGCGCTGCCGAACGGCACGCGATCGGCGAGCTCGAACGCCTCTCCGATCGCGGCCTGCGCGATATCGGACTGACGCGCGACCAGATCGAGACGGCCGCGCGCAGGTACTAGTATCGTGACACGTTAATTACGGAACATGTTATCATGGCGCATCTCCACTGAGCGAGGGATGCGGACGATGCGCCAAACCGAACTGAATCTGAGCAAACGGGAGCGTGAAGCGGTGCGACAGTTCCGATCCAGG